>NZ_SJXH01000004.1 GCF_004336635.1 Acinetobacter sp. ANC 4862
CACAATGGTTGAGTCCAGCATGGCATATTCATTATCACTTTCATGTGATAGCACTTCAAAAACTTTCTGCCATACGCCTGCTTTAGCCCAACGGCTAAAGCGAGTGTGCACGACTCTAAAATCCCCAAAGCGTTCTGGTAAATCTCGCCACGGAATACCTGAACGATACCGATACAATACTGCTTCAACAAATAGCCTGTTGTCTTTGGCAGTTACTCCAACAGTACTCGCTCGTCCGGGCAACAGATCCTTAATCTGTTCCCACTGATCATCTCTTAATGCATAGCGTTTAGTCATGAAAAAATAATGAGGACAGGTTAGATTTTCTCAAGCTAATTGATGACAGGCTCTAGATAAATTTTTTACTTAATCGAAACTTATTTTTCAGCTTCAAATTGAGGAATGTGTATTTACCAGGTCATTGGATTCCACAACTTAAATGGTGTGGTCAGTTGCACATCTTCCGCAGGATCATATTTAGCAGGTTTAAGCTTTTGAGCTTTTTTGCGTATCTTACCTGTATTTTGATCTTGGGCCACAAAGTTAAAACTTTCCGATTTTAACTGGGTAAATGCAATTTCGTTTAAGCCTGCTTTTTCAGGCACCATCATCAATGGACCCGAAACTTCACGACGAGTACTTAAATTTTCTTCATCATATTTAATAAAATAGGACTGCCCAGCTTCCACGGTAAAATCTAAATATTTAGGCTTTTGAAAATGTTGTGCACCCAAAGGACGACTGCTCGATAAACGATAGGTTCCTGCTGGCAATTCAATCCAGTAATAATGATTATTCAATAAACTGGGAATGCGCTCACTATTAATAAAAAGACTAGATGCCACAATTTCTTGACGGTTCCATTTACTGTCAGGACGATACATATACACAATGGCAGCTTGATCATTTTGTGCTTGTACAGGCTGAAAGCGCTGGCCTAATTTTTGGTTGACCCAAGCACCAATGGTAAACATACCGAGACGGTGCTGCTCAATAAAGCCTGGCTTGCTGTTAAAATCAACAGGTTTTAGGGTTGATGTTACTTGGGCATGTTCAACAGCAGATTTGCCATGACACCCCATTAAAATAATGCTTGCACAGACCGCAATACAGACTCCACGCATGATTTTCCCTCACCGCGTATTTTTTATTTTTGTACTCAATTAAACACTTAATTTTTCGCTATATTGATTGCGACATTGATCTGAGTTAGTTGATCTTATTTAGGCATCCACGCCTAGTGTTTGAGATTAACATTGCGTTTTATTTTTGGAAATAAAAAACGTGCGAAAACACAAGTTTTCCGCACGTTTCAGACGAATAGCGAATTAAGCAGATTTAGAGTTTACAACTTTCAAATCTACTTTAGGCGCAGCTTCAGTCTCTGCTTTAGGTTGACGCTCTGCCTTTAACTCTGGCTTTCCTTCACCATTAATCACCGCATCAGTTACGACCACAGTACCGACATCGGTGCGGCTTGGTAAATCATACATGGTTTCAAGTAAAGAATTTTCCAGGATTGAACGCAGACCACGTGCACCTGTATTACGTTCTAATGCTTTTTTAGCCACAGCACGCAATGCAGAATCTTCAAATACAAGGTCAACATTTTCCATACCGAATAAATATTGGTATTGGCGTGTTAAGGCATTTTTCGGTTCAGTCAGAATCTGCATGAGTGCTTCTTCATCCAACTCTTCCAAAGTTGCAATCACTGGTAAACGACCAATGAACTCTGGAATTAAACCGAATTTCACCAAGTCATTGGCTTCCACTTGACGGAATAAATCAGACAATTTTTTAGTTTCGTCTTTTTTCTTCACGTCCGCAGTGAAACCAATACCGCCTTTTTCTTGACGTTGTTGGACAATTTTCTCAAGACCTGAGAAAGCACCGCCACAAATGAACAAGATATTCGAGGTATCAATTTGAATGAACTCTTGTTGTGGATGCTTACGACCACCTTGTGGTGGAATCGAGGCAACCGTACCTTCGATCATTTTCAATAATGCTTGCTGTACACCTTCACCCGATACATCACGGGTAATCGACGGGTTTTCAGACTTACGGGTAATCTTGTCGATTTCATCGATATAGATAATACCCTTTTGCGCTTTCTCTACATCGTAATCAGCTTTTTGAAGAAGTTTCTGTACGATGTTTTCAACGTCTTCACCGACATAACCAGCTTCGGTTAATGTCGTTGCATCTGCCATAGCAAATGGAACATCGAGAAGACGCGCTAAAGTTTGAGCAAGCAAGGTTTTACCTGAACCGGTTGGTCCAACCAGCAGAATATTACTTTTCGCAAGTTCTACCGCATCATCAGGTTTATGACCTGAGTTGGTGACTTTTAAACGTTTGTAATGGTTATAAACCGCAACTGAAAGCGTTTTTTTCGCAACATCTTGACCAATGACATATTGATCAAGCGCAGCACGAATTTCATGTGGTTTTGGCAAAGGTTTAGTTGCCCAATCACCAGATTCGACTTGCTGACTGGTCTGGACTAAATCTAAGCATACGTCCACACACTCATTACAGATGTAAGCGTCCTCACCTGCAATCAGTTTCCCGACTTCAGACTGCGTTTTACCGCAAAATGAACAATGCTTTTGTCCTTGAGGATGTTCGGACATATTCACTCCAATATTAAAATCTGAAAATTATGGACGTTTACTTAACACTTCATCCACGAGACCGTATTCTTTAGCAGCCTGGGCTGTCATAAAGTTGTCACGGTCAGTATCTCTTGCAACAGTTTCATAGTCTTGACCACTATGCTCTGCCATTAAACGGTTTAAACGTTCTTTAATGAATAGAATTTCACGTGCGTGAATTTCAATATCCGATGCTTGACCACGGAAACCACCGAGTGGCTGGTGAATCATCACACGGGCATTTTCCAAGCAATAACGCTTACCTTTCGCACCGGCATTCAACAAGAACGCACCCATAGATGCCGCCTGCCCCATACAATAAGTCACCACATCCGGTTTAATAAACTGCATGGTGTCATAAATTGCCATACCTGCAGTCACCGAGCCACCTGGTGAATTAATATAGAGGTGTATATCTTTATCTGGGTTCTCTGCTTCTAAAAACAACATTTGCGCAACAATTAAGTTGGCCATGTTGTCTTCAACTTCACCTGTTAAAAAAATTACACGCTCACGCAAAAGGCGTGAATAAATATCAAAAGAACGCTCACCACGAGAGGACTGTTCTACGACCATTGGCACTAAAGCGTTATCAATTGTTGGAACATACATACGTTATTTATTCCTAAATTTTTTGTTACTCAACTCATAGTCACAATATGAGGGATAATTGTCGAAATTGCAAAATATTCCCAATTAAATAACAGATATTTTTTGCATAAGCTTTGTTAATCCAGGACACGTTGAATATAAGCCAATACATAAAAAAAGGCGCATGATGCGCCTTTTTTCGATCAGCTAAACTTAGCCTTGTTGACGAGCTTGTTGCTCTTTCAACAATTCTTCGTAGCTTACAGCTTTATCAGTCACTTTAGCAGACGCTAAAATGTGATCAACGATTTGATCTTCTAACACAACAGCTTCGATTTGAGCACGTTGTTGTTTGTCATTGTTGAAGTATTCAATAACTTCTGTAGGATCTTCATAAGAAGAAGCCATGTCATTGATGTAAGCTTCAACACGAGCAGGATCAACTTCGATTTTAGCATCAGCTAAAACTTTGCTTACCAACACACCCAATTTAACTGCTTTCTCAGCTTGTTCTTTGAACAAGTCATCTGGAAGCATGCTGCTGTCAAATGCTTGCGCACCTTGAGCACCAAACTGTTGAGTGAATTGTTGAATCATTTGTTGACGTTGACGGTCAATTTCTTGAGCCAACATAGACTCAGGAACTTCAACTTCGTTTGCAGCTACAAGCGCGTCAAAAGTCGCAGCTTTAACTTGGTTACGAAGACCGTTTTTCACTTCACGATCCATGTTTTTACGAACGTCAGCTTTTAATTTTTCAACGCCTTCTTCTTCAGTTAAACCAAAGATTTTTAAGAATTCAGCATCAATTTCTGGAAGTTTTGGTTTTTCAACTTGCTTAACAGTAATTTTGAACTGCGCAGCTTTACCAGCAAGGTTTTCAGCTTGGTAGTCTTCAGGGAAAGTTACATCAATAACTTTCTCTTCGCCTTTCTTCATACCAACGATACCGTCTTCGAAGCCAGGAATCATACGACCAGAACCTAAAACAAGTTTAAAGTCTTCAGCAGTACCGCCTTCAAACTTTTCACCGTCAACAGTACCTTCGAAATCGAAAGTTACTTGCATGTCTTTTTTAGCCATGCCTTTGGTTTCAGCCCAAGTTTGACGTTGTTTTTGAAGGTTTTCAATCATTTGGTCAACGTCTTTATCGTTAACTTCAGTTGTTTTACGTTCAACTTCCAAATCGTCAAAAGCTTTCACTTCAACTTCTGGATAAACTTCTACAGTTGCTTGATAAACAAGAGCGTCTTCTTTGTTTTCAACTTTATCAATGTTTGGCATGCCAACAGCATTGATTTTTTCTTGCTGAATTGCTTCGAATACTGTGTCACGAATTACATCGTTCACAACTTCTTGATAAATGCCTGCGCCATATTCACGACGTACAACATTTAAAGGCACTTTACCTGGACGGAAGCCGTTGATCTTCACAGTTTTAGCAGTGCGTTTTAAACGAGCTTCAAATTGCTCGTTCACACGGCTCGTCGGTACAGATACATTTAAACGACGGGCAACGCCCGAAACCGCTTCAGAAGTTACTTGCATGGCTTCCTCGATATAGAAATAGTAATTGCAATTTTGAAAGTGCCATATTATATGACAACATTGGAAGATATACAAAACAGGATGATTTAACCATTAAATTTTAAGCTTTCTTCTGATAAAATCCGTTTTTATTTCAATTTCCTAACACTTTATCTGGCAAATACGCTCATTTTGTATGCTCTTTAGCTAAAAGCGTAAATTTTCTTAATTTTGAGTAGTTAGCTGATTGAGTTCGTACATCCTAACTTAGAGTTGCATCACTCTTTGTAACTGCCAATAAAAAAACGTGCTTTAACTGGTAATAATCTCAATCACTGAAAATCACTTTTTTAATTGCGTTACAAAATTTATAATGCGCCAATACTCCCTATTTAAATCCGGTTCATAACCTTTATCACCCAAAACAAACACGGATGAACTTTGTATAATTTCATTACAAGAGATCTTGAACAAAATTTATTAGCGCTTCGACTCAAGTGAAAATAGGGCATTGATAATGAATGCAACCTACTCCATGGAAGAAACACGATGTAACATCAAATTAACGCTTCGACATCAAAAATTGCTTAAAAAATTCTTAATATTATTATGATTAAAATTCACAATCAAAAATCACACATTAACCGTTTTTACAAATAAATAAATAAAATCAAAAATTTAAAAACTTATTACCATATTCTTTTATTCAACAAACAAATCAATATAAATATAATGATCGCAAACTACAATCAAAATTAATAGTTATATAAAATAAGAATCATTATTATTCTCATACATTTTCACAGTTCACCTTTTGAGTTAGAAATGGCCTTCATAAAAACACGCAAAAAAATCGTATCTTCTGCGATTGTGTCATCACTTTCAGTCATGGCAGGGAATGCAATTGCACAAGATCAAGTGACTCAACTTGATACTATTCGTACTCAAGCAGAAGTAGAAACAACTCAAGGTTTAAAAGTAGATAAATCTGCAAACACGAAGTTCGTTGCTCCGCTGCTGGATACACCTAAATCAGTTTCTATCATTTCTAAACAACTGATTGCCGATACTCAAGTAACAACTTTAAGCGATGCTTTGCGTACTGTGCCTGGTATTACTTTAGGTGCGGGTGAAGGTGGTAACCCAAATGGCGACCGTCCATTTATTCGTGGTTATAACTCTGAAAGTTCAATGTATGTGGATGGTGTGCGTAGCGCAACTTCACAAAACCGTGAAATGTTTGCTGTAGAGCAAGTTGAAGTCACTAAAGGTTCAGCTTCTGCAATGGGTGGTGCGGGTACCACTGGCGGTAGCATCAATATGATTTCTAAAGTTGCTAAAAAAGGTGACTTTTTGGAAGGTTCTGTTGGTGCAGGTACAGACAATTACCAACGTATCACTTTAGATGGCAACAAAGATTTTGGTAATGGTATTGCAGCCCGTGTTGCAGTATTGGGTCACAAAAATGAAAAAGCAGGTCAAGCCGATGGTACTGAATACGCACGTGCTGGTATCGCGCCAAGTATTACTTTTGGTTTGGACACAGCGACTCGTGCAACTTTAAGCTATTACTACTTAAAGTCGGACGATACTCCAGATTCAGGTGTTCCGTATAACAATCCTTTCTCAGCAACCAATCAGCCTGCTCGAATTTCTGAAAATGGCAATGGTAAACCAATTGATGTCAAACAAGGTATTTACTACGGTTGGAAAGATCGTGATTTCCAAAAACAGGAAAATCAGATCGGAACAATCAAGTTAGAACATGATTTAACCGATAACTTAACAATTAGTAATACTGCCGTGTATGGCAACTCTAAAAATGATTACCTTTGGACCAATCCAGATGATTCAAGAGGTAATTTTTATCAACTTGGCGGTTCTTTAACAGGTAATGTTTGGGCACGTGCAAACTCTCGTGTAGCCGATACTGATACTTTTACTGACCAGCTTGCACTCACCGGCAAATTCAATACAGGTTTCCTTAAGCATAGCTTTAACCTAGGTGCAGAGTACTCAGATCAGGAAACAGATCGTACTCAATACATTATTGATGGTGTTAACGCTACAGGTAATGTACACAATGCCTGTAATGCTGGCGATATTACTTTGGGCTGGTGTACTTCGGTACAAAACCCAAACCGTGGGCCATGGACAGGTACATTAAGTACTAATGGTGCCGACCAATACAATATTCAAAGCAAATCAAAATCTGTTTATTTCTTAGACAGTATTGAATTTAATCCACATTGGATTTTAGATTTGGGCGTTCGTTGGGATGACTACTCAACTGAGCAAACCATGCTTGCAGGTCGTTTTAATACTACGACTCCAGCAGGAACAATTGTCAAACTTGAAAATGATAAAGACTTTATCAACTATCAAGCGGGCATTACATTTAAACCGGTTGAAAATGGCAGTATCTATGCCAGCTATGCAACATCTGCAAATCCAGTCGGTGTAGATGGTGGCGATGGTTCTGAAGGGATTACAGCTGCAATCAATAATCTTAAACCTGAAGAAGTCCGCACCATGGAGTTAGGAACCAAATGGGATGTCTTGAATGACAAGCTCAACCTGACTGCAGCTATTTTCCGTACTGAAAAAACCAATACCCGTGCAATAGCAGACGATGGCACAACCAGCAATATTGGTGAAACTCGTGTCGATGGTATTGAGCTTGGTGTAAATGGGAACATCACGGATAAATGGGCTGTATCTGCGGGTTATACTTATTTAGACAGCGAGTTAGTTGATGGTGGTTATGAAGAAATTACACCTAGTACAATGCCTAAAACTTATAGACCAAGCAGCAATAACGGCAATCAGGTTCAAAACGTATCGAAAAACAGTGCAACACTTTGGACAACCTATGCACTAACTCCAGCTTTAACACTAGGTGCTGGCGCTGTCGCGATGGACAAAGTCTATGGTAATGCAGCAAATACCAAGTTTGTACCGGGCTATGTCCGTTATGATGCCATGGCACGTTACAACGTAAACAAAAATGTTGACCTGCAGTTGAATGTCAACAACCTGTCTGACGAACGTTATTTCACTAAGGCTTATGCATCGCATTATGCAACTGAAGCAGAAGGTCGTAGTGCAGTATTGTCTTTAAACTTCAAATACTAATTTCAATTAAAACCATAAGTTAATTATGGATTTAATCTAAAATAGCCTCATAATAATGAGGCTATTTTTATAGCTAAAAGAATTCATTCTTCCAAAGGTGTATTGCCGTGATCCATCATATTCCCAACGTACTGAGTAAAGAACAAGTTCAATATTTCCGTGAAGAAATGAATAAAATTGAATGGGTGAATGGCAAAGTCACTGCGGGTACACTTTCAGCCACAGTTAAACAAAACCAACAACTTCCGGAAGATCTTCCCTTAACCCATCATTTAAGCACCATTATTTTAGAATCATTAGGACAACATCCCTTATTCCTGTCTGCCGCTATTCCTTTAGACATCATTCCTCCCCTGTTTAACCGTTATGAAAATAATGAAGCCTTTGGTTTCCATGTCGACAATTCGATTCGTCGAATTCGTGGAACCAATGAACGCTTAAGAACAGATTTATCCTGTACGGTTTTTTTAAGCGAGCCAGAAGAATATGAAGGTGGGGATTTAGTCGTAGAAGACACGTATGGCTACCATGAAGTCAAACTTCCTGCAGGCGACATGATTCTCTACCCTTCAACCAGTTTACATGAAGTCACGCCAGTAACCTCAGGTTGCCGTATTGCATCATTCTTTTGGGTACAAAGCATGATTCGTGATGAAGCTGAACGTCATATGCTTTTCAATCTTGATCAAAGTATTCAGAACCTGCGTATGCAGTTGGGTGATCAGCATGATGAAGTGATCAAGCTGACCAATCTTTATCATAATTTAATGCGTAAATGGGCTGAACTGTAATTCTTTTAACCCCAAAAATTAAATGGGCGGCCGAGATTTGATATCGGCTAGCCTAGTCAATGACTTATAAATATAAGAATATCTGTTTTCTCTGTGAGCCAGATTTGACTGTCATCATATCGTTTTCCCTGTGAGCACGATTACTTTATTTAATGAACAAGCTTGAGTTAAATCATATTCTCAGCCATTTTCATGATAATTAAATACTTACCATCACTATTGCTAATAATAATAATTATCATTATAATTTATATTAATTGTTACAGGCCATAACAATATCTCCACTTTTGCTGCTATTTTGCCGACTTTAAAAGTGGCAAGGCAGTAATGGAATTCTGTCATATACGATATTAGGGATTAGCCACAATGGCACAGATTAAAAGCCGTAAACACAATCGAAATGCGCAACTGGTTGCTTTAGCCGCATCTCTCCCCCTCATGGCTCATGCAGCAAATACACAAGATGTCACTCAGCTTCCCACCATTACCGTGAAATCAGATGCAGAAAATAAATATAAAGCGGATAAGGTGAGTTCGCCTAAATACACTCAACCTCTGGTAGATACCCAACAAACCGTTTCAGTGATTAAAAAAGAATTATTAAAAGAACAAGGTGCAACCTCTCTGGTTGAAGCCTTAAGAAATACGCCGGGAATTACCCTGCAGCTCGGTGAAAATGGCAATACCAGTGCCGGTGATGCTTTTCAAATGCGTGGTTTTTCAACCCAAACGTCGACCTATGTCGATGGTATTCGTGATCTGGGTGCTGTTACTCGGGATGTATTTAACCTGGAACAGATTGAAGTCGTCAAAGGCCCTTCTGGCGCAGAAGCAGGACGTGGATCGGCATCGGGTTATATTAACTTGGCCACAAAACTTCCTCAGACTGAAAATAGTCGCGAAGTTTCTGCAACTTATAATACGGCAGAACATGCCCGCCTGACTGCCGATATGAATCAAGTGATTAGTGATGGCGTTGCTTTTCGTTTAAATGCGATGGGACAAGACGGCGGTGTCGAAGGTCGCGATTTTATTGAAAATAATAGTTGGGCCATTGCCCCTTCAATTTCTTTCGGTCTAGATAGCGATACGCGTCTGTATCTCTATTCACAGCATATTCGTCAACGCAATATTCCGGATGGCGGTATTCCGACTGTCGGCATGGAAGGTTTTTACAATACAGATTCAGCTTTAGCTTCAGCACCTAAAGTCAACCGTGAAAATTATTACGGTCATGTGAATGATTATGAAGATGTCGATGCAGACATGTTCACTACAAAAATCGAAAGTGATTTGGCAGAAAACCTAAAACTGACCAATATTACCCGCGCAGGCAAAACCCAGATGCAACGGGTATTAACCGGGATTAATAGCCTGAGTACCAACGGTTCGACCAATCCGAATGACTGGACAGTGAGCCGCTCTCGCCAAGGGGTAGATCAGGAAAATAAGATTCTGGCTAACCAGACTACTTTAAATTTGAATTTAAAAACCGGTGCTATTGAACATGATGTTGTTGCAGGTCTGGAATTCTTAAAAGAACAACAACATACAAAAACTATGGCGACGCAAATGCCGGGTCAAGCGACGGTCACAACCTCTTGGGCCAATCTTTATGATCCAGATCGCAATGAAGCAATGCCCGGCCTGATGTATAACGGGGGCTATACCCATGGTGAAACCGATACAGCTGCCGCCTATTTATTCGACACGCTTAAATTTGGCGAGCGCTTCCAGCTGAATGGTGGGGTACGTGTCGATTATTATGATACTGAATATGGTGCTTTAACCCTGCCATCAGGCAGCAGTAGCTTAGTGCCTGCCAATTTTGCTGCACACGATACTTTAGTGAGCTGGAAACTCGGGGGGCTATATAAACCTACAGCTAAAAGTAGCGTTTATGCCTCTTATGCCAAATCATTGACACCGCCCGGCAGTGCCAACTTTAGCCTTTCAGCAGAAGGGATTAACAGTGCAGCTGCAAAACCACAGGAAACCAACCACTATGAAATTGGAACCAAGTGGGATCTGCTGAATGATCAATTGGCGATTAATGCTACTGTGTATTACACTGAAAATGAAAACCAGTTTACTCAGGATGCAATTACCAGAGAATCCATTCAGGAAGGTAAAACAACCGTCAAAGGTGTAGAACTCAGTGCTGTAGGTAAAATCACCGATGCATGGAGTGTTTCTGCGGGTGTCGCCCATATGAAAACCGAGCAAGAAGACCAGTTAAGTGTTAATGCAACCACTGGAGCGATTACCCATACCAATAACGTACGCTGGTCACCTGAATGGACTGCAAGCCTATGGTCGACCTATGATGTTGCAGGCTTTAAACTCGGCTTGGGTGCACGTTATGTGGATGATCAAAAACGTGTGATTACGGACAGCACTGCAGTGGCGAATATGCCAAGTATTCCGAGCTATGTGGTATTTGACGCCATGGCCGGTTATACCCTCAATAAAAATGCCTCTGTGAACCTAAATGTCTATAATCTGGCAGATAAAGAATATATCAGCACCTTAAACAATGGCGGCGGTCGTGTGGTATTGGGTCAACCACGTTCAGCAGCGTTGACCTTTAATTATAAATTTTAAGCAATTCGCTAAGTCTGAGCAGATTGAGTATAAATGTAGTGTGTTAGAGCTAGGGTCTGTTGACACTTCCTCTATGTTTGCGACGACGCATATTTTTTAGCTGATATGAGGCATGGAGTAGGAAATTTAGTCATTCTAAATGGCTACTTCATAACGATATAGCAGCAAAAAATATGCTTGTCCCGTAGGGCTGTGGCTAAAATTATCTCAGATTTCGTTTTGAAACTTGATAATAGTCTCGCTATTCTCTACGTTTCATGCCTCATCTGCTCAATTTTAGCCTACAGCGCAAATCATTTATGAAGTATCAACAGACCCTATGCACTACATGATTTATTTTTGAGTCCACCTTATTCAAGGGATGCAGATAAAGCTGATGATGTTACATATTCCTGAAATTTTAACCAAACAGCAGGTTACTGAATTACGCCAGCAACTGGATGTCAGCCATGCCTGGATTCAGGGTCAACAAAGCGCAGGCTTTCAGGCTCAAAAAATAAAAAATAATCTGCAAATCGATGTGAACAGCATTATCTATCAATCCCTCTCTCCCAAGATCTTGCAAGCCTTACAACGAAATGCTCAGGTCAAATCTGCGGCACTGCCCAAACATATACTCTCGCCTTTGTTTAACTGCTATCAAGATGAGGGCAATTATGGCAATCATGTCGATAGTGCAGTGCAATATTCAGATGCAGCAGGACATGCAATTCGTACCGATGTTTCCATCACCCTGTTTTTATCTGAACCGGATGAATATGAAGGTGGTGAACTGATTATTGAAGACAATTATGGCAGCCATGCAGTAAAACTGGATGCAGGTGATGCCATTCTCTACCCTGCGACCAGTTTGCATCGGGTTGAACCGGTAACTCATGGCAAACGGGTTGCAGCATTTACCTGGTTGCAAAGCATGGTCAAAGATGATTGGCAACGCAGTATGTTATTCAACCTGGATATGACCATTATGAAACTACGACTACAAGTGGGCGATTCAGAAGAAATTATCAGTTTAACAAGCCATTATCATAATTTATTGCGCCAATGGGGCGATTTATGAAACCGGTTACACCACTTGATCCTTTCAGCCAAATTCCGGCACATTTGCAAACCCTTGCCGATTATGAGCGACAAGCTGAAAAGCACCTTCCAGAAAGTACCTGGCATTACTTGCAAGGCGGTGCCATGGATGAAGTCAGTGTTCAGGAAAACCTGGATCAGTTTAAAAAAATCCAGTTGATTCCCAGACATTTAAATGACCTAACTCAAGGTAATACCGCATGTGAAATTTTGGGACAAACCTTTCCTCATCCAATTTTTTTGGCACCGATTGGTCATCAACAGCTGTTTCACTCGGATGCTGAACTGGTGACGGCTTTAGCCGCTGAAGTACTACAAAGCAACCTGATTTTAAGTACTTTTAGCAATACCGATATGCGTAGCCTTAAAGCTGAAAATCCTTACAAATGGTTTCAACTCTATTGGCAAGGTGACCGTGAAAAATCTTTAGCATTGGTTAAAATTGCAGAGCAGCATAACTTTAAAGCTCTAGTCATTACCGTCGATTCACCGCATACCGGTATTCGGGATCGTGAACGTCGGGTGTTTTTTCAGTTACCCGAAGGTATGCAACATCCGCATACACCCACGCATATTCCCCTGCCTGAAATTGGTGAAGATCAACATCCGGTATTTAATGGCTTAATGCAGATTGCCCCGAAATGGGATGACATCGAGTGGATCATTAAAAACACCTCACTCCCGGTGATTTTAAAAGGTGTGGTTCATCCCAAAGATGCAGAACGTGCAGTTCAATCCGGTGTTCAAGGATTGATTATTTCCAATCACGGTGGACGAGTTTTAGATAGCTGCATTTCGCCACTCACTGCCCTGCAACGTATTAAAGCAGTGGTTCCTCAGGATTTCCCTTTAATTGTCGATGGTGGAATTCGTCGCGGAAGCGATATTTTTAAAGCCATTGCTTTAGGTGCTTCAGCCGTTTGTATTGGTCGTCCCTATATTCATGGTTTAGCGGTTGCCGGTGCTTTAGGGGTTGCCCATGTGATTAAAATCTTAAAGGAAGAATTTGAGATTACGATGGCTTTAGCGGGAACTGTGACATTAAACGAGATCACTTCCGACTATATTTTTCACAAATAATCAAATTAAAGGAAAATATTTTCTATAAATATGCTGTAAACGCAAAAATAGAAATTTATTTTCGGAATAAGTGGATTAATATTTAGTTATAGATTTGCAAGTACTGCGATAAAGCTAAGTCGTAATAATTTATCAATATTTTACGACTTTCGACTAAAGTACCTGAAGCAGTGCTTGTAAATGGTTAGAATAGACACAATCTATATTCGTAGTACGTTGCCGTTATCCACGATTAAAAGCAATACATGCTACACAAGGAGTTACCTCATGATGTTGGCTGATCCAAGTAAAAAATATCGTCGCATGTACCAACGTGTAGACTTGCCAGACCGCCAATGGCCAAATAACGAAATTAACAAAGCGCCAATATGGATGAGCACCGACCTTCGTGACGGTAACCAAGCGATTTTTGAACCGATGGATATGGATCAAAAATTCAAAATGTTCCAGATGTTGGTGAAAATTGGCTTTAAGCATATTGAAATTGGTTTCCCTTCTGCATCGCAAATTGACTTTGATTTCACCCGTAAATTGATTGAAGAAAATCATATTCCAGATGACGTTTACATCGAAGTTTTGGTTCAGGCGCGTGATCATTTGATCCAACGTACTTTTGAATCGTTGATTGGTGCAAAACGCGCGATCGTACATATCTACAATTCAAACTCACCGACTTTCCGTCAAAAAGTCTTGAATGTCGATGTTGCCGGTGCAAAGCAGTTAGCGGTAAATGCTGCGACAAAAGTGAAAGAATATGCAGCGCAATATCCTGAAACTGAATTTATTTTTCAGTACAGCCCGGAATGTTTCTCTGCGACTGAATTAGAAGTGGCAAAAGCGGCCTGTGATGCAGTGACTGAAGTTTGGGAAGCTTCCCCGACCAATAAAGTGATCTTGAACTTGCCAGCTACTGTGGAGGTGTCGACACCAAACGTCTATGCCGATCAAGTAGAATGGATGCACCGTAATATTGAACGTCGTGATGGCGTGATCATTTCTGTGCACTGCCATAATGACCGTGGTTGTGGGATCGCAGCTTCTGAATTGGCAATTATGGCCGGTGCTGACCGAGTCGAAGGTTGTGTGTTTGGTAATGGCGAACGTACCGGTAACGTGGACGTTGCAGCAATTGCATTGAACATGTACACCCAGGGTGTTGCACCAAACTTGGATTTCTCCAACATTAATGAAATTATTGCCACTGTTGAAGAATGCACAGGTTTGCCAGTGCACCCGCGTCATCCATATGCAGGCGACTTAGTATTTACTGCATTCTCTGGTTCGCATCAGGATGCGATCAAAAAAGGTTTTGAATACCAGAAAAACCAAGAAATGTGGGATATGCCTTACTTGCCAATCGACCCTAAAGATTTAGGTCGTGACTATGATGCGGTGATTCGTGTCAATTCACAGTCAGGTAAAGGCGGTATTTCCTACTTGTTGGAATCAAATTACAATGTAGTGTTGCCGCGTCGTTTACAAATTGAGTTCTCACAAGCGGTTCAGCAAGTCACGGATGAACAGGCAAAAGAAATTTCAGCACAAGATATTTGGGCTTTGTTCAAACAGAATTATGTTGCAATCAAAGACGCTCATTACTCTGCGAAAAACTACAGATTGTCTGATGACAATGGCAACCAGGTGATTGAGTTAGATATCGAAATTAACGGTAAAAATCAACACTTACGTGGTGAAGGTAACGGTCCGATTTCTGCCATCTTGAATGCATTACAATTACCAATTGATGTCTTGAACTATGAAGAACGTAGTATTAGTTCGGGCGCTCATGCCAAAGCCTTGGCTTTAATTGAGCTTCAAGTGAAAGGCACGGGTAAATCTGCATTTGGTGCAGGTGTTCACGACAACATTGTGACTGCTTCAATCGAAGCGATCATTGCCTGTACCAACCGTTTGATCGAGCAAGGTGTATTGAGCACAGAACAGGTTGTTGCGGCTGCCGTATAAGTATTAGCAATAATATTTAGCACTAAAATGACTTTAGAAGGATACCCTCAAGTGGTATCCTTTTGTTTATACATTCTAAAGATTTAAGGCGAATTATTCCTGTGTCTTTTCCAGCTGAATCAGTGGGTCTAGTTACCCCACAAAAGTTCTCATTCGAAGAGCCGTTAGAGCTTGAATGTGGTCGCATTCTCCCACGTTTCGAAATCATGGTTGAAACCTACGGTACACTCAATGCAGATAAATCCAATGCGATTCTGATTTGCCATGCGTTGTCGGGTCATCATCATGCTGCAGGCTATCATCATGAAGATGATAAAAAGCCAGGCTGGTGGGATGCCTGTATTGGTCCGGGCAAAGCGATTGATACCTCTAAATTCTTTGTTGTTGCCCTCAACAACATTGGCGGTTGTAGTGGATCTACCGGTCCAATATCGCCAAATCCTGAAAATGACAACCGCCCTTATGGTCCAGACTTTCCTTTAGTTACCGTTCGTGACTGGGTCAAAACCCAAGCCATGCTGTCTGACCGTTTAAGCATTGATGTCTGGTACTCGATTATTGGTGGTTCACTTGGCGGCATGCAGGCTTTGCAATGGTCGGTGGACTATCCCGATCGTTTAAAAAATTGCGTGATTATTGCCAGTGCACCAAAACTGTCTGCACAGAATATTGCCTTTAACGAGGTTGCGCGTCAGTCGATTTTGTCGGATCCAGATTTCCATAACGGCCGCTATTTGGAAAATGACAGTTATCCAAAACGTGGCTTAATTTTGGCACGTATGGTCGGTCATATTACCTATTTGTCTGAAGAAGCCATGAAACAGAAATTTGGCCGTGACTTGAAGTCAGGCAAATTTATGTATGGTTTTGACGTTGAATTTCAGGTGGAAAGCTATTTGCGTTATCAAGGTGAACAGTTCAGTCGTAACTTTGATGCCAATACTTACCTGATTATGACTAAAGCACTGGATTATTTCGATCCTGCACGTGAATATGAATTGTCTTTAACCAAGGCGATGGCGAATACCAAATGCCGTTTCCTGGTGGTTTCATTCACCACCGATTGGCGTTTTACCCCGAAGCGTTCACAAGAAATTGTGGATGCACTGATTACCAATCATAAACCGGTCAGCTATGTCGATATTGATGCAGAACAAGGTCATGACTCGTTCCTGTTCCCTATTCCGCTTTACGTTAAATCATTACGTGCATTTTTAGGTGGCGCAGAACACCTTGAAGCAACACATCAGGAGACTGTGTAATGCGTATCGATCATCAACTTGCAGAAACATGGATTAAACCTGATTCAAGCGTACTCGATTTAGGTTGTGGTGATGGTGAACTGCTGGCGCATATGGGCAAAAAGCACAATATTCGTGCATATGGATTGGAAATTGATCAGGAAAAGATTGCAATTGCGGTCAGTCGAGGGTTAAATATTATCCAACAAGACCTGAACCTCGGTTTAAGCCGCTTTGCAGACCAGTCCTTTGACTATGTGGTTATGGCACAGGCTTTGCAAGCAGTAGATGCACCAGACGTATTATTGCGTGATATGGTGCGTGTGGGGAAACAAGCAATTATTACCTTTCCTAACTTTGCCCATTGGAAGACGCGTTCTTTCTTGGCTTTAAAAGGAATGATGCCTGTTTCAAATGCTTTACCGTATATGTGGTATAACACGCCTAATATCCACTTATGTACTTTCCGTGATTTTGAAGCACTTTGTGCGGAAAACGATATCCGGATTATTAACCGACTCGCCGTGAATGGGGATCAGCAAGGTAGTTTACTCAGTAAACATATCCCGAATCTGTTTGGTGAAGTCGCTATTTATAGAGTGAGCGCACTATGAAAAAAATATTATTAAGCACACTATTAGTTGGACTTTTTAGCCTTCAAGCCCATGCAGATTATGTTGCACCTGCACCATCTGTTTCCAGTCAAGCTGCACAATATTCTGTCATGGATATTAATAGCCTGATTAAATCAGCAAAATCAGGTCAAGCCGCTGCGCAGTTTTATTTGGCGACCAAGTATCAACTCGGCAAAGATATTCAAAAAGATCAACAACAGGCTTTCGTCTGGTACAAAGCAGCTGCCGATCAAGGTCTGACTGCTGCACAATTGAATGTCGGTCGTATGCTGGCGGATGGTATTGGCACCAAAAAAGATGAAACCTTAGCACGTAAATACTTTGAAAAAGCAGCCAGCCATGGTGACAACCGTGCCAGCTTTAATCTTGCGATGATGGAAGAGCAAAAGAAAAATTACGTCGGTGCATACCAATGGTATGAGCTTTCTACACGTGATGGCATGCTCGACAATAAGGTTATTACCCTGTCTGAAGGCAAGAAGACCGCTTTGGCTGCCAACCTGACCCAAGAACAGATTCGCATGGCACGCGACCGTGCCGACAAATGGATTCAAGCTCAATAATCATTGATGGATTCTATAAAGCACCTTCGGGTGCTTTTTTAATGTACCGAGAAATCTTTTCGCATTTTAACAAAACGTAGTCCATAAGCCTCTGCCACATCAGAAATGACTTTAAACCCCATTTTTTGATAAATAGGCACTGCGTATTCACTAGAATTCACACTCATACTTTCTGAGCTTAGTTTTAGTTTTTCTTCTACGAAATTCCACATATACCGCCCTAATCCTTGTTTTTGATATCGAGAATCCACAAAGAAATGGATGAGATGTGCTGGTTTTTTATAAGCAATCACGCCTTTTAATCTCCCCTTATCTTCCAATAGCCAATAATATAATTCAGGTGTATGAATGAGCTGACAAATCGCCTCTATACTAAACTTTTGCTCACCTTCTATATTTACAGCAAAATCATAAATATAAGGATGAATTAAAATACGGATTGCTTCCGCATCCCGCAGGGTAGCTTGACGTAATTTCATCATTTTTCTTTCAATTATTATTGTTATTCACAGCATAACGGATTTATCTATATCTGCATATTTTAACGTACTGTATAAAATCCGCTAAAATAGCCTTATTCATTGTCACATTAAGATCGAAATAATGGCTTCTAAAAATTGGTTATCCCAAGGAACACTGGTACTTGCAAGCAATAACAAAGGAAAAATTGCAGAATTTGAAAAACTATTTGCAGAATTGAACTTACCTGTTGAAGTACTTGCGCAAGGTAAACTCAATATTGAAGATGCGATTGAAGACGGTTTAAGCTTTGTCGAAAATGCCATTATCAAAGCGCGTCATGCGTCTAAGATTTCAGGAAAACCAGCGATTGCAGATGACTCTGGTATTTGCGTGCCTGTTTTAGGCGGTGCGCCGGGCATCTATTCTGCGCGCTATGCAGGCGATCATGGTAATGATACTGCCAATAATGAAAAACTGTTAGCTGACCTTCAACCACTACGTAAAGACGGTGAAGCGATTGAAGGGATGTTTGTCTGCGTACTTGCACTGGTGCAACATGCAGAAGATCCCCTTCCACAAATTTTCCAAGGCATCTGGAAAGGTGAAATTTTAGAAGCTGCACGTGGTGAAAATGGTTTTGGTTATGACCCATTGTTCTGGTTGCCTGAACTCGGTATTTCTAGTGCAGAACTGTCTAAAGAAGAGAAAAATAAAATCAGCCACCGTGGTCAGGCGATGCAGTTGTTTAAGGCAAGTTTGGACAAGTAATTTCTTGCTCTCAAAGAGAGTCCCTTCTCTCTCTTGCGCCATACATGGCTCAGGGCAGCGAATTACATGTGATTTAATCAAAGCATAATTTTAAATCGATGTCCTCCCTCCCTTTAGGAGGGAGTTAGAGGGCGGGCAATAAAAGATGAAGTATCGCTCCATACAGCATCACCACCACACAACTGATAATTGTTCCCGAAGCGATATATTTCGCTGAAGTTCCCGTGCCTTGATAATGGGTTTCTAGCGCCACAATATTGGCGGCTGGCGGTAGACAGAACAATAAAAACATCACGCCTATATAATTTTCAATATTTGGAATTGGAATAAAGAAGTAAGTCAGACTACAGATCACCACGCCTACAGCGATTTTAATCAAGAAAATTTTACCACTGCGCATTAAATCTTCCACATGCACTTTGGTATGTCGTAGCCACATGCCGAGTACGCACATTCCGGTAAAGCTCATGCCCACTTTTGCAAAACTATAAATTATATCCAGCCAATCATGCTGTTGCAGATGCTGTAAACCTATAACTCGACAAATTAAGGCAATCAATAGCGCGAAAACCGGCGGTGACAAAGCAACTTTTTTGATTACCGTTGAAAGAGGTTGAACATCCAGACTGACTGCAGTCACTGCCCAGATATTGCCGAATATAGAACCGCCAACATATAGCGCCACCATCGCCGCACTAATTTCAGGACCAAACAAAGCCAAAGCAAATGGGAAACCGAGCCATGCTAGATTGACATAACTAACGCAGAGTGCACGAAGCTTATCTTTAAAAATAAAGTGAAAAGCATAGAACATGAAAATAGCCACAACAAAGCTAAATATCATCAGGCTGAGGCTACCCGCCTGATAAAACACCATGTTGTAAATAATCACGAGGGGAATAAAAAACCGTGCTAACAGACTCGCGAATAGTGATTTTAAAGCTGCGGAAAATTGCGTTGAAGCGAGTCCCCATCCACATAAAAAGCCGAAAAGTGGTAAAAGCAAAGCCACAGCATCATCCTGAAGGAGCAATAGAAATATGCTAGCAGCAAATCAAACACAAAAGCAGCTTTAATCCAGTCTGTCTTTAAACTGAAATTTTTCAGTCACATTGCTGTCATCGCAACATGTTCAGATGAGCTTAAATAAAAAATGAGTAAAGAACATGGCAGGATTATCGATTTGGCACGTTGTGATTTTTGCAATTGTGGTAATTTTATTGTTTGGCACATCCAAACTTAAAAACCTGGGTAAAGATGTCGGTGGTGCAGTCAAAGATTTTAAAAAGTCGATCAAAGAAGATGAAGCAACTACTTCAGCATTAAATGAACCAAAAATTATTGAACATCAAACAAGTCATTCCGATGTTAATTCTCCGGTAAAAACCCATTCAGGCTAAAACGTTATGCTTAATATTGGTATGACTGAACTGCTGGCTTTCGGCATTATTAGTTTATTGGTGCTCGGGCCTGACAAGCTTCCGGAAGCTGCACGCTTTGCGGGAAAATGGTATGGGAAATTTAAACGTACGATCAGCAATGTACAAAATGATATTGATCGCGAGCTGCGTTTATCTGAATTACGGGAACAGATGCAAAATGAAATGCAAAGGATTCAAGAGCTAGAACAAAAGATGCAAGCTCAAATGCATGAACTAAAACAACAATCCCAACCTGCAACAGAAAAACAATTACAAAATGCAGTGCCCAATAATAAAAATGTTGCCACTTTTTATTATTTTATTAAACAACCTCTGCCTTCGTGCGTTTATTTGAGCACACAAACTGCTTGCAGCATTACGCCGTCAATAGAACAGCCTTTAAACATCATGCCTCCAATTTCACAGTTAAATGAATTAAAGGTGGCAGTATGAACACTCCAATAGAAAATCAATTGCCGATTCCCCTTGCAGATCAACAATCCTCTAATCTGGAAGAAATGCCGATTACCCAACATCTCATGGTCTTGCGTCAGCATCTCTTTAAAATTGTCGGTTTGCTGTTGGTGTTATTTTTTTGCTTATTGCCTTTTGCCAATCAAACCTATCAGCTTTTGTCTGAACCTTTACGTGCACAGCTCCCCGTTAGCTCATCGATGATTGCCACCGATGTCACCGCAACATTCATGGCACCGTTTAAGTTAAATTTCTTTGTTGCCTTGATGTTGGCGATGCCTTTTATCATTTTCCAACTCTGGAGCTTTGTGAAACCCGCGCTCTATGAAAAAGAAAAAACCTTAGCGATGCCATTACTGCTTGGTAGCATCAGTTTATTTTATGCCGGGATTGCTTTTGCATATTTCGTTGCGCTGCCTTCTATTCTGCATTTCTTCATCAGTGTTTCACCTGAAACGGTTGCGCCAATGACCGACATTAACAGTTACCTAGCTTTCTGCTTAAAACTGTTCTTGGTCTTTGGATTTACCTTTGAAATCCCGATTATTACCTTAATTCTTATTTTAATTGGACTAGTTTCTACGCAACAATTAGTGGAAAAACGGCGCTTTATTGTGGTCGGCTGCTTCTTTGTGGCGATGTTCGTAACACCACCGGATGCAATTTCCATGATCATGCTCGCCATTCCCATGTGGTTGTTATTCGAAATGGGCTTGTTCTTTGGCAAACTGATTGAAAAACGACGGGCGGCTTAAATGCTGGCAGCAAATTTTTAGGCAGACTTCGGTCTGCTTTTTTCATCAATTTTTTTTCATCAGAGCGACTCATTTTCTTCACCAGACTGTCATTTAAACGTCAGCGCGCTGTCATATATTTCACCTAAGTTTGATACAACTTTATAACAACCATATACTTGGGAAATATCATGACAGACTTTACGCCATATCATGAAGAGCAAGAATTAGACAACAATACTTCTGACAATGTCCATTTCCGTGACATTTTAGAGCAAGCGATTACACGCCGCAGCCTCATCACCAAAACTGCGAGCGGCGCAGTTGCCTTGACTTTGGCTTCAACTTTGACAGCTTGTGGCAGCGATAGTGACTCAGGAACAACACCTCCACCTGCTGATCCAAAAAAATTACCGACAAAGTTGAGCTTTACCCCAGTCGCGAAGAACCTGAATGATATCGTGACGGTTCCAGAAGGTTATGAAGCCAAAGTACTTTATGCGCTGGGTGATTCCATCAATCAATCCTATGGTGCATGGGATGATAACGATATCCCTTCAGGTCCAAGCTTCCAGTTCCGTTCTGGTGACTGTCATGATGGTATGAGCTATTTTGGTCTAAATACTACAACAGGCCGTTATGATGACACTAAATCTGATCACGGTTTATTAGTTTTAAACCATGAGTACATTAACCAAACCTTCTTACACCCTAAGGGTCCGACCAAAGATACAAGTGGTCGTCGCCCTGAAGATGAAGTGATTCGTGAAGTCAATGCGCATGGTGTATCCATCGTTCATGTAAAAAAAGATAGCAAAACCCAAGCCGTTGAAATTTTGAAAAATTCAATTTTCAACCGCCGTATCACCGCCTCTACAGAAATGGCTTTTGCTGGTTTAGCTGCTAATTCATCTTTACTTTCAACGCGCTTCTCTCCATCAAGTTCAAAGACTCGTGGTACCCAAAATAACTGCGGTAATGGCTATACACCTTGGGGTACCTATCTGACTGCTGAAGAAAACTTTATTGGTTATTTTTTCCGTTCAGGCGCAGATCAATACGAGCGAACTGCCAATGAAAATGTGGCATTAGGACGCTACGGTTTAGGCTTAGAAATTTCTTATCAAGATACAGCAAAGACAATTGAAAATAAGGATGCTCAAGGACGTACTCTTTATAAAGATAAAACATCTCGCTATCAATGGGAAACAGCCCTTGCTGGTGTAGAAGATCAAGATATGTATGATCGCTGGAATGCTTCCGTAGTGGGCACATCTGCGACTGCTGACTATCGCAACATCCCAAACAATTTCGGTTGGATTGTCGAAATTGATCCATTTGACAGTCGTCAAGCTCCTGTAAAACGTACTTCATTAGGACGTTTTGCGCATGAAGACTGCCGTACTAGCCGTGCCATTGAAGGTCAGAACCTGGCATTCTATATGGGTGATGACTCACGTGGTGAATACATCTATAAATTCGTTTCTGATACAAAATGGGATGCAAAAGATATCAATGGCGGTTATGCAGCCGGCGATAAATACATGAATAGCGGTAAACTGTATGTTGCCAAATTCAATGCCGATGGTACAGGTCAGTGGATTGAGCTATCAACTAGCAACCCAGCAATTTCTGGTTATACGACTTACGCATTTGCAGACCAAGCGGATGTATTGACGCATGCACGTATCGCTGCAGATGCTGTTAGCGCAACCAAAATGGACCGTCCTGAATGGGTTGCAGTCAATCCAAACAATGGTGAAGTGTATGTCACGCTCACCAATAACAGTAACCGTGGTACTAGCTATACAACTGATGCCGCCAACCCACGTAACTATACCGACCCTGTAGGCAGCAATGGTAAAGGTAACGTGAATGGTCACATTATCCGCTTCCGTGAAGATGCAGATACCACAACAGCCACCACATTCAAATGGGATATTTACCTGTTTGGTGCTGAAGCACAAATGCTTGAGAATGTTAACCTGTCTGGTCTAACTGACAATAATGACTTCTCTAGCCCAGATGGTATGTGGTTTGACCCACGCGGCGTGCTCTGGATTCAAACAGATGATGGCGCTTACACTGACGTGACCAACTGTATGATGCTGGCTGCATTGCCTGGTACGATGGGTGATGGTGGCAAAGCGACTGCGCTTTCAGGCACTGCTACACAAGATACCTTTATGGGTGCCAAAGTGACCGATGAAAATCTACGTCGCTTCCTAGTAGGCCCTAAAGATTGTGAAATTACTGGTGTGACCATGACACCTGACTACAAAGCCATCTTTATTAACGTTCAGCACCCTGGTGAAGATTCAACTGCTTATAATAACGCAACCAGCCACTGGCCTGCGACACAAACAGATCCAACCAATACCACTGCGCGCCCACGTTCAGCAACGGTGGTGATTACCCGTAAAGATGGTGGAGTGATTGCTGGATAAGTTTCTAAATCTTAAAAATACCGGCTTTATGCCGGTATTTCTTATTTTGTAAGTGGAATTTTTAACTTTATAATCCTACCCTGATGTTCCCCTTGCTGGGATTTTTCTTGCCACAGCCATGTCTGATTTTTCATTCTTAAAAAATTTGAACAACGGGTGCCATAAACGGGGCTTTGAATAAAAGTCGATGAAAGTAATTCTTCCATCTCTGCACTAATACCGGTTTGTGGAAGCAGTTCAGGAATAATTTTTCGTTCATCTTCTAAAATGTCCCACACCGTAAATTCAAGATCCGGTTCAGTAATAGAAGCCTGCTGCAACATCGGCAAGAATTCTTGGGTAAAGCGTTTACGTAAATGTTTAGTCTTTTCCCAATGTTCAGTCATTAAACCATTGGATACAACATATACCCCTTTGGCTAAAACCTGAGGGGCTTCACCGCGGTTACTCATATAAACCGCCTGATCTTGATCGCCGAGCAATAAATTAAAACCGGCATAATCACACTGGCGTTTTTCTAACGCTTGAGCAAAGCGGATGGGCGTTAAATCCGACTCTAAAAAAGCTTGAATCAGATGACCGCGTGAAGTCGGATAGGTTTTTTTATCGGTTGCATCTCGAAAGTTGGTCACTACCGCCCATCGTCCTGATTTCGTTACGCCCATCCAGGTGCCGCCAGACTGTAGATCTTGTCCGGCAATAATCGGGCTATTTCCCCAAGCTTTTAAACCGTTGGTCGGGCGCTGATAAAACTCATCCCGATTGGAAATCAGACACAAAGGCGTATCTTCCAAGACTTGCCAAGCTAAAGCGACAATACACATAATCCATGCTCTTTATCTTTACACATTGAATGTACAACATTTTTCATCACATTCAGCTAAAATCTGTGCAAAACAGAATCACAAGGAACAGGAATGCTGACCTATCCAAATATTGACCCAGTTGCCGTATCGCTGGGGCCGTTACAAGTCCATTGGTATGGACTGATGTATTTACTGGCATTTTTATTTGCCTGGGGACTTGCCACTTATCGCACCAAACACCGTGATGGCTGGACACCCGACATGGTGTCTGACCTGATTTTCTATGGCGCCTTAGGTGTAGTAATTGGTGGTCGTGTAGGCTACGTGTTCTTTTATGGCTTTGAACAGTTTCTGGCCAATCCGCTCTGGCTATTTCAGGTCTGGACTGGTGGCATGAGCTTCCATGGCGGCTTCTTGGGCGTGATGATTGCCATGCTGTTCTGGTGCAAGAAATACCAGAAAACTTGGTTCCAAACGCTGGACTTTATTGCTCCTTGCGTACCAACTGGCTTGATGTTCGGCCGTATTGGCAACTTCATTGGTGGCGAACTCTACGGTCGCCAAGTCACTGACCCAAACTTTGCATTGGGCATGATTTTCCCGACCGATCCGCTGCAATTGGTGCGTCACCCATCACAGCTTTATCAGGCATTGGCTGAAGGTTTAATTCTGTTTATTGTGTTGTGGTGGTTCAGTTCAAAACCGCGTCCACGTATGGCCGTTTCAGCCTTGTTCCTGATTGGTTACGGTATTGCACGCTTTGTGGTGGAATTCTTCCGTGAACCGGACAATGGGCAGCTGTTTATTGGCTGGATGAGTAAGGGCCAATTCCTGACTGTACCGATGATTTTGATTGGCCTCTGGATGATGTGGTATGCCTACCAAAAGAAAATTTATGATTGGGGCCCACAGAAAAATACTTAATTTTTAGCGAGGCAAAAGCCTCGCTTTTTTAGCTTTGTTTTTGCTAAAGTGCAGTCAGTCCTCGTTTATCTATCAGAAGAATATGCTCGAATTTTGGTTTAATCCTAAAGTTTCCATCCTCCGTAAACTCATGATCTTTGTATCGATTGCGATTTCAACAGGCATACTTTACTGGATGGAACCGCTAAAACCTGATGCAATTCTCATGTTCTTAGGCACGGGTATTATTTTTCTGATTTGTCGTTATTGCAAAATTCATTTTGCCTCAAAAAATCCAACCGGATTGCTATATCGCCTCCTGACTTGGATTCCGATTGCACTATTACTGGCCCTTATTTTTATGCAGATGAAAGAAGGTGAAATTTTAATTCCGGGTGCGCAAGGTATTGGTTTTACGGCTTTAGCCATCTGTTTATTTTCACCTTTATCTTTACTGAATAAAAATGATGCTTCAGACGAGAAAAAATAATGCTGGAATTTTGGTATTCAGATAAATGTACCCGCCAAATGAAGCTGATTGTCTGTATTGCCACCTGTGTGATGATTTATCTGTGTTCTACAGTGCAACAACTTTCACCAATGTTTACAGGTATTAGTATTGTCATTGGGATGAGCCTACATGGGTTAAGGACTTTAAGCTTAAAAATAGCGGAAGATAATCCTTATAAAAAAGGTTTCGCCATTTTAACTTTTGTGATGCCGCTGATCGCTTTAATTACTTTAATTTCAATGCTGCCGGCAGAACATAGACTGATGCTTATTATTCAGCTGATCGGCTTTGCTGCAATTGGTTTATTTATCTTATCGACATTTCCAAAACGCAGATTTGATTAAAATTGTTCGGTATTTTTGGAAACTCAAAATAAAAAAAGACCGCTAAAAGCGGTCTTTTTTAAAGTCATAAAGACTTATGCAGCCAAAGCATCTTTCGCTTTAGTCGCCAATGCAGCAAACGCAACTGCGTCATGCATAGCGATGTCAGCTAAAACGCGACGGTCGATAATTACTTGAGCTTTTTTCAAGCCAGCAATCATACGGCTGTATGACAAACCGTTAAGACGCGCACCAGCATTGATACGTGCAATCCACAAAGCGCGGAATTGACGTTTCTTCTGACGACGGTCACGGTAGGCATATTGACCAGCTTTGATTACCGCTTGGAACGCTACGCGGTAAACGCGTGAACGAGCACCATAGTAACCTTTAGCGCGAGCAAGAATTTTTTTGTGACGGCGATGAGCCTGTACACCACGTTTTACACGAGCCATTTATAATCTCCTTAGATGTACGGGCACATACGGCGAACTGAAGCAACGTCACTTACGTGAACCATTACACAGCCGCGTAATTGACGAATACGCTTAGCAGATTTTTTGGTCAAAATGTGGCGTTTGAACGCTTGTTTACGCTTAAAACCGTTAGCAGTCGCTTTAAAGCGTTTAGCTGCACCACGGCGAGTTTTCATCTTAGGCATAACAACCTCTTTTGAACACCTGTTCGGCTCGTTTGCACCATTACAAAACGACCTGCAGGTAAGGGAGCCAGTATTCTAAAGCATCTTTGCTTAAAACAAAAGCAAATATCCTTAAAATACACGACCAATCGTCCGCTTCTCTTAGTCTTATTTCCAATATCAAATGCGCGATGTTTTTATTAATAAATCAACTATTCAGCACTATAATTATCACAACATAAGAATATTGGACCAATATGACTCCCGCACAGGATGCTTTTGCAGCACTGCGCTATCGTGACTTCTCTATTGTTACGGTGAACCAGTTCTGTCTCACCCTCGCCATTTTAATTCAAGAAATTATTGTCGCGTATTCACTTTATCAAATTACCAAAGACCCACTGACGCTAGGTTTAATTGGTTTAGCTGAAGCTATTCCGTTTATCACCCTGTCTTTGTGGGGCGGCTATTTTGCAGACCGCTTTAATAAACAGACCATTATGAAAATCTGTTTGTTCTTTGCCGTGCCCTTACCTCTGGTTTTATGGTGGCTGTTTCATACCTATGGTGTAGGTGAAATTGGGATAAATACCCTTTCTTGGGGAATCTATGCCGTTGTTTTTGGCTTGGGTACGATTCGTGGTTTTTACAATCCTTCTGCAACTTCACTCAAGCCTTTCCTGATTCCACGTGAACTCTATGCCAATGGTGCAACCTGGACCACGATCGGTTGGCAAAGTGGCGTGATTATTGGTCCCATGCTCGGTGGTTTCATGTTGGCATTTTTAGGTCGCGAAACCAGTTTGCTATCAGTCGCGGTATTGTTGAGTATCTGTTTTATCCTGATTAACCTGCTACAAAACCGTAGCTTCCCAAAAATTGAAACGAATAATTTGATCGAAAGTTTGGGTGATGGTTTCCGCTTTATCTGGAAAACTAAAATCGTACTGTGGGCGATTTCACTGGATTTGGTTTCTGTTCTCTTTGGTGGGGTAATTGCCCTGCTGCCTATTTTTGCAGAAGATATTCTAAAAGTCGGTCCTGAAGGGTTGGGTTATTTGCGTGCCGCACCTTCCATTGGCGCACTTTTTACCATGATTGCCTTAACCAAGTTTCCCCCTACTCAAAATGCCTGGCGCAATATGCTGCTTGCCGTGGCGGGTTTTGGGGTGTTTACGCTATTGTTTGCCTTTTCCAATAACATGTGGTTGTCCCTGTTTGCTTTAGCCATGACCGGAGCCTGTGACAGTATTTCAGTGGTGGTTCGTCAAACCATCCTGCAGATTTATCCACCTGAAAATATGCGTGGCCGCGTTGCCGCAGTAAACGGCATGTTTGTCTCAAGCAGCAATGAACTTGGGGCATTTGAATCTGGCTTAGCCGCAAAATATATGGGCACCATTATGGCAACGGTGTTTGGTGGATGTATAACCATGGTCGTGGTTGCGATAAGTTGGGCAAAAACCCATGATTTATTTGGCGTAGACATCACTCAAGGTGATGATCAAATACGTTAATTCACTTTTTAGACTTGCGAGTATTTCTAATTCAGGAAATACTTCGCACTCACAATGCTCCGCTATCCATACAACCTCTGGCCTGATTAAAGAAATAAATATTTATGAAGAAAATCCTGTGTTTTTCTCTACTTATGAGCTTACCGTTAAGTGCTACCTATAGCGCTGCACCTAAAGCACCAAAACAACTCTCGGTTCAGAAAAGCGCAGCCCTTCCCGCGCATTTAACCACGCGCATTCAGTGGAGCAAATTTCCACGTCCAAGCTATAAAAGTGAAGATTTAGAAGATCAAAACCGTAGCGCGATTATTCGTATCTATGCCGATGAAACCGGCAGTATCAGCAAAGCCAGCGTACAAGAAAGTACCGGCTTAACGCATTTAGATGATCTGTTAATTAAAGCGGTTCGTGAGGCGCAGGTAAAACCCTATGTCGAAAATGACACTGCCATTCCACAAATTGGCTATCAAACCTTTAGCCTTAAACTAAGCCAAGAGGATTATGCAGAAGTTTGCCAATACAACTTTAATTCTAAAAACTGGCAGGCTCAGCAGCAAGACAAAAAAGCCCCCTTTTCATATCGTGCTCAACCCGCTTTAGATATCGATTCTGAACAACTCAATGGGCACAATCGTACAGTGAAATTCACCTTTAAAGTGAATAAACATGGAGATGTGAAAAAAATAAAAGTGAAAAATGGTTCTGGCATTTATGCTTTAGACCAACAAATTGTACGCGCAGTCTCAAGTGTAAAAGTAGATGTACCACGTAAATATTGGGTTTATAAAAAATCGACTCTTAAAGATGAAATCAAGTTCGATTTAAATCACTGTCAGTAATCTAGGCAATGAAAAGAGATGCGCAATGCATCTCTTTTTTAAAACATTGAAAAAGCGCTATAGATAAATAAATAGCGCCCCACTTTCGCAAGACTCACCATCAATAAAAACTGCCAAAAGTTTTCTTTGAATAAGCCCGCAATCAAGGTAATTGGATCGCCAATGATCGGCACCCAACTCAATAGCAACGACCAGTAACCATACTTTTGGTAGATTCCCTGTGCTTTCAACATTTTCTGCTCTGAAACGGGAAACCATTTTTTATCTTTATAGTGTTCGATTTGCAAACCTAGCCACCAGTTTACACAGGAACCCAAAATATTTCCCAAGCTTGCAACAAACAGCAGTCCAATAACTGAATGACTACCCTCGGCCAACAGTGCCAATAAAACGGCTTCGGACTGTAATGGCAATAAAGTCGCTGCGCCAAAGGCAGAAATAAACAGTAAAGCGTAGGACAGCATTAGGTGAACAACGGTTTAAAGACCGAGTTTTTTCTTGGTAGATTTATATTCATAAATAGACCAAACAATGAATAAAGCCATCACCAACCATCGCATCAAACTATAACGATGAGCAATCACACCAAATATTTCTTTGGATACCGATGGATCATTGGCTTTTAGCGTCTCTGCCACTGACTGCATATGCACCACTTCAGCAATAAACAACAATAAGCAAGCTGCAATACCAAAGATAATTGCCCAATAAATTTTCTTATTTGTTTCAATAATATGCGTTAAATTTAAGAAAAAGTCTTTCATAGCCATGAGGTCCAATAAAAAACCACAGCAACGGGTGGTTTATTTTTGCGAGATTTAAGCGGTATTATTCTCCAATCTTAGCACAAAAAACATTTTTCAATTTTTATCCTCAGGCATTCACTTGAATTGCCAAAGCACGTTGCACTGCTGGGCGTGCGGTCAAGTGATCTACATATTCTTTTACGTATGGATAATCTTCGAGTTGAATCTGCTGCCACTCATAACGCAAAATCCACGGCAGAATTGCCATATCGGCAATTGAATATTCACCCGCCACGTACTTTTGACCAATCAACTGCTTGTTCAACACACCGTACAAACGTTTGGTCTCGGCTACATAACGATCAATCGCATAGGGGATTTTTTCAGGCGCAAATTTACCAAAATGATGATTCTGCCCAAGCATCGGACCCAAACCGCCCATTTGCCACATCAACCACTGTTCAACTTCAACGCGTTGCTGTTCATCGTCTGGATAATACAAGCCTGTTTTACGTCCTAAATATTGTAAAATGGCACCAGATTCAAAGACTGAAATGGCTTCGCCACGCGGGCCATCCTGATCGACAATTGCCGGAATTTTATTGTTTGGAGAAATACGTAAAAAGTCAGGTTGAAACTGATCATTTTCCATAATATTGATGGGGAAAATTTGATAATCCAAGCCCATCTCTTCTAAAGCGATTGTAATTTTATGACCATTGGGCGTTCCCCAATAATATAGATCAATCATGTTTCCTACCTTTTGTCGTTCTCATTTTGCATGACATTATTGAACTGTGTTGATACTTATATCATGTTTTATATTGATAAATCATCAAGCTTTACTGAAGTTTAAAACACAAAATAATCAAGCATAATCAATTGTTTTTATTCAACATTAAAAGCTTATAAATTTTTCAAGCTGAATTCTTGAAAGCACTAAAAACAGTACAATATATAACAGAGGACAATGATCTTATCAGATATTGTTCTACATACTGTTCATGCATGCATAACAGAATTGCAATCTTGTTTATAAAAATTATTTGCACTCAAGAGGTTATATCAATGAGCAATATCAGTCTTACTCCCCTATTCCGTCGTAGCATTGGTTTTGACCGTCTCAATGATCTATTTGATTACGCCATGCAAAGCGATACCCCCAATTATCCGAACTATAACATTGAAAAAACAGGTGATAACAACTATCGAATTGTCGTTGCTACAGCGGGCTTTAATGAAGATCAACTTGAGATTAATCTTGAAAATCAGCTACTCACGATTACCGGTAAAGCTGTAGAAGAAAAGTCAGATACCACTGTTGAATTTTTGCATAAAGGCATCGCCAGTCGCTCATTTAAACTGTCGCTACGCCTAGATGAACATATTGAGGTACAACAAGCCAATTATGAAAATGGTTTATTGAAAATAGATTTGCAACGTTCTGTTCCTGAAGAAGCCATGCCGCGCCAAATTCCGATTGGTAAAAAGACGGCGATTGAAAATACGGAAAAGACCAGCGTAGACGCACAATAAATCTCTCTTATTGAGAAAGACCCTTCTTGGGTCTTTCTTTTTGGGTCAAAAAGCATAGATTGGCATTTTAGGAATAAAAAATAATCATCTTTACCAACAGATTATCCAAGTCCGTCCCAGTATTGGAATTTTAAACCAAATCCTAAGCCATAAAAAAAGCACTGCATTGGCAGTGCTTTTTTATCAATGGATCAATGAGTGCTTACTTTTTACGTTTTGGTCCAAGTAGCATACCCATTTGACGACCTTCCATTTTTGGTGATTGCTCGACTGTACCGTATTCGATTACGTCTGCTTCAACTTTTTGCAATTGAGCAAGACCTAATTGTTGGTGAGCCATTTCACGACCACGGAAGCGTAAGGTGATTTTTACCTTGTTGCCTTCTTCAAGGAACTTGATAATTGCACGTAATTTTACGTTGTAATCACCAACATCAGTCGCAGGGCGTAGCTTGATTTCTTTCACCTGTACTTGATGCTGTTTTTTCTTCGCTTCTTTCTGCTTTTGCTTAAGATCAAACAAATGCTTGTTGAAGTCCATGATCTTACAAACGGGTGGCTCAGCATTGGCAACGATCTCTACAAGATCAAGCTCAACGCTTTCTGCTGCACGTAAGGCATCAGCCAAGCTTACGATACCTTTTTGCTCGCCATTTTCGTCTACAAGACGGACTTCTTTTGCACGAATTTCATCATTCAAGGCAGGACGGTTTGATTTGTTACCGCCCTGTTGATTACGGTCAGGCTGTTTAATCGCTGTTACTCCACAATGTACCGGCCGCGTTCGGCTACGGCTGCTTTCACTAGGTCAACGAAGGCATCGATTGACATAGTACCTAAATTTTTTCCTGAGCGGGTACGGACATTCACAGTACCTTCCTCTACTTCACGGTCTCCAAGAACCAGTAAGTAAGGAATACGCTCTAAAGTACGTTCACGAATCTTAAAGCCGATTTTCTCATTTCTCAAGTCAGAAATGGTACGAATTCCACTTTCTTTAAGTTTAGCGACGACTGACTCACATGCCTCGGCTTGAGAATCAGTAATATTCATTACACACGCTTGAACTGGTGATAACCATGGTGGCATGAAACCAGCATAGTGCTCAATAAGTATACCAATAAATCGTTCAAAACTACCTAGAATTGCACGGTGCAACATCACAGGCTGATCACGATCATTATCTTCTGTGACATAAGACGCATCTAAACGCCCTGGTAAGTTGAAGTCACACTGAATAGTACCACATTGCCAGATACGACCTAAGCAGTCTTTCAGTGAGAATTCAATTTTCGGACCGTAGAATGCGCCTTCACCTGGTTGTAAATCCCAAGCCAGACCAGCAGCATCTAAAGCATCTGCCAAAGATTTTTCCGCCATATCCCAAAGTGCATCTTCACCAACACGTTTTTCAGGACGAGTCGACAACTTCATTTGTACTTCTTCGAAGCCAAAGTCTTTGTATACATCCAGTGTCAATTTGATAAAGTCTGCAACTTCTTGACCAATTTGTTCTTTGGTACAGAAGATATGCGCATCATCCTGAGTAAAGCCACGAACACGCATAATGCCGTGTAATGAACCCGATGGTTCGTTACGGTGACATGAACCGAATTCTGCTAAACGTACTGGAAGATCACGGTACGATTTTAAACCCTGGTTGAACACTTGCACATGACAAGGACAGTTCATTGGCTTCACCGCATAGTTGCGGTTTTCAGAATGTGTGGTGAACATGTTGTCTGCATAGTTTGCAGCATGTCCTGATTTTTCCCACAAAGTGAAATCTACAACCTGTGGTGTACGGATTTCTTCATAGCCATTGTCTTGCTGAACTTTACGCATGTATTGTTCAAGGACTTGGTAAATGGTCCAACCGTTTGGATGCCAAAACACCATACCCGGTGCTTCTTCTTGCATATGGAACAAGTCAAGCGCTTTACCGATTTTACGGTGATCGCGTTTTTCTGCTTCTTCAATACGTTTTACATAGGCAGCAAGCTGTTTCTTGTCTGCCCAAGCTGTACCGTAAATACGTTGTAACTGTTCATTCTTCGCATCACCGCGCCAGTAAGCACCAGAGATTTTAGTCAGCTTGAATGATTTTAAGAATTTGGTGTTTGGAACGTGCGGACCACGGCACATATCCAAATAATCTTGATGGTAGTACAAGCCCATTTGTGTTTCTTCAGGCATGTCTGCAATCAAACGCAGTTTGTATTCTTCGCCACGTGCTGTGAATTCTGCAATCACTTCATCACGTGGAGTCATTTTTTTCACGACTTCATAGTCTTGATCAATGAGCTTTTTCATACGCTCTTCAATCGCTGCCATGTCGTCTAATGTGAATGGACGTGGCATCCAGATGTCATAGTAGAAACCTTCTTCAATGACCGGACCAATCACCATTTTTGCTTCTGGGAACAATTGCTTAACAGCATGGCCAACCAAATGCGCACATGAGTGACGAATAATTTCGACACCGGCATCGTCTTTAGGCGTAATAATTTGTAGTGTTGCATCTTCAGTGATGAGATCAGACGCATCGACTAAACGGTCGTTAACGCGACCAGCAACTGTATTTTTTGCAAGACCAGGACCAATGCTGAGGGCAACGTCCATCACAGATATGGCGTGATCAAACTGTTTTTGATCGCCATTTGGCAAAGTGATAATTGGCATAAGAAATCCTTAAGGAGTGATGCCCCGTACCATAGGGCATATCACCGCGAGATTATGATCGAGGAGAACCTCAAAAGATAAAAACGGTGGATAAATAAAAATCGATTAGAATTTTACACGTCTTACCCCTTCGATTAAACCTTTTCCCCAATAAAATTCGGCTTCATAACCAAAATTTAGTTTTAAGCGGATATATGAAGTGATGATTTATGGTTTAAACGACCCCATATTTACTCTCGACAGGTTTCCCAAACTTCAAATTTCCTATGTTCATATACATAGAGATGGGCGAATTGTGGAATAATCGCTTCGCTCTGTTGTGGCCTTAAAAACACATAATCATCGACAGAAATTTCGTACTGTTTGGGAACCTGAAGTATTTCCTGATTACTGCTGCGGCCATACAAAATGTGCGGCTGACTTTTTTCAGGATAAATATAATCTGCTCGCCAATAGCCCCCATAGACAAACAAAGCTTGATAATGATGTGGAAGATAATCCAACATTTCTAGACCGGGTAACTGGCTATAAGGCAAAACTTTTAACACGGGTGTAGCAATCCAGAGTGCACATTCTAGTTCTGATAAATTGTCCAGATCAAAATCACTGGGCTTGAGCAGCATCGAGCCAAAAGCCAAATCATTACATTCGCTCTACTGACAATGGTGCATAAAGGTTGGACTCCCTCCACCGTTAAAACATAGGTTTTCATGCCATAAATCCGGAAATTGCTGCTGAAGAATACTTTTGTATTGTTGATAAATTTGTTGCGATTGTTGATAAGTTTTTTCGGGGCTTTTCAGAATTTTCGGCAGTTTTGCTACATGTGCATCATAGCCCATCAGACCGGCTAGTTTTAAATGCTGTTGAATCAGCTGGAGCAATGCAACAAATTGCTGCGAATTCTGTACTCCACCGCGATGCAAACCGACATCAATTTCAATATTTACATGCAAACGAATATTGAGTCGTTGCGCGATTTGCTAATATTGTTGTAATCGCGCCACATCATCAATCAGCCATTAAATGTTTGCTTGATCATTTGCTTTATTTTGCTCAGGTGAAGTTTGATAAAAATGTCTTACGGCCTGAATCGGCATCGGTTTTCCCAGCAAAATATCGGCTTGCGGAAATGATCCCATAATTTCCGCAAGATGCGGCAGATGAAACACCATAAAGCGCTGGGTATTCAGTTTTTCACTGGCCAGTTTGAGTAGCTGGATGCTGGCTAAGGATTTCACCACCAGACGTGGTTTTAACTGCACAGGCAATTTTGACTGTACATAGTCCAAATTATGTTGATATTGAGCCAAATCCAGAATCAGTTGCGGGGTGCCAGTACCCTGCTGTTTTAAATCCTGAGTTAATTGCTGAAAATAATTTGATTGCATCGCCCTCTCCTCATTTTCCAGGCAAAAATAATTGCTTTAAATATAGATTCAGCCATTTTTGATGTGGATCCAATTGCTGACGCAACGCCATAAAATCGTCCCATTTCGGGTATAAATCGCGAAGCGAAGTTGCTGTCATGCTATGCAATTTCCCCCAATGTGGCTGTCCCTGATATTTCTGTAAAATCGGTTCGACCAAATCAAAGATCGCATGATAATCCTGTTTATAGAACTGATGAATGGAAATAGAAACTGAATCACGCTGATAAAAAGGACTGAGCCAGATATCATCCCCTTTGACATAACGAAATTCGATCGGGAAAAACATCGGCACTTGATGTTTGCGTAAGGTATGTAAAATTTCATCCAGACACTGTAAACCTAAATTGACCGGAATCTGATATTCCATTTCATTAAATTTGGTCTTGCGCGGGGTCGGAAAAATCCAGGATGACCAATCCACATAGCAACTTGGTTTTACAAACACACTCAGCAGTTTTTGCAGATAGGGATTGGTATGTAAAAAAGCCCAGAATTCAATATGTCGGTGCTGATGTTTCCATTGATCAATATGGGTAAATACGTCTTTTAATGAACACAGCCGAATCTGTTCTTTTAATTTAAAGCATGGTCGATTTTGCAGGGTGATTTGGGTCAATATACCCAAACTGCCCAATGCTACCCGTCCAGCCAGAAATATCTCAGCATTCTGCTCACGATGACATTGCAACAGCTCTCCATCCGCGGTCAGTAATTCAAAGCCTTCCACAAAAGCAGATATGCAAGGTAAATCGATGCCTGTGCCATGCGTTCCGGTAGAAATGGCTCCCGCCAAACTTTGTAATTAACTAATCTGGCTGGGCTGAACAATCCGCGCAGCACTGGACTGGCTCCCTGACCAATTTCGCCACACTTCATCCGCCTGTTGTATTTTCATTATTCTTCCTTGGCTGATATTATTTTAATTGCTCAAGTAGAGTAAAATACCTAAAAAATCAAACATGGGAACCCATGCGTTCAAAACATTTAAGTACGGTTAAATATTTTCATTAATATTCAATAGCTTAAAATTTATAAAAACGTACTCGACTAAAGCATAAATGCAACATTCATGATAAATACATATCTTTTCAACAGGATATGAAAATAAATATACAACGGAGTTTCCCAATGGTTAGCGCATATGATGAATTACCGCGTACCCCCGCAAATTTTGTAGCGTTGTCACCTTTACGCTATCTTGATCGTGCAGCTTATATCTATCCCAATCAGAACGCGATTATTCACGGTAAGCGCCGAATCACTTGGCGTGAGAAATACAACCGTTGCCGTCAGTTTGCCAACCAACTCCAAAAATTAGGCATCGGTAAAAATGATACCGTTTCAGTACTGCTACCTAACGTTCCTGCCATGATTGAAGCGCATTTTGCTGTGCCGATGGCAGGCGCAGTCCTCAACACCTTAAATACCCGTCTGGATGCCAAAACCCTTGCTTTCATGCTGGAACATGCTGAAAGCAAAGTCTTATTGGTTGATCCTGAATTTACAGCGCTTGCAACTGAAGCGCTTGCCTTGGTTCCACAAGACATCTATGTAATTGATGTGGCCGATGAAGAATTTGAAGGTGAAGACAGCCGTATTGGTCAAATCGAATATGAAGACTGGATTGCCCAAGGTGATGCAAATTTTGAATGGCATTTACCACAAGATGAATGGGATGCTATCAGCTTAAGTTACACTTCTGGAACCACGGGCAACCCTAAAGGTGTGGTTTACCATCATCGCGGTGCCTACATTAACGCAGCCAGTAATATCATTGCTTGCGGCATGATGCCTCGCGCCACCTATTTATGGACACTGCCCCTGTTCCACTGTAATGGCTGGTGCTTTGCCTGGACCATGGCTGCCAACGGCGGAACCAATGTCTGCTTACGTAAAGTCGATGCTGAACTGATCTTCAAATTGATTGCTGAACATAAAGTGGATTACTTCTGTGGCGCACCGATTGTTCTGTCGATGCTGATCAACACGCCTGAAGAGAAAAAGACCGAGATTGATCACCGTGTCGAAGTGATGGTGGCGGGTGCCGCTCCTCCTGCAGCAATCATTGAAGGTATGCGCAATATCGGCATTAACGTGACTCATGTTTACGGTCTGACAGAAACCTACGGTCCTTCGGCACTGTGTGCTTCTCAAGCCGGCTGGAGTGATTTGTCGATTCAAGAACAAGCACAGTTGCATTCACGTCAAGGTGTTCCTTACCCATTACAAGACGGTATGAAAGTGCTTGATCCTGAAACCATGCAGGAAGTTCCACATGATGGTCACACCATGGGCGAAATTATGTTCCGTGGTAACATTGTGATGAAGGGGTATCTGAAAAACCCTGAGGCAACAGCGGAAGCCTTTGCCGGTGGCTGGTTCCATACCGGTGACCTTGCCGTTTGCCAGCCCGATGGCTATGCCAAAATCACCGACCGTTCCAAAGATGTGATTATTTCCGGCGGAGAAAATATTTCATCGCTTGAAGTGGAAGAAGTGCTGTATCAACATCCGGCTGTGCTGACTGCGGCGGTGGTTGCGAAGCCTGATCCACGCTGGCAGGAAGTTCCATGTGCCTTTGTGGAACTCAAACAAGGTAAAACAGCAACACCTGAAGAACTGATTGAATTCTGCAAACAACATCTAGCACGTTTCAAAGTGCCTAAAGATCTGGTGATTACAGAAATTCCAAAAACCTCAACCGGGAAACTGCAAAAATTCATCTTGCGTGACTGGGCAAAAGAACGTGCTACAGGTGAGTTTCAGTAATTTACCCTCACCCCACAACCCTCTCTCTAACTCTATCCCTGAGCAAGCGACAATGCACTGCATTGTCGCAAAGCGCAAGAGCGAAATACCAAAGCATAAAAAAGCGGCTCATATGAACCGCTTTTTTATTTCTATCACTGAACAAAAAATCAGTTATCTGAAATCAATGCCACTTGCTGAATATAGTTAAATAATTTCAACTTAGAAGCAGCGACTTGTTCTTCAGGCAATTGTTTGGTGATATCACGCTGAATACGCAAGATATGCTGACGAATCGGATGATGTTCAGCCGCATTATGCGCTTTCATGAATTCTTTGATTGCTGGATCACCCTGTGCAATCATTCGGTCAACCCAACGCTGCAATTGTGCGGTTTTTTTCGCACCTTGTTGCGGGGTCAAATAAGATAAAATCACTGCCTCATCTTCATTGCGCAATAATTTACCAATCCGGAGAAATTGGCGACGGCGTGCTTCATGTGACGTAATATTACGTACGTCTAACAACGCATCAATTAAACGTTCTTCCACAGGGAGTTTCTGAATTTGTTTAAGACTCAATTCAGAGAGTTGTTCACCTAAAGCAGCCATACGCTGAACTGCTTTTTTTTGTTCGGTTTTGCTTGCACGTCCTTCTAAAGTTTCAAAGTCATCTTCAGTAAAACGCTGTTGCGGTCGACGTGCCACGATTAATCTGCCTCGTAAAATTTTGCTGCAAATAGTGCCTGAATTTCAGATAAAGCTTGTTCTTCATCTGCACCTTCAAGCACTAAACGTAAAGTTGTGCCTTTGCCTGCACCGAGCATGAGCAAGGACATAATATTTTTTGCATCGACTAATTTGTCACCTTTACCAATTTGAATCGATGAACGAAATTTGGTGGTAACTTCAATTAGCTTTCCAGACGCACGCGCATGTAAACCTAGTTTGTTAATTACGTCAACAGTTGTGTCAATCATGACCAGTGCTTCATTTCCCTGTGTAAGACCTGAATAGACCATTTTGCCTCAAGAGCCTTTTTGAGTCTATCCACAATATATACTGAACGGTGCTGCCCTCCCGTACACCCAATAGACACCGTCATATAGTGACGATGCCCCTCTGCAAAGGCAGGCAACCATTTATCTAAAAAATGATAAATGTCTTCGAACATCTCGTTGGTTTGTTCACTTTGCAGCAAAAACTGTTGTACAGGTAAATCTAAACCTGAATATTTTCGCAATTCCAGATCCCAATGCGGATTAGGCAAATGACGTACGTCAAACACATAATCGGCATCGAGGGGAATACCGTGTTTATAACCAAAAGATTGTAAAATTAAAATTAAGTTATCGGATTGTCCAAGTTTAGACAACAAAGTGTGCTTTAGATCATGCACACTTTTATCACTGGTATCAATATGAACTGTGGAACGTAATTGTATCGGAAGCAATAAGGTTTTTTCTTCCTGAATACACTGATTCAAACTTTTAAAACGACTGGATAAAGGATGTGGACGCCGCGATGCACTAAAACGGGAAATCAATTGTTGATCTTGTGTGGTCAAATAAATGATATCCACCGAACCATGTCTTTGCAGTTGTTCAAAAACATGATCAAACTCTTGTAGATCTGCACGGGTACTGCGTACATCCACCCCTAAAGCCAATTGCTCTAAATTATTTTCACTGTCCAGTTTGGCAACAATTTCAGGCAGCAATGCCAATGGTAAATTATCAATACAGTAATAGCCCAAATCCTCAAGCACCTGCAAGGCAGATGATTTTCCTGATCCAGATTGTCCTGTAACGATTAAAATACGCTTCATGGCAAGGCTGTCCTATGACTAAATTTTATGCAGTATACTTAACTTGCAAGTTATCAATCAGTCGAGTTGTACCTAATTTAGCAGCTACAAACAAAACGACATCCTGATCAAATGCTTCAATTTTTTGTAATTCTGGAGTACGTGCTTCCACATAATCCACAATAAAACCCACTTGTGTCAACTTTTGCTTAATATTTTCCAACACTTCCGCTAGAGCAACACCATTTTGCAGTTCTTGTTCAGCCGCTTTTAAACTTTGGTAAATTGTCGGGGCAATCTGACGATGTTGTTCACTTAAATAACCATTACGCGAGCTTAAAGCCAAACCATCTTCTGCACGGGTGATCGGCACACCAATCACTTCCAATGGAATATTCAAATCACGTACAAACTGACGAATCACCGCCAGTTGCTGATAATCTTTTTGTCCAAAGAATGCAAAATTCGGCTGCACCATATTAAACAGTTTAGTCACAACCACAGCCACGCCATCGAAATGACCTGGACGCTGTAAACCACATAAATCGTTAGTAATTTCAGACACAGTGATATTAGTTAAACGTGGTTTATTGCCATACATTTGCTCAACACTTGGTGCAAATACAATGTCACATCCCACATCTGCCAACAAATGGCTATCCTGTTCTAAAGTACGTGGATAATTTTCAAAATCTTCATTTGGACCAAACTGAATTGGATTGACAAAAATACTAACCACCACGACATCACATATCTTGCGTGCTTCACGCACCAGGTTTAAATGACCTTCATGCAAATTCCCCATGGTCGGGACAAAACCAATAATTTTTCGTGCCGCTCGAGCTGGACTAAGTGAAGCGGTTAATCCTTGAATAGTGGTTTCAGTTTTCATGTTTACAGCTCGACTTGAAAAGTTTGTTCTTTAGCAGGGAAAGAACCATCCTGTACTGCAGCATGGTAGGCTTTAAAAGCATCCAGAATTGCAGTTTCCCCTGCCTGTTCTTTCATAAAGTTACGTACAAATTTAGCCACGCGACCAAAGGTCAAGCCCAGCATATCTTGAACGACTAGCACCTGACCGTCGGTATCTGCACCTGCACCAATCCCAATCACTGGAATATGCGGGAACAATTCACTAATTTCTTTACCCAATTGTGCAGGTACACATTCTAATAATAATAATGCAGCACCCGCTTCTACCACGGCTTTACAATCTGCAATCAGTTGATCCGCTGCTTCACGGGTACGTGCCTGTAATTTATATCCGCCAAAGACATGAACAGATTGAGGCGTTAAACCCAAGTGTACACAGACTGGAATGCCATTACGTGTCAAAACAGTGACAGTTTCACTTAACCAGGCTCCGCCTTCCATTTTGACCATTTGCGCGCCAGCTTGCATGACGGTTTTTGAGCTTATCAATGCGTCATTTAAAGTGGCATAACTCATAAATGGCAAGTCAGTCATAATGAAGGCATGCTGATTCCCACGGCGTACCGCAGCGGTATGGTAAGCCATATCTTCCACAGTCACGGGCAGGGTTGAATCACGGCCCTGGATCGACATCCCTAAAGAATCACCAATTAAAATGCTGTCGACTTCTGCAATTTCCATTGCCTTTGCCATACTGGCGTCGTAACAGGTCAGACAAGAAAATTTGCGTCCATCAGTTTTAAATTGTCTTAAGTCACTGAGACTAATCATCAAGATGTTCCTCTAACACGTTCCAAGAACATGCCTAAATTAAATATTTGACCAAGTTTCATCATCCAGAACAGTCAGGGTTGGATGTTGAACCACGGGTAAATCTTTTAATCGTTGTGCTTTAATTTCTATATTTGCATCTAAATCTAACAAGGGGATGACCACAAAATCACGTTCCAACAGCCCCACATGTGGAACGGTTAAACGCTCATTTTGAATGTGTTCTTGCCCATAGACCAATAAATCTAAATCTAAAGTACGCTCGCCCCAACGACGTAAACGCACCCGACCTGACTCTTGTTCAAAACGTTGTAACTCATCCAATAAAAGCAAAGGCGCTAAATCAGTTTCTAGCTGTACCACCGCATTTAAATAATTCGGTTGGTCTTGGGGTCCCATGGGAGGACTTTGATATAACTTGGATGTTTTCACGGTTCCAAGTGTTGCCAGCTTTTGCACAGCTTCAAGCAAAATCTGGCGTGAATCACCCAAGTTACTACCTAAGCCAATATAGGTGACTATGCTCATTGTGTCGGTCCAAAAACAACTTGGCTTAAATCACGTTTTACACGTTTACGTTTTAGAATTGGATGGTCATATGCAATCTCCGAGCCACCTGCAGAAACTGTTTGAACAGGTCGGTCAGATCGGGTTCTGCTCTTGCGTTCACGACGGCGTGGTTCAGGCTCGTTTACCAAAGGCTCAATTTCTACAGAGACGGATTTAGGTTCAATCACATCTTCTGTTGCGGCCTTACGACGACTTTTTGCGCGTTGGCGATTATATTGACTAATGGCACGTTCTTTTTCATCCGTACTCATCAGCTGATATGAATCCCACCACATGCCCATACCTTGGGTAGTGTTGTCGCCTGACTTCTCACGAAGCAGCAGGAAATCGAAGCCGGCACGGAAACGTGCATGGGTCGATAACGCTTGTATTTGCTGTGGTTTTGGATTCAGCAAACGGGTTTGCATTTCCCAAACTTCACGAATAAAGGTTTCTGCAAAACGTGGAATAATGGTACGGGTAGCCTGACGTTTTAATACATCCAAACCCGCCTGTGCACGTGCTTCTGCAGCAACAACACCTTTACTGAGGTAAAATTCACAACGTTCTAAAAAGGGTTTCCACAGCAACACGGCATAGAAAAATGCAGGGTTAATGGTTTTACCAATTTGAATACGTTGATCGGTATTGATGGCTGCGCGTTCGATAAAGGTTGAAATATCTGGACGGATATCCGCAAACAGCTGACGCCAGATATCAAAATCAATCAGCATCGGCAGCACGCGATTCAAATGCCCCATGGTGAACAATTTCTGCGATTCGTCATATAAACGATGCGGAGAAATATCACGCAGTAACTGGGTCATTTCAGGGGTGAAAATCTCTAAAATTTCAGGCGCAATACTGAAATTTAATTTTGCCGCAAAACGCAAAGTACGCAGCATACGCACTGGATCTTCTTCAAAACGTAAAGTCGGATCGCCCAATAAGCGTAAAGTTTTATTTTCTATATCATCAACTGCATTACAAAAATCGAGCACGATCCCTTTACGCGGCTGGTAATACATCGCATTAATGGAAAAATCACGGCGGGCAAAATCTTGCTCAATCGTGCCCCAATTATTGTCACGTAAAATCATACCTGAAGCAGAAGTCACTGCTTTTTTAGGCGGTGCACGGAATGTCGCAACTTCGATCAGTTCTCGGCCTGAATAGACATGAGCAAGCTCAAAACGTCGCCCAATAATACGACAACGCCGTCCGAAAACTTCTTTCACTTGCGCCGGTGTGGCATCAGTGACTGCGTCAAAATCTTTGGGATTCAGACCCAACATTAAGTCACGGACACCGCCACCGACGATATAAGCTTCAAAGCCTGCCTTATTTAAGGCATCGATAACATCTAATATGGAAGAAGGTAATTGAGCGGTTGATAAACCACATTTTGACGCGCGCAAAGTTTGCAAAAGACGCTGTCTCCTACGTCTGAACGTAAAATATCTAAGATGACGCTAATCATATATCTAACACAATCAAAGGGCAATTTGATTATCTCAATGCTAAATATATTGTTTGGCCCTTCTTGACTGCTTGACCTATGAATTACAGGCTTAATCGATCTTTATTCTTGGCAAATAAAGCGGGTCCAATTCCCTTGACCTGCTGTAATTCTTAAATGTTTTTAAATTTTCCATTTTTTTGACGATAGGCAATGATCGCTTCTGCTTTTTTTAAACCGATCCCAGACAGCTCTTGTAACTGTTCCAGATTGGCCTGGTTCAAACTTATTTTAGCCCCAGTGGATGCCTGTAAAGCAGGTTTCGCCAAATAGTAATTTTTTGGCGGAGATACATGCGGTATTTTTAAACGTGCATCCTGGGCTTCCTGTTCAGCCTTCCATTTTAAATAGTGTTGGTCGAATTGTTGAGCATAACCCGTCGTTCCGCTCAACACCGACATCAATACACCCATATAAAAAATTGCATTCAGGATCTGTATTATTTTTTTCATTATCGGCCTTTTATTTTAATTGTTGTTTTGCCTGCTCCCAGAGTCGATCCATTTCTTCTAAAGACAGAGTCTCAATTTTTTTATGTTGTTGCTGAGCGTGATCTTCAATGAAAGCAAAACGAGTTCTAAATTTATGAATAGTGCTTAAAAGCGCCATTTCACTGGAAAGTCCCAGTTTACGTCCAACATTGATGAGTGAAAACAAACAATCACCAAATTCATCGAATATTTCGTCGGAATTTTGATTATGCATGGCCTGTTGCAGCTCTTGTAATTCTTCATTCAGCTTGTCATAAGCGCCTGCCACATCAGGGAAATCAAAGCCAATTTGTGCAGCATTTTTTTGAATTTCATGCGCTTGTTGAATTGCAGGTCCATGCTTGATCTCATCTAAACGGGATTGGGCTTTTCCCTGTTTTTCTTGTTGTTTAATTTGTTTCCAAAGCACAGCAACATCATCTGAACTGAGCTGTGAAAATTGCTCTGCCTGAAATACATGTGGATGACGACGAATTAACTTTTCAGTAATCGCATTCACGACATCATTAAAATCAAAAGCACCGACTTCACTATACATTTGCGACTGAAAAACGACTTGCAGAAGTAAATCACCGAGTTCATCGCGTATCTCGTTTGTATTTCCCTCCCTAACCGCCGCTTCCACCTCATACGCTTCTTCGATGGCATATTTAGTCAGGCTTTGCGGAGTTTGCTGCTGATCCCATGGACATTTTTCACGTAATTCACGCATCACTGCCAATAATTTATCCATGTTTTCATCACTCCAATCATTTCCAATTAACAACGGTTTTCACTATCCAGGTTGGTTATGCTCAAACACAACGAGTTAAAAAATTAAGCGCACAAAAACAAAATTGATAGGGAAAAACCTATGCACAGTATCTTTATTAGTGGTGCAGCACAAGGCATTGGTGCTGCAACGGCAAGGCTCTTTTATCAGCACGGCTATAAAGCCGGCATCTATGATATCAATGAGGTTCTAGCCCGAAAACTTGCCCAGCAATTAGGATCACAAGCTAAAGCAGGTTTACTCGATGTTGCTGATTATCAGCAATCGCAACGAGCTTTAACTGAATTTCAAACTTGGGCAGGCGAAATGAATGTGTTGGTCAACAATGCTGGCATTCTCTATTCAGGGGCTTTTGAACAGACCGATATTGCAGCACATCACCGAACCGTCGATATTAATGTCAAAGGTGTTTTAAATGCTTGCCATGCCGCTTTACCTTTCCTAAAGCAAGCTTCTTTCGCTCGTATTATCAACCTGTCTTCTGCCGCTGCAATTTATGGCCAAGCCGATTTAATCTCGTATTCAGCCAGTAAATTTTCGGTTCGCGGCATTACCGAAGGCTTAGATATTGACTGGCAAAAATACGGCATTCGCGTTTTAGATGTCATGCCTCTATTTGTTCAAACCGCAATGGTCAAAGATATGGATGCAGGCAGCATCCAAAATATGGGCGTGCATTTAACCGCTGAAGATGTCGCACAGGCAATTTACGCACGTGTGCAAGCAAAAGACTCCCTATTCGCCAAAATCCATCAAGCGGTAGAACTTAAAACCAAAGTACTGATGATGCGTTCTAAGCTCAGCCCGCAGTTTATTAACCGGATGAGCAATATATTTTTGGCAAAAAGAAAATAAGCAAAATCGAAGTAAAAAAGAACCTGATGAACAGGCTCTTTAAAAACTCAATGATTCATAAAGTTTATTTAAAAAACTTTTTAAGCTGGAAAAAATATTTTGATTTCTGGAAAAGCAAAACCTTTACAAGAGGCTTCTGCACGCCATGCAACGGTTAACATGACATGACTGAGGTTGAAATTTTGATAAGCAAATGTTCCGATTAAAGGATGAGTGCATAATCCTCCATCATAAACAGGATGCACCTGAGTCTCTAGCTCATTTAAATTTAGATGTATACCCAAGCCAGATGCTTTCAATACCGCTTCTTTAGTCGTCCAGACTTTAAACCAATAGTCACGATCGTGTTCCAGTTCCTTCCAGTGTTGCAATTCATTGGGGTGAAAAGCATGCGCTGCCAAAGCTTCAAATCGTACCTTTCGATCTAAATCTTCAATATCCACACCTAAATCCTGCATATGGGTACTGGTTACTAAAGCATAATTTTTTTGACTATGACTATGATTAAAATAAAATTTAGGCGATTTAACTAAATACGGTTTGCCATGTTGAGTGGTAGCAAAATCTTCTTGCTGAATTGTGGTCTCTAATTGTTGGGAGAGTAATTGATTTCGATAATGATAAATTGCCTGTTTTTGCTGCTGAATTTTAGTCTTGCGATCCAATTCTTTAGATAGAGGGACAATATGCTCAATTGTATCGACATCTATTCGTATCAATCTGGTCACGTGTACATCCTTATCCCAAAATATAATGACATCTTAAAAGAAAAAAGCCCAAAGTAAACTTCGGGCTTTTTATCAGCATCAACAAAAATCCATTAGCGCTTAAATTTCTTTTCAGCCTTTTTAAACTTCTGAACATAACGACGTTTACGTGCTGCAACGCGTTCATCCATTTGCGACTTACGCCCTTCAAACGGATTTTCAGACGTTTTAAAGTCAATACGAACCGGTGTACCTTCAAGTTTGTAGACACGACGGAAGACATTTTCTAAATAGCGACGATAATCTGCAGGGGTTTTATCAACCTTATTACCATGCACAATAATCGTTGGTGGATTTTGACCACCCATATGGGCATAACGCATTTTAATACGTTTACCGTTAATCATTGGCGGTTGATGTGCTTCAGTTGCATCATTCAAAATTTGGGTTAATTTCGCTGGCGAAACTTTCAAATGTGAAGAATCAAATGCACGATGGATTGAAGGATACATTTCCCCCACACCAGTACCATGAAGTGCTGAAATTAAGTGCACTTTCGCCCATGGAATAAAGTCAAAACGACGTTCAACATCAAGCTTACATTGCTTGCGGTCATACTCCGTCATGTTATCCCATTTGTTGATTGCAATCACCATTGCTCGACCCGCTTCTAAAGCATAGCCAATCAAATGTAGATCTTGTTCAACCACGCCTTCGCGTGCATCCAATACCACAATTACAACGTGAGCATCTTTAATGGCTTGCAAAGTTTTCACGATTGAGAATTTCTCAACCATTTCATCTACCTTGCCTTTACGACGTACACCTGCAGTATCAATCAGCGTGTATTTCTGCTCATTCCGTTCATACGGAATATAAATAGAATCACGCGTAGTACCTGGCATGTCATAAACCACAACACGCTCTTCACCCAGTAAACGGTTGACCAAGGTCGATTTACCGACGTTCGGACGACCAATCACGGCTAAGCGTAAACCAGTGTTCTGGTCATGCAACTCAGGATCTTCATCCTCAGGAACATCTGCAAGCACATCTTCCAGCATTTGAGCAACACCACGACCGTGGCTTGCTGCAACATGTAATGGTTCGCCAAAGCCGAGTTGATAAAACTCAACCACTGCAGCTTCTGCATGTACACCATCAACTTTGTTTGCAACCAAGTAAACTTTTTTCCCTAGGGTACGAAGTTCTCGTGCAATTTGTTCATCTGACGCTAGTAATCCCGCACGCGCATCAACAACAAAAACAATAATATCGGCTTCATTGATGGCTGTTTTTGATTGCTCAGCCATATATGAATCAATACCTGCTTCACTTTCACCGATACCGCCTGTATCAACTACAATGAAGGATTTATTTTGGAATACTGCATCGCCATATTTGCGGTCACGAGTAAGACCAGCAAAGTCAGCAACGAGTGCATCACGACTCTTGGTAATCTGGTTAAATAACGTTGATTTACCGACGTTCGGACGTCCAATTAGCGCAATTACGGGTTTCATAAATTAACGGTTCTGCCAAACGCTTAACGCGCCCTTTCTGGTGGAGACATATAGTTGTCCATCAATTTCGCGTAGTGAACGTACTTCACCACTTGTTTTTGATCGACCAATGAGTTGCCCAGAAGTTGGATCGATTAAGTGTAATACACCATCGAGATCACCAACCACAAGGTCTTGTCCGAGAACAACAGGATTACTGAGCTGACGATTGAGCAAACTATCGTTTTGCCATAATTGCTCACCTGTTGTTAGTGCATAAGCAGTGATTTTGCCATCTGCCTGTGCAACAAAAACGGTATTATTCATTACTTCTGGACGTTGGATACTGCTTGCATCTTCACTCCACACCACTTGTTGTGAAGCTAAATCTGTAACAGTGACTTGTCCTTGGAAACTGGTTGTTACAAGAAACTGACCTGCAACAACTGGATCGCCATCAATATCATTGAGGCGTTGAATATCTGAACGGCCTTCGCTTACTGCAACACGGCGCTGCATACGCGGTACACCACTGAGTATATCAAGGGCATAAACATAAGCATTTGACGAAGCAATCAATACCGTACGCGGGTCGAGTGCGACCGGAGATGCCATTCCACGTAAGCTAAATTGTACATTAGGAAGGTTATATGTCCAAACTTGCTGACCGGTGGCAAGATCATGTGCATAAACAGTGCCGTCATTACTGACAGTAATTACACGACCGGATTGAATCAGTGAAGTCGATAAAATGGCGCCTGCCAATTGTGCAGTCCACTTTTGCTCGCCTGTTGCTTGATCTAAAGCGAACAATTGACCTTTCTTGTTACCAACAACAAGAGTGCCTTCACCTGCTTCTACACCAGAGCTTAAGCCCTGCTTAGACACCTTTTTTTCCCAGATACGCTGCTTGCCTTGATAAGCCGCGACTTCACCTTTTGGATCTAAGGCAAAGATTACACCGTTATCCACATCTAAACGCAGACGTAATGGATCCGCTTTCAATGTTGATGAAACACTTTGAGAAAATACCGGAACAAGACTTTTGGCTTGAGCCAATTTAGGTAATGGATTCGGCTTAACCTCTTCCACTTTAATTTTATTGGTTGAACAGCCAACAAGTGCGAATGTTAAAATTGTCAGCGCAAACGGTATTTTGTATTTTCTATCCATCATGACTCATCCACTTGTGTTTCTAAAATTGGTCGTTCCACATCAGGATCATCAACTAAAACGCCGACACTTTCGAGTTTAATTTGTAAAATTTGACGTTCCTGCTGACGTTCAACCAGTGCATCCCATGCACTCTTGTACGATTTCTTAGCATTTTCTATATCATTTTTAGCAACATACACATCACCAAGCGCTTCATCAGCGGTCGCTTTAAAAGCGGGATCTGTCACTGCAGACAATGTCTTTAATGCATCATCATATTTCTTTTGCGCAAGCTGAGCATAAGCCAAGCGGAGTTTAACTAGCTGAATCAAGCCTGCATCATCCAGCTTAGAATTTTCAACTTTTTTTAATGCTTTTTCTGCATGCGCATAATCTGCTTTGTCATAAGCCAATTTAGCCATAAGCAATTGCGTTTGAATGGCTTGTGCAGAATCTGGGGCTTCTTTGACAATTTTGTCCGCAGTTGCAGATAAGGCATTAAATGCATTGGCATTGCCTTGCGCATTTTTAGCTTCATCCATCAACTGTTGAACCTTGGCTGTTTCCATTTGAGATTCAGCCAGGTTTTTCTTCTGCCAATATTCCCATCCGAAAAAGGCAATCAACGCAATTAAAATCCCACTAATCATGGCAGAGCCATATTTCTTAGTGAAAGATTTCAAGCTATCAAGTTGTTCTTCATCACTCAATGCGTTCATGTGATTACCCTTTCCTTATGTTTTTTAAGCTTATTTTGAAGAAAATTTTTCAATGAAGAATGGCACAATATTCGCCACAGCAACATCAGTTTGCTCGGCGGTCGCCAATTCTTTCACAGCTAATTGTTGTGCTTCCCACTCACGTTCACCTGCAATCACGGCAAAAATAGCGCCAGATTGATCGGCTTTTTTCATCTGAGATTTCATCGAACCTTGAGAACCGACTTTCAGGCGAATATTGCTATTTGCCTCTTCGATCTGGTTACGAATTTGTTCTGCAAGTACCAAGGCTTTACCTTGCGATGCAGGATCCGACAACAAGAATACTTCACAATCGCGTACAGGTGTATTGTCTTCAACTTGTTCAAGTAGAAGCAGTAAACGCTCCATACCCATTGCAAAACCAACCGCAGGTACAGATTGATCAGTTTTACCTTTCAATTGACCTACAAGACCATCATAGCGACCACCAGCACATACGGTTCCTTGTGAACCCAAATGTGTAGTTGTCCATTCAAAAACGGTTTTGTTGTAGTAATCTAGACCACGAACCAATTTTTGGTTAATCACAAATTCCACACCTGCATCAGTTAAATACTGCTGCAATTGTGCAAAATGATTCATGCTATCCTCACCCATGAAGTCATGCAGTTTCGGTGCATTTTCAAGGATTTTTTGCGTACGTGCATCTTTAGAATCGAGGATACGCAGCGGATTGGTGCTTAGACGACGTTGTGAATCTTCGTCTAAATCACCTTTATGCGATTCTAAAAACTCAACTAACGCTGCACGGTATGCCGCACGTTCGTCTGATTCACCTAAAGTGTTCAATTCTAAACGGACTTTATCCGCCACACCCATGCGTTTCCACAAACGTGCAGTCATCAAAATCAATTCTGCTTCCATATCCGGTGTAGCAACACCAAATGTTTCCACACCAAATTGATGGAACTGACGGTAACGCCCTTTTTGTGGTTTTTCATAACGGAACATGGGTCCGACATACCACACACGAGGAGTCGCACCGCGAAGCAAGTTATGCTCAAGCATGGCACGTACACAGCCTGCAGTCCCTTCAGGACGCAAAGTCAAAGACTCAGGTGGATTACCCTTGTCCAAGAACGTGTACATTTCTTTTTCAACAATATCCGTAGCATCACCAATTGAACGTTTGAACAGATTGGTCTGTTCAACAATCGGCAAACGGATTTGCTGGTAACCATAAGCATCCATTAACGATGCTAAATGTTGCTCAAGACGTCTCCACGCAGCAGTTTGCGTTGGAAGAATGTCATTAAAACCTTTGATTGCGACAATTGAACTCATGATGAACTACGAATAATCTCTTTAGATTTAGCTTTTTCAAGCTCTAGAACACGTTGACGAACCATAGTTTCGATTTCATCAACCAATTGATTGGTATCGATTAAATGGCTTTTCTCACCATTACGATACACCAGTGAACGCGGACTTGCACCAACCACGCCAATATCGGCTTCTTTGGCTTCGCCCGGACCATTCACTTTACACCCAATCACGGATACATCCATGGGGGTACGAATATCTTCCAAACGCTCTTCCAGTGATTGCATCACTTTAATCACGTTAAATTCTTGACGCGAACAGCTTGGGCAGGCAATAAAGTTAATTCCGTTAGAACGAAGCCCCAATGATTTTAAGATATCAAAACCAATTTTCACTTCTTCTTCAGGCTCTGCTGCCAAGGAAATACGCATGGTATCGCCAATGCCTTCCATCAACAAACCACCGAGGGCAATTGCTGACTTCACAGAACCGGTACGGTAGATCCCAGCTTCAGTTACACCCAAATGCAGTGGATTATCAATTTGCGCTGACAGTAAACGGTAGGCATCCATGGTTAGAAACACATTTGATGCTTTCACCGAAATTTTAAATTCCTGGAAATCCAGACGGTCTAAAATATCGATATGACGCATCGCAGATTCAAGTAACGCTTGACCTGTCGGCTCGCCATATTTTTTCTGAATGTCTTTTTCCAGTGAACCGGCATTCACGCCAATACGCATTGAAATATCGTGGTGACGTGCCGCAGCAACCACTTCACGAATTTTCGCTTCAGAACCAATATTGCCTGGGTTAATACGCAAGCAATCTGCACCGGCATCAGCAACAGCTAAAGCAATCTTATAGTCGAAATGAATATCGGCGACTAAAGGCACATTCACCTGTTTACGGATTTCACCAAATGCCGCTGCTGCTTCCATCGAAGGTACAGAAACACGCATGATGTCCGCACCGACATCGACACAACGTTGAATTTGTGCAACGGTTGCAGCCACATCACAGGTTTCGGTATTGGTCATACTTTGGATACTAATAGGTGCATCACCACCTACATAGACTGAACCAACACGAATTTTACGAGTGGGACGGCGCTTAATCGGATTTTCAATCATTAATATCGCTCTTCTCTTTACCCATTAACGTGACAAACGAAAGTCTGCTTTGCCATCCACTGTATAAGGTGACAACGCAATATTTTCATTATTTAAAGTTAATGTGACAGCTGATGCATCATCAAGGCGAATTTGGAATGGAGTTTCACCATTTAATTTCACTGTTGATGCTTGACGACCTGTTACCAGAACTTTACCGGTTGAATCTACAATATGAACAGAAGTTGGGCGGCTAAACTCAAGCTCCAACTGATCACCCGATACAGCTGTTGAATGATCTAGATTCAACACTTCTACATCGGATTCTGCAGGTGCAATTTCTTGGTTATCATCTTTATTTGACGACAAATTTTGTATAGCCATCACAGCAGCAACTACAGCAACCAATACCACTAAAGCAATGACGATACGTTTTAACCACTTCTTATTGCGATCACGATTTGAACCTGGGAGTTTGCCCATAATTTTAATCGGTGAATTGTTTAAGGCATGATTTGGCAATAACCCTGTATCATTTTGATAGATCTCATCAAAACGCTGGATGATCGCTGTTGCATCGACTTTTAAATATTTCGCATAAATACGATAGTAACCTTTAATAAAGGTCGCTTCCGGCAAAGCTTTATAATCATCTTGCTCTAAAGCTGTCAAAGTTTTCACTTGCATGTTCAAATCTTTGGCAGCGTCATTTAATTCACGCTTTTGTGCAATTCGAATTTGACGTAAGTACTCACCTGGACGCTGAACATTTCCTAATGCATTGGGTGCTACGCTTGAACCATTTGATTGCTGTGAATTAGGATTTACTTCCATACGGCCTCAGTACTGTACTGTAATTGCAGATAACGTTGGTATTCCGGACTCTCTGGAAAGAGTGCACGTAATTGATTGACAAGTACCTGCATTCCCATTGTGTCACTATTTGCCCGTGCATTTCGGATACCAATCCAGAGCGCACGCGCACCTTGATTCTTTTGACCAACACCACGCACAAACTGTTCATACAACTGTGTCGCAGCAGTGGTCTGCTGTTTCAAATAAAAAATTTCGGACAACTCTAACATTGAAATGTAGGAGTCACGATTTACTTGCAGGGCCTGTTTGAATGATTTTTCAGCATTCGCCATATCACCTAGTTTTAAATAAATTCGCCCTACATTTTCCAATGCCTTGTAGCGCTGATCATAACCCAATGTTGTTCCCGCTACATTGAGTTGCTCAATCGCGTCATTATAACGCTCAATTTGATACAAATAAGTACCGTAGTTGTTACGCGCTTGTGCATTTTTCGAATCAGCAGAAATGGCACGCTTAAAATATGCTTCTGCCTTATCCATACTGACTTTACTGCCTTCTTGTTGCAGTAAAATCCCCATCATCATATTCGCAGCGGAATCTCGAGGATTCATTTCAAGCGCTTGGTCTAAAGTACGCTTTGCAGAATCCAGATCGCCCGATTTGATATATTCTGCAGCCAATTGAGTGCGAACTTTAACTGCTTTTTCTGGATCTTTCTTCACCATTGTTGTCGATGTCTGACAAGCAGTGATAAAAATAGCAGACATACAAATCATTGTAATAAAAGCTAATTTATATGCGGGCTTTCTCAATTGACGTCCCCTTTTATTATCCTTGAGAGCGCATAATCTCATTACTTTGCGCAATTTTCTTTTTCCACTGTTCCGCACGACGGGTACGGTCAGCCACTTGACCCACTAACTGTCCGCACGCAGCATCAATATCATCACCACGTGTCTGACGAATCGTACACACAAAACCTGCATCAGACAAAGTTTTTTGGAAAGAAATAATGCGGTTACGGCTTGAACGACCGTATGGTGCATGCGGGAATGGATTAAATGGAATTAAATTAATTTTACTTGGTAAATTTTTTAACAACTTAATCATTTGTTGTGCATGTTCAGGATGATCATTCACCCCATCCAGCATCACATATTCAATGGTCACATGTTTACGTGAACTTTCGTTACCATCTTTGGCAATATAACGCTGACATGCAGCAATGAGCTGCTCTAACGGATATTTTTTATTAATTGGAACCAATTCATTACGCAGTTCATCATTTGGCGCATGTAAAGAAATGGCAAGCGCCACATCAATATCTTTGACCATTTGGTCGATTTTCGGCACCACACCAGACGTCGATAAAGTCACACGACGTTTTGACATGCCATAGGCAAAGTCATCTAACATCACACGCATCGAGTTCAACACGGCATCGTAGTTGAGTAATGGCTCGCCCATACCCATCATCACCACGTTGGTCACTGAACGTTCGCGCTCAAGCACCGGCACATCTTCCATATAGGAATAGTTCGCCATCCACAGCTGACCGATAATTTCCGCCTGAGTCAAATCACGCTGGAAACCCTGTTTACCGGTTGAGCAGAATGAACAGTCCAGTGCACAGCCCACTTGTGAAGAAATACACAAGGTACGGCGCAAACCGCTACGATGTTCTGCCGGAATCAGCACAGTTTCGACGAGAGAACCTTCACCATCGCCAACACGGAATACCCATTTACGGGTACCGTCTTTAGAATAGTTTTTATGCACCACTTCGGGCGCTTTAATTTCACAAATACGTTCCAATTTTTCACGCAGTTTGCCTGAAATATTGGTCATTTCAGCAAAATCAGTTACGAAGAACTGGTGAATCCATTTCATAACCTGCCCGGCACGAAACTTCTTCTCACCCATATCCTCAAAGAATTTTTCCAGTTGCGGACGTGACATGCCGAGTAGGTTCACTTTTTCCACAGCATTTTGCTGTGTCGGAGCGGATGGAGATGGTTGCTGGTCAGCAGAAATTGCTGATGTAGCGACGACTTCAGTACTCATGTGTAATTACCTAAACCATGTCTAAAGATGAAAGGAGAAGCTCAATAATCGAGCAAAGTATTATTCAGAGAATAAAAAAACCAGATAAGTATAATAACACTTATCTGGTTTGAATACTTCGAATTAACGAGTACGTGGGCAGATCTCAGTTTGAGCGAAGAAGTAGTTAACTTCACGATCAGCAGATGCAACTGAGTCAGAACCGTGAGCAGCATTTTCGTCGATGCTTACAGCGAAATCTGCACGGATAGTACCAGGAGCAGCTTCTTTAGGGTTAGTTGCGCCTAAGATATCACGGTGAGCAAGAACAGCGTTTTCACCTTCAAGAACAGATACTACAACAGGACCAGAAGTCATGAACGCAACAAGGTCACCGAAGAAACCACGTTCTTTATGCTCAGCATAAAAGCCTTCAGCTTCAGCTTGAGTCAAATGTTTCATTTTAGTTGCAACGATTTTAAGACCAGCTTTCTCAAAACGAGCAAAGATGTCACCGATGTTGTTTTTAGCAACTGCATCTGGTTTAACGATAGATAAAGTACGTTCGATAGCCATGATTGGCTCCTTATGTCAATTTGACGAGAAAATTTTGCCGCATTATACCGAGATAATCAGCAAGTATCAGCTTTTGATATGTAAAAAGTTGCTTTTTTCGATTTACTGATTAACGAACTTCATCAATCCAGGCCATTTGAATCCCTTCCAGCAAACCTTCAGTCGATTTTTCCGGGTCATCCTTGAAGTCTGGCAATGCGCAAACCCATGCATGTAGGTCTGTAAAGCGAATCCATTGCGGATCGACATCGGGATGTGCTTCAGAAAGTTCAATTGCAAGATCAATAGTGTTAGTCCAACGTAAACCCATGGTTATTCCTAAGCGCTAAATGAATGCCCTACTTTAACAAATTACTAAAATCGAGAGCTAGTTTTTCGATTTTTAAAAAGACATTTTTATAACACGATATTTAAAAATGGCGCGGTAAAAATAATTCCTGTTGCGACCAACACACCAATCAACGCCCCCACAATCACATCACTCGGATAATGCAGTCCTAAAACCATACGGGATATGGCAACCAAAAGCGTAAAAGGCAACATCAAAACAAGTAACATCGGCTGAATATAGCCCATCACTGTGCTCGCCATGACGGCATGCAAGGTATGTCCAGACGGAAAGCTAAAGTGATCTAGCGGTTGCTCTCGCAATAGAATCACTTGATGCACTTGATAAGGTCGAGGACGTGTAGTTTTTTGTTTCAAGATTTTATAAATTGCAGAACCTATAGACCCACTAATCAAGATATATAGCAACTGCTCGATATAAAACTTATCTTCCAATACCCAAAGACTGGCTAACATGAGGCACCAAAACAAACCATTACCGAGACGACTAATGATCTTAAAAAAATGGGCTACCGTATGTGAATGTGAAAAATGATTCAGATACATACATCCTTTTAAATCGAGATCTAGCATCGTTATTATTGCTTTTTTTAATTTCATGATGATTCTCCTTTAAGCATCTGCTTAAAATTCAGGATGTCATTTGCATCTCTCTGGCAACTCCATATAGTGCCTGTTCAAACTGTCGCACAGGATTTTGCCATCCTACATCCTGTACTGCTTCACGGGCTTTTATCCCCATGTATTTCAAGTGATGATTATTCGGTAACTGATAAATTAACTGAATCAGTTTATCCATCTGACCTAAAGGACTTAACCACCCTGTTTCATTATTTTTCACATGTAAATGTGCACTAGCATAATCATAAGCAATCACGGGCAAACCACTTGCCATGGCCTCAAGCACCACATTTCCAAAGGTTTCAACTTGACTGGCAAATACAAAAACATTGGCACTTGCATAAGCTTGAGCTAATTTCAAACCGGTTAAATTTCCCGTAAAAATAACATCATGACCTTGGCATAACATTTCCAAACGAGTCCGATCTGGTCCATCACCGACAATGACGAGTTTTACATCATGCTGAGTCATTCGCCTCATAGCGATATAGGCATTCACCACGACATCTATTTCCTTCTCGGGAGATAGTCGTCCTACATACAACATCACCCTGGTTTCTGAAGTAGCTTTCCAGTGTTGACGTAAAGCCTCCGAACTATGTTCTGGAGAAAAACATGCAAGATCTACACCACGTCCAACAATAGCCAACGGGCAACGAACACCAAACTGTCTTAAAATATATTCTGTATCTTTACTTGGAATACAGGTAAGTTGTGTATTGTTATGAAACCAACGTAAATAGTGCTGGATGGGCTTAACTAAAAAAGCCAAATCAAAAAAGCGACTAAACTCTTGAAAAGGCGAATGAAAACCACTTGAAACCGGAATTCCTTTGCTTTTTGCAGCCTGCAAAACACTCAAACCTAAGGGTCCTTCGGTAACAATATGTACAACGTCCGGTACAAATCTATCCAGTGCTTGTGATACTTTTAAAAATTGTGGCCAACCAAATTGAAGGCTTGGGTATTTAGGAATAGATTGTGCTTTGACCAGACACTCTTTACTGGGGATAAAGTCGTGACAGCTCTCCTGTTGCTCTGGTCGAATCAGTAAAATTTTATGACCTTGTTTTTGCAAACCTTTACAGAGTTGTAGTAAAGATAGTGCCACCCCATTAATTTCTGGAGGCCAAGTTTCAGTAACGATGGCTATTTTTAGGCGTGGACGAACCAAGTCTTTTAAAACCTGGATATCATCACACACAATATTTTGCTTTCTTTGTTTAAAATAAAATTGAAAACTTTCTGGAAAATCTTGTTGTTTTAGCAGACTGGTCGCATACAAATTTGCCATACAACACCTATGTCGTTATTTTAGACTTAGCTTAGATGTTGTTTCTTTCAGTTTGATGATAATTAGATGTAGATTTATTGAAATACGGTATAATCCTAAAATAAATAAAGAGAAAACATATCCTTCTAAACCATCATGTTTTAAACAGCTCTTTTTAGTTATATCTTTAATTACAAGCAGTGAGTGGTTATTCCATCCGATTTAACAACCCTTTTTCCACTTGGTATAACTGCCCCTCCCCAAAATCAATTTGTTGCTTTTCCCCATGTACATTTGGAAACCCCACAATCTTTTCAAGTTGTGGTGAGCGCTGAAACTGTTGGGTTTTGGGGTTAAACATCCAATAAATATAACGTTTATCTTGAATGGTTCGTTCTCCTGAAATATCTGACAATACAATGTCATAATACCCATCAAAATTAATATCCATATAACCGATACTTTTCGGAAACGCAGTAAATCCTGTTAGGCTTTGTGCCACATTGTTATTATTTTTATTCACAATATCTAATCGTTTGAGTACCGAACCATATGGCTGGTTAATATCTTCCTGACCATAAAATTTAAAAATAAAATTAGGTTTAGCTGAGACCTTTATTGCAGGCTCAAATTGAATAAATTTTCCCAAAGTATCATCACCATCAGCCAACATCGCCTTAAGATCACCGCTATTAGGATTGAGTATCCCTGATAATTGATAAGTCTTATTTGTTATATTTTCAGAATCGGCATCAACAGATTTTAAATTCAGCTGATCACCTTTTTGCAATCCTTTTAAATTGATTGTCTGAGGTTCAACCAGGTCATATAACGTGGCATGCGGATTCCAAATACCGGCATACAAGCTAAGGAAATATCTTCCCTCACTCGAACGCAACATACGTTGCATGGAAACACGAACGTTATTGAGTGGTTTATATTCTGGAGCATTTAAAACAGTTTCAGCAGTACTTAAATTGGAAAAAGCCAACGCAGCAATACAAAGCAATAATTTAGTTTTCATTTTAGTTTTCATTGTTCAGCACACTCAATAATGCGGACGATTATGAGTACTGTATCACAAAAAAATCGCTCAATTGAGCGGCCTTTTTGTATCTTTGAAACAAAAAGAAAACTTAGTTTTTCTCTTTGTCTACGATTGTATTTGCTTGAATCCAAGGTATGAACGAGTACAAAACACTGTTTTGTACGAAGGGCAAGGAGGAAAAATACTGCTTTGCATAAAAAAGCCCCTGTTATAAAACAAGGGCTTTTTTGACTTAGAAATTAGAACTTAGTTCTTTTCTTTGTCTACAATCTTGTTCGCTTGGATCCAAGGCATCATCGCACGAAGTTTGTTACCTGTTACTTCGATACCGTGAGCTGCATTTTGACGACGACGTGCAGTCATAGATGGGTAGTTCAATGCACCTTCTTGGATGAACATCTTCGCGTATTCACCAGACTGGATACGTTTAAGCGCATTACGCATTGCTTCACGAGACTGTTCGTTAATTACTTCAGTACCCGTTACGTATTCGCCATATTCAGCATTGTTAGATACTGAATAGTTCATGTCCGCGATACCGCCTTCAAACATCAAGTCAACGATCAATTTAAGTTCGTGCAAGCATTCAAAGTAAGCCATTTCAGGCGCATAACCAGCTTCAACCAAAGTTTCGAAGCCCATTTTAACCAATTCAACAGCACCACCACAAAGAACTGCTTGCTCACCGAAAAGGTCAGTTTCAGTTTCTTCACGGAATGAGGTTTCGATGATACCTGTACGACCACCACCTACGCCTGAAGCGTAAGAAAGCGCTACGTTACGTGCATTACCAGAAGCATCTTGGTGAATGGCGATTAAGTCAGGCACACCTGAACCACGTTGGTATTCAGAACGTACTGTGTGACCTGGTGCTTTAGGCGCAACCATGATTACGTCTAAGTCAGCACGTGGTACAACTTGGTTATAAAGAATAGAGAAACCATGAGCAAATGCTAAAGTCGCACCTTGCTTGATGTTTGGCTCAATCACGTCACGGTAAAGTTGTGATTGGAATTCATCTGGAGTCAAGATCATTACTACGTCAGCTTGCGCTACAGCAGCAGGAACTTCAGCAACTTTAAGACCTGAATTCTCAGCTTTTTTCCAAGAAGTAGAGTTCGCACGTAGACCAACAGTTACGTCAACGCCAGAGTCTTTAAGGTTAAGCGCATGTGCGTGACCTTGTGAACCGTAACCGATGATCGCTACTTTTTTACCTTGGATGATAGATAAGTCACAGTCTTTATCGTAAAAAATTTGCATTGCTGTCTCCGCTTAAATGCTTTTGTTTCCTTTTATCCAAGCCAATGATGTTATTGGTATTCATTGGCTTGGAACCTCACCTATAAGATGAGTAGAATGTGTGAATAAAATTAAAATCTGTTAGATCGTTAAAACTTTTTCGCCGCGCGCGATACCCGATACACCTGAACGCACCACTTCAAGAATGGTATTTTCTGCCAGCGCATCAATAAAGCCATCTAGCTTTTCAGTGGTACCTGCAATTTGAATCGTATACGTCGTCGGTGTTACATCGACAATTTGGGCACGAAAAATGTCTGCAGTACGTTTGATTTCGGCACGTGCTGATCCAAGTGATTTCACTTTAATCAACATCAGTTCACGCTCAATGTGTGCACCTTCAGACAAATCAACCACTTTTACCACTTCAACCAATTTGTTGAGCTGTTTGGTGATTTGTTCAATTTTATGATCATCACCATAAGTGGTGAGGGTCAAACGCGACATGGTTGGATCTTCAGTCGGTGCTACATTCAAAGTCTCAATGTTATAACCACGTTGAGAGAACAACCCTACCAAGCGAGAAAGCGCACCTGCTTCGTTTTCAACGAGTACAGAAATTATGTGTCTCATTTTGTGCGCTCTCCTTTTCCTAACCACATATCTTTCATAGATTGACCAGCCACCAACATTGGATAAACGTGCTCTGAACGATCAACCATTACGTTGATGAATACACATTTATCATTGATTGCCATTGCTTCTGCAAGCTTAGAATCAAGCTCATCTGCATGGTCAATTTGAATACCGACGTGACCGTAGGCTTCCATTAATTTGGCAAAATCTGGCAATGAATCTACATAAGAGCTTGAATGACGACCTTCGTAATTCATATCCTGCCATTGTTTAACCATCCCAAGAGCACGGTTATTCAAGCAGAGAATTTTCACATTTAAGCCATATTGCTTACATGTCGATAATTCCTGAATACACATCTGAATGGATGCTTCACCAGTAATACATACCACTTGCTGATCCGGGAATGCGAGTTTCGCTGCCATTGCATATGGCAAGCCCACACCCATTGTTCCTAAACCGCCAGAGTTGATCCATTGACGTGGACGTTTGTATTTATAGTAGTTTGCACCAAACATTTGATGCTGACCTACGTCCGAAGTAATAATGGCTTCACTGTTGGTGATACGATCAAGTGCTTCAACCACCTGTTGTGGTTTCATTACACCATTTTTACCCGCTTCATAACGCAAGCCATGTACTTTGCGCCATTCATTGATTTGAGACCACCACGCAGCAATCGCTTCAGGATTTGGCTTAGAAACATTCATTTGTTTCAATTGAACCAGCATCTCTTGAAGTACAGGTTCTACTGCACCCACAATTGGAATATGCGCCATGATGGTTTTTGAAATCGTCGCCGGGTCGATATCAATATGAATTACTTTGGCATTCGGACAGAATTTTGCTGGATTATTGGTTACACGGTCATCGAAACGCGCGCCTACACACAAAATCACGTCTGCATTGTGCATGGTCATGTTGGCTTCATACCTACCATGCATACCCAACATACCAATGAACTGCTTATCATTACCCGGGAAACCACCTAAGCCCATCAGGGTATTGGTTACCGGGAAATTTAGAAGATGGGCAAGCTCAGTCAGCAATTCCGATGCATTGCCTTGAACAACACCACCACCACTATAGATGACTGGACGTTCAGCACTGATCAATTCTTCAATGGCTTTACGGATTTGACCTGAGTGACCACGATGCGGTGGTTGGTACGAACGCATCTTCACTTTTTCAGGATATTCGTAAGCAAATTTTTCTGCAGGATTGGTTGCATCTTTAGGAATATCAACAACCACAGGACCTGGACGACCTGAAGACGCAATATAGAATGCTTTTTTAATAATCCCAGGAATTTCACTGGCATGACGCACTTGGAAACTATGTTTCACGATTGGACGAGAAACACCTACCATGTCTGTTTCTTGGAATGCATCTTCGCCAATTAAATGTGTTGCAACCTGACCAGACAAAATCACCATTGGGATTGAGTCCATATATGCGGTTGCAATAGGCGTCACTGTATTGGTTGCGCCCGGACCTGATGTGACAAGTACCACACCAGTTTTACCTGTTACGCGCGAATAGGCATCTGCCATGTGACCAGCAGCTTGCTCATGACGTACGAGGTAATGATTGATTTTGTCTTGTTGAAAGAGCGCGTCGTAAATATGAAGTACTGCGCCGCCTGGGTATCCAAATAAATGTTCAACGCCTTCGTCCGCCAATGCGCGAACGAGCATTTCACCACCAGATAAAAGTTCCAACGTGATTCACCCTAATCTTTTTCACTAACAAATGGAGGGCATTTGTAGTGGTTAATTCATTAACTGTCTGCACTGTTATAGCACACAAATTTCATAGTTTTCATAGCAATAGGAAAAAAATCTGACCTGACTGCTGTTTGAGCAATATGAGGTCTAAAACATGTTGGGATAAACATATTTTGTTGGCTTTGTTCAGCTTCTCGGCTAGAGAAGAAGTCCATTGCTAAAATGACGCTGATTCGAAGGGTGATCAAATAAACGCATATAAAACTACAGTCAGCATTTTTGTAGTTTCGACTATTAAAGTCAAGTTTAAAAATTAGCTTTTTCTTGATTATTTACAGACCGTCTGTTTTTTAAGCTTTAGGCATGATTTTACATTTCATTTGCTTATTGAGGATTTCATGAGAAAAACCAATCACTTCATTACAACTCAAAATTTAATGATAAAAAAATACTATAAATTAAATAAATAATTTTAATATATTGCGGTTTTTCAGATTTATCTTTCTCAATACAAATTTAAAATAACGCTGTCATGTGCCGAATATTCTGCTTTTATTTTCATCATCGCACATTACTCATATGATCACAAATCAGTCAAAACAGAACGACTTAGATTTAAAAAAGTAACACTAAATTAAACCATTCTTCATGCTGAATTGAATCATTAATATCATTCGTCAGCTTATCTTTTTTTTCTGCAAATACATAAAAATCATATAAAATACAAAACTGATGTGACTATATTTCATATATTACAACTGACTGATTATTATAAGGACTTGTTCATTATGTCATCATCTTTCATCAAAATTGGGTTCATGGCTGCATGCTTTACCTTCAGTCTAAGTTCAACCACTGGCTTTGCTAAAGAATATTACAAATGGGTCGATGCAAAAGGGTCTACTCATTACACCACCACTCCCCCGCCAAAATCAGCCAAGAAAAAAGGCAAAGTAGATACTTACGGTCCGAATAAGTCATCTCAAAGCTCTAAAAACACCTCTACCGCAGAAGCAGAGTCCGTATCAAAAGAAGCTCAAAACCTTGCCAATGTTGCAGTGGCTGCTGCAAATGCAGCTCCAGCTGTAGCACGAGAAGCGGATCGTTCATCAAATTCTAATAAAGTATTATCTGCTCAATAGTCAGCAATCTCTCATTTCCTCCTTTGAAATGGTTTTTGCTGGTTAAAAACTTTTATATTTTATGATTTATGTCGGGCGCAAAATTCACTTTTTAGTGCATTTTGCGCTATGCTGTGCAACAAACTTTTAACCGTTGTTCTTATATACGTTTATGACTACTTCTCACATTGACCCTGAATATCAAGCTAGTGCGATTGAGCCAAATGTCCAAAAAGACTGGGAAACTCGCAAAGCATTTAAAGTTGCCGACACTGTAGAAGGTAAACATCGCTATATCCTGTCGATGTTCCCTTACCCAAGTGGCAAGCTGCATATGGGTCATGTGCGTAACTACACCATTGGTGACGTGATCAGCCGCTTCCACCGTTTAAAAGGTGAAACGGTGTTGCAACCGATGGGTTGGGATGCGTTCGGTCTTCCTGCAGAAAATGCAGCCATTGCCCACCAGGTTGCTCCGGCAAAATGGACTTTTGAAAATATCGCATACATGCGTGATCAATTGAAAAAACTTGGCCTTTCAGTCGATTGGGATCGTGAATTTGCAACCTGCACGCCAGAGTATTATCACTGGGAACAATGGTTATTCGTACAGCTCTATAAGAAAGGTTTGATTTATCGCAAACTTTCAACTGTGAACTGGGATCCAGTCGATCAAACCGTTCTGGCCAATGAACAAGTTGAAAATGGTCGCGGCTGGCGTTCAGGTGCATTGGTGGAAAAACGTGATATTCCAATGTATTACTTCCGCATTACCGATTATGCACAAGAATTATTAGATGATTTAGATTCATTGAAAGATGGCTGGCCTCAACAAGTGTTGACCATGCAACGTAACTGGATCGGTCGTTCACAAGGCATGGAAATCACCTTCCCTTCAGCGAACCCTGAAATCTATGCCGATGATTTAACTGTTTATACAACACGTGGTGACACCTTGATGGGTGTGACTTATGTTGCGGTTGCTGCTGAACATCCAATGGCGCTTAGAGCTGCTGAAACCAATCCTGAATTGGCGGCATTTATCGAAGAATGCCGTATGGGTTCTGTTGCAGAAGCGGATCTTGCGACTGCTGAAAAGAAAGGCATGGCAACAGGTTTGTCTGTGAAGCACCCGGTGACTGGTGAAGCTGTTCCAGTGTGGATTGCTAACTACGTGTTGATGTCATACGGTTCAGGCGCGGTGATGGCCGTACCTGCACATGATGAACGTGACTTCGAATTTGCCAATAAATATGGCTTGACCATCAAACAAGTAATTGATGCCAAAGGTGCAGATGATGCTGAATTCTCTGCTACGACGTGGCAAGAATGGTACGGTTCGAAAGAAGGTAAACTGGTTAACTCGGGTGAGTTTGACGGCTTAGATTTCCAAGGTGCTTTTGATGCGTTTATCGCGAAATTAGAACCACAAAAACTTGCCAATACCAAAGTTCAGTTCCGTTTACGCGACTGGGGTGTTTCGCGTCAGCGTTATTGGGGTTGCCCAATTCCAATGATCAACTGTGAAACTTGTGGTCAGGTGCCTGTACCTGAAGAACAACTTCCAGTAATTCTTCCGACTGACGTGGTGCCGGATGGTTCAGGTAACCCACTGAACAAAATGCCTGAATTCTATCAAACGACTTGTCCTTGCTGTGGCGCGGACGCTCGTCGTGAAACAGACACCTTGGATACCTTTGTAGAATCATCTTGGTATTATGCACGTTATGCATCTCCAGATTTTACTGGCGGTATGGTTAAACCTGAGGCTGCACAATCTTGGCTTCCAGTAAACCAATACATCGGTGGTGTAGAACACGCGATTCTGCATTTACTTTATGCACGTTTCTTCCATAAATTGATGCGTGATGAAGGTGTTGTTCAAGGTAACGAACCATTCACAAATCTTCTTACTCAAGGTATGGTTTTGGCTGATACCTTCTATCGTGAAGCAGAATCAGGTAAGAAAACCTGGTTTAACCCTGCGGATATCGAGTTAGAAAAAGACGAAAAAGGTCGTATTCTTTCAGCGAAATATAAAGGCGATGGTCAGGAAGTTGTAGTTGGCGGTCAAGAGAAAATGTCGAAATCGAAAAACAACGGTATCGACCCGCAAGCGATTATTGACCAATACGGCGCAGATACGGCACGTGTATTTATGATGTTTGCTGCACCACCAGATCAATCTCTTGAATGGTCTGATGCCGGTGTTGAAGGTGCAAACCGTTTCTTGAAACGTGTATGGCGTTTGGCAACAGGCTTCCTGGAAAAAGGCAACCATGCAGCGAATATTGATACTGCAAGCCTATCCAAAGATGCGCAAGATTTACGTCGTAAAACACATGAAACCATTCAAAAAGTCGGTGATGACTTAGAACGTCGCCATGCATTCAATACAGCCATTGCAGCACAAATGGAATTATTGAATAGCATCAACAAATTTGAAGCAAAAGATGACAATGATGTTGCCGTTGAACGTGATGCCATTATTACTTTGCTGACGATGCTTGCGCCATTTGCACCGCATTTAAGTCAAACATTATTGACTGAATTTGGCATTGAATTAACCGAAGCGCTTTTCCCAGTTGTGGATGAGTCTGCGTTAACTCGTAATACCCAAACGATTGTGGTTCAAGTGAATGGTAAACTTCGCGGTAAACTGGAAGTTTCAGTCGATACGTCTAAAGAAGACATTTTGGCTCAGGCAAAAGCCTTACCAGAAGTTCAACAATTCTTGACCGGTCCAACCAAGAAAGAAATTGTTGTGCCGAATAAATTAGTAAATTTGGTGGTTTAAATTCCTTAGGTTCCCTCTCATCTCAGGAGAGGGTTAGGGAGAGGTACTTATTTTAAAAACCCCTCATCCTAATCTTCTTCCCTGAGCCATATATGGCGCAAGAGAAAGAATTTTAGAAATAATCCCTCCAAACCTCCCTTTAAGAAAGGGAAGCTTAAAAAACACAAAGCCCGTTGCCAGCCAACGGGCTTTGACTTTACAATCCACTGAGCTTAGGGAAAGATATCCCTCCCAATCATTACAATTGGGAAAATTAAATAGAGGAATAAGCATGCATTTAGTTCAACGTGTTGCAGCGGTTGTATTAACTTTGGGTCTAAGTGCTAGCTTAGTCGGTTGTGGTTTTCACTTAAAAGGAACTACCCCAACCACGGCTCCTGTTGCATACTCTAAAATGAAATTGGCATTGCCAGATAATGCAGGTCAATTACATGAAAAACTTGCAATTTATTTGGGTGCAACCGGTATTCAACTTAGCAATAGCCCCGATGCCTATGTGTTACGTGTACTGGATTACACCCCACAACGCCATGAATTGAATGGCAAATTGATCGAAACTTTGCTTCGCTTAACCGTGACTTTCCGTATTGAAGATGCACAAGGTAATCCTGTGACTGAACCACGTACCCTGACCGCTTCACGCAGCTATCAATATGACGTCGCGACAGTCAACACCGATGACCAAGAACAGAAGTATCTCAATCAAGTCATTGTTGATGACATTGCACAGCAAATTGTACGTCAGATTTCATCGAATCGTCTGCCGAAAGTCGTGACCAAACCAGCAGCATCAACCACTCAACCTGAAAGATAGAAATTAAGCTATGAAACTTGACTATCCACAAGCACTAAAACGTGTTGATGAAGCTCGCGGTGCTTGGATTATGTATGGTCAAGAACCATTACTTGAGCAAAATTTGCTGGATGCGTTTCGTCAAAGTTGGCAAAAACAAGAAATTGAACGTCAGCGTTATGACATTAACAATGTCAGCGATTGGAAAAATGTGTTTAATGCTTTAAATAGTTTATCGCTTTTTTCCAATCAGCTTGCTATTGAAGTGCATGGCAACATCAAGCCGGATGCTAATGGCATCAAGCAGCTGAAAAGCTACATTCAGCACAATGAGCAAAACCTGTTGCTTGTGGTGATGCCCAAACAGGACAGTAGCAGTTTAAAATCAAGTTTTTTTCAGGTGGTTGATGCCAATGGTGTCACTGTACCGCTGACTGCCAACTATCCACAAGATCGTCAACGGATTTTAGGGATTGAAGCGGAAAAACTGGGGATTAAACTGGCGAATGATGCCTGGCAGTGGCTTGAACAACATCATGAGCATAACCTGCTCGCGGCAAAAAACAGTTTAATGCGCGTCAGCGATACTTTTGCCGATGTCGACATCATCCAGATTGATCATTTATATTCATGTTTACAAGATCAATCACGCTATACCACTTACGACTTAAATGATGCCCTGCTTGCCGGAAATCTGGCTCAGGCAATTAAAATTTTCCAATATTTAATTGCCTCGGGTGAACCGATGAGCCTGATTTTATGGAGTATCAGCAAAGAAATGCGCTTGCTTATGCAACTGTTTGAACAGCCGCAAAATGCCTTGCAACTCGGGATTTGGAAAAATAAAGTCAGTCTATATCAACAAGCTCTAAGACGACTGAATCCAAATAACTTTCTAACCTGGCCTTCACTGCTGTTACGTATTGATGCATCCATTAAAGGTCTAGGAAAGGAAAATCCAGAACATCTGGTTCTACAAGCGATTACCAGTATGTGTGGTCAAATGTTATTTGAATTACCTACTGCTTAGCTGAAAAAACGCGAAAACCAACTTTTACCTTTCTTCTGTTCTTGTGAACGTAAATAGTGCAGCATATTGTCACGCACCGCATCCACATAATCTTGATCATCATGTTGGATATGATTAATCAACCACTTTGACAGTAATCGATATAAATCATTTTCGACTGATTCTCCCCGATCAAATTTTTGACGATAATCATTCAGCCGTTTAACAAATAAGTCGTGTATGCCTCTATGAGAAGGCAAATACTGATAACTCACTTGTTCAAGCAAGTTTTCTTCGAAACTAAAATGTGATTGGGTATAATCAATCAAATCATCCAAGACTTCTTTGATCTGATTACGATCCCCACTCACTCTAATCTTCTCTAAAGCATTAATGTAATCCAAGATTTGGCGATGTTGATTATCAATCACATCGATTCCAATATTATAACTTTCATTCCATTCCATCCGTTACCTCTCACAAATTTTCATATTAAAGTCATGATTTATTGCGCACAATCATTGTGCATGGCACTATTATTATTAATCCCATAAAAAAATTATGGAATTTAATGTTACAAACTTTTTTTATTTAAATCTATAGATAAAACAAAGATTTTTTTAAATTATTAGAATAATGATCTAGCTAGGTCTGCTGAAATAAAGAAGATTCAAAAATGTCAAACATAGAATTTTTTTAAACAAAAATCATTAAATAAGTCCAGTATTATTCGACTAAAATCTAATCCGTTCTCGAGGCTTGAGATCCGTTGGTAAAAATGCAGTCTCATAGCAGTATTGCTGTGAAACTCAACAATCAAACTGAAAATCACCTTTCAAAAATTCATTGAATCCAAATTCAATAAAGTGCTAATCGCCTACAAATCACGCTGTAAAAGGCTGGTCTAAAATCAGTTCACAATCGCTTTAGTCACTTTTCAAGAGATCTCAAAAAAGAAAATAATTCTCATTTGTTTTTAAAAATTCACGCTCTATCCTCATTTAGCTTTTATAATCTTTTCAATTTTCTCAATTTATATGCTCACTATGCCAAAAATAAAGCCGTCCAAAATAGTTGTAGCAGTGGTCTGTATTCTTGCTATTGCAGTCACAGCCTGGTTTTTCTTAAAGCCAAAAGAGCAACCCCCTCAATACATTACCAGTGAAGTCAGCCGTGGTGATATTGAAGACTCGGTACTTGCAACCGGTGTACTTGAAGCCACCAAAATGGTCAGCGTCGGTGCACAGGTGTCTGGTCAGGTGAAAAAAATGTATGTGAAACTGGGCGACCAAGTGAAACAAGGTCAACTGATTGCGCGAATTGATTCGATTCGTCAGGAAAATGATCTTAAAACGGCTGAAGCGAGCATTAAAAATCAACAAGCACAACTGGCAGTCAAGCAAGCCAACTTGGCTAAAGTTCAAGCTGAATATCAACGTCAACAAGCGATGTATGCTCAAGATGCGACTTCACGTGCCGAATTAGAAGCAGCATTGGCCAGCTATAAAACAGCCCAAGCTGAAATTCTGGCGATTAATGCACAAATTGAACAATCTCGCTTAACACTGGCAACGACTAAAGAAGATTTAGGCTATACCCAGATTGTTGCGCCGATGGATGGCACCATTGTGGCGATTGTGACCGAGGAAGGTCAGACCGTAAATGCCAACCAAAGTGCACCGACCATTGTCAAATTGGCAAAACTCGACACTATGACCATTAAGGCTGAAATTTCTGAAGCTGATGTAATGAAAGTTGAAGAAGGTCAAACTGTTTATTTCACCACGCTGGGTAATAGTGACAAAAAGCATTATGCAAAACTACGCCAGGTAGAACCTGCACCGAATTCAATTAATACTGAAACCAATAACAACTCAACCTCATCTTCAAGTTCTGCGGTGTATTACAACGCCTTATTTGATGTACCCAATGAAGATGGCAAGTTACGTATTGATATGACTGCACAGGTTTATATCGTACTCAGTGAAGCAAAAAATGTATTAACCGTTCCTGCGGCTGCTTTACAGACTTCAAACCGTCCACAAGGCAAACGTGCTGACCGTAATGCAGATAAAGCCAAAGAACAAAAGCCGGCAGCTACAGATCAGGCTAAAACTGAACGACCAAAACGCCTGGAACTGTCTGCTGAAGAAAAATCACTGATTGAACAAGGCAAAGCTTCTATGTCGATGGTTCGTGTAGTGCAGGCTGATGGTACTGCAAAACCGCAACCTGTGTTGGTTGGCTTGAACAACCGTGTAACCGCTCAAGTGATTAAAGGCTTGAAACAAGGTGATCAAGTGGTCATTGCAGATGCTTCAGATACCTCGAATGATTCTGCCAAACGCAGTAACCGTGTAGCTGGTGGTGCCGGTCCAGTGAGAATGTAATGATGAGTCAAGATCAACAGCCTTTGCTCAAGGTCACAGATCTGACTCGTGAATTCCCTGCCGGGGAAAGCACCATTCAGATTTTAAAGGGCATTAATTTAGAGATTTATCCCGGAGAACTGGTGGCCATTGTCGGGCAATCCGGTTCGGGCAAATCAACCCTGATGAATATCCTAGGTTGTCTAGATCAACCGACTGCGGGTAGCTATCAGGTTAAAGGGCGTGAAACACGCAAATTGGAACCGGATGAACTGGCACAACTGCGCCGTGAATATTTCGGTTTTATTTTCCAGCGCTATCATTTACTGGGTGATTTAACTGCGGCAGGGAATGTTGAAGTTCCGGCCATTTATACTGGTGTCGATGCCTCTGCGCGTCAACAACGTTCGACCCAACTACTCACGGATCTAGGATTAGCTGAAAAAACCCAAAACCGCCCCAGTCAACTTTCCGGCGGTCAGCAACAGCGTGTGTCGATTGCACGTGCCCTGATGAACGGCGGCGATGTGATTCTAGCCGATGAACCGACCGGTGCACTGGATAAAAACAGTGGTATTGAAGTGATGCGTATTTTACGTGAACTGAATGCCAAAGGTCATACCATCATTTTAGTCACACACGATCATAATGTGGCAAAAAATGCCTCGCGCATTATTGAAATCAGTGACGGGAATATTATTTCGGATCGGGCCAATGTGCCTGAAACCGATGGCGAAGTACTAGAAAAGCAGCAGCTTGACCGTACTCCGCAAAAGAAAACACCTTCTTGGCGCTCTGCTGCGGATCGACTAGGCGAAGCCTTCCACATGGCACTTCTAGCCATGAATGCACACCGGATGCGTACCTTCCTGACCATGCTCGGGATCATTATTGGTATTGCATCGGTAGTATCGGTGGTCGCTTTAGGGAATGGCTCACAGAAACAGATTCTGGAAAATATCAGTAGCCTGGGTACCAATACCATTACGGTTTATCAGGGTCGGGGATTTGGTGATAACTCCAAAACCGCCCAAGTCAAAACACTGGTTCCTGCCGATGCTGAAGCTTTGGCTGAACAACCCTATGTCGATGGGGTCAGTCCTTCAGTCAATAGCAGCGTCACTGCCCGTTTTAAAGATACCGAAGCTTCTGCCACGGTCAATGGTGTCAGTGAAGACTTCTTCTATGTCAAAGGCATGACCTTCGAATCCGGACAACCTTTTGACAAAGAAGGGGTTACTGAACGTGCCCAAGACGTAGTGATTGACAGTAATACCAAGAATACTTTCTTTAGTGATGGCACCAATCCTGTGGGTCAGGTCATTCTATTGGGCAGTGTACCGAGTCGTATTATTGGCGTGATTGAAGCGCAAAAATCGATGATGGGGAATTCAGACAGCCTGAATGTTTATCTGCCCTACTCCACTGTGATGAGCCGGATGTTAGGTCAGGCGAATGTGCGTAGCATCATTGTCCGAATTAAGGATGAATACCCAAGTGCTGCTGCTGAAAATGCGATTCTGAACCTGCTGGTACAACGTCACGGCGCGCAAGACGTGTTTACCCAAAACTCCGACAGTATTCGCGAAACCATTCAGCAAACCACACAAACCATGACCTTACTGGTTTCCGCGATTGCAGTCATTTCCCTGATTGTCGGCGGTATTGGAGTCATGAACATCATGTTGGTTTCGGTGACCGAACGTACTCAGGAAATTGGCGTACGTATGGCGGTCGGTGCACGACAAAGTGACATCTTGCAGCAGTTCCTGATTGAAGCTGTATTGGTCTGTATTTTGGGCGGGATCTTAGGCGTACTTCTATCCTTAGGTATTGGGCAGCTGATTAGTCATTTCGCTGGCGGTACTTTCCAGATGGCCTATTCAACCACATCGATTATTGCAGCCTTTGTCTGTTCCAGCATGATCGGGATTATCTTTGGCTTTATCCCGGCCCGTAATGCAGCACAGCTTAATCCTGTCGATGCACTTTCTCGCGAATAAGGATACTTAGAATGCAAATGAATTTTACCAAACTTGTCGCTAGTCTTATTTTAACTGGATCACTGGTCGGTTGTGCTGCGGTGGTGAAAACGCCATATGAGCAACCTGCTGTGAATATTCCAGGCAGCTTCCAGAACAGTAAAGCGCTGAGCCAACAGGTGCATGCTGATGTCTATGCCGATCAATGGTGGACCCTGTTTGGCGATACTCAGCTGAATCAACTGGTCAATCAGGTGTTAGCGACTAATACCGATTTGGCAGTGGCTGGCATTAACTTGCAGCAGGCACGTTTACAAGCCGGTTTGGCTCAAAACAAGCAAGGTCCACGGGTCAGTTCCAGCGTTTCGGCAGGACATAGTATTGACCTGAATTCAGGGGATGATGCTTCACGCGGCTTGTCTATAAGTGCTGGTGTGAGTTATGAACTGGACTTGTTCGGCAAACTGGCGCGTCAAACTGAAGCCAGTAAATGGGAAGCGCTAGCGACCGAACAGGACTTGCAAAGTACCGCACAAAGTCTGGTGGCGACGACTGCCAATTTATACTGGCAATTGGGTTATCTGAATGAGCGTTACGCCGTTGCACAGCAAAACTTGGCCAGTACGCAAAAAATCTATGAACTGGTACGCACCCAATATCGTGCTGGAGCGGTTTCAGGTCTGGACCTCACCGCGGCAGAACAATCCGTTCAAAGCCAAAGAGCGAGTTTAAGTCAGATTGAACAGCAGCGTGTTGAAGCACGTACGGCTTTGGCCGTTTTACTTAACATGCCCGTCCAGCAACTGAATATTCAGGAACCGTCCCGTTTACCGCGGATTGCCCTACCGACTGTATCGGCTGGCTTACCGGCTGACTTGCTGTCGCGTCGTCCAGATTTGCAAGCGTCCGAATTACGCTTACGTAAGGCTTTGGCAAGCAAAGATGCCACTAAAGCTAGCTATTATCCTTCAATCAGTCTGACCGGAAATTTAGGCTCTTCCAGCACATCGTTAAGCAACTTGTTACAAAATCCTGCTTTAACGTTGGGCGCAAATCTCAGCTTGCCGTTCCTGCAATATAACGATATGAAGAAAGATGTAGCGATCAGTAATCTGGATTATGAAAAATCGATTATGCAATATCGCCAGACCTTGTATCAGGCTTTTGCCGATGTGGAAAATGCACTTTCCGCACGTACCGAATTAAATAAACAAGTGGCTTTGCAGGAACGGAATGTGCAACTTGCCGAAAAAACCGAGCGTTTAACTGAAGTGCGTTACCGCAACGGTGCCATCGCGCTGAAAAACCTGCTCGATGCCCAAGAAACCACACGTAATGCCCGTTTGTCTTTGGTACAAACCAGACAGAGTCAATACAATGCCTATGTGACCTTAATGCAGGCTTTAGGCGGCAGTCCCATCAAACAACTGCCTTAAACTAAACAATAAAAAAAGCCTCAACAGAGGCTTTTTTATTTAAGCAGTTTTCAAAGAAAACTTAAAAACTCGGACGATAATATTTATAGGTCAGACCTTTTTCATTATAAATGTCATAACTTTTTTGCTTAAAGTCAGAGACCCATTGCGTGCCATTAAACCCTGCAATATGTCCATAAACATGTTTACCGGTTCGATCAATAATATAAATATCACCTTCTTTAGGTGCATCAAACTTAGGGTTAATTTGTCGATAGCCAATTTTCATTAAAGTATTGCCCCAGTCTGCCGCAGCAACGGGATGACTTTGGAACCGTGCCCCTGCCGACTCCAAAGCAAGCCGAATACTTTTCGCACACTTTTGTGAACTGCTATATGAACTAATACCCTGCAAGAAATTAGTGAATTTATTAATATCAATTCGCTGTCCATTGCTTGCAATGATGTTCTGTCTTTGGAAGGCTTGAACGGACTTGGATTCTGTATTTTTCTTAGAATTCTTACCAGATTGGGAACGAATTACGATGTTTGTCTGGACTGGAGCATATACTTCATTCATGTTTACATTATGATCATAAACCATTCTTTATAACGACTCCTAACCCTTAAAATTCGGGCTTTTCACTCATTTTGACGGCAAAGATAGTACCTTGTCAAATGTGATTTTTCATGCAATAAATGTAATAAAATTTAACTAAAGCCTTTGAAATAGACTTAAATGATTATTTTTTGTTAATTTTTATAATCCAACGCCACTGAAAATTTAATTGATGCTCACTCGAGCAACACAAGGCGGTTATTGGATTTCGAGTCTTTAAGCCATAATTTGATGGAATAAAACGGTATAAATTGCAAAATCTGACATGGGCTATATGTTGTAATCTTTTAAGCCCTGCTTGTTCTCCTGCAGGATCATGCAAATATTTTGAATATTGAATACCAACTGACCTATAGCGTTTTTTAGGGGTTTGAAAAATTCTTTATAGAAAAATTGATCCATTTTCCTCACCCTTATGTTTTTTAATCAAACCCAGTCAAGATTGGACGTGATTATTTAGGTCACAATAAAATATTAATAATATCTATATAAATCATTAATTTATAAAAATAAACTCGCAGATTTTAATTTAGCTATCTGCTCCCCTGATAGAGTTTCCTCACCGGTAAAAAAAGGCTAATATGTGCCACAAGAAATTCACAAGATTATGAGAGAGACATGCGTCAGTATTTAGACCTTTTACAACACATCCTCGACAACGGTGGCGACAAAGGCGATCGTACTGGAACAGGTACACGTTCTGTATTTGGTCATCAAATGCGCTTTGATCTTTCCAAAGGTTTTCCTTTATTGACCACCAAAAAAGTTCATTTTCGTTCCATCGTGATTGAACTGTTGTGGTTTTTAAAAGGTGATACCAACGTCAAATATCTGCAGGACAATAAAGTTTCGATTTGGGATGAATGGTCCACTGCAGAACAAACTGCACGTTTTGGTCGTCCTGAAGGTGAATTGGGTCCAGTCTATGGTCATCAATGGCGTAACTTTGGCGCAACTAAAAAAGAAAATGGCTTATATGAGCAAGATGGTTTTGATCAAATTGAATGGTTGATTAATGAAATTAAAACCAATCCCAATTCACGCCGTTTAATCGTGTCGGGCTGGAATCCGAATGAAGCTGGAAATGTTGCTCTTCCGCCTTGTCACACCCTGTTCCAGTTTTTTGTACAGAACGGCAAATTGTCTTGCCAGCTCTATCAACGCAGTGCGGACGTGTTCCTGGGTGTGCCATTTAATATCGCCAGCTATGCCCTGCTCACGCATATGATTGCGCAAGTATGCGACTTGGGTGTAGGTGACTTTGTCTGGACCGGTGGTGATACCCATTTATATGCCAACCATTTTGAACAGGCTCAATTGCAACTTAGCCGTGAACCTTTGCCACTTTGCCAATTGAAATTGAATCCTGAAGTGAAAGACATCTTCGATTTTAAATTTGAAGATATCGAAATTGTTGGCTATGAATCACACCCAGGGATTAAAGCGCCGGTTGCGGTTTAATTTCTAAAATCCCCCTTTAATTCCCCCTTTTGCAAAGGGGGGGGAAAACGTATCTGAATATAAAAAATACAGGGAAAATTTTATGACCTTTCAAAATTTAGAAGTTGTTCATGTCGTGGCCATGGATCAACAGCGCTGCATTGGTAAAAATAATGACTTACCTTGGCACATTTCAGCTGACCTCAAGCACTTCAAAGAAATCACCCAAGGTGGTGTCGTGGTCATGGGTCGTAAAACTTTAGAGTCTATGGGTCGCACCTTGCCGAAGCGTGTCAATTGGGTAATTACCCGTGACACCGACTGGTCATTTGAAGGGACTAAAGTTGCCTACTCGATTGAAGATGCCTTGACTCAAGCGGTTGCCGATGTACAAGCATCAGAGAAAGCCGACGCGATCTTTATTATCGGTGGCGGTGAGATCTTTAAACAGACCATGAATATTGCCGACCGTTTAGAGCTGACCCATGTCGAACTGGATGTTCAAGGCGATGCCTACTATCCAGAAATTCCAGCTGAATTTAACAAGGTCGCGTCTGAACAACATATTGACGACAAAACTGGGATTGCTTTTGAGTTCGCAACTTACCGAAAATAAAGGCAATAATTACTTATAACAGTCAAATATGCATAATATTGGAAAAAGGGAGTTTTTCGCTGCTCTAGGCATGGCTTTACTTCATTCCATGTTTAGCCTTTTCGTTATTGTGTCCTCTATTTGGCTGTGTCTTGCGTTGTGGTTTCAAGAACCTTTTGGTTGGTTGGTCACCCGCATAATGATTGGTATTTGGATTGTCTTTGCTTTAAGTATCCTGGGTATTTATATCACCCAAAATTTATTTAACCGTCATATAGATATACTGATTTATATGTTTGGTTTTCTGTTTGGCTTATTTTGGTATTTTAGCCTGGAAGCCAAGCAAGATCGTGACTGGAATCCGGAAGTTGCCCAAATATTGTCTTATGAACAACAGGGCAATTTGGTCACGCTGCACAATGTACGTAATTTTAACTGGCATGCTGATGGCAGCTATGATGAACATTGGGAAACCCGTCAGTTTGATTTAAACCAGATTACCGGCGTGAATATCATCACTTCCTATTGGATGGGGCCACGCATCGCGCATACCCTAGTCAGTTTTGATTTTGCCAATAGCAAGCCACTGACCTTTTCGATTGAAATTCGCAAACAAAAAAATGAAGAATTTTCTACTTATGGCGGTTTTTTTAGAAAATATGAACTCAGCCTGATCGCAGCAGATGAAAAAGATCTGATTTATACCCGCAGCAATATTCGGGGCGAACATGTCTATTTCTTCCCGGTGAATATGTCGAAAACCGAAAGACGCGCCTTGTTTGAAGAATATCTGCATAAAGCCAATGAATTAAGAAATCAGCCCAAATGGTATAACAGCCTCACCAGTAACTGCACCACGCTGGTGTTTGATATGGTGCAAGCAGTCTCTAAAAGGCACTTGCCGACCGATTACCGCCTGCTGGCTTCTGGTTATTTACCCAATTATCTGTATGACCTACATGCGATTTCACACGATTTAACCATGCAACAGTGGTATGAGGTTGCCTACATCAACCCACGTGTCAGTGCATTAAACAATATGAGCAGCACTCAATATTCAACCCTTATTCGTCAGGGGTTACCGCAACCGACAACTGTAGATGTACCATAATAAGAAATGCAAAAAATATATAAAACATAGATTTAAGCCTAGTTAAATGGCTATTTTTTTGTTTATATAGAACGTAAGTTAAATCAAGAACGAGAATTCCAATATGTTAAAAAAATTATGTGCTGTCAGCCTGATTGCTGCAGCTATTGCTTTTACAGGTTGTGAAACGATGCCTAACGCATCTTCTACGATTGAAACTGCAAATTTAGTTCAATTACAAAACCGTACCTGGATTGCAACCCATATTGGCAATACTGAAATCAAAACAGTACCGACTGCACACAATATTCCAAGTTTACAGTTTGATGCCTCAACCAAACGGGTCAGCGGTGCTGATGGCTGCAACCGTATTATGGGCAGCTACGAAGCAGGTCGCGATACTCTCATGCTCAGTCAAATGGCAGGCACCAAAATGGCATGTTTAGATAGCCACAATGTCTCGCAACAATTTAATGAAGCACTAACTAAAGTGGCAAACTATCAAGTCTTTGGCAAAACACTCAAACTGCTTGATCGTCATGGCAATCTTGTTATTCAATTCACCAGTCCGGTTCAACCGCGTTAAATAATGCAGATAAAAAGCCTAAAATTTCAGGATTTTGTATATAAAATGCATAAATAAATACATTGTAGCTTCATAAAAAGCCCATATATTAAAAAAAATAAACAAATATAGGATAAAACCATGCAACAGGCATTATTTGGTGGTGGATGTTTTTGGTGTGTTGAAGCCATATTTCTACAGCTGAAAGGCGTAGAAAAAGTGGTTAGTGGTTATGCTGGCGGTCATACTGACAATCCAAGTTATGACAATATTTGCCGTGGGGACACCAACCACGCAGAAGTGATTTTGATTGATTATGATGAAACCCAAATTAGCTTTGCTCAGCTTTTGGATGTGCTTTTTACCACCCATGACCCAACGACCTTAAACCGTCAAGGCAATGACGTCGGTACTCAATATCGTTCTGTGATTTATTACCTGAATGATGAACAGCAACAGCAGGCACAACAAACGATTGATGCTCTAAAAGCAGAAGGTCTGAATATTGTGACCGAACTGAGTCCTGCACCCAAGTTCTACCCTGCCGAAGAATATCACCAGAATTTCTTTGCCCGGAATCCATCCCAAGGCTACTGTAACTTTGCCATTCCACCGAAATTAATGAAATTACGCAGTAAGTTTCAGGATTTGCTTAAATCCGAATAATCACACTTTTCAGCAAACTTTAGACATAAAAAAAGCGACTCTCTCGGTCGCTTTTTTTATATTTTTGATTAGTTATCAGTCGCAAAAGCAATATCGCTGAGCCCGGCTTCGCTCGCACGAGACATCACTTGTGCAACAGCGTCATAACGTGATTCTTTATCTGCTTTCAAAACAATGGTCGGCTGACGCTCTTCCTGACCTGCTTCGTTAAATTTTTTCTGTAACTCGTCAAGCGTGACTACATCACCATTCCAGGCCACTTCTCCACCCGCATTAATACTGATGGTCACATTTTTAGGCGGCAAATCAATAATATCTGCCGTGGTTTTTGGTAAAGTTAATGGAATTGATGGGTTAGCAACGGTTGCTGTCACCAAAAAGATGATCATCAATACCAACATAATATCGATCAGTGGAATGAGATTCATCTCATTCATACCTACATCGTTGTCTTCGCCCAATTGAAAGCCCATTAAGCTTGACCTCCAACCAAATTATTTGCTGTTGCTTTAGTCGCTACTTGAGCCGAACTATCTTGTTGCAACATGGTATCAATTAACAGACTGTGCGCCTGATCTTGTAACTCATGCGATAAACCACGGTTTACACGGGTACAAATGTTATACGCCAGTACTGCTGGAATCGCCACAGCCAAACCTAAACCGGTCATGATCAAGGCTTCACCTACCGGGGTCGCAACTTGTGCCAAACCGGCTTGACCGCTTTTACCGACTGCAACCAAGGCATGAAAAATACCCCATACTGTACCGAACAAACCCACAAATGGTGCAAGTGAAGCAATAGTACCTAGAACCGCAACGCCTTTTTCAGCACTCGATTTTTCAGCAGAAATTTGACGCAATAAAGCCTGTTCTGCCACTGCCTTACGCTGTTCAAAATTTAAAGGGGCAAATTTTGCCTTTAACTTGCTTAACGCTTGAGAAAGTTGAGCATAAGCTTGTTGCTTCAGTTGGCGAGTCCCCATTAAACGTAAAACGAAGATCGTCCATGTCGTAATCGACATTGCCAATAACACGAAATACAGTGTTTTACTCACTGCATCGGCGTGTTGCCAATAAACTGAAAAGTTCATACTCGAACTCCTAAAAAATGTTAGCCGTGTGGATTCAATGTCAATTCAAATGGTTGGTCAGCACTAATTGGATAAGCAACGCCATTTTCTTTGTACGGTTTGAATTTGGAACTACGCACTGAGCGTAAAATCTTGTTATCTAAAGCAGCTATACCACTCGAACGCGAAATACGCGCCGAGGTAACCACCCCTTTTTCATTCGCTTCAATATGCACCACCACAATACGCGTTTGACCTTCTAAATCGCTATTGTTATATGAAGGTTTTGGCGAACGACTCCATTGCACGCCCGAGCCACCAATCGATACACTTTTTGGCGATGGTGGTGCAGCTGGCGCTGGTGGAGCAACAGGTGCAGGTGGCGCAACTGGCGCAGGTTTAGCGACCTGTACAGGTTTAACTACTTTAGTTTCAGAAATCGTTGTAGTGACAGTTGGTTTAGGTGGCGCTTCAACCGGCTTCACCACTGGTTTTGGTGTTTCTGCTTTTTTAACTTGTTGAACCTTCTCTACCTTTTTCGGCGGTGGTGGAAGTTGTTTTTCTACAATTTTAACTTCTTTCACTTCCTTAGGCTTGGGCTGCTCTTTTTTCGGTTCAGCTTTCGGCTTAGGTGGTAAAGGTTTTGGTGGTTCTTGAATTTTAACAAAGCGAACTTTTAAAGGTTCTTTTTCAACGGGTTTGAGTTCCGGGGTTTTCATTTGCCCCACCGCCCACAACACGCCCATGTGACCGACCACAACGGCGATAAGCGCTGTGATAATTTTCTTTTTCATCGGATTGGGAGTTTGCATATTTAGAGCGGGAGATTGACTCATTAAAATCAGTTACCTAATTAAAGCGATTGTAGATCAATACAGATTTAAGCAATCAAGCTCATCGGTTAGTACAATTAAAGCACCGCAATAATAAATGAGAAGTGTTTTCATTTGCAACTATTAAATCGTAAGTTTTGATGAGTTTTTTTAATCAATAAAACAAGAAAGGCATACTTTAAGTATGCCTTTCTTTAAAAATTAGTCAATGTTGTTTTATTGGAAGACTACGGTTTTATTGCCATCGACAATAATACGATCTTCAAGATGCCATTTTACCGCACGTGCCAGCACATTTCGTTCGACGTCTTGTCCAAGTTCACGCAGTTGATCAACCGTAAAATCGTGATTTACCCGTTCTACATCTTGCTCAATGATTGGTCCCTGATCGAGATCAGCTGTCACATAATGCGCTGTTGCACCAATCAGTTTCACACCTTTTTCATATGCTTGCTTATAAGGGTTAGCACCGACAAAGGCAGGCAAGAATGAATGGTGAATGTTGATGACTTTCATTTCCCATTTTTTGACAAATTCTTCATCCAGAATTTGCATATAACGTGCAAGAACTAACAAATCGTTGCCTTGCATGATTTCATCAATTTTGGCATAGGCTTCACGTTTATTTTCTTTATTGACTGGAACCACAACAAAAGGAATGCCGAAGTTTTCAACTGACTCGCGTAAATCTTCATGGTTGGACACCACAGTCGTGATTTCACACGGTAAACCACCACGTGCATGACGCCATAACAACTCAAGCAAGGCATGATCGACTTTAGAGACTAAAATGCCGACTTTTTTGACATCGCTGACCAAAGCCAAACGCCAATTCATGTTATAGCGCTCTGCAACATTGCTCGCAAAAGTTTGCGTCAAATTTTCTTTACGGCTTTGCAAGTTATCCAGTTCAAACTCAACACGCATGAAGTAACGCCCGCCCTGAGCTTCAGTTGCGTATTGATCAAGTGCGGTAATATTTGCTCCTTGATGATACAAAAAGCTCGATACAGCTTGCACGATTCCTGGTTTATCCTCGCAAGTAATCAGTAAACGTGCTGTGTTAGCAGTGGTCATATTCATGTTGGTTTATATCACTAATCAGTTAAATTGAAAAACAAGCCGAGCATTCTAACGCTTTTTTAAGGCTTTCTAAATAGGCTATGTTGCATCGGGATTTTTACTTGAAGACAGGCTCTCAAAAAGCTCTGAAGGACCCAGCGTTTCAAGCAAATGTTCATAAGTTTGACGACTTTCACCACGCAAATACGCCCCTTCCAGGAACACCATTTGACGTAATGCCTGCCAGACCCATTTTTCTTCTAAAGTATTTGAGTCGGTAATATGACCCGACATATATAAGAAGTTGGTCCAGTTGGTCAAAACAATCCACAAGTTAATAATCAGGGCCTCAATTTCCGAGTCCGTCATTTGCATCAAGCCTGCATTCACAAAGGCTTTATAAATTTTCTGCCCCTGTTGCATCACCTGACCGGCAAAACGTGGATACATTTTTCGAAAATCATCATTATTTTCAACCAAATGATAAACATCACGATGCAAGAAGCGATAAGCCCAGAGCTGGCTGCTCAGGACTTGAAAATAACGAATCTTATCATTGGCATCAAGCAAGCGATCATCTGGCAATGCAAGCATTTCCAAAGTTTCTTTCTGATACTGCTCCATCAAGTCTTTGATAATTTCGTTTTTATTACGAAAATGGTAATACAAATTACCCGGACTCATACTCAGTTCAGCTGCAATATGATTTGTTGTAACTGAACGCTCACCGCGCTCATTAAACAATTGTAAGCTGAGCTGTAAAATACGATCTTTGGTTTTCACCGTTTTGGAGTGAGACATCCTAAAGTAACCATTCATTCAATAGGTTAGCTAGCTAACACATAAAGTAACTTGACTATTTAGAGCTTTTACTCTAAAAATTAAATTAATCGCTTTTATTTAATGGTAGCAGGTCATGAATAGTCATACAAAAACAACTTCAATGACACCACATTCTTTCGATATTCCGCACTTGCATGATGTGCTGGAACAGCAAAAACATGCCTATCAACGCCATCCTTTACCAAGTGCAAAGGAACGTATTGATCGTTTAGCACGTTTAAAGCGTATCTTAGTTAAATATCAAGATCAATTTGCCGAAGCAATTAACCAGGACTATGGTAACCGTTCTATTGGCGAAACCAAAATCGGTGAATTACTCACCTGTCTTGAGCAGATTAAATATTATAGCAAGCATTTGACCCATTGGATGAAACCTTCGAAACGCCATGTCGGAATTATTCATCAACCGGCAAAAGCCTGGGTTCAATATCAACCGCTAGGTGTGATTGGAATTATTGCCCCTTGGAACTATCCTTTATTATTGTCGGTTGGTCCACTGATTTGTGCAATTGCTGCCGGCAACAATGCCATGATCAAAATTTCCAGTGCATCAAGCAATTTTGGTCGTGCGCTTGAAAAAGCCTTAACTGAAGCCTTTCCGATCGAATTGGTTGCAGTCATTAATGGTGGCGGTCCTGTTTCTGATGCATTTAGCCATTTAGCCTTTGATAAAATCATTTTCACCGGTTCTACCGAAATTGGTAAAACCGTGATGGCGGCTGCTTCAGAAAACCTGGTGCCGGTGATTTTAGAATTGGGCGGAAAGTCCCCGGTTCTGGTTCACCCATCGATTGATTTACAGGATGTGGCACAACGTCTGGCTGCCGGTAAACTGTGGAATGCAGGTCAAACTTGCGTAGCACCGGACTATATGTTCCTGCCTAAAGGAAAAACGGCCGAATTCATCGAGCAGTTCAAGGCGTGTGTTGAAGAGATGTATCCAAATATTGCATACAATCAGGATTACACCTCGATTATTAATGACAAACAGTACAATCGCCTGCAAGGTTATTTAGAAGATGCCCTTAATCAGGGTGCCAAAATTATCGAAATCAATCCTGAATATGAAGATTTAACTGCAGTTCGAAAAATTGCACCGACTTTATTGACCGGTGTAACCACTGAAATGCAGATTATGAAAGAGGAAATCTTTGGCCCGATCCTGCCAATCATGGAATATGATCAAATTGACGATGTTATTGACTTTATTAATAGCCGTCCGCGTCCACTTGCTTTATACTATTTCGACTTTGATCAGGCGCGTGCCGACTATGTCGCACAGCATACTCATTCAGGGCATTTCGGGCAAAATACGGTACTCACCCATGTTGCACAAGACGATTTACCATTTGGTGGCGTCGGTGCTTCAGGTATGGGGAAATATCATGGTCCAGAAGGTTTCTTCAGTTTGTCTCATGAACGGTCGGTGATGTCGAATCCTAAGCTCTATAGCTTAAAATTCATTCTCCCACCATTTAACAAGCCGATTCATAAATTGATTTCGAAGACCCTTCTTCGCTAACTGATCAAGGCATGAGCTATTGCACATGTTCATGCCGAGTTTTTATTAAATTCGCTTGTCTTTTAAGCGTATTTTTGATATAAAACGCCCCTTGAATGATTTCATCCGTTTACTTTTAATGACTAGCCGCACAATCGGTGCTGTCTAGCAATGGAGTTCACCATGTCTAAGGTTTGCCAAGTTACCGGCAAGCGTCCAGTCGTTGGCAACAACGTCTCGCACGCCAATAACAAAACCAAACGCCGGTTCGAGCCGAACCTGCATCACCACCGTTTCTGGTTAGAAAGCGAAAAACGTTTTGTACGTCTTCGTTTAACCACTAAAGGTATGCGTATTATCGACAAATTGGGTATCGAAAAGGTTGTTACTGACCTACGTGCTCAAGGTCAAAAGATCTAAGGAGTTCGAACCATGCGTGATAAAATTCGTCTAGTTTCTTCAGCTGGTACTGGTTATTTCTATACCACAACTAAGAACAAACGTACTATGCCGGAAAAAATGGAAATCAAAAAATTTGATCCAAAAATCCGTCAACACGTGATTTTCAAAGAAGCTAAAATTAAATAATTTTGCCTTCTTAAAAAAACGACCTTCTGGGTCGTTTTTTTTTGCATTTTTTTTATCCGAGTTGATACACTTTAGCTAATTTTTTGGCACCGTTTGTGCTTTTTGTATTTTACCCTTAACTAGGCTTAAGGAGTTTTTAGTGCCTCATGACGTAGATCTCATCATCTTATTAGCCGTTGGCTTTGGACTGGCGCTTATTTTTGGCTATATTGCAGCTCGTATACGCCTCCCCCCTCTTATCGGCTATCTCGTTGCCGGTATCATTATTAGTCCGAACACGCCTGGTGTGGTCGGAGATATTCATCTTGCCAACCAACTGGCTGAACTTGGGGTCATGTTCCTGATGTTTGGTGTCGGGATGCACTTTTCCCTTAATGATTTGATGCAGGTACGTCGAATTGCCTTACCGGGTGCTGTTTTACAAATTGCTGTAGCAACCTTACTGGGAATAGGCGTTTCCATGATCTGGGGCTGGAGTTTTGGTTCTGCACTGGTTTTTGGCTTAAGCCTGTCCTGTGCCAGTACTGTAGTATTACTCAAAGCATTAGGTGACCGCGGTCTACTCAACTCGGTCAACGGTAAAATTGCCGTGGGCTGGTTATTAGTTGAAGACTTGGTCATGGTCTTGGTTCTGGTTCTACTTCCTGCCACAGCAGTGTTACTCGGTGGCACACCTGTTGCTGGTTCCAGTACCGATGCAAACATCTGGATGACCTTAGCAATTACCCTGCTTAAAGTGGCTGGTTTTATTGCCTTTATGCTAATTATCGGGAAACGTTTAGTCCCCTTTATCATGCAAATTGTGGCGCGCTTAGGTTCCCGCGAATTATTTACCTTAACCGTCGTTGCTGCTGCTGTATCTATTGCTTTTGGTGCTTATAAAGTCTTTGGCGTATCGATGGCACTTGGTGCATTTTTCGCAGGGATGGTGGTTAAAGAATCTGATTTCAGTCACCGTGCAGAAGAAGAAACGTTACCCTTACGTGAAATTTTCTCAATCTTATTCTTTGTATCTGTCGGCATGCTGTTTGACCCACGCATTTTGATTGAGCAACCTTTCCACGTGCTTGCTGTGGTTGGCATCATTATGATTGGCAAGACCATTGCCGCAATGGCTTTGGTTTTATTCTTCCGATATCCCATTAATACTGCGTTAACCGTTGGCGCAAGCTTGGCACAAATTGGCGAGTTTTCTTTTATTCTGGCCACTTTGGGCCTCTCACTCAATTTACTTTCCATAGAAGGACAAAACCTGATTCTAGCGGGCGCATTGATTTCAATTACCCTGAATTCATTTGTGTTCTCTGCTATTGAACCTGTACAAAACTGGATTCGTGAACGCTCGCATTTAGCACGTTTACTGGAACGTAGTGGTGACCCTCTTTCCATGCTGCCTGATGAAGTATCTCAAGAGTATTTGCGTGATCAGGTGGTGATTGTCGGTCATGGTGAAGTCGGTCGTCGTATTACCAAAACATTAATGGCTCAAGACATTAAAGTGGTGATTGCGGAAGAAAACCGCGAAATTGTAGAAAGTTTACGTGAAAAAGGAATTGCTGCCGTTTCTGGTCATGCCACTGAACCAAGCGTATTAATTCAAGCGCATATTCAACATGCACGCTTATTGGTGCTATCACCGATGGATATTTTAGATATTCACAAAATTGTGGATATTGCCAAAACCCTGAATCCGCAAATTCAGGTTTTAGTCTGTGCAGAAAGCAAGGAAGAAGCTGAAGTGATTCGTCGTGATGGTATTGGTGAAGTCTATTTTGCCAAAGAGGAAATGGCGAAGAATATGACCAATCATATTCTCCATCAAATCCAGATTGCACATCAGCAAGAACCAACACATTAAAAACTATTTAGAGTTTAAAAATTGTCTAATTAGATAACTTTTAAACTCTATAAATTTAAATACTTATAGTCATTTAATTATTTTATAAATCAGAGGGGGAGTTATGTTGCTAATTTATTTAGGTTTAGCAGTTTTCATTATTGGGGGAATTGGTTTTTTAATTACTGCTTTCAAGAATAGTATTTTATGGGGACTGGGATGTCTATTGCTTTATCCAGTTTCTATCATATTCTTAATCCTAAATTGGAATGATGCTAAGAATCCATTTTTGCTCCAATTACTAGGCATTGGAATTATGCTAGTTGGATCAGTATTTTCTTCCCCTACGCATATTTGAAAAATTTCTTTTTTAAAAATATTCGTATTAAATCTAAAATATTTGATTCGTAAAAAAACGCACCCATGAGTGCGTTTTTTATTTGGGAGAGATCAGCTCAAATACTTAGGTTGATCATCCACAATCTCTGCCTGCCATTCATTGACCTGCTTTTCCATCATGGCAAACAAAGCGGCTTGCACCATATGTTGTGCAATCTCAGGCATTTGATCACCCAGTAATGACTTAACTTCATCATTAAACTGAATTTTAACCAAGGGTTCTTTTTGAGAGCCTGCATTTCGCAATGCCAACTCACCACCTTCAAGTTGAACCAATTCTAAAATCGCTTCTTGATTACCAAATAATTCTTTCAATTGTTCTATAGACATAGTTCCTCCATGTTCAACATGGTGGCAAAGGCAGTTGCACTTTGCATTACGTAGACTATTTATATAAGGTCGATAACAAAAACTTCAAGAGCAGAAAAAAAGATTAAAACTCAACCATCTCGTTACGAAAGCCATCAATCAGCTGGGTTAAATCACGATGCCATTCACGTAAAATTTTTGTATCCGGCAACCATGCTTGTGAAGTCTGCGTCACTTTAATAATTAAGTTAGATGATGTTTCATGTTCTGGTTCAGGTGCACTTGGCTCAGGTGCATATTGGCACATGCGATACGCACGCTTCAACTCTGCAATAAAACCTTGCTTTGACAATTGCTGCATCACGGTCACTTCAGGAGATACTTGTCCCTTTTCCGCCATGTTGTGTTCAATCGACTTGAGTGTCGGCATAAAGTCATTTAAACGATAGTAACGCACCAACTCCTGTAGAAATGCCAAGACTGCACCATGTAAATGAAATACGGCAGCTTCACGATGTGCCTGTGCCTGTTGAATATTGTCAGTTTGCTCAGCTTGTTGGCATGAAAGACGTGCAAAATACAGTTTTTGATTGGTACGGTCAGCATGGAAGCGAGCAACACGAGACATAGCGATATTCCTAAATTTTGGCGTTTGTTACAGACTTAAGATTAAACTTAATTTTGATCAATTCACAATAAAAATTATGCATGATCCATTTCAATTCAATAGATTTTACGTTTTACAGCAGCTTCGGTCTTGTTCTCGATTGAACTTCTCAAACCTTGATTCCCTGAGAAATATCTATTCCATTGGGGCCAATCATAGACAGGACCTGAACATTCCGTTTCATTTTTATCTATAAAAAAAGGAGCTTTCGCTCCTTTAATTATTTGTTTTCAGTTTTACTTTCGGCTTCAGGCTTATCTTCAGCCTGTTTTACACGAATACCATGTCCGTGCAAACGAAGGGTATTTAAACCCTTAATTGCTTTGATCGCCTCACGAGCATGTGGCATTTCAACAAAAGCAAAACCTTTCGATTTACCTGTCGTCGCATCAAGCACCAACTTGCATGACTCAACTGTGCCAAAATCTTGAAATAACTTCAATAATTCAGCTTCTGTTACTGTACGTTCTAAACTACGAACTAAAATTTTCATCTTACAACCTTAAAATAGGCAAAATCATCAAAAAGCACTCGCCTACTCGACTTTTTGAACTTCGCAATAAAAAACAAAATAACGCAATTGTGATAGTTTAATCGAGATCAATGCCAAAATCTAAATTAATCGACTGTCGTTCAATTAAAGCGCTTTTCACGGTTTGCTGGCGTTGTTTGTAATGGGTTTCGCTAATACACAAATTACGGGTTAATTCATTCAGAAAATAACTTTCAATCTTGCGCCCCTGATCATCGACCTGATCACGCGCCCATAAATTCAGATTCTGCTTGGTGAGAATCAATTCATTTTTGGCACGGGTCAATGCCACATACAACACACGGCGTTCTTCTTCAACTTCATCGAAATTACCCTGCGCACGTGCATGCGGATATTGTCCCGCCGAGACATTCGCCACATAACAGACTTTCTGTTCTGTCCCTTTGGCAGAGTGGATGGTGATGAGTGTGACTACATCATCCTGCGACTGACGCTCAATTTCACTGATCGACACGGGATCGAGCACATATTCTTCCAAAAACTCGCTCAGTTGATCATGTTTAGATGCTAGTTGCTTAACTAAATCAAAATCGCCTAAACGTTTCGACCAATCCTTCTTGGCATAGTTTTCTTCCAGCTGTTCTTTTAGAGCTTCGATACCCAGCGATACACAAGCCTGTACTTGATCTTTCAACACCAGCATTTGCTTCATGATCAGCAAAGTATTGTCTGGAATACGACCAAATTTTTCTAACTTTTCAAAAATGCGGTCGGTCTCAGGTTCAAGTAATAATTGCTGAGCCAGTTTACTTGCGCCTACATCACCTACACCATTCCATAGGGTCAGGAAACGCATCCAGGCAATATCATCCAGAGGATTGGCGATCACACGTAGCAGACTGAGCAAGTCTTTTACATGCGCGGTTTCAAGCAGTTTCATGCCACCAATAAAACGGTAAGGCACATTAGCCTGAATGAATGCCGCCTCAATATGACGTGCGGCAAAACTTGAACGTACCAGCACCATATGTTCATACCATGCTGAACCTTGCAGCAAATGACGCTCTTTAATGTCGATGGCAATCCATTTTGCTTCATCAAACTCATTCAGGAAAATATGCATGCGAGGTTTGATGCCCTCGCCACGATAAGCCTCTAAATGCTTGTCATATTGAATCGGACTTTGATCGAGCAACCAGTTGGATAGGTCCAGAATTTCTTGCGTAGAACGGTAATTTTTTTCCAGTTTAAAAATCTGTGCATCGGGTACACGTTCTTTAAAATGGTGAATATTTTCAAAGTCGGCACCCCGAAAACCGTAAATGGATTGTGCATCATCACCGACACAGAACAGACTGGTTTTATCTTTTAATGGTTCAAGCAAAGCCCATTGCAAAGGATTAGTATCCTGCATTTCATCCACTAGCATGTGCTGACAGATCGATGAAACGTAATCCACCAAGCCTTCAGATTGCGCCAGTGCTGAAGCCACTACCGCCAAAATATCGTCATAATCCAGAAAGCTACGTGCCTGTTTCCGGGCTTCGTACTCTTTCATGATTTCCGCAATCTGGTCTTTATATTCCAGAAATTCCGGCATTTGCTTTTCTAGAGCCAGACTTAATTTTTGCCGAGTATTTCGAGCAAAAGAATAGAGATCACATAACTCTTTCGGTTTTGGCAGTGCATTGGGATTTTTCTTGTCATCTTTACCGCGAATCAAGCGGAACATCATCAACTGATCATCACGGTCGATAATCGAGAATTGTTCCAAGCCAAAAGCTTTGGGAATACGGCGCAGCAAGTACATACAGAAGGTATGAAAAGTCGATGCACGAAGCCCTTTAGCTTGTTCACCTAAAGCGAGTTCCACACGTGCGACAATTTCACTGGCTGAACGTCGGGTAAAGGTCAGAATCTGGATTTGATTGGCGGGTACACCTTGATCAATCAGATAAGCTGCACGTGCCACAATGGTTTTGGTCTTGCCACAGCCTGCGCCTGCAAGTACCAAACTGTGCTTAGATTCGGTGGTTGCGGCTTGCTTTTGTTGAGGGTTTAATTCATCAATCAGGGTGGCTAAACTCATGGTATCTCATCGTGTTCGGTAGACGAATAGTTTAACAGAGCTATCCACAGAAAACTTGCGATGAAAATTCTAGAAGGAATATACATCGTGACAGGCAGCATGGATGCTGCCGTTATTCAGTGATGCATGGACGTATCATCTGAATAACGAAGGGTTTGGTTACTTTGCCCTGTCAAAGTAACCAAACCCTTCGCGTTAGCATTTATCTATTCACATCCTTTCGGGGCTATGAGTATCTCTACTTTTAGAATTTAGCATGATCACTTTTCAAGTTTATTTAACACTGTAACTACAGCATCCTCCAAATACCTTTCCGCATTTTGCATCGCATCTTCTAAAGTGCAACCTGACGGGTTAATGCCAATAATCTGAGTAAATCCCAACGCATAAAGCTCATCAATACCATCCCCAACCACACCCGCAAAAGCAATCACAGGCTTATTCAATCGCTTCGCCACCTGCGCCACACCAAAAGGGGTTTTACCAAATTTGGTCTGAAAATCAATTTTGCCCTCACCGGTAAATACATAATCAGCCTGGACAATTTTTTCTGCCAATTGGGTCTGTTCAATGACAAGCTCTACACCTGAACGAATGCTTGCGCCAGCAAATACCATCAAGCCAAAACCTAATCCGCCAGCGGCACCCGCCCCTGCGATATCTTTAACATCAATATTTAATTGTTGAGCAACCAGTTCTGCAAAATGCGTAAGGTTCTGATCAAGCTGTTGCACCATTTCAGGTGTTGCACCTTTTTGTGGACCAAACACATGCGATGCCCCGTTTATTCCAGTCAAAGGATTATTCACATCACTGGCAATCATGATTTCAACTTGCTTTAAACGTGCGTCCAAACCTGAAATATCAATCGTTCGAATTTGATCGAGTTGCCCACCACCTATTGCAACTTCAGTATTGTGTGCATCTAAAAATTTTGTTCCCAATTCCTGTGCCATTCCTGCACCTGCATCATTGGTGATACTTCCGCCCAAACCCATAATGATTTTAGAGACGCCTAAATCCAATGCCGCTTTAATCATCTCTCCCGTACCGAAAGTGGTAGTCAGTAAGGGATTTCGCTGGGAAGGTTCGAGCAAATGAATGCCATTAGCTTTTGCCATTTCAATCACAGCGGTTTGACCATCTTCAATTAAGCCAAAATAAGTTTTTACTTTTTGAGTGGATAAAGGTCCTGTGACTTCACAATCGACTATCTGTCCATTTAAGCAAGAAACCAAGGCATCGACTGTCCCCTCACCACCATCTGCCATGGGCACCTGAATAAAATGTGCATCCGCAAATACTTTCTGGATGCCACGTTGCATCGCCTGACAAGCCTGTTCAGCAGTCATGCTTTCTTTGAAAGAATCTGGAGCGAGGACAAAAGTTTTAGACATGCTCTTCAAAAAATGAAATGAATAAATCTTTTATACAATAAAAAAGAGCGCATATAACGCTCTTTAGTCGAATTGAGTTTAAACATCGGCAGAACTTTTGGGCACTTCACGTTTGATATAAGAAGCTAAAGTGAGATAGTTAATGCCCTGAAACAAAATATCGACTGCAAGGAATAGACCCAGCACCCAGAACGGCGCATCGGGTGACATCAAAATAAGAATCCCTGTCACCAAGGTAAGAATGCCGGAAAATAATACCCAACCCCAACCTTGATAGGCTTTAAAAACAAAGGCACTCAAGACACGAATGATACCAGCAACGATCAATACAATCGCCAATAGATTAGTCAATACAATTGCAGTTTTGACAGGGGTGGTAAAAGCATAATATCCAGCTACCAGATACAGCACACCGAACAATGCCCACAACCAACGATAGCCCCCCTCAAAGATTTTAAATGCTGCAATGAAGTGTAGAACGCCACCAATCATCATCAGCACACCAAACAGAAAAACGACTGAAAGCGTAGCAAAAGGTAGAGCTGCCAGTAACACAACTCCGAATAGGATCAGCAGAATGCCTAGACCTAAGTACCACTTTCGATTTTCATGCAGCTGATGTCGAACTAAATCATTTCCTACTGTTTTCATGATTCTTCTCAAGTCTTTTGTTTAGGAACAGGTTTATTTTTCAATATTTTAAAACAGATGTCTGTTATGAATATGCGACATTTTTATCCACATCAGTAAGTTAAACTGTGGATAAATTAAGCGTTATCCACAAAATTATTTTTTCCAACCCAATTCAATCGCGGTAATTTCATTAATTAATGTCTGTTGCAAAGTACCCGGCATCTTACTTTTATCGCTTGACACAGGAATATGCCCTGCCATTAACTCACATTTAGCTTGAGGAAATAAAGGCTTTTGATTGGGATAAGCATAACCCACCGGATACAGGGGTTGTCCTGTCGCCAAGTCATATTTATCGGTGGCACCGAAAGCATGAAGTAATTCATGTACGAGTACAATTTTGTTTTGTTCAGACTGTTTTTTTGATGCAAATAAATTGACCGAACCAATCCGCCCTTTTTGCAAGGCGGTTGAATGCTTTAATTCTTTAGTCTGTGCAGGATCATAATAATTTAAAAACAACGTCACACTTGGTGAGCCATCTTTGCTTTCATGCTGTTTCCAGGCATAAAAACGGAACTTTAAACTCCATAAAATGGTATCCAGCATGCTTGCATGCTCAGGTACTTTCGGAGGTATCTTTTTGAGTTCACGACCCATTTGAAAATAAATGGAAATCGGTTGTCCTCGATATTCTGTAGACATATGTTTCAAGTATTCTTGTGCAGCACTTAATTCAGATAAGTTAAGGGTCTGAATATAGTTTTGGGTAGCAGCCTGCCCATCTGCATTAATGGGATGCAGCATGACAATAATAGGCTTGGACCAATTCTGGTTTTGATCACGATAGGCATTGACTGCCACGATGAATAAAATGATGAGTAAACACAGTACCCGAATTTTTTTCCACATTAATTTTTCTCATTATTAAGTAATAACATTTTCAAAATCCATCCAAAAATTGGATACACAAAAATTCATCCGCAACTGTCCGAGACAGACTGCATTATTATAGATAATGTTTCTGAGATTTTTTAGATAAAATAAGGAATCTGACGAGTTTTGCGGAGGACAAATGCCTTTCTTGCGAACTCAAAATATATTTTGAGGCTTCTCATTTGGGCGAAACCAAAGTAACAAATGAGCTCCAAACATTAAATTGAATACCGAGAAGACTCCGCTGAACCATGTAGTATCAACAAATAAAAAATGCCGACTTTCGTCAGCATTTTTCACTTCTTAAAAATTAGGCTTCAACCCATTTCCCATCCTGGAAAACCAGGCTCCACTTGGTTTGTTTCCCTTCAGCATTTTCAGAACCAATATACTGCGCCTGATTCTTACGGCTGAATTTCACCAGTGTTGGATTACCTTCTGGGTCTACATCCGGAGCTTTCAAAATAAATTGATATTTCGGATCAAGCTGTTCAGCTACAGAACGTAGTTCTGCGACTTTCGGCGCACGTGTTTCACGTACTTTCGGGAATTTACTCGCTGCCAGGAATAAACCGGCTGCACCATCACGAAGAACAAAGAAGTCATCATGTTTGGTTGAACGTAAATGTTCCATTTTAATCGGATCGACACGTGGAGGCGCAGGCTGACCGCTCTTCAACACTTTACGGGTATTGTCACAACTGGTGCAGGCAAAGTAAGGTCCAAAACGACCCGTCTTAAGCTGCATTTCACCATCACATTTATCACATGGAATGGTTGGACCATCGTAACCTTTAATTTTGAACTCACCTTCTTCAAGTTCAAAACCAGCACAGTCTGGGTTATTACCACAGACATGCAATTTACGACCACCATCAATCACATAACTGTCCATTGCCGTTTCACAGATCGGGCAACGTTTTTTCGACATCAAATCAGCAGTTTCTGCTGCATCATCATCAGACAATGCCGCAAGCGACTCAACCGGAGTCAAGTTCAAGGTACCTTTGCAACGCTCTTTTGGCGGCAAGTTGTAGCCTGAACACCCTAAGAATACACCCGTTGTACCGGTACGAATCTGCATCGGACGTGAGCATTCAGGACAATGTACCGCTTCAACTTCAACAGGTTGATTACGACGCATGCCGTTTTCACCCTGTGCTGTCGTTAAGCGTTTTTTAAAGTCACCGTAGAAATTATTCAGTAACTCTTTCCAGTTGCGCTCACCCATCGCCACTTTATCGAGCTGACCTTCAAGATCAGCCGTAAAAGCGTAATTCATCAGGTTGTTGAAGTTTTCATCGAGACGATCCGTCACGATTTCACCCATCTTCTCGGCAAAGAGACGACGGTTATCCAACTTCACATAGCCACGATCCTGAATAGTTGAAATAATTGCCGCATAGGTGGATGGACGACCAATGCCTTTTTTCTCTAATTCTTTAACCAATGACGCTTCGGTAAAACGTGCAGGCGGTTTAGTAAAGTGTTGAGAGGGATCAAGTTTCTCAAGATTAAGTACTTCACCCACTTTAACTGCAGGTAGCAAAATATCGTCATCGGCTTTGTTTGCACCGCGAACTTTGGTGAAACCGTCAAAAACTAAAGTACGACCTTTGGCCTTAAGTTCCACGCCATTGGCATCGACTAAAATGGTTGAAGACAGGTATTCTGCCGGTGTCATTTGACACGCGACAAACTGACGCCAAATCAGATCATACAAGCGCTGTGCATCACGATCGACACCGACTAACTGATCACCGTTTAAAGCAACATTGGATGGACGAATCGCTTCATGGGCTTCTTGCGCACCGGCTTTGTTACCATAACGGTTTGGCTTGGCTGGAAGATATTTATCACCAAACTCAAGTTCAATGTGATTACGAACCATATTGACTGCATCATCACTTAAGAATGTTGAGTCAGTACGCATATAGGTAATAAAACCTGCTTCATACAGACGCTGTGCCATAGTCATGGTTTTCTTTACAGAAAAACCTAAACGGGTACTTGCGGCCTGTTGCAGGGTCGAGGTGATATACGGTGCACTTGGATTAACCTTGGTCGGTTTATCTTCACGCGTGGTCACTTTATATTCAGCATCGTTCAGAATTTTTAATAAAGCATCCGTTTGGGCTTTATTTTGCAGTTTTAAGGTCTTACCACCTTGTTTGACTGCTTCTAACCGAATGTCATCTTTTTTAGATTTGGTATCTGCAAACACCTGCCAGTATTCTTCAGGAATAAAAGCGCGAATCTCACGTTCACGTTCTACCACCAATTTTACTGCAACCGATTGCACACGACCTGCCGATAAACCGCGGGCAATTTTTTCCCACAGTAATGGCGAAATCATAAAGCCCACCACGCGGTCCAAGAAACGGCGTGCTTGTTGTGCATTAACCTTATCAAGATCTAAACGTGCTGGCTGTTTAAAGGCTTCTTGAATCGCATTTTTGGTAATTTCGTTAAAGACTACACGTTGATAACGTGAATCATCTCCCCCAATCACTTCTTTTAAATGCCAGGCAATCGCTTCCCCTTCACGGTCCATATCCGTTGCGAGGTAGATTTCATCGACTTGCGATGCCAGTTTTTTCAGTTCAGCAACGACATGCTCTTTACCGGGTAGCACTTCATAGTGAGCTTTCCAATCGTGTTCAGGGTCGACGCCCATACGATTAACCAAAGCCGTTTGTGCTTTTTCAGCTTTTTGCTCATCGGTGAGTTTGGCACGTGATACAGGCTTTTTTTCTGTACTTTTAGAACCACCTGTCGGTAAGTCACGGACATGACCAACGGATGATTTCACAATGTAATCTGAGCCGAGGTATTTATTGATTGTTTTCGCTTTTGCAGGCGACTCCACAATCACTAAGGCACGCTTTTTCGCAGCACTCGGTGATTTTGCTGTGGTGCTTTTGGATGTAGACCGAGGAGCGTTCGCCATAGTTAACCGTTAATCCTGTGTGTTTGGTTTATAAATTAAAGTTCAGCCAAAGACTGTAAATAGGTTTTGATGTCATCTAACTGTGTTGCTCGAAGGTCAGATTCTTCATCCCAATAGAGTCCTACACAGTTTGCCTGCATATCAATAGCATAAATGCCCTTTAATGCAATGGGCAAATCGTTAAACTTATCATCGCCCTGCACAAGCTTTAGCTTTTGATCTTCCACACGTGCACGCATTAAAGGCAGACGTGCATCTGGAATAAGTACGCTGTAATAGGCCACCATACTGGCACGCTTTTCAGAAGCCATTGGAATTTTTGTCCAATCGGGAGCTGCGACTAAACGTGGGTGCAGTGCCATCTTGCGTGCTTTCTCACGCATGATTCCTAATGCTTTTTCTCGCGGACTGACGCGAAGACCCAAAATCGAGCCCAAAACAAATAGAATGATGAAGCCAATGACCCAAATACCGGTATTTTCCATACTACAACCTTGTCTATTCCTTTATTAGAGTTGCATAAGCTGAATATAAAACGCAAGCACCACCATCAAAATTAATAATTACAGGATTAAATAAATATACTTATTTATCTGTTTTTATTCATATCATGATGCAATTTCTGAATTTGGCTGTTCAAGTACATTAATTATGTTCTGAGACTCAGCTAAATAAATAATATCAATACTTGACCAAGCTTCAATCAATGAATCGTTATAAGTCACTTTATTATTTACCTGAAATACGATTTTTTGTTTTATTAATATATTTAGAAAATCTTGAAGGAACTGTTCTCGATCCAACCGTAAAACGGCTTGAATTGAATTAATTAAGCTCTCAACTTTAGCTGGTCTTCCTTTCTGAATTTTGATCAAATAATCACAATATTGCTTTATTCTTTGTAAATGAGGTTTTTGCTGAATCTCCTCTACAGTTGGTAATTGAACAACTAAAGTTTTTATTGTCTCATTCGCTTGAACCGATAGTACTTCCGTCATACGAGCAAGCTCATAACTGACATTTTGATTTTTAATTTGAATAAACTGATATTGCTTCAATAATTCAATAGTTTGTTTTATATTCGCACCACTATTTTTCATCCAAGATTTCAAGGCATTATTTAAAGAATTAAATTGCTTAGGTTGATTTTTTTGTAATAATTGAAGTGCATTTAATAGATGTTTATATTCAGTTTTTTGCAAATCAAGATGCGTTATTTCTAACTTGTTCCCATTACTATTAGAAATTTTTTCACGCTTAACTTGCTGTGCTTTAAAACCCATTATTTTTAGTAAATCAACAATATATTCAAATTTTTTATCATTTGACATGACATCAAATTCTGTATTTATTTTATCCATTTGAATGGATAATTGTCCTGCTAAAAAGGCTAAACCAAAATCTGCTGCATCTGGTCCCGTTTTCGGCATTTTTATAAGTACTAATTTTTTTTTGCTAATAAAATCTGCAAGACTCTGTAATCCATCAAGACTCAAGGTCATCGGTGATTTCGCATAAACCAGATACACAAACGCATAGCTTTTAAGCAACTGGAATAATTCATTTTCTGTTTTATGTAAATTCTCTATATCCAATAATAATATTTTTTTCATGCTTCCCCTCAGGCGATGAAATTAATTCAAGAACATCTCGTGACTATACAGCACTTCACTGCCATTCCAGTAGATATATCCCTTTTCAATCAACTCCTTAAGCAACAATCTGACATCAGATTTCGGGAACATTTGCTCCAGCAAATCCCTCAAGGCATAAATATCTTTCGGCTTGTCCGATTTTAATTCACGCAATTTACGCGCAACAATGACCTGAACCGGATCGATTTTAGAGAAGTTTTTAAATAAATCTTTTTGCGCATGATGAATGGGATCTGAATGTTCCAGTTCTTCATCTGAGGAAGATTCTGTCTGTAGTTGAGCAAAAATTGGAGAAATGTTGGGTGCTGTTTCCAAAGGCGTTGCTTGCTCTAAATCAAGTTGCGTCCATTGTTTTAATAGCTTTTTACGGAAGTTAATTTGCTCATCATAACGTTTCACAATTTTTAGATTAATCAGTAAAGCAATCAGCTGCTGTGCTTGATCAGTTTCAACTTGCAAAATGTTACTGATCGAGTTTTTGAGTTTCTCAATCGAGTTCGGTTTGCCCTTCATTTTACCCAAGGCATCGCAATATTTTTTAACCAACAACAACTCTGGTTTTTGCTTAATGGTTTCAACACTTGGAAGTTTATATTTTGAATTTAAACAAGGTGCTTCTGGCTGAATTTGAATCAAGTGACAGTTCATGTCTGAGGATTGCATCATCTCAATCAGGATTTCACTGCTTGGCATGGCAGAAATGACTTCAATCGTCGTGTCAGGTTCTAACAATGCAATCAGTTGCCCAACCACCACCGCATATTCAAATTCTTTGTGATCGACCTCGGCAGTTTCTAAGATCACCACTTGTCCACTACTCACCCAACCTGAAAACTCGGTTAAATCTTCAAGTGAGTATTCAAACTTTCCTTGGCAGTTAAATAAGTAAATTACAGCGTAGTGTTGAATAATCTCACGCAACAGTTGTGCGTTAGGCATATTCTTTTCAAGATCAAGAAGAACGACTTTGTTGGACATAATCTCAATAGACAAGTAAGCAAACTTTGAGCACGCATTAGAACGAGCCGGGATGAAAAGGTCAAATCAATTCAGCAAAAAGACCGGTGAAGATTGACTCAATAATGCGGTGGTCGATTGGTCATTGGATCAAAAGCGGCAATTCCATCGGATAAATCGGAAGACTCAATGCGTTGATACAAAAACTGCATTTGTTTTTTCAAATCAGCGATTTCGGCATGTTGCAGAGACACCTGTTCATTTAATTGTTCAACTAAATCATCTAAAAATGTAATTCGCACTTGCAAATCTTCTATGGGTGCGGAAAATGACGCCTGATCATTAAGATTTTTTTGTTTAGTCATTTTAAGTCCTCATTTTGGATTTCAGGAAACAGTATGGCCTATATTACGTTAAGGGATGTCCAACTCGCATTTGGCGGACCTTCCCTGCTCGACGGCGCGAACTTCAATTTGGAACGCGGTGAACGAGTTTGTTTGATTGGCCGTAACGGTGAAGGTAAGTCTACTTTACTTAAACTCATTGAGGGAAGTTTACTGCCAGATCGTGGTGAAGTTTCTATACAAAATGGCATCACCATTTCCATGCTTGCTCAAGATGTACCCATGGATTCCGGTAAAGTTGCAGATATCGTGGCTGATGGCGCAGGTGAAGCAGCAGCGGTACTGAAAGCCTATCACGAAGCCAGTGATGCTTGTGTACTCGGTGATATGGAAGCCTGCGACCGCATGGGTAACCTGCAGCACAAACTCGATCAGGTCGATGGCTGGGCTTTGGAAACCAAAGTAAATTCTATTTTAAGCAAAATGGGTTTAGATCCGGATGCCGATTTATCCGATTTATCCGGTGGTCGTAAACGTCGTGTCCTATTAGCACGCGCCCTACTCACTCAACCCGATGTACTTTTACTCGACGAACCGACCAACCACTTGGATGTTGAAAGTATTGAATGGTTAGAAAAATTCCTGCTCGATCAAAATAATTTAACCTTATTATTTATTTCGCATGACCGTTCATTTGTCGACAGCATTGCAACGCGTATTGTCGAACTCGATCGCGGTACTTTGCGTAGCTATGAAGGTAACTATTCACGTTATCTTGACCTTAAAGCGCAGCAAATGGAAGCGGAAGAAAAGCAAAATGCGTTGTTCGATAAACGTTTAGCTGAAGAAGAAGTCTGGATTCGCCAAGGAATTAAAGCGCGTCGTACCCGTAACGAAGGTCGTGTACGTGCGCTGAAAGATTTACGTGAAGAATCTAAAGCACGTCGCTCGCAACAGGGCAAAGTGAGTATGGCAACGCAAGAAGCCAATCGTTCTGGTAAGCTCGTCTTTGATATTGAACATTTAAGTGTTGCTTTTGGCAATCAAGAACCGATCATCAAAGATTTCTCTGCCTTGGTGCTTCGTGGCGACCGCATTGGCTTGGTTGGCGACAATGGTGTGGGTAAAACAACACTGATCAAAGCCATTCTGGGTGAGATTGAACATGGCGGTACAGTAAAAACGGGTACCCAGCTTGAAGTGGCTTATTTCGACCAGCTGCGTAATGCACTTGATTTAGAGAAATCGGTTAAAGATAACGTTTCTGAAGGTTCGGACTTTGTCGATGTCAACGGTGGCCGTCGTCATATCTACAGTTATCTTCAAGATTTCCTGTTCTCACCTGAACGTGCCCGTACGCCGGTAAAAGCATTGTCTGGTGGTGAACGCAACCGTATTCTGTTGGCAAAACTGTTACTTAAACCATCCAATCTAATCGTTATGGATGAGCCAACCAATGACTTGGATATGGTGACCCTTGAGCTCTTGGAAGAAATGCTCGGTGGTTATAAGGGTACATTACTTTTGATCTCGCATGACCGTGCATTCATGGACAATGTGGTCACGTCGACTTGGGTATTTGATGGTAAAGGTAACATTGATGAATACATCGGTGGTTATCAGGACTATCTGGAACAACGCCCTGACCAAACTGCTGTAGATCAGAAAAGTGATGTGAAAAAAGCCATTGCTAAAGCGGAAGCAGCTGCGCCGAAAAAAGTAAAGTTGAGCTATAAAGATCAGCGTGCTTTAGAACAGTTACCGGCTGAAATTGAAGCCTTAGAGAAAGAACAAGCAGAGCTGAATGAGCAGCTTGCAGATGGCTCTTTATTTGTTAAAGATGCCGATGCAGCCGCTCAAGCATCACAACGTTTAGCCGAAATTGACGAGCTATTGCTTGAAAAATTAGAACGTTGGGATGAATTAGAGAACCTGACCCAAGGTAACTAATTTAGCCGCGCTATAAAAGCACCTGTAAAGTATTTTGCAGGTGCTTTTTTATTTACAAAATAACTTCATGTTAAACTGCAGATAATTTTTGGTATAAACGGTCATTATGAGTAAAAAGCCAGACTACAAACCGGGTGAGTTTCAATGGTCTTTCCTGCTGCCTCAATATTGGGGCATTTGGATTGGAATCATATTTTTAATGATTCTGGCAATTTTACCGTGGGCTATTCAGCACCGTTTAGCCACCTTTATTGGCAATCTGGCGTTCAACAAACTGAAATCCCGCCGTAAAACCACAGTACGTAATCTGGAAGTCTGTTTTCCTGAATGGACAGCCGAACAAGTTCAGGACAATGCCCGACAAGTTTTTGTCGACCAAATGATCGGGATTTTTGAAACTTTAAATGCGTGGTATTGCCCGCAGTGGTTTAAAGGTCGTGTCAGTATTGAAGGCTTAGAACATCTCCAAAAAGCACAAGCTGAGGGCAAAGGGGTTTTACTGTTAGGCACGCATTCAACATTACTCGATGCCGGTGGTTATTTATGTGCTCAATATTTTGAGCCCGATGTGGTTTATCGTCCGCAGAATAATCCACTGCTGGATATGCTGATCTACCGCTGCCGGGCCACCATTTATGCCCATCAGATTGACCATGATGATATGCGTGGCTTGATTCGTCATTTAAAAAATGGGCGTGCGATTTGGTACAGTCCCGATCAAGACTATGGCCTCAAACAAGGCGTAATGGCACCCTTTTTTGGTGTGCCTGCTGCAACGGTCACTGCACATCGTCGTTTGATTAAAATGTCAAAAGCTGTAGCGATTCCGCTATATTTCTACCGTGATGGCGATATTACCAATCCTCAATACAAAGTCTTAATTGAAGCACCGGTAGAAAATCTACCGAGCGAAGATGAAGTCAATGATGCCACTCGCGTCAACAAGATCATTGAAAATCAGCTGCGGATCGCACCCACTCAATATATGTGGTTTCACCGTCGCTTTAAAACTCGCCCTGAAGGCTATGACGAGATTTATTAATCAATCCCACCCTTTAAAATAATGAAGATAACATCCATGAAAATTATGCAGCTTCTTCCTGAATTGAACAGTGGTGGTGTTGAACGTGGCACACTGGAAATTGCACGTACACTTGTTGCTGACGGTCACGAATCTTTGGTGGTTTCAAATGGTGGACGTCTGGTTACACAACTTGAAGCGGAAGGTTCACAACACCTCACTTTAGCCATTCATAAAAAATCTTTATCCAGTCTTTGGCAAATACGCCCTTTGCGTGATTTGATTGAACAGCACCAACCCGACATTCTGCATGTTCGTTCACGCGTACCTGCATGGCTGACTCATTTTGCATTAAAAGGAATACCGGCAGATCAACGCCCCCATCTCATTTCAACTGTGCACGGCTTTTATTCAACCAATCGTTATAGTGCCATCATGACCCAAGCGGAAAAAGTCATTGCCGTCTCTGACAGTGTGGTGAAATACATTACCGAACATTATAAAAACTGTCCGCCTGAAAATATCGTACGCATTTATCGTGGTATTTCGCCTCAAGAGTTTCCTCACGGCTATCAACCTTCTGCACAATGGATCAATCAAACGCTTAAAGATTTCCCTCAACTGGAAAACAAGTTTTTAGTCTGCCTTCCCGGACGTATTACCCGTTTAAAAGGTCATGAAACTTTAATTGAATTAATGGAACAGCTTCAAAACCAGTATCCAAATCTGCATGCTGTAGTGGTGGGTGGAGCTGACCCGAAAAAAGCAGCTTACTTAAAAGAAATGCAGGACAACATTCAAAGCAAAGGTTTAAGCGAAAAAATCACTTTTGTCGGTCATCGTTCGGATATTCGTGAGTGGTTGGCATTTAGTGATATCGTTATTTCTCTTTCAAATCAGGCGGAAACTTTTGGTCGTACTGCATTAGAAGCATTATCCGTGGGTACACCCGTGATTGGCTGGAACCGTGGCGGTGTTGCAGAAATTCTATCCAATGTTTATCCGCAAGGTTTAATTGATGTTGATGATCAATCTGCACTATTAAATGCCATAAAGCAGCATATTGAACAGCTTCAAGAAGTTGAGCCAGTCACGATGTTTAGCTTAAAAGAGATGTGTGATCAGACCATTGCTTTATATAAACAGGTTCTAAGTTTAGATTGAATTTGTTCAACCCAACTTATAGATGATGTCTTCGTGACATACAAAAATAGGTTGGGCATAAAAAGATAGACTTAAATTTATCATCTAAAAATGATCAATGTTCTCTTCCTGCATAGATCTACATCGGCTCAGTCTGTCCTGCTCGAACAAAACCTATTGATTCATATAGTTTTAAGTTATTGAAATTTGGATAAATACATAGCTAAATTTTATTTTTAAGATCTTCTATAAAAGCATAACCCGAGTTCTGCATCCTGCAAAACTCGGGTGGATAAGGTTGTGCTTTTCAAATCATATTTTTATTATATTCGTGCTATCCATTGCTGCATCATATCCATGATGACTCACCATCAGCCCAACATCGTCTTCCATAATGGGATTTTCCTTTCCCCACTCCTTGGCTGATGAGTCTAGATTAAACAGAAATGGAAAAAAGAACTATTCGCAATTAACCTAAATCAATGTAAGCCATTTCGTACACTTTTCCTTTAATTGCCTTGAGGTACTTTTGGGTCATTTTTATAGTCCTGTGCAATTTCATCAGTCACTAATTTTTCTTCTTTTTCTGCTTTTTCAATGCCTTCCTGAATCGCTTCGTGTGCTTCCTGTTCATCTGCATCGGTTTGTTCCAACTCGTCTTGGACTTGCTCAAAAACACGACTGGTTTGCAAGACTACATACACTGGAAAATGATCCGATCCAATATGAGGTAAACGCTGCATTTTTACCAAGGCAAAATCGGTACTATGAAAGATATGATCCAGTGACCAGCGTAACAATGGATAATCTGCATGGAAAGTATTGACGAAATGCCGCCCTACTCGTGGGTCTAACAGTCCGCTAATCCGCTGAAATAACCGTGTTGTGCGTGACCATGCCACATCATTCAAATCTCCCATCACAATACAGCTTTCATCCAAATCCTTGATTTGATCTCCGACAATTAAAAGCTCGGCATCTCGGAGGGTGGAATCTTTGGCTTCTGTTGGGCTAGGCGGTTTAGGGTGCAAGCAATAGAGTTGTACAGGTTGGCCTGAAGGTAAAATCACCGTGGTATGAATAGAAGGAATTTCATCACTTAAAATGAATTTGACTTCGGTATCTTTCAACTCAAGATGGCTATACAGATGCATACCATACAAATTATCCAACGGTACCGGCACACGATATGGATAATCTTTTTCAATCACTGCAAGTGCATTTTGCCAGGTTTGATCTGATTCTAATGTTAGGATCAAATCAGGTTGATGTTTTTGAATCTGTTCAATCAACAAGTGGTATTTATCATTTGTAGTCAATACATTGCAAACAATCAAAGAGATTTGCTTCTCTGGATTGAGCTGATTCTTGCGAACTTTTTTGACCTGCTTTTTCCAGATAAAAGTATAAGGCAGCACCATTTTCAGTTGATAAGCCAGCGCCGCAATCAACGCAATCAAGATAATTTGACGCCATAAATCCCAGGGCTGATCCCAAACCAATAACAGGACAAAAGCAATCAGTCCCAAAACTAAAATTTGCAAACGTGGAAAATCAGCACCTCGAATCCACCATTCATCTCGTGGAATCAATGACCAAAATGTCAGCCATACGACAAAAACTGAAATTAACTCCACCCAAATCATAAGCATCTGCTCTTTGATCGCTTTTAGTTTTTCTATGATGAAATAACTTTATCAATTTTGTATTTAACATAAACAAGATATTTCGCTCAATAATATTGATGTTTTCATTGTGTAGTACTTGCAGTTGTGGGCGCTTTTGATACACTCAAGCCCCCTTTTATTTTTTTACGCACCGAGGCAAAGTGACATGAAAGTAGGTCTGGTCGGTTGGCGCGGGATGGTTGGTTCTGTCCTCATGCAACGTATGGTTGAAGAGAATGATTTTGCTCACTTTGAGCCATTCTATTTTTCTACCAGTAATGCTGGTGGTGAAGCCCCTGCGTTTGGTGGTAAGACTGCCCCAGCACTTATGGATGCATCAGACATTAGCAGTCTGAAGCAAATGGATGTCATTATTACCTGCCAAGGTGGTGACTACACTTCTGAAGTTTTCCCTAAACTCAAAGCGGAAAACTGGAACGGTTACTGGATTGATGCGGCATCTACCCTGCGTATGGAGGATGAAGCCATCATCGTACTTGATCCCGTCAACATGAACGTGATTAAAGATGGTTTAGTCAATGGTACTAAAACATTTGTGGGCGGTAACTGTACCGTTTCATTGATGTTGATGAGCATGGGCGCACTTTACCAAAACAATCTGGTTGAGTGGATGACTGCCATGACGTATCAGGCCGCATCTGGTGCGGGCGCACAAAACATGCGTGAGCTGATCACAGGTATGGGTTATTTATATAACAATACCAAAGACTTGTTAGATGACCCACGTTCACCAATTTTAGACATTGACTCTAAAATTGCATCCTTACAACGTGGTGAAGGCTTCCCTGCTGCCAACTTCGGTGTGCCTCTAGCCGGTTCTTTGATTCCATATATCGACAAACAGCTCGACAATGGTCAATCAAAAGAAGAGTGGAAAGCGCAAGTTGAAACCAACAAGATTTTAGGCAACCAACAAATCGTGCCGATTGATGGTCATTGTGTTCGTATTGGCGCAATGCGTTGTCACTCTCAAGCTTTAACTTTAAAGCTTAAGAAAGACGTACCTTTGGATGAAATTGAAGACATGATTCGTCAATCTAATCCATGGGCGAAAGTGGTTCCAAATACCCGTGAAGCATCGATGACGGACCTGACTCCTGTAGCCGTTACTGGTACATTGTCTGTTCCTGTGGGTCGTTTGCGTAAATTAAACATGGGTAAAGAATACCTGGGCGCGTTCACTGTCGGTGACCAGTTGCTTTGGGGTGCTGCAGAGCCTTTACGTCGTATGCTTCGCATCTTAATTGAATATAAAAACGCTTAATTTCCAAAGTTAAGAAAATAAAAAGTCGGTCACAATTGATCGGCTTTTTTTATGTATCCTTTATGTTACTATTTTACAATACTTCAACATCTCGTTAATCTACAACTTTCGCAATGCGATACAAGACCGAGCTAAAAATTAAGATGACCGCATATAACAAATTAAAGATTGCCATTTTAGCCATTATCGCCTCACAACCTATTTATGCGATTACTATTGATCCTATTCAAATCCAGTCTGCACCGGGCGAATTACTCTATGCAGAAATGAATTTCCGCCAAGCTGATCCTAATTCACAAATACAAGCCAGCTTGGCAAGTACAGCAGATATCAACACTTTAGGGGTTGCCCATCAACCCCCTGGACATCTTAATTTTTTTACTCGTCGTGATGGCTCGGGGAATGGCGTGATTACCATTACCTCTTCCCGCCCTTTAACTGAAGCTGAACTGAATATTATTGTTAAAATTCAGGAAGGCAACGCGACACGTTTACAGCATATCAAGACACCCCTGAAACGTAGCCAAGCAAATGTTCAGGCACGTATTGCAAGCAATGAAAAACCTTTAACGCCTATCACCATTGTCAGTGAAAAAGATATTGCCTTGCACTTGCCTGAAAGCACTCAATATCAGGTCAAAAAAAACCAACAGACAGCGGGTCAATCATTTGAAGCCCCATTGATGCTACAAAAAGCAGCACCACCTCGCTTAAATGCCATGACTCCTGCGCCTGTAGTCATTTCAGCAATAAGTATGCCGTCAGCACAAGCCAATGAAACTGCTGTAGCTGAAGTAAAAACATCAACACCAGAACCAGTCACGACAAAAAATCAGATCAAAGACAATTCTCTTGCGTCGAATAAAACGACGTCCAATACAAGTTTTTCTGCAGACCCATTAGTGAAAAAATATGCAGAATCACCGACTCAAAAAGTAGCCGAAAATAAAATAGCGAATAAGCCAGCAGGACAAGCGACTGCAAAAACCAAACCGGAGGTGCCTGCACCTACTCCTAAGCAACCCAAACAACAAAATGAGCCTGTAGCTACCGCACAAACCACCAAGCATGTGGTGCAATCTAATGAATCGCTTTGGGCGATCGCATCTCGTGTGGCAACTGAGCAAAATCGTCCGATCGGCGAGGTCATGAAACAGATCAAAGCGAACAATGAACACGCCTTTATTCAGGGTGATGTGAATCGCTTACGTCGAGGTGCGGCATTGAATTTAAACACCACCAATAGTCCAAAAGAAGACAAAAAAGTAAGTGTTTCGAATGTAGCAAAAACACCGTCTAACCAATCAGGTAAAGCCAAATACCGCCTAAATCAAGCGGAGATGAGTCTGGTTGCAGAGAAAGAACAAGATTCAACCAGCGGTTCTGCTAAAAAGAACACAGAAAAAAATCAAACATCGAACGAGTTGTCATTAAAAGTTATGACATCGCGTAAAAAAACCGTTAAATTACAGAGAAACGTAACACACTTAGAATTGGCATTGCGTCACAAGGATCACAGAATTCAATTATTAAATACTCGTCTTGCTCAATTGCAACAACAATTGAAAGCACAACAAGTAGAGAAAAAGCCAACACACTAAGGTGTTATACAATTTGATTTTTTTGGATGAGTTTCATTGATAACAACTCAATCCTGTAAGGGGTAACAACATGCTGCTTTATGTGATTCCGTTTATATTATTATTAGTGATCGCAATTGTATTAAAAAAGCGTGACACAAATAAACAAGCAGAGCAAACTTCAGCATCTAAGGCGAAAGCTAAAAAAGGAAGCTCGGCAAAAAAGACCCCGCAAAAAACTCAAATTGTCGAAAATACGGGTGTTGAGAAGAAAAAAACCACTCCTTTATCTGCTGATGTACGCAATAAAATTGAAGCTTTAATCCGTGAGCGTAACTTTTTCTCTGCTGAAGCACAGATTAACCAGGCATTAAACAAAGACAATTCACAGCATGAATTGTATTTACTGTTGCTGGATATTCACATCTTACAAAAAGATGAGTTTGCAACAAAACAATTGATTAACCATCTTCGTTCATTAGAGCTTGATGAGATTTTAGAACAAGCACTTGCTAAAAACGCAGTGCATAACCAACAAGACAACGAAGTTGAAAGTTCCAAAGATGCGAATACTGTAGATTTCAAACCAACATCTTCATTTAAAGCACCTACTCATACAGCACCGACTGAACAAAAAAACACTGCTGATTTTGATGCATTAATGAATACTGCTGCACCCTCTGCGACAGCACCTCATCAATCTTTCGACCAATTAAAGCAAGAATCCCTTTCAACTAAAACTGAAGCGGTTGAAGAAATTCAGCCCTTAGATTTCAATACCTTTTCTTTTGATCAAGCTCCTGTAGAACCTCCAAAAGTAGAATTACCTGCCTCTACTGTTGAAGAAATCAAACCTTTAGACTTCAGTACACTCTCTTTAGATCCGAGTCCTGCAGCAGTCGCTCCTAAGCAAGAAGTGACTCCAGTAACAGAAGAAATTAAACCTTTAGATTTCTCTTTTAGTTTAGATACTCCTGCTGCAGAGCAAACAACGACAATAGCTGATGCCACTATTTCTGAACCTGTTGTTGATGAGAAACCTGAATTTAATTTTGATTTCTCAACTACAGAAACTGTTGCACCGACTGAAGTAAAAATTGCAGTTGAAGAAACGAAGCCAAGCCTAGATTTAGACTTTAATTTAGAACCAGCAACGACAACTGAACAACAGCCTGTAGAACCCACTCCAGCAAAAGCTTCAGGTGTGAGTTTTGATATTAGCAATATCAGCTCATCTGCATCTAAAGCAGATCAAAATGATCCGCTGGTTCAATCTTTCCCTGAACTGATTGAAGTCAATGAAATCAGCCTGAATTTAGATCTTGCACAGCAATATATTCAACTCGGTGCTTTTGAATCGGCACGTGAATTATTGGCAGAGCAAGAAACTGACTATACTGCTGAACAACGCCAACAAGCCGATCATTTACGCAATCAGATAGCTTCTTAAGTTATTTCGCTCTACTATGAAGCAGTCATCATTGACTGCTTTTTTATTATGAAAAAAATAGCTTTACTTTATATGGGTGGAACATTTGGTTGCAGTGGTGAGCCACTGAGTCCCATGCCTGCCGAAAATTTTATCCCCCAGTTACAACGCATTCTTCCTTTACATCTTAATATTGAATGTTTTGTTGCACCTAGCATAAAAGACAGCAGTGCCAGTACTGCAACTGACTGGCTGCAACTGATTCAGTTGATTCAGAATTTACAACTTAAAAATTATCAACATTTTGTCGTGATCCACGGCACTGATACCCTCAGCTATGCCAGTGCGACACTTGCTCGATTTCTGGGACAATCCGCACATGTGGTACTCACCGGTAGCCAATATCCATTACTGAACGTAAATGGAACCAATACCCGTGAATTTACCGATGCCATCGATAACCTTAATTTTGCCCTTGATGCGGTAGTAACAAGTGCTGTCGGTGTGTATTTGGCTTTTCATCATCAGCTTATTCACGCCCAAACGGCGTTAAAGCAGCATACGACTGAATTAGACGCATTCGCCGGGTTAAATGCCAAAGAGAACCTAATCACACATCAGCAAAGCTATGTCGTCCATGAACGTGATATTGAGAAGGCACACTCATTTAACTGCTTAAGTTTAATGGTTCAGCCGATCGCCATAGAACAGCAAATTGCTAACTTAAAAAATTTCCAACAACATCCCCCCCACGTTCTGATTTTGCAGGGCTTCGGCACAGGGAATTTGGCAGTCAATGATGAATTCATTGCTACGCTTCATGCTATACACGCGCAAGGCTGCGCGATTGTTCTTACCACTCAAGTCCCTTTTGGCACGATTAACCAACATTATGCCGTGAGCGAATGGACCCAGCATGCCAATATCATCATTAGTGATTGCTTGGGACATACAGATCTTTATGCAAAAGCACTGAAAATGTATTTACAATACGACAGCGTAGACCAGTGGCATGCTCACTGGCATGATTCAGTGTAAATAGAGGTAAATATGCAGCGTTTTGCGGTTGGGATTGAGTTTAGTGGTGTTGATTATCGAGGTTGGCAAACTCAGCAAACTGGCGTGCGTAGCGTACAGGAAACCATTGAAAAAGTACTGTCCAAAGTCGCAAATGAACCGATCATGTTACATGGCGCAGGTCGTACCGATGCCGGCGTGCATGCCACCAATATGGTGGCGCATTTTGATACTCATGCCATCCGCAGTATTGATGGCTGGCTGATGGGCTCAAACAGCCAACTCCCTAAAGACATTTCAATACAATGGATTAAAGAAATGGATATGGCATTCCATGCCCGTTTCAAAGCACAAGCACGACGTTATCGTTACGTGGTGTATAACAATCCGGTGCGTCCTGCGTTACTCTATAAACAAGTCACCCATGTATATTATCCGCTTGATGCAGACAAGATGATTGAGGCTGCGAAAAAATTTGAAGGTACACATAACTTCGAAAGTTTTCGAGCATCCTCCTGTCAATCGAATCAGCCTGTCCGTCATGTCAGCCATTGCCGTTTAATTCGCCATGGTTGTTATTTAGTGCTCGACATTCAGGCAGATGGTTTTTTACATCATATGGTGCGCAATATCATGGGATGCTTGCTTGAAATTGGTCAGGGCATGTATGAAATTGACCATATTGACGAAATTTTTGCAGCTGAAGACCGTAAAGCAGCGGGTATCACAGCCCCACCTGATGGCTTGTATTTTATTCATGCCGATTATCCTGAACAATTCGAATTACCTAAAGCACCTCTAGGTCCGCATTGGCTGAATATGCCGGAATAATTTACTTCCAGAAAAATTGTGCTTGTGTCGGTGTAAAGTGAATCGAAGCTTCACTCCATTGCTGACCTTTTAAAATTTGCTCAATACATTGAACAGGATATAAATGATCAGCAGGCTCAAATTTTTCATATTCTGAGCCTTCTTTCTGCTTCACTAGATAGCTTGTTTCTACAACTCTTTCACCAACAGCATGATTTTGCAAACAAACCATTTTTGCTTCAAGAAAAGAGTCATTTAACCCTTCTAGCATACATTCGGCAGCCCAAGCGATAAATTGATCCTCTGAAGGATCAACAGATTCTGTTTCTGGCTGTTCAGTTTGATTGAAAAGTCGGGTCAAAGTCTTCATCATGGTGCTGAGCATACGCGTATAAATTCCTTATTCAAATTTTGAAGTAATTGTTTTGAACTCTCAGGCTTTAATTACCGCTGCTTTCTTTTACGATATTCCACAGGCGTTTCATTGGTCCAGCGCTTAAAGGCACGATAAAAAGTGCTAGGTTCAGAAAAACCGGTTAAATATACAATTCGCTCAACACTTTCCGCCGTATTCGCCAAAAGCTTTTTCGCCAAACGACAGCGATAATCGGAAAGAATTTGCTGGAAACTGGTATTGGCTTCACTCAGCTGTGTCCGTAAACGGCGCGGCGTAATATTCAAATGCGTTGCAACGGTTTCTAAGGTCGTTTCACCACTTTCTAGCGTTGAACCAATGGCACGGCGAACCTCACCGACCAAATCATAGCGTGCAAGTTCTTGCAGCTTTTCAAGCGCCAGTTGCTCATGTAACTGCAATAACTCGGGCTCTGCTTGCCATAATTGATAATCCAGAATGGCGGGATCAAAATACAGACGTGTTTCCTTTTGACCTAAGCTCACCGGACATTCGTAAACCCGAAAATATTCCTCGTCAAAAGCGCCCTGACTAAAATTAAAGTCAATATAAATCGGCTGAAAACGACCTTCGGTAATAAATTTAAAGAAGCGTAATACCCCTGACATCGCACATTCAGAAAAATGACGATTGACCAAATTGTCCGACCAAGCGCCTTGTTCACCATTGGTGAGATAGCAACGATCATCTTCAATAATCAGTTTTGCATGAAATGCATCACTGATCAGTCGTTGATAGGCCAAAGCACGTTTTAACCCTTCACCAAAGTTTTCACTCGAAATAAACAGATGTTCAATCACCTGTCCGCGATATAAAGGCAGGTGTTCACCTAAATGCAAACCAATGTCAGGATCTTTACTTACCTCCTCTGCAGCCACCCAAAAAGCATATTGAGCACTGAGCGGAGTACGATCATTCGTTTCGACCTGATTTAAGGCCACACCAGCTTTTGTTAAAATTTCTTCAGTTGGCAAACCTGCACGACGAATGGCTTGGTAGCCCAATCGCAAAACAACCGATGCATCAGTTAGCTGACCCACGCAAAGACCTTCCTTGTATGTTATTCATTTATACTTAAAAAGATTAATTTTAGATTAACTGCGATTGACCAAACTGACAACAGAACAATACGCTTTTTTGTAGAAAATATTTAAACCGATGGTTCGCTTATTTAACTGACAGATGATCGGGCAAAGCCGCATTGCGCCTTGTTTTATGCAAAAAAATTGACTATAATTTGCGCCTTTCCAATTTATTCATTCAGGTAGGCTATGGCCAATAAAGAGGAACTCATCGAGTTCGAAGGCGTTGTCACCGAGACGCTTCCTAATACTATGTTCCGTGTACGTTTAGAAAACGGTCATGAAGTGATTGCTCACATCTCTGGTAAAATGCGTAAACACTATATTCGTATTTTAACTGGCGACAGTGTTAAAGTAGAAATGACTCCTTATGATTTGACCAAGGGTCGTATTACTTATCGTGCACGCTAAGTTTTAGCGAAAGCAAAAGCCACTTTAAAAGTGGCTTTTTTTATGGTCTGTATACTCCGCTACTGACCGTGTATCAAACAACAACGTTCATTGACACTTTATCCATTTAAAATAAAATTTTATCCAATGGAGAAAGCCATGTCATTTCTTCACTGCATGAGTTTATTGACCACGCTTTGCCTGTTGTATGGCTGTGCCACTTCTCCAACCACTACAGCACAACAACGTGATACCTATTTACAACAATTCATTGGGCAGAGCAGTCAGATAATTCAAACCAAGTTAGATTTAAGGCAATTAGGCTATCAACAAGTATTATCGCCTAGCTTAGATAATCAGACGCTCACCTATACGGTGATTCGTCCCATCACCATTCCGATGCCCATGGCACAAAATCCTGCTGACATCGATTCTGGCGCAATCCCCATACAAATCACGCCTAGAGCGCAAAGCTATGACGTGAACTTACAATGCAAAATTGTCTATCGTTTAGAAAATAACATTGCCAAGTCTGTTCATTACACAGGCCGAACTTGCTAAATCAGGTCTAAATATCCATAAAAAAACGCAGCACTTTGGCTGCGTTTTTTAAACCGGATGACTTAGTTCAAGGCTGTAACTACAGCTTGACCCATTTCAACAGTACCGACTTTGTTCATGCCTTCAGACATAATGTCAGCAGTACGCAAACCTTGGTCAAGAACATTCCCTACCGCAGCTTCAATGGCTTGTGCTGCAGTTTCTTCACGGAAGGTATAACGTAGCATCATCGCTACAGAAAGAATCGTTGCAAGTGGATTTGCCAGGTTTTGACCTGCGATGTCTGGTGCTGAACCATGACAAGGTTCATACATGCCTTTGCCATTTTCATCTAAAGATGCAGATGGCAACATACCGATTGAACCGGTCAACATTGCAGCTTCATCAGACAAGATATCACCGAACAAGTTAGAAGTTACAATCACGTCAAACTGTTTTGGTGCACGTACCAATTGCATTGCAGCATTGTCGACATACATATGTGACAAGTTGATCTCTGGATATTCTGCTTCTTTCATTGCAGTAACTGTTTGTTTCCAAAGTTCAGTCACTTCAAGGACATTGGCTTTATCGACAGAACAGACTTTACCGCCACGAAGACCTGCAAGCTCAAATGCCACTTTCGCAATACGCTTGATTTCAGACTCTGAATAAACGTCAGTGTTAAAACCTTGTTTCTCACCGTTTTCTAATTCACGAATACCACGCGGTTGACCGAAATAGATACCGCCGGTCAATTCACGCACAATCAGAATATCCAAACCCGATACGATTTCTGGTTTTAAGCTCGAAGCATCTGCTAATTGTGGATATAAAATCGCAGGACGCAAGTTAGCGAAAAGATTAAGTTCACTACGTAATTTTAATAGACCACGTTCCGGGCGAATTGAGCGCTCAATCGTATCCCATTTAGGACCACCGACTGCACCCAGTAAAATTGCATCGGCTTTTTTTGCCTGTTCCGATGTCTGTTCAGGATATGGCGCACCATGCGCATCAATCGCCGCGCCACCCAATAAACCTTGTTCCCAAGTCAAACCTAAATTGAATTTTTCATTTACGCGTGTGAGTACTTGCTCTGCGGCTTTTACAATTTCAGGGCCGATGCCGTCACCAGCTAAAATCAAAATATGTTTAGACATGAGATTTTCCATTTTTCAGAGTCAGTCATTTGACTGATGTGGATTTTAAATTTTTTTGTTCTACAAACTCGCCTAAGCCGTTCAGGACATTATAGGGTTTGCAAAAACGCCGAATCGTTTGTTGTTGTTGTTGAAGTTCCACACACAATGGATCAGGTGCAGAGGCATTCAACAAATTACCTTTATGATGGCTTCGGTCACGATACATCTTAAAGGTATAGTGTTTTTGCGAATTAAAATTGTGAATGACATGCAGTGTTTCCGCACGATCTTTCGATATCGGATAGAAACGGATGACCAATTCATGCTGCCCTGTCGGTACAGACAAAAACAAAGGATTGGCGTCATTTAACGACTTGGCTTTTAAACGAACAATCCCTTGTTGAATTGCGTCACGACTTAACCGATGACTTTGGGCATCGACAATGTGAATTTGATCCAAACGCTCAAATTCACATTGTTCCGTCCCCGCACAGAAAATCAACGCATTTAATTCTGTCGATTGTGTTTCCTTGACCTGTTTAACACGTACTGTATCAATGCTTTGGCATGCACTTAAGGATGCGACCATAAGACCAAGTACAGCAAGCTGACCGTAAACCTTTGCCACTGTTCGAGCCCCCCTCTCACCAATTAAAGCCAACGAGATATTTTTATGGACTCGATATTAGCAAGAGTTAGCCGCCGATACTACTAGCGCTGAAAATTCAAACAATTAACCGCGAATTTCCTGAAATACCCAAGGACGAGATTGCTTGGTTTTTTCTTCATAGGCACGAATATCATCCGCTGCTTGAAGGGTTAAACCAATATCATCAAATCCATTTAACAAGCAGTGTTTACGGAATGGATCCACTTCAAATTTAAATGCTTCATCACTTGGCGTACGCACTTCTTGTGCTTCCAAGTCGATAGTAAGTTGATAACCTTCAGTTGCAGCACATTCTTTGAAAAGCTGGTCAACAATTTCTTCAGGCAAAATCACGGGTAACATGCCGTTTTTAAAACTGTTATTAAAGAAGATGTCTGCATAACTTGGTGCAATCACGGTACGGAAGCCGTATTCATTCAATGCCCATGGTGCATGCTCACGGCTTGAACCACAACCAAAGTTGGCACGTGAAATCAATACCGTCGCACCTTGATAACGCGGTTGGTTCAATACAAAATCAGGATTGATCGGACGAACTGAATTATCCTGCCCCGGATAGCCTTCATCCAAATAACGCAATTCATCAAATAAGTTTTCACCAAAACCGGTACGTTTGATCGATTTCAAAAACTGTTTTGGAATAATTAAATCTGTATCGACATTGGCACGGTCTAATGGTGCAACGATACCTTGTTCAACGGTATAAGCTTTCATGTTTTGCTCCCCTTAGCCCAATTAGAATGAACGAACATCAACAAAGTGACCGGCAATGGCTGCTGCGGCTGCCATGGCTGGACTCACCAAGTGTGTACGACCGCCATTACCCTGACGACCTTCAAAGTTACGGTTAGAGGTTGATGCACAGTGCTCGCCCGGCTGCAATTTGTCAGCATTCATGGCCAAACACATTGAGCAACCCGGCTCACGCCATTCAAAACCAGCTTCTAAAAAGACTTTATCCAAGCCTTCAGCTTCAGCTTGCTGTTTCACCAAACCGGAACCCGGAACCACCATCGCCTGTTTAATTGAAGGTGCAACTTTACGGCCTTTAATCACTTCAGCAGCAGCACGAATATCTTCAATACGCGAGTTGGTGCACGAACCAATAAATACGCGGTCTAACTGAATATCTGCCAATGCCTGACCGGCATTTAAACCCATATATTGATAAGCACGGGTCCAGTCATTGCGTTGTACGTCGTCTTTAGCCTGTTCCAAAGTCGGTACAGATTCTGAAACAGGAATCACCATTTCAGGCGATGTTCCCCAAGACACTTGTGGCTCAATCTCTTCACCTTGCAACACCACTACAGTGTCAAAATGTGCGCCTTCATCAGAATGTAAAGTATTCCAGTAGGCAACAGCCTGATCCCACTGCTCACCTTTCGGTGCGTAGTTACGACCTTTAACATATTCGATGGTTTTGTCATCAACAGCCACCATACCGACACGTGCACCGGCTTCAATCGCCATGTTGCACACAGTCATACGACCTTCGATCGACATATCACGGAATACTTGACCACCAAATTCAATCGCGTGACCTGTACCGCCGGCAGTACCAATTTTACCAATGATCGCTAACACGACATCTTTTGGTGTTACGCCTTGACCTAATTTTCCATCAACACGCACCAACATGTTCTTCATTTTCTTTTGAACCAAGCATTGCGTTGCCAATACATGTTCAACTTCTGAAGTGCCAATTCCGTGTGCCAAGCAACCAAATGCACCATGAGTCGCCGTATGCGAGTCACCACACACCACGGTCATACCCGGCAAAGTCAAACCTTGTTCAGGACCCACCACGTGCGCAATACCCTGACGAATATCATTGATTTTAAATTCAACGATATTGAAAGCTTCACAGTTGTCATCCAAGGTTTGCACCTGGATACGTGAAGTTTCATCTTCAATACCGGCAATCCCCTGATCACGTTCAGCTTTTGAGGTTGGTACATTATGGTCTGGAGTTGCAACATTGGCACTTAAACGCCAAGGTTTGCGACCTGCAAGCTGTAAACCCTCAAAAGCTTGTGGCGACGTTACTTCATGTAATAAATGACGATCGATATAAAGTAAGGCTGAACCATCATCTCGTTGTTTTACTAAATGGTCATCCCACAATTTGTCATACAAAGTCTTTGCTTTTTCGGTATTGCCTGCCATGTCGACGCGCTCCATAGAACTGGGTAATGCTTTCATTAACTTCGATTATAACCACGTATTCGCATAAATCTAATTTATCATTTTTATTAGTTTGAAAACTTTTTGGAATTAGTTTTTAGAATCTAAAAACCCTGAATTGTTGCAAAATTTCATATCCAAGCTTTCAAACCAACACCCTATTTCCACACAGTTTTATTGAATAACTAAAAGATTAATCATTGCGGTATAGGAAACTCAGCTTTCCATAAAACAAGTGAATCTATGCCGCATACCCAACTTTAATTTAGATACACATTGAGTGATTGCCAAAGTTGTAGAGGTCTAATACGTCTCTATTTAGAGGACTGCTCTTTGTGCTCTACCAGTTCCTCAATGGCCTTGAGTAATTCAGCCTTGGCCTGACTACACTCAGCAGCGGCTCTGTTTTCGTCGCCTTCATCATCTGCGATTTCATAGACACCCATCCGTTTTTCGACTGCTTCTTCGAAAATATCCAGCAAGTATTTAATATGTTTAATGTCCATGATTTATCTCCTGTTAGGAATACATCAGTAATTGATACTGTTTACTTGTTTTTGTAATTGACTCACTTTTAAATCTATAAAACCGATTAAAAATAACTAAAGATTCGTTTTTACAGATCAAATAAGATTAATTATCATTTAGCCATACTCCAAGAGAAAGATTGAGGAATCCCCCATGGCGCATATTCAAAAGTTTGTTGATTACAACCAGAAAACCTTAAAAAAGACCTTCAGCTATTACATCATGCACATCACAATTGCCATGTTGGTGGGCTATTTCGTAACAGGAAATATCTGGATGGCATTAACCCTCAGCTTGCTTGAACCGACGATTCAAGCCATTGCCTTCTTCTTTCACGAAAAAATTTGGGAAAGAAAATCATCAAATATGCAAAAACGGAAGAATTTTTCGACCTAAGATGCTTGAGATATCACGGGTTCCGACTTTCTCCTTTTTCAACAGATCACTCTACTTATATAGGGTGATCTGTTTCTTTATACGACTCAAATTCACATCTTTATACATTTTTTATGTATAGATTTTTATGATTAGATTCACATTTAATATAAAAATATTTTATAATTACTGCAATATTGTATAACCAGACTATCACTATGAATCTTGCCGCCTTTGAAGCGTTTGTTAAAGTCATGGAAACCGGCTCTATTTCTATGGCTGCCGATCTGTTGTTTATTACCCAGCCGGCAGTGACCAAACGCATTCATAGTTTAGAAGAATATTTTGGTGTGAAACTTTTTGAATCTGCGGGTCGTGGCGTTCAAGCCACCCATGCCGCGCATTCCTTACTCCCCAAAGTAAAAAACTGGTTGAATGAACTGGGCGATATTCACCACACCCTCAGTCATGAACAAGGGCAAGTTCAAGGCAAACTCAAAATTGGCACCAGTCATCATATTGGTCTGCATCATTTACCCAGCCACTTGCGTCATTACGTGCAAGAATTTCCGAACGTGACTTTGGATGTGCATTTTGTCGATTCAGAACAGGCGCATGAAAAAGTGCTTGCCGGTGACCTGGAACTGGCATTTTTGACGCTTCCACCTCAAGGCGATGCTCGTCTCAGTTATGTCACCATCTGGGATGATCCTCTGGTTTTTGTGGCAGCACCTTTTCACCCCTTAGCCAATCAGAAAGATTTGCAACTGCAAGATCTGATTCAATATCCGAGCCTGTTGCCGGCGGCCCAAACCTATACCACGCAAATCACCCTGGCAGAATTTGAAAAGCAAGGTGTTAAACCGAAAATCACCATGAGCAACAATCCGCTTGAATCCATTCGGATGCTAGTCTCGATTGGACTGGGCTGGTCAGTATTACCCAAAACGCTGGTCAATCATGATTTAAAACAACTGGATATTAACCTGCAGATGAACCGTCAATTGGGCATGGTCTGGCATCCTGGACGCACCCAGTCACGTGCAGTACAGGAACTGGTTGCCATGATGCAAAACCCTCACCTCAGCTAAAATTTGCTTTAGGGCTGCATCTGTCTGGATGCAGCATCTTGTTACTTAAATCCTCAGCACAATGACACAGCTTTCGAGTACTTTTAAATAAAACACATAAAACCTGATGTTTTAAATGTAAAAAGAATTCGACGGAGTATGAACATATGCTGAGGGATTCATCATCGTTAATCTCTAAAAAAAATCCATCTACATCCCATTCTGATGCTCCCCATTTGTGGCAAGACGCTAAAATTTCTTTACTGCCCACCCCCAATCTAAACTTTGCGGATGAATCCACTGCACGGCATAGCTTGCGTGATTATTTTCTGAATACTTTTGACAGCTATGAACTGCTGTTTGACTGTCTAAAAAATCCGGAAGGCTATTACCTCAAACCCATCTCCTTACGTCATCCGCTGATTTTTTATTTTGGTCATACTGCTACTTTTTTTATTAATAAATTGCTTCTAAGCAAACTGATTAGCGCACGTTTGAACCCGCAACTTGAAAGTATTTTTGCTGTGGGAGTCGATGAAATGAGCTGGGATGACTTGAATGACCAGCATTATGAATGGCCAAGCGTAGCAGAAGTCCAGGCTTATCGTCATCAGGTACGCGCACTGATCCTGAATCTGATTGAGCACGCACCTCTCACTTTACCTTTGAACTGGAACCATCCGTGGTGGTCCATTATCATGGGGATTGAACATGAACGGATTCATCTTGAAACCTCATCGGTGCTGATTCGCCAGCAGCAGCTAGACCATGTACAAAATCATCCGCAGTGGCGTGCCCATGTCATTAGTGGAATAGCACCTGAAAATAGGCTGATTGCTGTCCCTGCAGGACAGGTCAGTCTGAACAAGACTTTCGACAGTAATTTTTATGGCTGGGACAATGAGTTTGGTCAGCATCAGGCGGATGTTCCCGCTTTTGAAGCTTCGCAATATTTAGTCTCCAATCAGGAGTTCTTAAGTTTTGTGGAAGATAACGGTTATTCAACTGATCGCTACTGGACAGCAGAAGGACTAGATTGGCTGAAATTTTCTCAAGCAGCACATCCCTGCTTTTGGCGAAAAACACCTCTGGGCTGGTCACTGCGTCTGATGCTGGAAGAAATTCCCATGCCTTGGGACTGGCCAGTAGAAGTGAATTATCTTGAGGCCAAAGCTTTTTGTCACTGGAAAGCCGAGAAAACCAATCAAAGTATTCGCTTGCCCACAGAAGACGAGTGGTATCGGCTCTATGATGTGGCAGGTTTAGATCCTGATCTTCCCAGTACTGAACATGCCAACATCGAACTGAAGTATGGAACCAGTCCCTGCCCGGTCAATCATTTTCAGCAAGGTGATTTTTTTGATATTCAGGGCAATGTCTGGCAGTGGACTGAAACCCCGATTTACCCTTTTGAGAGTTTTCAGGTGCATCCGATCTATGATGATTTCAGCACGCCCACCTTTGACGGCCAACATAATTTAATCAAAGGTGGCTCCTGGATTTCTGCCGGCAATGAGGCTTTGCATAGCGCACGTTATGCCTTCCGTCGGCATTTCTTCCAGCATGCCGGATTCCGCTATGTCGCGGCCTCACAAGAATTGAAGCAGTTTCAATCTTCGTATGAAAGTGACCAGATGATCTCTCAATATTTAGAGTTTCAGTACGGCGCGGAATATTTTAATGTCCCTAATTTTGCCCAAAGCCTGATTAACCTTGCACAACCTTATTTTAAGGAACTTGCTACACATAAGGCACTGGATCTCGGTTGTGCCACAGGGCGTGCCAGCTTTGAACTGACGGCTTATTTTGATCAGGTCACGGGACTGGATTTTTCCGCGCGCTTTATTCAGCAAGCGGCACAGTTAGCACAAGGCGAAACACTACGTTATACCCTGCCCATCGAAGGTGAACTGGTCGAATATAAAGCCTGTAACTTAAAAGAATTTGGTTTGGATGCCCATGCGGATCGTGTGGATTTTTTTCAGGCGGATGCCTGCAATTTAAAACCTCATTTTACCGATTACAATTTTATTCTGGCGGCGAATTTAATTGACCGCCTGCATCATCCAAAAGATTTTTTGGCCGAGATTCATACCCGATTAACTCTGGGTGGAATTTTAATGCTAGCCTCACCCTACACCTGGTTAGAGGAACATACTGCGCGTGCTGAATGGGTGGGTGGTTTTAAACAATCGGGGGAAAACTTTAGCACGCTGGAGAGTATTACTGAGCTGTTAAAAGGACATTTTGAAATGCTTGCAGAGCCGCAGGATATGGCATTTGTGATTCGTGAAACAGCGCGTAAATATCAGCATACGCTGTCGCAAGTCACGCTGTGGAAACGGATCAGATAAACCATTTGCCAAAAAAAGCCAATCAGTTGATTTAATACTGACCAGTTAAAGGATTTGACCATAAAAGCCTCAGCTTTTGGGTTATTCACAGCAGAGTCTTATTTTTTAAATCAAATATTTGGAGTTCATCAGTTCTTTTGTTTCGCCAAAAGAACCAAAAACATTTGTCATTCGCAAAACTCGCCCACTACCACCGAGTAGAAAATCCCTCGTAGAAACAGTAACTTATTAATGTAATCCTGCCTCAAACAGTTGCGAATGACGTTTTCGCGTATCAAATAACATTATGAATTAAAAATCAAAAATGCCAGCCAATTTCTTAACTGGCTGGCATTAAATCATTTGATTGACTTTGATCTTTATTGAATCACTGAATCTTCATGCAGGGATTCATTCAACTGATCGACAATAATGGCCCATGAACCGTCGGACTTAATTTTTTCTGCTAAAAACTGGCGTTGTGCTTCAGTCCAATAACTCGCTTCGGTAATTTTGGTATGAGCACTGAGTTGATGGGTGGCAATAAACAGGGCGATCGCTTCTTCACTGGAGTCTAGTCCCAGTTGCTCAAAAAGATTGGTCATTCTTGGACGTGTTTGGCTCATTTTGATATCCCATTCTTCAATCTAATGTTTAATTTTTATCAATATTGATCATCATCTTCATGTCTAATATACGGCAAAGGCATACTGATAGTAAGGGTTATTTTATAATCTCTGGATCAATATAAAATATTCAATTGGGTTCTGTATATAAGTTGAAACTTTCTTAGAAATGGAAAGATTTCGACGCCATCTCATTTTTTATTTTTAACATTTAAACTGGGGAGAACTTCGATATTCCATACGGATTCTCCCCTTACTCATAACAGCGTGCCTAGATTGACCAATCCTGAATTTCCCAATCTTGTTCTTTGGCAAGTGCAGCTAAACGCTCATCAGGATTGACCGCAATCGCATGATCGGCGTGTTCCAATAAGAAACGGTCATTGATTGAATCTGAATAAGCCCATGATTCTTCTACATTTCGTCCTGAAAGCCATTGTTCCAAACGGATCAGTTTGCCTTTTTGGTAACATGCGGTATTAATGACTTTACCGGTATATTTACCATCAATGACTTCTGCATTGGTGGCAATAATTTCGGTAATGCCAAACTCATGAAAAATCGGTGCCGTAATAAAATCAGACGTTGCAGTGATGCCGACCAGTTCATGTCCTGCATCGCGGTGTTTTTGAATCGCGGCAAAACCTTCGGGACGCATTTGTGGACGAATCACTTTTTTCATGAATAACTCATGTAATTCAGCCAAGTAATCATTGTCATGCTGGGTTAAAAATTCAAATACAAATTCATTATAAGCAATCGGGTCAAGTTGCCCGGCTTTATAGTCTTCATAAAACTTGTCATTCATTTGGCGATGTCGGATTGGATCGACTAAACCTTCGTTTACTAAAAACTCACCCCATGAATAATCCGAATCGGTATTTAATAAGGTATGGTCGAGGTCAAATAAAGCCAATTTCATGAAAATACTCGTAAAAACTGAAATTTAAGAAAAAAAATGTAAATCTATCTCCGCTAGTCGATAGAAATTCGTTAAGATCATAGCAATTTTTAACATTTAAGCTGTGCTTTTTTTCGAGATGGATATAGAAATAACAATCCCCGAATGAAAAGCTACACATTACACATGATTTAGGTAGCCAAATGATCGACTCAGAAGGTTTCCGACCGAATGTCGGGATCATTTTGGCAAACGACGTTGGACAGGTTTTATGGGCAAAACGCATTGGACACAATGCTTGGCAATTTCCACAAGGAGGTATCCAGTATGGAGAAACCCCTGAACAGGCACTTTATCGAGAGCTGAGAGAAGAAATTGGCTTATTGCCCGAACATGTTCAAGTTATAGCGCAGACCAAAGGCTGGCTGCGTTATCGTTTGCCGCAACGGTATATACGCTCGGATTCAGACCCGGTGTGCATTGGTCAAAAACAAAAGTGGTTTTTACTCAAACTGACAGCACCAGTAAAAAATATTCAGCTGGATTTGTCTGATCCACCCGAGTTTGACCAGTGGCAATGGGTAAGTTATTGGTATCCATTGGGACAGGTCGTGAATTTTAAACGCGATGTATACCGAAAAGCGATGGTGGAACTGTGTAACCAGTTACCTTCCTTATAAGCATAAAAAAATCGTATGAAAATGCAGATTTTTTAGTAGCATGTTGTTATAACTAAAACGTATTTAGACTTTTTTGGAGCAGACTTTATGTCGAATATGCAACTGGACACCTTAAGACGCATTGTACAAGAAATCAATGCGTCCACCAGTTTGCATGAGTCACTCGACATCATGGTCAATCAGGTTGCTGAAGCCATGCATGTGGATGTCTGCTCCATTTATTTGCTGGACGAACGTAATCAACGTTACTTGCTGATGGCCTCTAAAGGTTTAAAAGCAGAAGCTGTCGGACATGTTTCTTTACATACCGGTGAAGGCCTGGTCGGTCTGGTCGGGCAACGTGAAGAAATCGTCAATTTAGACAATGCACCCAAGCACGAACGCTTCATGTATTTACCTGAAACAGGTGAAGAGATTTACAACTCTTTTCTTGGTGTTCCGGTAATGTACCGTCGTAAGGTAATGGGTGTACTGGTCGTTCAAAATAAAGAATCCCAAGACTTTAGTGAAGCAGCCGAATCCTTTCTGGTCACCTTGTGTGCACAGCTTTCCGGGGTGATTGCCCACGCACATGCCGTCGGAAATATTGATGTTTTCCGCAAACCCAACAACCTGCCAGCGTATAAAACCTTCCAAGGCGTGTCTGGTTCTGGCGGGATTGCCTTAGGTCGTGCGGTCATCCTATATCCACCTGCGGATTTGGCTTCTGTACCGGACCGTGAAGCAGATGATATCAGTGAAGAACTGGAACTGCTGGATCATGCGATTGATTCTGTTCGTGAAGAAATTAAATATCTTGATGACAAAATGCAAGATGCCTTAATGGCTGATGAACGTGCTTTATTTAGTGTGTTCTTACGCATGCTGGATGACAATGCGCTTCCTGCCGAAATTAAAGCTGAAATTCGAGATGGCAACTGGGCACAAGGCGCGGTTCGTATTGTGATCGACAGGCATATTGCCCTGTTTGCACAGATGGAAGATGGCTATTTACGCGAACGTGTTTCGGATCTCAAAGATCTCGGGCGCCGTATTTTAGCCTTCTTACAAGAAGCGGATGCCAGTCATCGGGAACTGACTGATGAAAGTATTCTGATTGGTGAGGAAATTTCCACGGCGGCATTGGTCGAATTACCGGTCGATAAAATTGCAGCGATTGTCACCACCGAAGGTGCAATGAACTCGCACATGGTGATTGTGGCACGTGCTCTCGGTATTCCAACGGTGGTCGGTGTGACTGAACTGCCGGTGAACACGCTTGATGATGTCGAGATGATTGTCGATGCGCATCAGGGTCGGGTGTTTATCAATCCCCCGCGTCGTTTGCGTAGCCGCTATAAAGAAATTCAAAAAGAAGAAGAACAGATTGCCAAAGATTTAAAGCAGTATGAGACAAAAGATGCGATTACCCCAGATGGAGCCACGGTCAAACTGTATGTCAATACCGGCTTGATGATTGATGTGGTTCGCGGTGTACAGCGTGGCGCGAAAGGGGTCGGTTTATACCGCTCTGAAATTCCATTCATGCTGCGTGACCGTTTCCCGGGTGAAGAAGAACAGCGTGCCATTTACCGTCAGCAGCTGAGTCACTTTGCCAATAAACCGGTAGTGATGCGGACTTTAGATATTGGTGCCGATAAAGATCTGCCTTACTTCTCCATCGAAGAAGAAAATTCAGCCCTCGGCTGGCGTGGTATCCGCTTTACTCTGGATCATCCTGAAATTTTCTCATCGCAAATTCGTGCCATGCTCAAGGCCAGTATCGGGCTAAATAACCTGCACATTTTGTTGCCGATGGTAACCAGTGTCAGCGAAGTTGAAGAAGCTTTGTATTTGCTTGAACGCGATTGGACAGCGGTTCAGGAAGAAGAACAGGTTAAAATCACCAAGCCGAAAATTGGCATTATGGTCGAAGTACCCAGTGTCCTTTTACAAATTGAAGAATTTGCCGAGTTAGTCGATTTCTTCTCGGTCGGCTCCAACGATTTAACCCAATATTTACTGGCGGTTGACCGTAACAATCCCCGTGTTGCCAACGTCTATTCACACTTCCATCCGGCAGTATTGCGCGCTTTAACACGTTTGGTTAAAGAATGTCATAAGTACGATAAACCGGTCAGTATTTGTGGTGAGATGGCGGGTGATCCATTGGCTGCCGTGTTATTGATGGCGATGGGCTTTAATACCCTGTCGATGAGTTCGAGTAATATTTTGCGGGTACGTAAAGCGATTTGTCATGTTCCGATGACCGAGGCACTACAACAACTGGAACATGTATTGAAAATGGATAACCCATTGATCGTGAAAAGCTGGATGGAATATTACTTTAAGACCCATGGTCTAGCGGATATGGTGAAATCTGCAACACGTATTGTCGGTGCTTAAAATAGGGTTATAGAATAGCAAATACCGTGCAAGAAAAAGGGAGATAGTCATTTGAGTATCTCCCTTTTTTGTGTTTGTCATAGCCACGTTTTGCATTTTTCTTTCGGTCTACAAACACCTGACTTTTGTTGACCTCATGCATGTGTTTTGCCACAAAGTTATTGATCACAACCTCTGGCTGCTTCTTTTGTTTCGCCATTTCATTCACCTGTTTTTACGTTTTCACATCGAGTGGATGTGAAGCATATATTGCGCTGATTTGTACAAATTTCAAGTCGTTTTAAGCGTGCAAAAAATTTAAACATCAAACCCAAATTTATAATTTTTAAACCCTCCCTCTCTTGCGAAATATATTTCTCATCCCAAAGGGAGGGAGAGCTTTCATGGCCTCATTAATATTCTTTAGCCAACGTCCTCTCCAACAACCGCTCCACATCTACATCCTTAGGGTTCAGCATACCCACCACTTGTCCATGAAAATCACGATAACGGGACTGAATGAATCCATTTGCGACAAAATCAGGCGAATAGCGTTTTAACAAAACTGCTTGTGTCAAAATCACCAGACGGCTGACCAGACTGCGCCCCATAAATTGTACTTCTTCAGGTGATTGCTGGAACAACTTGAACAGACTTTGTAATTCATTTTTCAAGATTTCATCCTGTGTAGCGGTAAAGGCTAAATCTTTAAACAATACGTCTATGGATTCAGGTTCACGCGCAATTGCACGCAGTACATCGAGGCACATAACATTGCCTGAACCTTCCCAAATGGTATTCACCGGGGCTTCTTTGAAAATACGCGCCATGATGCCGTTATCGACATAGCCATTACCGCCAAAAACTTCCATCATCTCACCTGTCAGCTCAACCGCTCGTTTGCAAATCCAGAACTTGGAGGCTGGCGTCATGATTCTTTTCCACGCCAAAGACAGAGCATCATCCGATTCATAACAATGTGCCAAATGAAAACTTAAGTGCATCGCAGCTTCTGTTTCCAAAGCTAAATCTGCCAACACAGCACGCATCAAAGGCTGTTCGGCCAAGTGTTTGCCAAAAGCTTTACGCTGACGGGTATAAGCAATACATTGCACCAATGCCTGACGCAGCATGGCGGTACTACCAACGGAACAGGTCAAGCGGGTGTAATTCGCCATTTCAATAATGGTCGGAATTCCGCGCCCAGCTTCCCCCATCATGATGCCCCATGCCTCTTTAAATTCGACTTCGGAACTGGAGTTGCTGCGGTTACCAACTTTTTCTTTGAGACGCTGAATATGGATATTATTTTTCGTACCATCTTCTAACCAACGAGGTACAAAGAAACAGGCCAAACCATCCTGTTCGGTTTTTGCGACCACCAAATGTGCATCACACATCGGGGCAGAGAAAAACCATTTATGTCCTGTCAGCAAATAGACCTTGCCACGACCTGATTCAGCTACGGGCACGGCAAAAGTTTCATTGGCACGCACATCCGAACCACCCTGCTTTTCGGTCATGCCCATTCCCAACCAGATTGATTTTTTCTGGCTGATGGGCAGTTCACGTTCATCGTATTCGGTGGATAATAATTTTTCGCCAATCTTGGCCCATAGTTCAGGTTCACGCTGAATCAGTGGAATACTGCCCAAAGTCATTGAAGTCGGACACAAACTGCCGCATTCCACCTGCCCGCTTAAGTAAAAACGTGCTGCCCATTCCACCCATTTGGCAGATGATTCCGCATGATTAAATGGATGGGCATGGCTGTCGAACTTGCGATTTAAAGCCATCCATTGATGCCAGGCAGGATGAAATTCAATGTAGTCTTTACGGCGACCACGAGCATCGAAGGCATGCAGAATAGGTGTGTGTTTATTGGCTAAATCGGCATATTGATAATATTCAGCTGATCCCACCACTTTACCCATCTGCGACAAGTTAGTCTGATCCTGACTCGCGCAACGGTGCAAAATTTCTTTCAATACTGTGTCAGTTTCAAACAGGTTGTAGTCTTGCAGTTCGTCAAACTGATTACTGATCTGATGGGTCACCCATGTATTTATCGATGTATTCATCGTCTATATTTCCTGCTTGTTGTTCTGGGCTTTTCATTCCAGTATAGAGAAAAAATAGCCACAGGATGTTCGGCTTTGTTTGATCAAGAGTTTTATGAAAAATCCACAGATTCAAGTACGGCGTAAGCCACGCCAGTCACGAGCCAAGCTGACTCAGGAAGCCTTGCAGGACAGTTTTGTTCGGCTTTTGCATGAGCGCGCTGCACATGACATTACCATTCGGGAAATTACTGATTTGGCCGGTGTCGGCTTGGGCACCTTCTATGAATATTTTTCCAAAAAGGAAGATTTGATTGCGTTGACCATTTACAGACACGTAAAAAACAATGCCGAGAACTTAAAAACTTATGTACAAAGTCTGTTCAAGTTATCCACAGATATGGCTATACATGATTATTTAAAGCAGGTGATTCATTATCAACTCGAGCAGATTCAGGCACAGCAGTTTTTATGGGCGCAGATATTTTTACTGGAAAGGCAGATTTCCAATATTGAGAGTTATCGCAAGAGTTACGAAATGATGGTGCAAATGTGGCAAAACATACTTGCACCTTTTTTTGAAGATACTGAACAGCTCAAGCGGATGAGTTTAAATGTGCAACGGGTCTGCTATGGCTTTGTGTTGCAGACGTTGTTGGTAGAACCCGAATTTGAGGAGTGGGATGAGTTGGAGGGGGATATTATCCAAACTTTGGTCAACTTAACTTTTAATAAAAATGACCTTTTTTGATTGGCAAAACATATCAAAGCCGCTCACAAAAAAGCCAACTTGTTTCCAAACCGGCTTTTTGCATTTTTTTTGCTCAGATTAAAAATCTTAAGTATTTGATATTTAATTTAATATACAAATGTTGTTGTTATTCCCAAGTAGAAATGTCCTACCTAATAACCAAATAGAAATGTCCTATACCGACATTTCCAAGTCAAGCACAGGATTCAGATTTCGTTGTTGAATTGCTGTTTTCTGTGCACGTCTACGTGGCATCTTTTGAGAACGATTGCGTTTGTTTTGTTGTTCCAGTTCTTCATGCTGTTGTTGAATATGCAGCAATACAGAACTTAAACGTTTATTCTCAACAATCTCTCGCTGGTTGAGCTGACTTAATTTATCGAAGATGCTGTAATTGATCTTCCGTCCTTCATACATGATGGCCACAGTACCATCCGGGTATTCTAGAAACTCAAGATATTTACCGATTAGCCTCTGATTTTCTTCTGTATTCTCCAGGAGGTATACACATTTATCATAAGTAATGGTCAAGCTATTGGTGACTCTGCGGGGTTCACGCCAGGTAAAAATATCATCTAATTGCTCGGCTGTTTCAGTGACAGAGCGGTGTAAGTTCTTAGGATTAAAGGCCATCTTTGCAAACTTGAGATTGAACTGCTCAATAAAGCAGGGCAACCACTTATTCGCATCTGCAATCGAACTGATACCTTCCAGACGCATCTCCTTAATCAGACGATCCTGAAGTGTCCTGTTGGCCCGTTCCACACGTCCTTTGGCCTGAGGGGAGTTAGCGAAGATGATATCGATATTGAGGGTACAGAGTACGCGTCCAAACTGGGTAATCTTGGTGGCTTTCTTGCTGCTTTGATTCACCCTAAAGACTGAATGTTTGTCGCTGTAAAACGCTAAAGGCTTACCATGCTGTTCAACATACAAGCGTGTCGAAATCATATAGTCAAAGGCTGATTCTGATTCACAGAAGCGTAAATGCTGCAATTTGCCTGTGGCATCATCAATAAACACCAGCAGACAGCATTTAGCAGCGCGTCCTTCGAACCAGTCATGGTGTGAGCCATCAATCTGGATCAGTTCACCATAACAGTCCCGGTTATAGCGTGGCTGATATGGACGTTTCATGCGTTTGGATCGAGGAATCCACAAATCGGCTGCAATCATCCAGCAACGCAGGGTTTCTACTGAAAGATCGAATCCATGCATGGTGGTGAGCTTTTCATGCGCTAAAGTGGGTCCGAAACCATGGAGTTGATCCGAAACAATATTGAGGCACTTGAGTCTGAGTTCTTCAGGAAGTTTGCAGTTGCTGGTTTGGCCACGACCAGCATGGGCTAATGCAGCTGGGCCTTGAGCTTTGTATTTCTGCAGTAAGCGTCTGATCTGACGTTCTGAAATATGAAGTAGCTGAGCAGCCTGGGATTGAGTTATGCGTTGATCGCAGATTTCCTGCAAGACCGACAATCGTTTAAGTTCTTTATCCGACATAGACACCAACATATCAAACCGTCCGCTTCGATAATCGCAAAAGTGCATATTCTAAAAGCGGACATTTTTACTTTGGAGAACCTCACGCGACAGATAAGTTGACATTTTGGTACAAATAAAATCAATGACTTATAACTTTAAACGACATGGAGTGCCATTTATTTACGACACATAAGTTGTCACTTTTTTATTGAATATTTTCAATTATTTATATTAATTATTTCAAATCTAACTATTGTGCATTCAGTTTTATTAATTCTGTTAGTTAAAAGAGATTTAAAAAATAGGCATAATAAAATATGCCTATATACTTAAAACCTTCTTAATATAAATTATCTATATTCATTAAATGATTGCAAATTATTGGATAAGTCAGCCACTCATTCTTGTTAGTGGTCTACCAGTCATTCCTGTTTCGAATAGACCATGAGAAAAAATCACATAGCCAATTTTGCTGATACCAAACGATTCATACTTACACCACGTTCTGCTGCTTCCAACGCTAGTTTTTGATGAACCATTGATGTAACACGAACAGCAAACCGTCCGCTATATTTATGCAGACATAGATTCTTCAACGATTTTCATCAGGTTCTTCTTTAGACTCAAGCAGTTCAGGTATGAGGGGTTACCTTATCCCAAATCTGCTTTCCATAATTCTGAATAATTTTGTGTTAAAAACATTATTTTTATAAGATTCTCAAAGGCAATATTTTTCAAATAATTTTGAATCGCTTGAATAAAAATTATCGTTAAGAACTTTTTTAAGTAACTAAAAGGCTTTTTTATTCATGTGAATGTGTACTTTTATCAACCTCGAACAGGTTAATTGCATCTCATAATGAAGGTAATAGATTAAATAAATAGAAATTTCATATAGTTATATGTTAATCTTCGCAGAATTCCACGTGGTTATAACTTTCCTTATGAGTACCTTGAATACTATTCAAAAAATAATCGATAAAAATCATAATTGGGAACAAGATATAGAGTCAAATTTACAGCAAATATTAAATAAACTTAAAGAAAAACAAAGATTTGAACCATTGTTATTAAAAACAATACAAGAGTTGCAAGATGAAAAATTTTACGTAGCAAGTTATCAACGAAGTTATAAATGGTCAGTAAAGCAGGTTGAGCAACTTTTAGATGATATTCATGAATTTGAATTGGGAAAAAATGGTGAGTTTTACTGTTTACAACCAGTGGTTGTAAAAGAGAAAAGAAGTCCATCTAATGAAGGGATTGTTTGGGAGTTAATTGACGGCCAACAGAGAATTACAACAATATTTATAATATTGAAGTATTTACAACAAAAATCAAACGATTTTTTTCATCTTGAATATGCAACAAGGGCAGATAGCCAAAACTTTTTAAATTCCTATTTAACTGAAGTAACTGCTACAGACAGCTATGATCAATTTGTCAAAAACTTAGAACGTAAATATCATAAAATTATTGATCATATTGATCATTTTTATTTTTTCCAGGCCTATCAAACAGTTGTAAATTGGTTCAATCGTTATAATCAACACTCAGAAGTCATTGAAGCATGGCGACACAAGTTATTACATCATACAAAAATTATTTGGTACAACGTATCCGATCAACTAAAAGCTAGTAGTGCTATTAAAGAAGAGCAAGATTCTATACAAATTTTCTTGCGTTTAAATCAGGGAAAAATTCCTCTCACACAAGCAGAATTGATCAAAGCTTTGCTCTTGCAAAGAATTGCCAAAACAGAATGTGAGGAGTTATCTGCAAAGAAAACACAACAAGAGGTTGCATCACAATGGGATCGTATGGAGCAGGAATTACAGAATAAAGAATTTTGGTCTTTTATATATCCAGAGCAGAAAAATTTACCATTTACACGTATAGAAGTTCTTTTTGAATTGGTGATTTCTAAAAATACTAAAAAATGTGAGGACTATGATCTTTTTATTCAATGCCAAGAATTAATAGAAAATCATGGTGTTAAGTATGTTTGGCGACAAGTTCAGGAATGTTTTTTCCGTTTAGTCGAGTGGTATCGTAATCCTAGACTTTATCATATGACTGGATTTTTAATTACTCAAAATTTGATGAAAATTCAAGAGATATGGGTTTTAAGCCAAAATCATACACGCCGAGAATTTGAAGCTGAATTAGTGAAAAAAATTAGTAAAATTTTGGGGCAATACTTTAAAGATGAAAAAGTTCTGAGTTTTAATCATCTACAATATACTAGTAGTACACTTAAAAAAATTAATAGTGTGCTACTTTTATTTAATATCTATTTACATGAAAAACAAAACACTTTATTACCCTTTCATTTATATCGCCAAGTAAGTTGGGATATAGAACATATCCATGCACAGCAAAGTCCCGAGGCACCAAACGAAAAAAAAATATTTTATGATGAACATAAAAAATTTTTATCTGGTTTCTGTTTAGGCAGTTTAAGTGAGGAAGATCGATTATCTTTACACACTTTATTGGAAGATTGGTATCAATGTTTTTCTGATCCAAAACATAATATTGAACAAGAGAAGCAGAAACTTACTGCTTATCACCAATTAGTGAATCATTTATTTGGTGAAACTAACGTGAATACCTTAGATAACTTATGTTTACTTCCTCAAAAAATTAATCGCTCTATTGGAAATGATATGTTTCCATTCAAGCGAAGTAAAATTATCTCTAAGCAACTTAGCTTAATGCAGCAAGATGATCTTACGGATAAGCAACGAACTGAACTAACTAAAAAGTGGTTTATACCGCTAGGTTCTCAATATGTGTTCTCAAAATATTTTAGTGAAGATACCGATGATATGATTCGATGGGGATTGAATGATCGTAAAGCCTATGCAAGTGCAATCATGAAATGTTTAAAAAGTTATGGAATTGATTTGGAAGATTAAGGATGCAAAATAAATATAGCTTTTGGGGCCTTATAAACCAATTTCATGTTGTAATTCCATTGCTTCAGCGTGATTATGCTCAAGGACGTATAGATGAAAAAATTAATACGTTACGTGATCAGTTTGTTAATACGCTAATAGATGCACTAATTCAAAAACATCGTTGTGAATTGGATTTCATTTATGGAACAGTTCAAAATACCATATTAGAACCTTTAGATGGTCAACAACGTCTAACCACATTATTTCTATTACATCTGTACTTAGCACTACATGCAAACCAAATTCATGCGAATGCACATCATTTTAAAAAGCTCAGTTATGAAACTCGATTATCTTCAAAATATTTCATTATTGCCTTGATAGAAAACTTACCAAAATTAAAAACAAAATTAAATGACGAGAAAATTTCAGTATTAATTAAAGATCAAACTTGGTTTTTTTCAATATGGTTAAATGATCCAACGATTCAATCTATGCTAACTATGTTGGATACTATTCAGAAAGCTTTAGAGAGAAAACAGGTAGAAAGTGCTCAACTGATTCAATTGTGGCAATATTTGATTAGCAATGAAACACCATTGCAATTTTCTTTCATTGATTTAGAAAATTTCTCACTAACTGATGAGTTATATATCAAGATGAATGCACGAGGTGTACAGTTAACAGAATTTGAAAATTTTAAAGCTTGGTTTCAACAAGAATTATCAAAAGTCCCAAATGTTCATACAGACAAGGTTAGAAATTTCTTATTAAATGTAGATATTTCCTACACAGATTTTCTTTGGAAATTGCGACCTAAAAATACAATAAGTATTGATCATTTATTCATGACAGTTATCAAATGTATAGCTTTATCTCGCTATATTTTGTCAGATAATGCATTGTCTCCAGATCAAGATACATCAGCCAATTTGATTTCACGCTTAAGCAACAATGATTACTTACCAATTTCTTCTTATGGAAAATACATTGTTGATCCTGAGCAATTAAATTCCCTACAGCAAGGTTACTCTGATTTAGATAAATTATTTGAATTTTTAATTAGAACTCAGAGGGAATATTCAACGTTATGGGAAAATTTTCAGCCAATTTTGACTGATTTATGGGGCAGTTTTTCAATCAAAGAGTCAGACAAGGGACTATCATATTTAAAACTCAGTCGTTTTGCCATCTTATGTGCACTAGCTCGGCTTTATCATGATGAGCCAATAATTGATGGTGAACTTATGGAAGGTATATTCTCTAGTAGTCTGATATTGGTTAATAATGCAAAGGGCTATTTCAATAATGAAAAAGAATATATTTACGTTATTAAAGGAATAGAGCAATGGGTAAGATTTGCATATAGTACGTCCATTGTGAAATTTAATTTAGACTCTAAAAATCCAAAACATCAACCTTTATTACAAGCTTTTTCGGTAGAAACCATACAACACGAAATTATAAAAGCACAAAAAATTCAAGTAGATCCTACATGGAAAGATTTAATAAGATTTGTTGAAAAACATTCATATTTTTATGGACAGATCGAATTCTTATTGGATATTTCTGGTGATGATCAAGTAAAATTTAAGAAAAACGGTTTAAAAGCATCCATATTATTTAGCGATAAAATTTTGCAAGATTCTACACATATTCTGAGTAGAACATTATTAAGTTATTCGCAATATGCTCCTTATTTAATAAAAGATGGTCATAATTTAAGTTTTTGCCAATCAAAACACTCCAATGCTCGTGATCGTAATGAAAACTGGCGTAGAGTCTTCAAAGATCCTTCAAAACTAGTGATTTTACAGCATCTAATAGATAAAGATTTATCTGATATTAATGAAAAAACTAGCTTGGAAGAGCAAACACAGCAAATTATTCAGGAGATGGAAAATGTCATAAAAAGAAACCTAGATTCGATTCATGATTGGCGTAAATTATTTATTAATATTCCAAAAATTTTAGATTTTTCTAAGTTTAAGCAAATTCGTAAAGAAACTGAGGATTACTATGTACTTAAAGGATATGATTATCGAAGTGTGGCATGGCCATTACATTTATATGCTTTACTAATTGATCTAAAAGAAAAAAAAATGCATTTATGTGACTTTAAAAAATTAGAGATGATCTATTGGACAGAGCCCCAAAATTCATCTGTAAATATGCCTGCTATTCACATCCAAGATGATGAAAATATACAAATCATTATTCAGTATCAACAAAATGAATTTCAATTTTCCTTCTATAAGGAAGGGATTCTTTTACGTGATTTTGACCTACTTCCATATGAAATGAGAGAAAAATTAGCACAAGTACACAAGTCAATTGAGGAGTTAACTACTATAAATATATAGAATTTTTTATGTGACTATGATGGTTCCTGAAGGTAAGCGTGCGCTGAACCCCATAGCTATTTTTTAATTTGAGTTGGGTTTCCAGCGGTGTGGCAGTAATTCTTCAATCTGGGTCACTTTATGTGTTGGCAACCTTTTCAGCACATCACTTAAATAGGCATACGGATCCAGCCCATTCAGCTTTGCTGACTGGATTAAAGTCATGATATTGGCCGCTCGTTGACCACTACGCAGCGAACCTGCAAATAACCAGTTCTTGCGCCCCAACGCCCAGGGACGCATCTGATTGTCGGGTAGTCAGACGCAGTTACCTACGTCCAACCCCCTAAGAACCGTGCATGCGAGTTTCCCAGCACACGGCTCAAGCCTCTGCTAAGGCGCCATTCGGCACCCGGTTATACATCGTTGACATTGGCAAACTGAACACTCCTCGGACAATACAGATGGTAAATCTCAAGATTAGCAACTGCATCCGTTCCACCATGACTTAGCTTCACAATATGACGGCTGTGCCATGGTGTATCTTTGGTGACTGGTTTAAGACAGGCGCAGCAGCGACCACCTTGTTTTAGCCACACCCGATACAGCTTGGCTCGCCCCTTTGCGGAGACCAGCATTCTTTTACCCCATCGGGATTCGAAGTACTCATCCCATGCGGGGTCATGAGGGTTAGCAGCAGCCTTGATCTTGATATGTCGCACAATTGGCGTGTCCGAGGCAGACACTAATGTGTATTGTCGCTTCCGACCATCGGCGGACTGTTCATCACATGAGAACACCCATCGACGCGCTCCTTGTACTTTGAAATACCGATCTTTGACCCATCGGAGTGTCTTGCGAGGGTGGCGACGTACAGCCCATCGCCAGAGCATTTCCCACACTGCGTTGTCTACCTGGTTGAAAACCTTCTTGGCAACGACATGACTATGATAGTTGGCCCAACCCCTTAGAATCGGGTTGAGCAAACCGATCAAAGTGGCCTGTCGTGTCGCTTTGTTTGCATTGATTAATGCTCGCAGCTTGTCAAGATGAGCGCTGATGTTTGCCTTTGACGGCTTGATCAGTAGCTTGCCGTTGTACTTACGTACGTTCCAGCCAAGAAAATCGAACCCGTTCCCTATGTGCGTGATTTTGGTCTTTTCCTGAGAGAGCACGAGACCGCGCTGCGCCAGAAATTCAACCACGGCAGGACGAACTTCATTTTCGAGCCACTCTTTAGAATACCCCGTGATGATGAAATCATCCGCATACCGTACCAGTTGCAGCTTTTTGCCTGTCCATTTGGCGTTAGAGAACCTCTTAGCCAGCATCGTTTCCAGTCCGTCCAAGGTCATGTTGGCCAGCACCGGGGAGATAATACCTCCTTGCGGTGTTCCGGAAAGACTGGGAAACAGCTTGCTTTGGTAGACGTAACCGGCTTTGAGCCATTTCCGTAGAATCACCTTGTCCATTGGGAGGTTGGCGATCATCCAGTCATGGCTGATATTGTCGAAACAGCCTTGAATGTCACCCTCTAGCACCCACTCCGCACTTACTTTTCTTGACAGCACACCAAAGCACTGTGCTGCAGCATCCGCGGTTGAGCGTTGCGGTCTGAACCCATAAGAGTTCCGATCAGCGATGGTCTCCGCGATGGGTTCCAAAGCCAGCAGATGGAGCGCCTGCATGGCCCGGCATTTCATCGTGGGTATCCCGAGAGGTCTCATCTTGCCATTTTTCTTCGGAATAAGGACTCTCCGAAGCGGAAGGGGCGTGTAACCTCGCCTCTTCAACGACATCATCGCACCGGTCTTGGCCTTGGGTGTATTCCAAGTCACCTTGTCGACCCCAGCCGTGTTTTTGCCTTTGTTTTCAGACACTCGTTTGACGGCCAATGCTTTGCCACTAAACGAGTGAGTCAGCAGCCATTGCAAAGCTTTCGCCTTGTTATGCCTGCCGTCTTGTACCGCCTTCACAATACGCGCTTGCAGCCCTCTGACATGACGCTGTACAGCAATCCAATCGATGCTGTCCCACGATGTGCTGGAAGGTGCACACGCTGATACTGCTGCATTCATTTGCTCTCCCTCCATTAAAAGGGTTCTACACACTCTCTTGTGATGAGAGACCATAAGGACGTCAGCCCGCTTTCGCGTGGGGTAATGTTTCAACCTCTATCCAACCCATTACAGACTGGCATTCGCTTTTTCCTCGTTCCTTCGCCCGCATCACCATGGGCAGTTTTTGCAAACTGCTTTCCCAATGGGAGTAATACGGGATTTCCACGTTCCGCTTACTGAAGTACATCGGCTTAGGTGCCTGCTATCGACCGGGAGGCGTATGGGTCACGAATGCGTAGTCGAAAGACGCAATTCCCACCTCCATTACCGTTTTGGTTCGAGCGTATCAGCCATTTCCGCTCGTTCAACTTAACGATCGTTACGCAGATTCACATGTGTTCACCATACCGATTATCTAGCCCTTGTCCGGCTATGGCTGCCAGAAGGGTACGCCTCTCACGATTGATACCCCGCACCTTGCGGTGCCTCGTTACATTGTCGAAGGCGCTCTTTATTCAGCCTTCTAGATTCACCCGGTGACACGGGTGGTTCCCGCAGGGGGAACAACTTCATTAAGCGACTTCGTGTCGCACCTCGACCCAATTATTGCAAATCGGTAGATTGCCATCATCCAAATAGCGACTTAAAGCTGGCCAACGCTTCAGAGTGTAATTGATAGCCTTGGCAATTGGAGAACTCGACGGCACCGTCAGATAATGTTGGTTGAGCCATTCATAGAGTTGTTGCATCACCGGTTGACTATGCTGTTGTCGGTATTCGCGGCGGTGTTGCGCTGTACCATCCGTCTTTTTCCTGAGTTCTGCTTCTATGGCATACAGTCTCTGAATCATCAGTAATGCCTGTTCAGCGACCTGACTTTTTTTGGTCACATGCAGTTCATGAAATTTACGACGGGCATGCGCCATGCAGCCCACCTCAATGACTTTACCTGATCTAAAGCGTGCTTTGTAGCCACTGTAATCATCACAGACTAAATGACCTTGCCAATCTTTTAGAAAGGCTTCGGCATGTTCACCAGAGCGACTGTCTTGAAAGTCATAAATCACGGCTTGAACTGGATTATATTGGGTTGTTGCATAAGCCCAGACATAACCTTTCTTCGGTTTTTTATCTTTATCATCCATCCGCATGATGGTGACGGGTGTTTCATCTGCATGAATCACCGCTTGCTGTAGGATCACCTTTCTTAATGCATCGGTTATATGTGTAAGTTATAAAATTTCGTTGTTTACGAGCTAAATGGCTATACATTCGATAGATTTTTCTACGATAAGTTTTTGATCTATTTTTTCGAGCCTTATTTTTCGATGCTCTAATTTTGGAAATTAAACGTCGATAATAATTTGATAGGCTAGATGATCTGATCAAAATTTCTTGACCATTATATATAAAGCCAAGATATTGTAGAGGCTTGTCCACTTTAGTATCTATGTCAACGGCTTTCAGCTTACCTGAAATACAAGTAAATTTTATTTTTTCAACCTTACTTGGATTTATCTTTAACTCCTTTCCTCCATGATTAAGCAATAACTCTTCAAGAGTTTTGATGTGTGCTGAGAAAACAGGAGGTTTTAACTTGGTAAACTATAGACACTCATCAGGAGTTTACCATGAGCAAGAAACAGAAGACTTACACCGCAGAATTTAAAGTTGAAGCAATAAAATTGATTGAAGCCAATCAAGGCAATGTATCGGAAACAGCCAGACAACTTGGCATTTCAATGCAAACTCTTTCAAATTGGAATAATAAAGCAAAGACTGGCACCTTAGCAGGCACTAAACAATATTCACCTGATCTAAATGCCTTACTCGAAGAA
>NZ_SJXH01000040.1 GCF_004336635.1 Acinetobacter sp. ANC 4862
AATAAACGTTCTAGATCCAAGAAAAGTATGCCGAGTCGTAAAGCTCAGAAAGCTGTTATTGAACAAAGAAATTTAAATCCTGTGCTTGACTCTTGTGGTTAAAAACAGGACATTTTAAATGGTTTATCGCATAGACATTTTAATTGGTGAATAACATTAATTGTAAGCCCAAAATAGAAATGTCCGGTTTCTCCTTCACGCGACAGATAAGTTGACATTTACGACACATGTAATGTCATTAAAAAAATTAAACACTCCATGCACTTAACATGTCTTCTTAGAGATTTTATCTAAAATTATGTATTAAGTTTTTCTTATAATATTGATCAATATTAATTTGGAAGATTTATAGCCGACTTCTTTATTCTTCAAATTTTATTAATCATACCTATTTTCTAAAATTAAAAGAAACAAAATATGTCAAAATTAAAGTTTGATGATTTATTTTTTTCACTATTTTTTCTTACTTTATAAATATTATTAAAATAATTATAGACTCATGCAGTAATTTTCGAACGAATATAATTCAGGTTTTATATTTTTAAAAAAATTTAAGATTATTAGCTTTTTACATAAGAGTAAATATTTATGTCATCTTGTTAAATAGATTTTTAAAATAATTTAACCTTTATTTTTTTGATTCATTTATCCAATACAAAATAAATAATATTATTTAAAAATATTATTATAATCATTTAATAATATTGAAATGAATTTGTTTAAAAACAATATCTTATCCATACTTTCTGTTTATGTTATTTTTTTGGATTTTATTTAATTAAACATTCTTACAAGTGTGTTTTTTAATAAAAATTCTGGTAACTTATAAATAACTTTAAATTATAAATTTAATTGGTACTTTTATTATTTTTTTGGATTAAATCGGAGATTAAATATGAATAAAAATATAAATTTCCATAAATTAAGTATTGATGAGCAAGTAAAATTTGCTTTCTCCTCTGAGCCAGATATTGGAGGGAGATTTATTGGGATGAGGAAAATTCAACAAGGAAGTGTCAATAAACGTACATCATTATTTTCTAGTAAAAAAAATGGTGGAATGATCTCTCTTGAAAGCAACTTGGAATTAGCATATGCACTTGAATTAGAAAGAAATATTAATGTTAAGCACTATCGAACTCAAGCATTAAAAATTGCTTTAAATGAATTTCAATCTGTATATCCAGATTTTTTAATAAAATATAATAATGAAAATATTGAGGTTCATGAGGTAAAACCAAACAAGCTATATCTAAAGCCAGATGATATTGAGCGTTATCAACAAGTAGAGCATATTCTGGATCATTTAAATATTAATTTTAAAATTATTGATAGATTGGATTTATTTATAAATAATGAATATGAACTACTTACAACCTTATATTTTTATCATCGTAACAAAACACTTTCATGGCCAAACTTTCAAATCCAAGAAGCTCTAGAAGTCATTTCCAAACTTAATGTTCAAGTATTGAATGAAATTTATGAAGGCCTTGAAAAGAATAACTTACCGCGTGAGTTAGGTGACTATTTAATTTTTTATAGATATATACCCACTCCTTCTTTTGTTGGATCAAGGAGATCCATTAAGAATATGGAGTTGTTATGAATACTGAACTATTAGTACCAAAAATTGGTCTTAGGTTTTCTTTAAATGGATCATTATTTGAAATAGTCTTTATTCATAATGGTACATTGCGATATTCATCTATATTAGGTGGAAAAAACTTTATAATTAGTGTCGAAAAATTCTGTGAAAAATATAATCTAGGTGAAATAGAAGTAGCTGATAGCTCAGCTAAAGAAATTTTACCTAAAGAAAAAACTGATAATTTAATGAGGAAGCAGGAATATATTAAAAGTGTTTTATACAAAAATAATCATCTTTATTCAAAAAAAGAAGTCTACAAAGTAATTACAGAATTATCAAAACGAATTAATGACCCTACTCCCCCATCTCCTCGCACAGTAATGCGTTGGACAAAATTATATTTAGATAATGATAAATATTTATTTTCTTTAAATAAGTTAAGACCTGGAAATAAATACATGCGTTTTACACCCATAGTAGAAAGCTTAATAGTAAGTGGAATTAAAGAAGTTTTTTTAGATCCTAAAGAAAATAGAAATAGTACTGATGTTATTGCTTATATAAGAGCAAAAATGCTTGAACAAGACATAAGTGTTCATTTATGTCCTTCATTACGTACTATACAGCGAAGAATTCAACAATTAGATCCTTATATAGTAACAAAGGCAAAAAAGGGAACTAGGATTGCTAATAAAACATTTAAAGCAGCTGGCCATAAGAAAAATAGTCCATTTTTAATGGCTGCTGTAGAAATTGATACACATTACTTAGATATAGTAGTTATAGATTCAGAATATAAAGAAGTTATAGGCCGACCATTTTTAAGTTGTGCTATTGATACCTATAGTCGCTGTATAGTTGGTTTTTATTTAAGTATGTTTCCTGTCAATACATCTAGTACATTAGCAGTATTTAGAGATATGCTTGAACGTCCACATACCGGTCTTCCAGGAGGCGTTCCAAGTTTAATCATACCTGATAATGGAGTGGAGTTTAAAAATAGTACATTTAGTCGTGTTTGTAATGAACTCGGTATTACAATTCAACCAGCGCAAAATCGGACTCCAGATGATAAGGCAAAAATTGAAAGATTTTTCGGAACAATTACAAATAACTTAATTCAAAAAATAAGAGGAACAACATTTTCAAACCCTACAAAAAGGGGTGATTATGATTCTAAAAAAAATGCCAGAGCGACTTTAGAAAATATAGAATCTTATATAGATGAGTGGATTAATGAGATATATCATAAAAGTATCCACTCAGAAACAGGTCGAGCTCCTATACTTTTATGGCAAGATTCAATAAAAATATCTCCTCCCCATCTCCTTTCTTTATATTATATTAATATTATTACACGTAAGGCAGTCACAAGAAATATAAATCATGGACAGGTAAAATTTTCTTCTCTTACATATAAATCGCATGTACTCGCTACATTTAAGGCTCAAGGTATATCTACTGTCACTGTAATGATTGATGAGACAAATTTAGAAACTGTTTATATTCAAGATCCCTTTGATAAAAATAATTATATTTTAGCTGATTCAACTGATCTAATTTATACAAAAAATTTAACACTTCATGAACATAAATTAATACAAGAAGAAAAAAAAGAGATGTCAAATACTGACCGAGAAAAGTTAGGTATCTTTGCAGTTGACTATGCTCGCTGGAGATTGTACGCACGAATTCAGTCAGATATGAAGCTAAATAAAAGGAAAGGAAATCAAGTACAAATTCAAATACCCCTTCACTTAAGAGAAAGACTTGAGACTGTGCAATTTAGCAATTGTGATACTGAAATGAAAACAGTTGATAATCTTCCAATTTCTTCTATTACTCCCCAAGAAAGAGTACAGCCAAATTGTGAGAATAATATTCAAAGAAGTACTGAAACTAGTTCAGCTTTTACTACTTTGGAGTTTGATGATGAATAATAGTCACGATATTTTAAATAACATTAGAAAAATTATGAGACTTGTAATAGTCTCTCATGAATTTGAAACTGCCTACGAAGGAATTCTTTTATGTGCAGAAAAGACTGAATTTTATAAGCAGCCATTTGGTTGTTTGCTAATCTCAAAAGGTGGATTAGGTAAGACAACGCTTTGTAAAACAATTGTGAAAAAACATCCAATTACAAATAAAATTGAAAATAATATAAAAAAATTAATTGTACCTGTCTTCTATATAGAAATACCTTCTCCTGCTACGGTGAAATCAGTAGCTAGTGCAATGTTAAGTGCACTACATGATCCTGCTCCTTTCGCTGGTAATACTACCCAGTTAAATTATAGACTCGTTACCTTATTAAAAGCATGTGAAACAAAGCTAATATTTTTAGATGAATTTCATCATTTATTTGATTTGCAAACATCAACTAAGCGTATGAATACAGTTGTATGCAACTGGATAAAGACATTAGTAAATGAAACAGGTATATGTTTTTGTTTAGTAGGACTTCCTGAATTTGAATCACTTCTCAAGATTGATAGTCAACTTGCTCGTAGATTCTCGCAAACTTTTATATTAAATCCTCTAAAAATCAATCAAATAAATGAATTTGGAACATTGCATGCATTTTTACAACAAATCACTTTAAATATAGAGAAAAATTTAAATATAAGTTTTGAACCTTCATTGACCAGCCAATTATTAGCATTGCAGATTTATATTGCAACTAGTGGCTACCATGCTTATCTTATGTTGCTTATTGAAAATTGTTTATTTCAAGTAATTAACAAAGGTGAATACATTGTAACTATTGATAATTTTATTATGGCTTGGAATCAGGGTATTACTTCATATGTTACTAAAATAAGAGGTAATCCATTTAAACTAGATATGGCAAGTATTTCAACAAAGATTAAAGAGTTTAGGTAATATTTATAATGATAACTAATAAAAAATTTCTTATTCTTCCTTTTCCTAAAGAAGATGAGTTTATTTTAAGTTATTTACTAAGATTAAAAAAATATAATGGGTATCCATCTGTAATCTCGCTAATTAAGATAATTTTTGGTGAAAATACTAAAAAAATAAATATTGTCAAAGGAGATTTTAATAAAAATATTTTTTCTAATTTTACTGAACTCACATATTTAGAGATAGATAAGCTATGTCTTAATAAGAAAAATAATGAATATTATTCTGTTGAATATCTCATAGTTTGCCCACTTTGTCTCTTGGAAAGAGATTACATCCCTATTGGATGGTATAAAAGGAATACTATGTGTTCTATTCATTCAATTCCATATATTAGTAGATGTCCACATTGTGATAAATTGTTAAAATGGGAAACCAAAAAATTAGAAATTTGTTTTTTCTGTAAAACTCCAATTTATTTAAATATTGATAAATATATTATAAATCATAAGGATATAAACAACAAAAACAACCTTTTTATAATTTATGATTATTTGTACTCCCATAATTTGATGGATTATCGATCAAGCAATAAGGTGATGCATTCTATAAAATATTTATATAATGCTCTTATGGGATGTGTTAATTTTTTATTAAATCCAGAATATATTATAAGGAATGAAATTAGAAAAATATTTATTCAAATTAACTTAAAACATCATAGTAATAGTGTGATTGAGTATGATTATTTCTTATATATTTTTAAAATCATCAAACTGATAAGAAATCTTTCTGAAGATGGATTAATTATCAAAAGAACCTTATCTAAATATGTAAATATTAACATAATTGAAAGAATTATGAATAACTATGAGATTGAATTGTTTTATTTTCTTACTGGTGATAAAAGGAGAATAAATTTTGACAAAGAGATCTCCTTAGATTTGAATAATTTTTCAAAAATAATTAATAATATTGACTATAGTTCAATATTTTTATTTGTTTCAACTAATTTAGTTGAATTAAATGAATCTAATGAAATATATTTAAATGATTTTATTTTTTTCTGTCAGAAACTATCTAAAAAAATTAGCAAAAAAGACATTAATAAAGATTTTACTTATTATATTGACTTACCTGATAATATTAAATTAATTATTTTTGATACATTATTAACTACACCGTTAAGGCTTTATAATTTTAATTATGAAGATGTATTCTGGAAAATAAAAATTGATAATTTTGAGTTAGAGGAAATAATTGGTTTTTCAATAAGTTCGTACTAATTACTATTGGCAAAACTTAATTTAAACAAAAAAAAGTTTATCCTGGACAAATTGGTTATTAACTTTGTCTTTTCTTATGCTATAGAAAATGAGAACATACAGAGTCTCTGGTTACACCTTTCCCTTGCTCAGCATTTAGGAGTAAGGGATGAACAGTCATACCGAAATAATCGTTATGAAGGCCTAACAAGTATACGACTTGATGTTTTAAATAAAACTTCCTTGCCCCTTAATTTAGACCGTTTAATGCACTGGCATCATTGGATTTTTAGGGAGGATTACCAGATAGCTTTTGATTAAAGCTTCATACTTTGGTTCAGCACCCCAACTAATAAAGCTATCACCGTTCAATACAAATAAGCCTTGTTTATTTTTGGATTCATCCGTATTTAACCATACATAATGTTTGTTAAGGAAAACTTCCTTAATGAGATCCTCTATATTTTCAACTGCAATAGCATTTGTCATGCGCTTACCAACTTCATCATTAGAAGAGTGAATCCAGAATGCTGTTTTATAACCTTGATCTTTTACTCTGCGTAACCAAGGATACTTTTTAATTTCTCCCAGTTGCTGATCTTTGATAACAAACCAAAAACTTTTATCAATAGCCATATTACTTACCCCCAAATTCAACTTTATCTAAAATTTCAAATTTATCTGGATAATAAAACTGATCCAGTCTCTTCATATAGACATCATGCACTAACAATGTGGCTTCATCTGTATGATGTTCTTTTCCTGATAAATCTAAACCATGCCCTAACTGGATTCCACCTAACTCATTTAAGATATAACGATTATGGAAAGCATCACTTTGATCTGTTTCTTTAATTTGACAGATAGTTATTTCAAGAGCTTTAGCAGTATTATTCAAGCCTAATAGCAGTTGATTTTTAATATATTCAGGGCTTGGAGAACTATCTTGTCTGTTTTCTTTATAATAAATTTTCACAGAGGGATATGATGGATTTTTTTTGTGTTCAAATAAATTTAAAAGGCTTTTAATCACGTTTATAGCATTGTCCTTCCAACAATAAGCATCGATAATAATTAAATCCTTTGAACTAGAAACGACAAATTGAGAAATTATTTTTAGAAAATCATCATGTGTTCTATTGAAACTTACTTGTGAAGGTACATTCCAAAGATTCGAAAAAAAAATATTGTCAGGTGGAAGCCAGTCTGTAATTGCAAGTTTGTTCTGAGTGACAATGGCCTTAAAAGGATTTAAATTATGTTCATATATAACTCTTTCATGCCATTCATTAGCATTAATTTGAGCAGATTCTCCAAGACGTTCTAGCATACCTGCTTTATCTAAATATTCACAAAAGCAATCTAAACGCTCTAGAACCTTTTGATCACTTATACCATCTTTTAGTTTAGCTAATCCTTTAATAAATTTACGTTTTTTTTGGTTTGGAAATGTACTTATAAAACGAGGTGTACCAATACCAATACCATTTATACTTTTAAGCCAATTTAAAAGGTTTTCATTTTCTAACCATTGTATTATCACTTTTGGATCTAAAGCATATTCATAAATCATTACAGAGCCTCGTCCAATCTTTCATGGAAGAAACCATTTGGCCATGGGTCTCTAAACTCTCCATCTTCATCCATACGGATTCGCCTAACTTTCACACCATCTTTCGAAGGCTCTAAATAGTTAATGATCACCTTATTATGACTAAAAGCCTTTAGTCCGACTGGAACTTCATTATCAGTATTCTGTCTAATACGTTTTCTGAGTCGTAAAATCAAATGTTCACTGTGCGTTTCAATCAAATAATTTACATGTTCAGTGTTTTGACTTAACAGATCACCAATAGCAACTTGTACTCGTGGGTGTAAATGAAGCTCGGGTTGTTCACATGCAACTAAACCACCCTTTTGTGTAATGGCAGCCACAATTAAAGGCATTAGCTGAGATACACCAGTGCCAATTTCATTTGGTAAAACTGGAATATTGTTATCAACGTCCCAAATAGAATATGTCATACTTTCTTTTTTGAGATTTTCTCTTTTATAAATCCCAAAATCTTCCATTAATATTCTAACTTGATCATCTAGTTCGACCAAATTGAATTCTGAACTAAGTAAGTGATCTTCTAAATATTTCTTTAATTTCTTTAACATCCTTCTATCGTTGTCTAAAATAATTTTTCTTTTCAATGCTTTATTAGTATGATCCAATAAAATAGATATTTTATCTTTCAGCTCATTTGGTTTTGAATTTTTAAGTTTTCTAAAATCTTTAATCAAATTCAAATTACTTAAGAAATAATCTACAAAATCATCTCCGGCTTCTTTAATTGCAGAAATATTACTTTCAAAACTTGAATAATCTTTATTTGTGATTGAAAACATCAATTTCATTAACGCTTTAGATGTTGTACTACCTTTCAATACTTTTTCAAACATGCCTAAAAATGTATCTAGGGCTTCATTATTCGTTTGTGTATCTTCATACAATTCTGCGAATAAATTTGTGGAATTAACAATCTCATCTAAGTCCTTAAATTTAACAATATTACTTTGAAGTTTCATTGTTAATCCGTAACCCAAATTCAGCTTGTCTTCATCTAGCATCCAGCTATTAATCTTTTGTAAGTCGGCGATTTCTGTCTTTAAAAGATTACTCCATGCAGCACTACCATCATACCAATCCGACTGCTCTACATAAGGTAGTGGTTGATAGTTTGCATCAATAATTTTTCGAATTGGCCCAATACAAAGACTGTGATTCAAAATGGACAGTAGATTATCTAAAGGCGCTACGATGACATCCGACAAAATCTCATTGATAACTTCTGTGAGCTTAGGGTCTTCCAACTCTAATATTGTCTTGAGTTTTTGACCTAACTTAGGTAATGCTCCATGTAGAATCTCAATACCTATTGGCTGATGAGTTGATACAAAACCATTCTCCATTAACATGATATTATTAGATAAGAATCCGTCTGCTTCTTCATTCAAAATCGCATGAAATTGACTTAAGAAGCCTTGTTCCGTATATATGATGAAAGGAGTATCTTCCTCAGCACAAAGTTCATTTAATTTTGCTTCTGAAGGCTCATAATCATTGTCTTTATGATATTCCTCGGCATCAAAGCCATCTAAGAATGGATGAATTTCTCCTCCTAGTTCTTTTTCTGCTTCAAACCATTCTGCTTGATTATGGGGTTGCAGTAACTTATGAGCATAATTTAAAGCTGTAATAAAGGCTTGTTTAGAACCAGACGTACTGCTGACCTCAGCAATCAGACTTTCATCAAACCAGATTTTGTAGGTTTTAATATAGGCATTTTTTTCAAATTTTGACCAGCTAATTTCAAATTCAATAGCAACCTTATTAGCATCAATAATTGGACTACTCATTTGTAGATCAATTACATCGCCTAATAAGTCGGCTAAGTGAACGTAACTACTCCCAATAGCATCGCCCTTATCGTATTCAATCTTAAGAGTGATATTGGTATCTAGATCTCGCTTATGCACCAGGTTTTCAAAGCCACCAATATACTTTTTATTCAAAGCATCCAGGTACATTGGATTGCACTGCCCTTTAGACAGGATTTGCTGTACATAGAACAATGCTTTGAGTACGGTGCTTTTTCCCACACTGTTTGGACCAAAAAGTAAAGTCACAGGAGCAAACTCAATGGTTTGAGTTTGCTTAAATGCACGAAAGTTTGTTAGCGAGATTTTGGTTATTTTCATTACTCTACCATTTAAATATTTTTTAAAGTGTGCGACTAAATGCTTTTTGCTGTAATGATCCAAACATTTGATCAATTTTTTCAGCATCTAGATCCATAAGTTGTTTTTGGGAAAGAATCGCCTTTTTAAACTTCACAAATGCCTTCTGATCTTCTAAAGGAGGCAATTCAACAGGAAGTTCTTTGATAATTCCCATATTTAAACCATCCATAATTGCTCCTTTTGCTCGAGATTCAAGGTAATTACGAGCAGTTGGATGCATTAAAAAATATGAATGTAAAAACTCTGGCTCACATTTAGTTTTATCTAATGTGATACAACATAAGTGCTTAGTATTTATTGCTAACGGAATATCTTCAGGAACAACAGCACATCTGCCACAAGTTCCCATAATTGTAATAAGTACATCATTAGGTTTTACTGTATATCGACTCAGCATTTTATATTTCTGTTCAGTAATAAATCTAGGCTTCCCCCATTGGAATTGATTTTTTACAGCGTTATCAATACCAAGAACAGCGATCCCTTCGTCAACAAACTCACTATGCAGTAATTGACTGCCAAACGGCCCAGTTCTCATGCTTTTTTCAGTTTCTAATAAATCTTGAACCATGACAGGTTTAAAGTTTTTACTAGAAAATTTATTCAAAAACGTTGCCTGTAAAAGCTTATCCAATTTTGCAATCGCCTGCTGACGTTTTTGGCGGATTTCATCGGCTTTATCTAGGATTGAAGCAATTCGGCGTTGTTCTTCTAATGACGGTAAGTAAATTTTGATAGATAAACATCTATCAATATCCATATTAGATATATTTGTTGTCTGTCTACCACAATTACGTGCTTGAATTTGAATTGGCTCAGAATTAAACCAATGATAAAGATATCTTGGATTAATCATTTCGCCATTAGCACGAAGAATTGCAATAAATCCACCTGCTGTTGCTTTATAATCGAGGTTATGTACCCAACTGCATTTACCTACTAAATTCCAACTATTCGCTGTTGATACTAAAATATCACCTTCTAATAAATATTTTTGATCATTTTTAATCAATGTCGTAGGAACAGATAAAAGATTCGATTCATCTAGGTTTTTTTGAACATTTGCTGTACGCATACAAACCGCAGAGTTTTCAGAAAAATTTTCAACTAACTCATCTGGCTTATATGTTATTCCACGAATGAATTCAGCAACCTCTCTTAATTCAACGAATTTCACTTAATTAACTCCTCAAGCTCATTCATACCTTGAAGAATTTCATTTTCTAACTGTTTCAGTTCAGCCAAAATAGTTTTTGGGTCTGCATATTCAACCGTTTCATATACTACTTCTTTATAACGGTTAATCGAAAAATCAAACTTATTGGCAATAATATCCTTGGCATCAACCACAAAGGCTTTTTTCGACTTATCTCCAAACGCTGTTTCAATTTCCTCAGCAGAAGCATTATTTAACACAAGCTTACGATATGCTTTCCACTGAGCAACCACATCGGGTAAGTCATTCGAACCCTCACCACTGAGTGGGGTACGTTTATCATCTAAAGAATAACCATCTGCCTGAACGTCATAGAACCAAACACGCTCAGTCGAACCACCTTTGGTGAATAATAGAATTGCAGTACTTACACCGGCATAAGGCTTAAACACACCACTTGGTAAGCTGATAATGCCCTCAAGTTGGTTGTTTTCAATCATCGTCTTACGCAGTTGTTGGTGCGCCGTAGAAGAACCAAATAAAACACCATCAGGCACAATGACTGCCGCACGACCGCCCAGCTTTAAGGCACGTAAAATATGCGCCACAAATAAAAGTTCAGTTTTCTTGGTTTTCACCATTTTAAGTAAAGGCGGATTAATGTTGGATTCATCCAAACTGCCTTTAAATGGTGGGTTTGCCAAAATTACATCAAAGAAGTTTTCTTCTTGCTGTGGATAATGCTCTTTAATCGACTTGTTTAAACTGTCTTGGTACAAAATATTGGCATTGGTCACACCATGTAATGCCATATTCATACTTGATACACGCAGCATGGTACTGTCAAAGTCGAAGCCCCAGAACATATCGTGATTGATATGATCCATATATGGCGTAAGCAAATCACCTAAATAGTTTAGATTGCCATCTTCATCCGGTATCACGCCAAATTCACTTGAATGTTGGCGGTTTAAATATTCACGGGTACGGGCTAAAAATCCGGCTGTACCACAAGCAGGGTCGCATACGTTTTCCGTTGGTTGCGGATCCATGATCTCAATCATGGTATCAATGATATGGCGTGGTGTACGGAATTGACCATTAATGCCTGCGGTGGTGAGTTTACTGAGTAAATACTCGTAGATATCACCTTTGACATCGCTTTGAATCAATGGCAATTGATCAACCATCTTCACCGCAGACACCAATACCGATTCATTTTTAATTTCTAAATCGGCATCTTGCATGTATTCGCTGATGCTACTAAAACCTTGCTCAGTGGTCTTTTTGCTACCTAACTCTGCAAAAAATGGAAAAACTTTGCTTTTTAAATGCTGATGTAATTCTTTACCACTTAAATTTTTAAAGTTTTTCCAACGTAATAACTGACCTTCTGGTGTTTGTGGAAATAAACGACCTGTAACCGTCAAACCTTTGGCTGCTTTATTATCTGCAACGTCTTCTTGCATATCCAACATACGTGCAAACATCAGGTAACTGATTTGCTCAATGACTGTTAAAGGATTGGTAATGCCTCCGGTCCAAAATTTTTCCCAAAGTTTATCAATATCGTTTCGAATAGATCCAGTTAGCATAGCAATTCCAATAACAGCAAAGTTTTCATTAGTTTAATCGAGCAGGTGTTTTATATTAAGCAATACGCTGCTCAGGTGGTTGTTTTTTAACAAAGGGTTTCATCACATGGATTAAATCTGTTACATCATCTGGTGTAAACAGACCATCTAAGCTTGCAGGATGTACCCCAGTAAATGGTGCTTCATATAATTTATCAATAATGATGCCGCCATTTTGAGAAATGTAAGCTTGCAATAAATTTAAAAATTGCACTTGTCGAGCAGTCAATTGCGGATGATTGTATAAAAAATCTCTAAAGTGTTGCTCCACCGCCTTAGGATCTAAACCAACAATCTCTTGAATAGTTAAATGCAATTCGGCTGCTGTACGACCATAAAACTTGTTTAGCACGTCAATTTCAATGTTCGGATGTTCAGACAATACAGTCGAAGTGAGCATCTGTAATTCACCTTCTTCGACTGGTTGTTGCTGACGGATTTTTTGCAAAACAGTGTTGCCTTCAATCATTTGATCTAGGATTTCTTTCAGCTTTTTACGGTACAACATTGCTTCGTTGTTGCTGAGTTTAATATCTTTCTCAATGATTTGAACTTCACCATCTTGAGTTGTCGTCGTTGGCGTGTCCCAAGCACCACCTGTTGTGTTCCCTGCTTGCTTAAACTGCATCAATAAACGCAGTTCTAAACGCAGTTGCTCTAGTGTACTTACTGTAATATCTGACCAATAGGCATTGGTTTGCACTGCCTTAATCAGCTCTGCCTTTTGTCGAACCGCCTGAATATTTACAGCCAGCGATGAAATTTCTGTCAGCACTTGTGCTTTATAGGTTTCATATGAGCTAGATTTGCGAATCAAACTCTCTTGAGTCTGTGCAATCAGCTTATCAAATGCAATTGCCTCTTTTTCTTTCAGTACACGTGCATCCATTAAGGGTACAATTTTGTCCAATAAAATATGTTGTGTGGCAGCACTAAACTCTTTAATCAACTGGGTTTGTTGTAACTGATGTACAATTCGCAAATGTTTTTTGACCGATATGCTGTCATTCGGCAAATCATTGATATCAGCGGCAAGTAGATGAGTTGCAATCTCAAAACCATCAATGTCACTATGAACTAAAGCGGCTTTAGCAAAATTCAATCGAGCAAGGAAAGTCGACTGCAATAACGAAACCGATTTAACATCTTCAGGCTCTTCATATTTCTCTTCAAAATATTTAAAGTTGCCATAATGATCGAAAATCAAAAATTCTTTTTTATCCTTGCCTGGACCAAATAAATTTTCACAAAGACGTGTACCACGACCAATCATTTGCCAGAATTTCACCCATGACATGACAGGTTTAGCAAAAACCAAATTTACAACTTGTGGGACATCAATGCCTGTATCGAGCATATCCACCGAGATGGCAATTCGGAAATCATTATTAGGTTCTTTAAACTCAGTAATGAGACTATCTACTTTATGAATCTTGTTGTGAATGACCTTACATACCCGTGCACCATGCTGAGGGTAAAGCTTACAAAACAGTTTTTCTAGATGTTCAGCATGGTCCTGACGCTGAGCAAAGATAATCGTTTTACCAATCAAACTGCCGTTGGCATCTTTGATGCCGTTTTCCATCAGATTTTCTAAAATATATGTATCTGTGGACTCACTAAAAATCTTCTTACCAATTTGACTGCCTTTAATGGTGGTTTGTTTAGCAACATCTTCACCTAAATCATCCTCAAGCTGTTTCTGTTGCTCTGCAGACAATTGGTTATAGTGGATGCCATCACGTAAAAATTCCGTCGTCACATCTTTGACTTTAAATGGAACCAAGTACGGTGGTTCATTTTCAATGGCTTTATCTAGTCCAAATTCAAAAGTCGGTTGCGTATCATGACAGTCAAACATTTTAAACGTGTTACGACTGATAAATTTCACAGGTGTAGCAGTCAAACCCACTTGCAGTGCATCAAAGTAGTCAAATAAATCTTTATAACGATTATAAATACTGCGGTGACTTTCATCGGCAATGATTAGATCAAAGAAACCCACATCGAACTGGGCAAAGCGATTCATCATACCTGGATAAGTCGCAATATAAATACGAGAATCAGTGGGTACTTTATTGGTTTCACCAATCACACAACGAGGCTCACTTCTCAAGAAGTCCTTAAAGGCATCATCTGCTTGCTTACGTAGTTCCCGACGATCACATAAAAATAAAATACGCTGCGCCCAATGTTCACGAATAAGTAATTCCGATAAGGCAATTGCTACACGAGTTTTACCCGTACCCGTGGCTTGAATGATTAAAGCTTTACGACCTTGATCTTGGAATTTACGACTTAAGGTTTTAATGGCTTCAATTTGATACGGACGCTCAACAATGGATAAATCTGGATTATTGCGCTCTAATTCTTTATTGGCATATTGATGTTGAAAACGTAAATTTGCCAAGCTATCACGGCTATAAAAACCATAAATTTGGCGGTAGCTACTATATCGCGCATCGTCCCAAATATAAGTTTCATAGCCATTACTATAAAAAATAACTGGACGCTTATAGCCCATATCCTCCAAGGCATCTGCATATTGTCGTGCTTGTTCTCGGCCCTGATGCACACTAACACTGGCTTTTTTAGCCTCTAAAACCGCAATAGGTTGACCCTCTAAATCAAAAAACACATAGTCAACAAAGCCTTTTTTCCCATCTCTCATATCTACAGGAAATTCAAGCTGAACCTGTTGAGTATCAGTAATGTCCCAACCAGCAGTTAACACCATATTATCAATGATAAATTTACGCGTCTTTTCTTCATTCCACTGTAAACTGTGGGCGACATCGGTACTTCTCGCACGTTTTTGTTGAGCGAGTTCGGTACTGATTTTTTCTATTTTGAGATTCTTTAAACGCTCTTTATCTAATTCTTCTCTTAATTTTTGATTCTCTTCATACTGTAAACTGAGCTCTTTTTCAGTCGCAGAATTTTTTTCAATATTTTTAAACGTAGGTAGAGCTTCATGAGGTACTTTCTGATAGTTCACCATCAGATATTGCCCAATCCCAAAGGCTGTACCTAAGCAGGCAAAAGCTGTTTTTTGGCTCCCCAAAGCCCCATGCGCCGTCAAGTTACCTTGTTGGCGTAAGTAATCGAATTTATACAGCAGCGACGGTGTAATACTATTTTGAAAATCCGAAGCAAAGAGTAGATCTGCAAAATTTGCTTTTGCTATACGGGGCAATGATTCGAACTCATAAATTGACTTCACCACCTCTTCTGCAAAAGAGCGCAACCGCGTGGTTGTACTGCCTGGATCTGTATAAATCACAGCTTCCGCAAGCGCGCCTAAATCTGCCAAAAGTGGATAGTTTTCTCTTAGAAACTCGAAATTCTGAGATTGCATCACAGCCCTCAATTATAATTTATTTATATAAAGTCAATAGCTTAGTAATATAAGCTGCTATATACAATCCTAAGCAGCCTATATTGTTCAAAATAAGATCTGAATTTAACAATCTTCATTTGAGAGCAGAATCAAATCTTGAAATTTAAATTCCATCTTCCACCTTTCACCCAATCTCCGGCAGCCTGTAAATAAAATTCTTTATCCTGACTACCACTACTGATTAACTTATAACTCACACCACACTCAGGATGAGTACATTCCGCAATAAAAGTTTGATTTGATATTCGAGGTTCAAATTCAGCCTTAGATAAACACACAGGACAGTTCGTGAAATTTAAGTAATGATCATGCTGCTCTCGAATCACACGGTAAATATTCTCTGTATTTGCAGCGTAACAAGCTGATTCTAAAGAACTTAACTGCTGAGAATTAAGCACATTCACCAATTGCAGTTCATCTTCTTTGTTTACAATATAAGCATGTAGCTCCAGTTCATTTTTAACTGATTGAGGTACTCTACCTAAGTTCAATTTTTTTGAATATGATTGCAAAAGAGGCTTATAAATCCATCCCAAGACAATAACGATAAATTTTTCAATAGCCTCAAAATTAAACGGATTCGTCCATACGAATCTATCGCATTCCTTAAATGTATCTTGAATACCTAATGAAAAAATAACAAGATTTGGATTATGCTTTAACTCATCCAAAATATTCTCATGGCTATCGTTGGCGATTGGTACAATATTTAATGTGTCATGCGGTGAGGTAATTTTCCAAATTTTCAATTCTGCATCAAATTTTAAAACACAACTTATATTTCCCCTTTTCAAGGAATAATAAACACTTGGATCGAGCGATTTTGAAATGTGAAAGCCCAAGCTAGAGAAAGCCTGTAAAATAATGAGTAAGCTATATTCCTCAACATAATGAAGCTGAAAACTCCAATAAGCTTCTAGCTTTTCCTTAAAACTTGGTGTTTTATTTTTCTGTTCGTACAAAGTCGCCCATAAGCGATTTAAATGTCGATAATGTTGATCATAATTTAAAATATTGGTTTTATGTAGCTGATCGGCTACTTTTCGATGTGGTGGTGGGATTTGTACATATAAACCAGATGATTGCAGTGTCTTAATGGTCGACAACAACTGCTGATTATAGAGAATGGTTTCTTCTAGTTGAGAGAGGATATTTTCTGTTTCATCTGCTGTAAGATTATCTGCCCAAAGTTCACATAGCTCATTTCTCAACTTATAATACGTTTCTGATGAATCACCTAAATTTAAAGCTGCTTGTAAATTAGATTGCTGTTGTACTAAATCATTTAGACGCGACGCAATATAAAATCTCAACTTATCAAGCAATTGTGCAAACACCTTATTTTCATAGATAAGTAGTTCGTCATCACTCACTTTCGCAAGTACTTTCTTCGGTCTAATCCCGACCAAACTGCGTTGCTGCCACGTTTCAGAATGTCCAGCCAAATAACGGTGAGCATTATTTGAAATTTTTTTCGCACGACTGACATCAACGAGTTCTTCGTCATAGCGCATATCCATACGAGGATTATAGGCAATATGATGCAAATGCCCTTTTTCTATGACCTCTTGCAGCATTTCCTCTAAAGGCTTTAATTGGGTTTCCGAATCAAACACACTATTTGGTACAAGCGGATTTGGTAAATCGTGAAAAGACTCACGAATACAACATTCTCGGACAAGCTCCCCTATATATTGAATTGATTCAGCAATGGTCAGCGTTATCTCAGGCGTATGCGTATGTAAATTTTTACTTGAGTTCAGTCGAATAGAGCCTCCATCAGCAAATAAAAAACTGAATTTCGGAAGAGTTAAAGACTGAAGTTCCCAATCGGTAGCTAATACATAGCGTTCAGGAACTATTGCATCAACATGCAATAGTTCCTCCGCCGCTAAAAATTGTTGAGTGAGTCGATCTATTAGTTTCATAGATTACCTTTTAAACGCTCAACATCTTGATTCAGTAACTCTAAGCTTATTACAGGCTTTTCACCTGCCAATCCAAGATCCTGCCAAGCATCTTGTAAACATGAAATGATATCTTCAATTTTCTCTGCACGAGTATCATAGCGACCGGTTACTTTACCCTTACGGAAAACCTTCGTTGCAAATAAATGATCAAGTGCTTCAGATACTGAGCCCCCCATTTCGATATATACAGGAATGAAACTATAAGCTTGACGTTCTAAACGATTCCCCCAACTGACACTGACTGCTTTCAAAGCATCTTCAAGCAGACTATTTTGTAATTGGGCGAAGATATTTTTCACGACTGCTTTATGTTTGTGTTGAGCTTGTTCGAAGCTTTGAATCAATGACGTAAATGAATACTGTTCGGTGTTTGCATAAGTGATATCAACCTCTTCTTCACTACGTTTGACTTCCATCACATGGGCACGATCGTAAGTTTTGTCGGCAAACTCTTTTGTGGTTTCATCATGATTGGCTGTACCAATAAACCAAACGTTCTGTGGAATTTTAATGGCGCGTTTATTAATAAATAACTCAGGGGCTTTTTCATTCGCGCTATCCAATAAATTAATTTCAGCACGATCTGGAGTTTCCATGAGTGATAGGAAATCCGCAAAATATTGTTCCGGCTGCGATAAATTCATTTCATCTAACAGAATGATTTGTAAAGTATCTTTGAATTTTGGCTGTTGGGCACGGTACAATGCTTGTAAAGCTTCTTTAGTATAAAAACGTTTTTCAAAAGCATTAAAATGACCTAATAAATCTTCACGATCACGCCATCCTGCTTGCACTCGAACAATTTCACAGTACTGTTTCTCTTGTCCTTCACCTGTCGCATTATTTATCGCTTTAGCAAATGCACGAGCTAAACTTGTTTTACCCGTTCCAGAAATACCTTGGAGCAAATGAAGCTTACTCATAGCTAAACCAGCAATGAATAAACGGATATCTTTTAGACTGTAATAAAACTTCTGTTTTGCAATATTCGACTGCATGATTGATACAAATCGCTGAAGCTCTGGGACAACTTGCAGTCCTCTTGCCTCACTTCTATAGATCTGATCCATTTCACTCAGACTCTTGAAGGGTAACTCACCTTGTTGCTTCTCTACTAGGTCATCAATCTGTGTCCGTAATTGGCCAATACTTGTATCTAGAACGCGTTTGTGCTCTTCTAAAACCCGCTTTTCTTGTTGTAGATGCTGTTTAGCCATGACACTCAATCGTGAGTTATTGAGTTCATTTTCTAAATCATTATTTCTTTGACGAAGCTCAAAAACTTGTGACTCTAAGTCATCGCATTTTTCTTCTAATCGCTCATTTTCTTCTTCCAAGCCTTCTTCTGTTCGCTCACTTAATTTAATTCGTAGTTCACGATTTCTTTCACGTAAAGCAGTCAATTCTTCTTGAATTTCAATTACACCCTGACCTTCAAGTTGTCTTTCCAAGTCGGCATATTGCTGTAATTTTCCTGTTAAGGTATCAATTTCATCTAAAGCCTGATTATGACTGTGTTCCAAACTTTCATTAGATGATTTTAATTTGGTGATCTGCACACTAAATTCACGTTGAATACTATTTCTCATCGCTTCAATCGTTGCTTCAAACTGATCTTTGTCATTTTTCAGCTGATTTTGTGCTTGTTCTATTTCAACTTGCTTCACAACAATTTCATGCTTAGCCTGAGCTAATTCTTGTTCCTGTTGCTCTTTTTCTTTTATCCACTCATTTTGTAATGCTTGGATTTCAGCTAGCTGTTGATTGAGTATTACTTTCTTTTCACTCATAAAACCTGCAATTGCTTCAGCTTCTTTGATAAGTAAGCTTTCCTCACGTTCAAGTATATTTTTTTCTTGGTCTGCTAAGCGCTGTGCAGTGTGTGATAATTTTTCTAGAGCTTCAGTTTGTAGACGGTCTAATTCCTCTCGCTTATCTTCTAAGGCCTTTTGCTTTTCTATAGCAAAGCCTAGCTCAGCATTTGCTTTAAGTTCTGCTAACTCAGTTAACTGCTCTTGTAACTTTAATTGGTCAGATTTTAGAGCTGATTTTTCAGATGCAATTTTTTTATTTTCTTCCAAAAGTTCAGTTTTTTTAAACTCTACATCAATCTCAAGTTGTTTTAGTACTTGTTCATGTTTTTGAAGACGATTCTCTTGTATCATCAAGTGCTCATCTTCATCCGCAAGTAGCTTTACTTTTTCTTCATAATCCGCTTTTATAAGGCGTTTTTCTTCTATAGCCGATTCTAATTTTTGCAGTGCATCTTTCACTTCTTGACGCAATTGTTCGTCACGCGCCAATAGTTCTTCTTTCTCTTTATCAACAACAACACCTGTCACTTGCTGAAATAAGGGTGAAATAGACACTTTTTCTTTCATATCCACTTGAGTAGAAGGAATACCCGTATTCTGATAACGATTTGTTTTTTTTGATGCTTTTGCCATTTAAATATTACGCCTCAATTGCTGTATAAAATGAAATCCAATCCAAAGTAAATTCGGATAGATTTAATGCTGTTGATATATCGACTTCTTCGCCAGAATCATGACTGCCTTGATTACGTCGCTCACATATTTCTATGAGTTGTTGTAGATCTTTCTGATATTGTTTTCGAAGAATTAATGGATGCTGTTGATATTCCGCCATACATAATAAATTTGAGACAATTAGCGGTTTTAAAGACACGCCTACTTGAGGGAATCTCCCTGCAGAATATCCGTTTGCACTAAAGACATGTGACGAATTAACTGTTTTAATTTTTTCCAAGAGATCTTCAGAAAAATACTCGCCCACTTGTAACATTAAAACAGTTCTCATTTGCTCACGGTTTAACTGTTTAGGGGTCGTATTTGCATGCTTATGTTTCCATTGACATAACATATGTTTAAAGCATGCCTCTAATGCCTTTTGACATTGACTCAATAAATCATCAATATCGTAATAATTACCCTTATCTTCCAAATTTTTCTTTCGTGTGAGTAGCCTTTTCAAATGTTGTGAAAGATTTTCAATGCGTTCGGAAAATGGGAAATCCACAGACAGTTCAAATGATATTTCTTCTAATAAACGAGCCTCAAACTCGTCTATCGTTTCATCATTACTAATATCCTGTTTTAAATATCTTTTGATCTTCTTAGAAAAGCCCTGATGTTGCATTGCTAGATCGAAATGTAAGTTTTGTATCCATTCATCATATTTTGAGACATGACATGGATCTTGTAACTGACAGATGTGTGATGAATCCAAACTTTCTTCTAAGTGCGATAAAATAAAGCAAGCTTCTGGTTTTTGAGAATGAAACTGATAGTTTTTTAAATTGTTACCATCTACATATTTAACCTTTTCATCCTGGTCACGCACTAAAGTTCCACGCATCGCCATGTTATGGTTTTTGATGGCTTGCGTGATTTTGTAATGTGTGGGTACTGGAGGATCTTTGATTTCTCTAGGCTCAACAAGAAAAACACTGATCGAATTACCTGAATCGCGACTCCCTTGAATATAAATATTAGAATTGATCTCGTTTACATCTATCAATGCGAGATCATTGGGAATAAGGCGATCCCACAATTTCCCTGTAATTGCGTCTTGTACTAAATAATAAGCTTGCAAGTCTTCACTACGATCTATTTCATTCTCTAAGATCTGCATCCCGTCAATAGTCAGCGTAATTTTTTTATCATGATCATACTTAATCCAGCCATTAGGCTCTAATTCAGTATCGATAATAAGATGAATAAGCTCTACATCTACACCAATCCAATTCGCGAGCTCTTGACGATCCTGCCTACCTATATGCAAGAGTTCTAAAAGAGTCTTTTGAAACACATTAATATTCGTTGTTTTTCCTGCAGCTGGTGCCCAAATTCGCCAAATCCAGATTGGCAAAAAAACCATATTTTTTTCAGCTTCCCCTTTGGGAAAAGCATCATAATAAGATAAAAATTGGTTAGAAAACTTTGCCATGTTGACCTCCACATAGCTTTAAAAATGCAGGTAAAGCAGGCACTGCCTCTTGAGTTGCAGGATGTTCGACCAATTCTTTATCTCCTGTGACAATCAATAAAGAGCGTTGACGGCTGAGTGCAACGTTTAAGCGGTTATCCACCCGCAAAAAACCATAAGCACGTGTCAGCACTTCATCCTTCTCAAGGTCATCTAATCTCTCGACATTAAATTCATTCGGCAAAGTACGTACCAAAGAGACAAAAACCACATCAAATTCTTTACCTTGGAAAGCATCAACAGTACCTATGCGTAAACGTTCGTCCCCAATATTTTTACCACTTGAAATCATTCGGTAATTTTCAGTGATTTTATTTCCAACTGTTAATCCAATTTGAGGATTTTCCATGGCTTTAAAAATGGATTGAATCTGACCACTATAAAAACTAATCACACCGACACTTAACTCGGGCTTTTCATCCAAAATTCTTTTTGCTTCTTGAGCAATCCATTGTGCTTCACTTGGGCGGTGCCAACTTGTACCAAACCTTTGTTGTTTCTCATGTGAAATTGATTTAAATCCACAAACTAAGTCTTCATATCCACTTATCGCATGAATAAAATCTGTCTCTGGTCTACCCGACTTAATTGCAGGTAATTTATGATTTTCGTAAAAGTTTTTACTAATAAAATCACCCAAAATAGGATGCATACGGAATTGGGTATCAAGCATAACGACACGCTGAGGCTGCTGCTTTTCTTCCTCTAAACGTTGCATATTTTCAACGAGACGTTGAAACAGGCTCTGCTCTAGCATTTCACGCTGTACTGTTTTCCAATCCTCTTGCTGTGACAGTTCTTTTTCAATTTTATCATCCAACATGTGTGGTAATTGGCGATGATCTCCCACCAATATCAAACGACGTTTTGCCATTGCCATTGGGATCATAATATCTAGTGGTGTCGCTCTTGCAGCTTCATCGACAATAACGTTTTCAAAAACAATCTTATTGTCGAAAAGTTTTAGATCTTGCATAGCATTACCCGCTGCTTGCTGACAAGTTGCTGCAAGTACAGCTGTATAATGAGCAATAGCTTCTCGAATATCACCGGCAGAGGTCATTAAATGATAACGGTACTTATCTAAGGTCATTAAATGAGCTAATGTTTTTGACTTTTTAGCTTTATCATGAATATCTTTAAGTAAGTCATCTAATTTTTGACAAGTATTCTCATCTAACAAACGCTGTATATTTGCCGGTCTAAAATCAGGTAAACATCGATCAAGAAGTTTGTTTTTTAATTCAATTAATGCTGAAAAATCAATATCTTCACTGGCATTTAAATTCAAATGAATAAAGTGCTCTAGAACCTTTTGCTCTTCAGCTAATAAAATCGTTTGTGTTTTTTCTTGCTGTTTAAAAAGCTGTAATGAAGCCAGCACTAAACGGCATCGTTGCACACCGTCATCGACAAAACTTGATTTTTTTGTGCGCAATGAACTTAGAACTGGATAAAGTTCCATCATTTTGGTTGCAACAGACAAAGACTGTTTCGGTTTTTTGAAGTCCTCCCACCATTGTTTTAAATCATGAGATAAATAAATATTATATTTTCCAGATAATTGATCCAAAACACTTTGAATTTCTACAATACTTTTTTCCTTCTGCTCTGTATGACCAAATCTTAATTTGAGAACCTGCTCTTCTAAATTACGATATAAATTTATAAAGTCATTGCTTTCAATTAACTCTTTTATATCTTTTTGGATGGGGGTAGCCCATTTTTCAATTGTATCAACACCATGAAGGTCTTCATCTTCATTGCTAATTTTTCCACCTATCCGTAAACCAGCAATACCCATCACATTACTGCGATCTACAACGTTATCCACTGCATCGTGCTGATAACTCGTGAGTAAGATGCTACGTTGAATCGACTCATTGGATAACTCAGTGATACGTTGTTGCAATGCAGTAATCACCTGTGTTTTACCAGTTCCAGGCGGACCAATAATAATAATCAAATCTGAACTATTTAAACCCAGTTCTATCGCTTCTTGTTGCTTAATCGTCGGTCGACCGCCTTTAAACAGCGCTTTGGTTTTAGTACTCTTCCATTTTTCTTTTCGCAAAGTTCTAGCAGATGTTTCTACCTCTACACCTTGTAATAGGCCGTGTAAACGTGGCATTGGATTTCGGCGACTCGTAATTAAATTAAGAGCATCCTGCTGTCGCTTACGTTGAATATTGAGCGCGAATATAGATAAAAACAGAAAACCTTGCTTGTTATTCTGATTCAATGGTGGATGTCGATCTCTTTTTTCTGCGAATTTCAATAAAATACGTTTATTTTTTGGCTCAATCTGAATGATGTCTGCCCGCCAAGATTTTTTTTCAACATTTAAGCCAGTTTCTTTAACATCCAATTGATTATCCAACCAATCGGCAATCGTCAAACTTAATTGGACCTGCTCATCTTTCTTTCGATCTAAACGATCCCATTTTTGTTCAAAATCTAATAATTTTTCTCGATCTTCAACATAAACATACCAATAACCTGTTTTGTGGGCTGGTTCATAAGCACAATACTTCAAATAATTAATTTGATTTGCACGACGAACTGCATCCTCCCATTGGGCATTGCTATACTGTTTCCAAACATCAATATAGTCACCATGTTGAGCGGTATGTTCTTTTAAAGCAATTTCATGAGATAAATTGTCCATTTTTTTTGCGATTGAATGATCTTTGAATTGCAACTCACCCTGTAATGCAACTAAACGATAATTCCCTCTAGGGCGTTTTTTACTAATTTTATCAACTTGCCAATAACCCTGAATTGCCTTAATTTCTAACTGATGATTCTGGCCAATCAATAGAATTTGATGTGCACTCTGATTGGTATAAAAAATCGAAAATGCCATAGATTTGGAGTGATCAAGTCCAACTAAAAACTCTTCTGTTAACCAATCAATTGCAAGTTGAATATCATTCTGTGCAATTTTTCCATCATCTGCGAGTACATGTGCAATTGCTTCATCAATCACAATATCTAGATCTAAAATTGTACGTGCTTCTGGCACAAAGCCCGATAGAAATATCTTTGTATTTTGTTTATGTGTAAAAAACCACAAACCATTTTGGCTGATTAATTCTTTTGCTGATGATGCTGTAATAGAACTGGTTGAGTTCAATTCTATAGGGTAAATATGGTTTTCAAATTCTAAATAACATTGTTCATCTTCTAAAAATAAGTGAACTTGATGATTTTCAGAAATATCTAATTTTTCCAAACACTCAGCTTGCACTACTTGTAGCTGAGCAAGTTTAAACTCATGTAATTTCATAGCACTACCAAGAGAAACGCCAAAAGAATGAATGCGTTTTTTCACTATTCATTTGCAAAGAAGAATGTGTAATCAAAAGGTCTTTATCACCTTTTTGATGGTTTTTTAATATCTGTGTTTTATGTAAAGTATATGATTTTGATCCATCTACATTTTGGAGGATGGCATGCTCACCTTCTTCAGGCGTAATTTTTAATCCATCATCGGTTAAGGCAACCCTAAACCAAGGTTTACTCTGTTCATTGTTAAAAGAACTATGAGACTCATGATAAATAGCCTTCTCTTGTCCTAAACTTAAAAACAATTGCTCAGAACTAGCAAACCAAGGCTGTTCAGCCATCAATGGATCTTGGTCATAGCCCCAATATCTTAAGCGTATATATTCGGTTTTATCTTGGAGAGTATTACAAAATGGGCAATTCACTCGCTGATTTACAATAAAACTACTACGGCAGTCTTTTTCCTGACAAAGTAAAACCAAGGATAATGTTCTGTTTAATTCATAATGCCATTCAGCCATTGTCGGGCGTTCATGTAATTTTTCTGCTAAACGGCTGGATCCAAAACAACGTTGAAATAGATTAAATAATCGTTTATTTAACATTCCAAACACAGGAAAACCTGCCACGGCTATTTTATTTGAGTCATCTTCAACATCAAATACCCAAGGAAACTCTCCTCGAGCAGCCTTTTCTTCTGCAATATCTGGATCTTCATCCTCGACAGCAATTCCATGATTGAACGGATGAGTATGTGTTAATAACTGAAGTGCAATGACTGCAAATGACCATGCATCTGTTTGTATATTTGTACCTGTTTCATTACGAATAAGTTCAGGTGCGGCATAACCTTTGGTATAGAAATGATGTTGATTCGATTGTTCCGCATAATGAATATTGTCTGCATCAATTAACCATACTTGATGATGTTCAATTGAAGTGGATACAAAAATATTATGAGGAGACAAATCCCCAAAAGCCAAGCCTTTACCATGCAACTTAGCTAAAGTTTCAGCAAGTTCTTTTAAAATTAGTAACCGACGTGCAAAACTACCTGTATCTCTATACTTGATAATATCAAGTTGCCCTTCTAGGGTGTACATACGCTCTATTTGTGAGGAAAGTGACTCTAAGCCACCCATAAGTTCCATCACGTAGCCAGTGCGATTTTTTAATTGTAATAAACTTAGAGGTAAAGCAATTTTTAACTCACGTAGTGGTAAACGCATAACGTTTTGAAATTGTTTACGCACTTCTTTTAATTGATTTTCTGGAAGCTTATTTGTAATTTTTACAACCAAATTAGCATGATCTGTTTTTAAAACCGTACCTTGACCACCCTCTCCAATCTTTTCTATGAGCGTATAGGTAGCTCCTTGAAGGTCTTTAACTGTTATTTGTTTTGCATTCATCATTTTTCATTTTTTCCAAAAAACTATTCCGATACTTTTATCATCACTATGTTGAGGCGTTTGCCAGTTATTTAGCTCATCCTGTATATACTTTTTTAATCGCCTCACACTTTGCAATGTAGCTTTTTGGATCAACATGGACGTAAAGAGCTGCTCATTAAATAAATCATCACTTATCCCGTCTGTCAGTAAAACGATGCCGTGTTTTTGACTGGTTAAATAAATTTTTTTATAAGCCCAATCATCCCATTTTCTTGAATAACCCAAGGCATTGGTCTGATTACTGAATAAATCATCAGACTTCAAACCTACATGGCCAAAACTGTCTGATTGATAATAAATAGCACCATCTCCCAATTGAAACAGGCGCACTTCTCCCTGTCCATTTCCCCATGCAAATAAACAAGTCGTCGCCGCATCAATCGGTAAAATATTTTTTTCTTTCAACAGTTTTAACCAGTGTAGGTATATTTTCTTCGCTACTTCTTTTTCAGCTAAAGAAAAATCGCAATGCTTTAAAACTTCACATACCGACTGACAAGCTAAGAATGACCCGATATGAGATAAAGGTTTGGATCCCATACCATCACACACAGCAATACACCAGTTATTCTTCCAGAACCGGTGCATCACAGCATCTTGATTAGATTTTTTTTCACGTAGGTTGCGTGGACCAATCACTGAAACTGAACATAGTGATAAATACATGATTAAAAATCACTTAGATCCAATTCATCATCTGGTAATTTCGAAAAGTCTACCGTAGGAAGTTGATTAGGGGTGTTGCTCTGAGAACGACTACTGACGCTCATACTGACAGCTCTAAAGAAACGATGTATCTCTTTTGCATTGTGTGCTTCAAATACTTCAGATGCTTCTAAATCATTCACGAATGCCTTTAACATATTTTTATCGGCACCTGCTCCTATGGCCATTGCCATACGTGATGCTTTTTGTGCCCTATCAGAATTTTTCAACTTATTAAATGAAGTCTCCCAATTGTCTGTTGGAACACCATCAGAAATTAGAACAATTGTTGGTTTATAAGCACGACTAGGAATAATTTCCTTGTTTTCAATCATTTCTAAAGCCAACTCAAAAGCGCCACCCATTGGTGTTCCACCTGAAGCAACCAAATCACTTGTTTGATTAATTTGCCATGCAGGTGTTAAAGGTACATGCACCTCAGCTTTTATACCGCCAAAAGTAATAATAGAGACCTGAATTTCAGCATTTAAACGACTTTCTTTAGATAACGTACTGAGTAAATCCTTTAAAGCAGCATTTAGTGCTCCAATATTGTCATCTTGTGTCATGCTTCCACTTACATCAGCCAAAATAATGACTGGTAAAGGCCGTGCTGTTGCTACAGTAAATTGTTGCATTACCATTTCACACCCTCAAAATATTTATATTTCACATGCTTATTCAAGTATTATTTATTGCATAATTATATTGGTTTCAACAATACAATTCATAATTTTCTATTGACCATTTGGTCTAATTTCAAATACACAGTACCTGGACTATAAGCTTGATTTTCCAATAACTCTAAACGTTAAATTAAACCTTGAAGCAGATACTCTTTTCCGCTTAGGAACAGCATGTTCCCAAAAATGTTGCATTTCACCTGACATAATTAGTAAGCTACCGTGTTGTAATGGCACGGTAAATTTAAGCTGATGATTATCTTTATGACGCACCTGAAAATCCCGTGTTTCTCCAAAGTTAACAGACGCAATTATCGGGTTTTTACCGAGTTCTGGCTCATCATCTGTATGCCAGTTTAAATAGTCCTCGCCATTTCGATACCAATTCATTAAGACGCTATTAAATTGTGTACCAGCAACCTTTTCAATTTGCTCTTTGATATACAGCAAACCTTTATTCCACGGATTCGGCTGTGACAAGATGCCTGAATACTTATAGGCTTTACCCTCATCTCCATACCAACTAGTCAATCTTGGCAAAGGAATCTTTTTACCATAAAGATTAATAAAATCCTGCTTCCACAAAATGTTTTTAAATTTTATCTTTTTAAGATCTTCAGGTTGAATTTCACTCCAATCCGCCTGATGAGCTTCATAAGTATCATTTTCTAAAAAATATTCGACTGAACGATCACTGATTTTTTGAGAAAAAAACTGAGGTGCATAAAACAATTGACCATTCGGAATATGAATGACAAAGCCTTGACGCACTTCATCCCACTCACTAGAACACCCAGTAGCTTGATGGAGAGTAAGTGGAAGCTCTCTAATTGGCTTTTCAATTAAAGCATCAAATAAATCATTCATTTTAGTTAATCTCAATCTTCAAGCAAAAGTAAACATGATTCATATTTTTTTCATCACTAAAACACTCAAATTTTGTACGAGAAATAGTCAAACTCTCATCTTGCTCGATATTCAATAAGGCTTTATACAATGATTCTAGGCGAGCAGTTCCGCCGTAGCAATTACGATCATTACTTACTGCAATAAGGTAATGCGTCCCACCCTTAGCTAAAATTTTATTAAATAACTTAAATTGATCAAAACCCTCAATATCCAAGATATTTGAGAAAATATGAACATTCATATTATCAGTATTAATGTTTAAATGATTTTCCTCAACATCATCCAATTCTTTTGCAAATGCTTGGATATTTAAATGAGGTAGCTTACATTCCAATATGCTCTTTGCACGTGTTAAAGCAATTTTAGAGGGTTCAATCAATGTGATTTGAGTGATCTCTTCCTGTAAACCCAATGTATTTTCAATTAAAAGTAAAGTTGCTAATCCTTGTCCACAACCATAGTCGTATAAGTGAATATCTTGATCATTGCTATCACTCAACATTTCAACAATATTCGGTACGACATGGTTCCATTGACGCTGGACCATTAAACCGTACGAATACAAATATTGATTCAGCAATGTTGGACAATCAATAATTGCACGACCACGATTTAAGCTTGATTGTGCATTCATATCTTGGCCAGCAAGCTTACGTAGTGATGAGAAAGTAAGACTTTTTGGTGTCATGATTTTTTGTTGTATTGCATTAATAACGACATCATTCATCTTAGTACCCTTTAAATATCTAATTTATGGGTACATGTTAAATAAACTGATTTGTGAACTTTAAATTTTGGAAGCTTATGTCAGGAATGCACAATTCAAATATGTAAATAGAATAAAGTACTACATATTTAGGCCTCAAGAGCTTATAAACAAACGTAAGCTTACGGCATGCCCTTCCAATACATATTAGATCACTCTATCTTTAAAATTATTAATTACAACAATTTGGTCTTTATCTATCGGTAAAGAGAAAGGAGTACTTCTACCATTCTGCTTTGGTATAATACGAGCCGCCAATTCATTACCTAGCTGTTTTTCTAAATGTTTTTTAAGTTTCGACTTGGTACTATCAAAAAAATCCTTGGTTATTTCAATATTCGTATCACCATCCTTCAACTCATCATAATGAATCAAATATTCCTCAGTAAGTTCACAAATATATTCTTGTTCAGCAAGGCTCATTTCTCCTTTATGAGACCCAGTAGGAGCTTTTAGACCTGCTTTACCTTGAATTTTATAATCAGCAAACCACATTAGAAGTGCCATTTCACGTGGTGGTAAATCTGCTTTGATAGAATTGTTGACCTGAATATATCGTTGAGTAACATTAATTTCTAAAGATAGTGTCTGATTCACCTGGTTAAGTTGTTCTATCACATCAGAAAATTGATAATTATTCATTCTTAATGGATGAGTAGTTGGCAAAGTGTTTCTTAAGCGCACGAAAGGAATGTTTGCTAAAAAGACTTTCGCATGTTGTGCATTCAAGTGTTCTTGGGAATTATATTTACCAACAAAATGTTCATAAGGTGTCGGATAATAAAAATTTGTTGCAAACTCAAACTCTTCTGATACTAAAACATGGGACATACTATCTTGCGCACGACCATAGAGGGATAGCGCATAGCCCGCATAGAAACCCATAGTTTTACGTCCACCAGCAATAGAGACATGTACTGTAGAACTTTCCTCGTCTGTAAATAGCTTAATTAAACGACAAGTTTCGTTTGCAGCAAGTTCATTATCATCTAGAGTCTTGAGATCTTCTAGCTCTTCACCATCACGAGTGATGACATGAACAGTGGAATCATCGAATTTGATATTGGGTAAATAAAAATCTTTAAGAAATTGTTCAAAAATTCTATCATTAAACAATCGAGATCGAATCTGAATTTTGCCTTTAGCAGTAGTCAGCACATGTATTTCAGTAGGCACCCATTTTTCACTAACTTCGGGATCTGCTGCCAAAGCATATAGTGTTTCCGTGATAATCTGTGGCGTCATTCCTGTCACTAAAAATAATATATTTTTTTGCATCAAATTTTACCTATATGCTAACTTGAATGAACTTTTGATTGATAGATCATAATGATGATCTATCTTAATTCTAAAATTTTTCGGGAAAATCATATAGTCTGTATCTTAATATACAAATAAGCACCAAAATTTCCTTAGCATCATTTTAGTTCATAACTATTTTCGGAAGATCACAATGTAAGCTTGCTAATCACAAAATCGTTGCTCTCTTTTTCCTATATTAAAGCCATAAAATATAAGTAAACGGTGCAAGCAAATGACAATCTACATGAATCCAGAGCAGTTATTTTTAGGTTTAACAAACCATGCTGTTCGACGTTCTTCTCAGCGTGGCATAAAGACCAAACATATTGCTAACTTATTAAAATTTGGTCGTAAGAATTATCAAAATGGAGCCATTTATTACAGTATTGGCAACAAAGAAATTGCAAAATACAAAAATATTTGTCCAGCACTGAAAGAAATGAATGGGATGCATTTAGTTTCATCAATAACAGGTGATGTTGTAACAATCTTTAGGAATAAGAATTTTCGTCTTATAAAATATTGATTTTAATAATGTTTAAATGGTATACAAAATTAGTTAATTATTCATATAAGTTACAAGTTTAATTAAAGAATAATTAACTAAAACACTTACATCAATCTTCTATCCAATTGAATTATAAAAATTAGTGAGTGGACTGCTCCCAGTATCCTAGACACGAAATAGCCTCATTTTGAAGCTGCCTCAAATGCTTCTGGGCTCATCTCAATGTTTGAGAACTGTATTACTTCAGGAGTAAGCGTCCGCTGAACCCCACTTTTCTTATTTTCTCAATATCCCGATAGTGTCCATTATTTATTAAATGGACATTATGTTTATGGCCTTAGACACTTTTATAGACACTGAACAAACGACAGAAAGAACCCGCAGAATCTTCGCAACTGATTTTAAACAGCACCTGGTCGAGCTTTGCCTGCAGCCAGACACATCGGTGGCCAAGGTGGCAATGCAACATCAGATCAATGCCAATCTGCTACATAAATGGATTCGCCAGTCCAGATCAATGGTCCCGGCATTAAAAAGCCCACCCAGTCCACAGACCGACTTTCTTCCCGTCATTCTTCACCCGACGCCAGTCAGACAAGAAGCACCTCTGCCACCTGACGCAACTAAACAAGAAACACCTCCACCACCTGTGCCGGAGAAGAATGCTGTCGCTCATATCAGGATTCCATTGCATA
>NZ_SJXH01000041.1 GCF_004336635.1 Acinetobacter sp. ANC 4862
CTGGAACAACAAAACAAACGCAATCGTTCTCAAAAGATGCCAAGCAGACGTGCACAGAAAACAGCAATTCAACAACGAAATCTGAATCCTGTGCTTGACTTGGAAATGTCCATATAGGACATTTCTATTTGGTTATTAGGTAGGACATTTCTACTTGGGAATAACAGCTTTTATTATTCATTTAAAATCATTTGTTTAACTATGATTAACGAGCCTAATCTGCAAAGATCAGGCTTTTTGAATGATATATCACATTCCCTGCCTAAGATTTGATGATTTTTTCAATTTTAATCAGTCAAACTCTATCCACACTCATCTATTTCCATATTCTCTGTTGTTAGAGGCAAATCGAATAATACTTCTAGATTAAAGTCACAATTTGCTTAGGCTATTTTAAAACTAGAATCATCTTATAATGAACTTAGTAAAACTTAATCTACCCAATGCACAATTGGAAATTCATGTTTTTCATGTTGAAACTCAACACTCTGCCAAATATCCTGCATTGGAATTTTGACATCAGTTGCGAGGGGTAATTTCTTCGGGTTAAATTGCATATGAGACAAGTCTTCTCCCCACGCAATCAGATCCACATCCAAAGAAATTTGATGCGATGGACGTACACGGCCTGAATCATCTTCCATTTTTTTAAGAATGGAAGTCATTTCTTCGACACTCATTTTACTTTTAAGCAAACACGCAGCATTCCAATAATCTGCACCAACGCCATCGCGACATGGAATTAAATAAATTTCAGAGAATTGAACCTGTCCAATTTCAGCAATCTGGGCAAATGCCTGCTTAAAATGGTATTCAGGATGACAATTACTCGCCAGAGCTAAGGCGAATATCGTTTCGGTGGCGTTCAAGACGAATTCCTACAGAATTTGCTTGCGCGATAATGGCAGGCTTACGGATCGTAATCATAATCGATTCAACCGCAGGAAAGGTAGTAAAAAGCGCATTTAGCACAAGCTTTGCTGCATGTTCAATCAATTTTGGCTGTGCTTTTTGAATAACAGTGGCAGAAATTTCGCAAATTTCCGCATAATTCAGCGTATGTTCCAGTTCATCAGAATTAGAAGCCTGTTCCAAACTGGTCTGGATGGTCATATCAAGCATTAGAGGCTGAATGATTTGACGTTCCCAATTGAAACATCCCACCACTGTTTCGACCTTTAAACCTTCAATGATAATTGCATCCATGTTTTTACCCTTTACTGACTTTGATTTTTGAATCTCCTTAACTTTCTTTAAAAAAAAAGGAAAAGTCCCTCTTTTATAAAGAGGGATTTAGGGAGATTTTCTCACTAATAACTTAGTTTTTTAACAACACATTTGGATCAAGAGTTTGCACCATTTGCAGTCTTTGGTCTGCATAAATATCAGTATATGGAGCAAGGATGCGCATAAAGCGATCGAAATACAGCATTTGCTTAAATAGCAAGGCAAAGTCACGCGGGAAGCGAATACCATGACGCTCGCCTACGCCAACCATATCCATCATGATGTCATTTAAATCTGCAGGATTTGAAGTGAGTAATTCCTGAGGATCGGCAAGTAATACCCCACTAAATAGACGTTCTAAATCAGCTGCGAGGACTTGAGTATCAATTTTCTTGTCAGTCATGCCCATTTTCAGCATGTTTTCTGCCATCAAGTTGTAATCAGTTTTTTGCAGTGCATCCATAAAGGCAATACAAGCTGTCCACACTTCAGGATTAAGCTGACCGACAATACCGAAATCGATAAAACCGACACGACCATCTTCAAGCAACATCAGATTGCCTGCATGTAAATCTGCATGGAAGCTGTTACACATCATCAAGCTACCAAACCAGGTATTCATGGCGGTAATCAAAACCTGAGATGGGTCTTTAGATACTTTTTTTACCACATCAAAATCAGTCAATGGCACACCATACAAGCGTTGCATGGTTAAAACACGACGGGTTGAATATTGATGATAAACTTTTGGTGCAGTCGCTTTCTGGTTTTGCGTCACATTCAGATAATTGACAAAATCATCTAGGTTTTGTGCTTCTTCAATAAAATCGACTTCACGCACCATACGGGTTTTAATTTCATCAACAATATCGGCAAGTGATGCAAATTTAACTTTTGGTACCGCTTTTTCTAAAATTTTGGTGGCCCAGTGCAAGACATTTAAGTCGGTATAAAGAATGGTTTCTACACCCGGCTTTTGCACTTTAATCACCACATCTTCACCAGTCACCAGTTTAGCTGCATGAACTTGTGCAATAGAGGCCGAAGCTAAAGGCTTTTCATCAATTGAAATGAAGATTTCATCCAGATTTCTGCCTGCAAACTCAGAGGCCAATACGCCTTGTACATAACTAAAAGGCAATGACGGAGTTTGATCCAAACAGCCTTGAAATTCCTCGACATATTCACGTGGAAATAATGAAGGTGTGCTGGCAATAAACTGCCCGAGCTTGATATAAGTTGAACCTAAGGATTCAAAAGTTTCACGCATCAGTTTTGCGTTACTTGGTTTTTCTGTGGCGTATTTAATGCCGGCTTTTGCTGCAATGACAGCTGTTTCCCCCACACGGGCAACTGAACGCAGGCCATCTAACCAGATATTGTTTTTCATAATGTCAGCTTAGAATTAAATTGAAGTGAGTGTAGCAAAAAAATATTGCTTTGCAGGTCTATCTTGCCTGACAGATTGGACAATCTGTATCTTTTTCGAAAGCAAGTAAACGTTGCTTCATGCTTAGACCATCCCAGAGCATCAGTTTTTGCTTCAGTGGTGTTTTGCCTAGTCCCAAATAAAGCAAGGCATGATGTGCTTGTAAGCTTGCCATGACGTTCGGTGTAGTCGCTAATACACCAGAATCGGCACAGCGCAGGTTTTCATTAGCATGCTGCTCTTTGGGAAATAGACATTCATAACACGCCGATTCCCTTTCAACCATAAACAGTTGTCCCTGAAAACCAATCGCTGAGGCACTGATTAAAGGCACACCAAATTGCTGGCAGGTTTGATTAACGAGGTAACGTGTAGTGAAATTATCGCAGCCATCTAAAACCAGATCTTGATTTGAAATCAGTTGTTCTGCATTGCTTTCATACAGCTTTACAGTTTGAGATTCAACACGAATATGCGGATTAATTTGTTTTAAACGTTTAGCCAGTATTTCGGATTTATAAAAACCAATATTTTCTTCTACATAGGCTATTTGCCGTTGCAGATTACTCATTTCGATCGTATCAGCATCAATCAAGGTAATTTGACCAACACCTGCACGCGCCAGAAGTTCTGCTGTGGTACAACCAATTCCACCGCAACCTACGATTAAGACATTGGCAAGTTTGAGTTTTTCTTGTGCTTCTATATCCCAGCCATCAAGAAGAATTTGACGGCTATAAAGATGCATTTCTTCATCAGTTAACTCCAGGTCTATATCTAGATCGGTCACTTGGCAATCCCTGTCGACTAATATTATTCATTTAAGTTCAGGATGAATTATAGTTCAAAATGATGATGAAAGAGGACTAAATAAAAAAAGCACCCTTTCGGGTGCAAGAGCATGGAACTTTTAAAACTAGAATTGGTTTAACTTACTTTTTGAATTCCCTGCATTTTGGCAATTTCCTGTTGCTTGAGTAAATTGCGCTGAATTTTGCCACTGGAGGTTTTAGGTAAACCCTCTACAAATTCAATCTCCTTCGGATAAGCATGCTTCGATAAACGCGAACGTACATATTCCTGAAGCTTACAACTTAACTCACCTGAAGCTGAAAATTTCGGTTTGAGTACTACAAAAGCTTTTACCACTTCTGTTCGTTCTGGATCTGGCTTACCAATGACTGCAGACTCCAAAACTTCTTCACATTCAAGTAAAGTGCTTTCAACATCGAAAGGCCCCACACGATAACCTGACGTTGTAATTACATCGTCAGCACGACCAATGAAATCCACACCGCCAAATTCATTTAATTTAACTGTGTCACCGGTTAAATAATAATGACCAACAAAGGATTTAAGGTTATGTCCGTCATAACCTTTAAACCAGGCCAATGGTGATTGTGAATTATCAATCGCCAGAGTTCCAATACCACCTTTTTCGACTTCCTGATGATCTTTATTCAATACTGCAAAACGATGTCCCGGAATGGCATAACCGGCTGAACCGACTTTCTTTTCATGTTCCAAGGCATGATGATTGGCAATCACCATCCCCAGTTCAGTCTGTCCATATTGATCATAAATATTCACATTTAAATCATGATTAAACCAGTGAATCACTTCAGGGGTTAAAGGCTCACCTGCACTACTTACCACACGTAAATGTTCTTTAATTGAGGGATCAAATTTTTCTTTAAATCCAAAAAACATCCGGAAAGCAGTTGGTGAACCGGTTAAATTACTGACTTTATATTTTTGAATCACTTGCACGGCGTTATCTACGCTAAATGCACGCTCATCCATAATAATGCTATGACCTAGACTTAAAGGTCCGGTAATACCGTAATACAAGCCATATGCCCATCCCGGATCCGCCAGATTCCAGAAAGAATCTTGTTCACGCAAATCCACGGCATAGGTCATATACCCTTTAAATGCCAACACTGCTTTTAAAGGAACAGGAACTGATTTGGCCAAACCTGTAGTACCTGAAGTAAACATCATCAGGAAATCATCTTCAAAAGTTTGCATCACTGGTTCAAAAGATTCTGATTGTTGAGCAAATTCTGTCCAAAAATCATCATCCTGCTGATTTAATGTATTGGTTTGATGCACCGTTAAAATATGCGGTACAGTGACACCATTCAGTTTTGGACGTTGATCTTCATTGGTCACAATCAATTGGGTTTTGGCAGTATTGATACGATGTTCAATAGCTTTAGATTCAAACGCAGTAAACAATGGCTGATAAATTGCACCCATGCGCCAGGTCGCTAAAATGGTAATCAGCAGTTCAGGGGTACGCGGTAATAATCCGGCAATGCAATCCCCTGCTTTTAAGCCTATGGATGCAAAATAATTTGCCAATTTTCCAGATGCTTCCGCCAACTGTTCAAAGGTCCATTCGGCAGACTCGCCATTTTTACTTTCCCAGATTAGGGCAGTTTTATTTGAACCGAGATAACGCTCGCAACATTCAACATAGGCATTGACTGACTGAGATGTACCGACCAGTTGTTCCGCGAGAAAATCATCAAAATTAAACTCTTGATATGCCTGTTCTAATGTCTTCATGACCACAACCTCTCATCCGTTCTTTTATTGAACAAAGCTCCTGCTTTGTTGATCCATTTTGCTTATTGTTCTCATTCTAAAAATGCCAAAATGCATTCAGCATTTTTAATCTTTTAACTTCACTATTCACCTAGATAAACATGCTTGATGTCATCCTGCAATTTCCGAATCCATCAAAAAATGTGCAGGATTTGAGCACCAACCAAAGTCTAAAATTCAACCACAGTTAAATCGTTATTTAGATTTTAGTGACTTCACGTGCAATGACTAAACGCTGAATGTCCGATGCCCCTTCATAAATCTGGCTGACCCGTACATCACGGTAAATCCGCTCTACTGGAAAATCAGACACATAGCCATAACCGCCATGAATTTGAATCGCATCTGAACACACCCGTTCCGCCATGGTAGACGCAAACAGTTTCGCCATTGAAGCTTCTTTTAAACAGGGTAAACCTGCATCTTTTAAAGTGGCGGCATGGAAAATCAGTTGTCGTGCCGCTTCAATTTGCGTCGCCATATCCGCTAGACGAAATGCAACCGCTTGATGTTGAACAATCTCTACACCAAATGCTTTACGTTCATTGGCATATTCCACAGCAGCATCAAGTGCAGCACGTGCCATGCCGACAGATTGCGCAGCAATACCGATTCGCCCAGATTCCAGGTTAGACAAAGCGATTTTGTAGCCTTCACCTTCCTTACCCAATAAATTTTCGGCAGGAATCCGGCAATTTTCAAAAATGATGGTTGCGGTATCTGAACAGTGTTGTCCCATCTTTTCTTCAAGACGCGAAACGATATAACCTTCTGTGTCTGTAGGAACGAGGAAACAGGAAATGCCTTTTTTCCCTGCAGCTTTATCCGTCACCGCAAAGACAATCGCCACTTGTGCATGCTTACCTGTAGTAATGAACTGTTTGGTGCCATTGAGTACCCAAAAATCACCATTACGTTCTGCCTTGCATTCAAGTGCACCGGCATCCGAACCTGCTTGAGGTTCTGTTAAGCAAAAACATCCTAGCCATTCGCCTGTCGCCAGTTTAGTTAGATATTTTTGTTTTTGTTCTTCTGTGCCGTAGCGTTGAGTAATCCCACAAGGGAGCGAATTTTGCACGCTGACAATCGTTGAAATGGCTCCATCACCTGCAGCAATTTCCTCTAAAGCGACCACGAGGGATACATAATCCAGACCTGCACCGCCCCATTTTTCTGACACGGTCATGCCTAAGGCACCAAGTTCACCCAGTTCTTTTAATTCTTGTGCAGGGAATTTGGCAGTTTTATCGCGTTCAGCCGCAGTGGGTTTCAGCTTGTTTTGCGAATAATTGCGCAGCATATCCTGAACCATCTTTTGTTCATCATTTAAAATCATTGAGGATCCCTTTCTATATCTATTTTATTCATTTCAAGCTGTTTGATATTTACATTATTCGGATGTACGTGACGGCGACATGGATGTCACCTGCGAAACTGAGATACAAGGACGTATCTTCAGTTCGTAAAGGATTTTTGTTTCTTTTGATCCTTCAAAAGAAAATGCATGCTTATACGAAGCTATTCAAATCTGAGTAGAAATTTGCAGCTATACAGATTCAATTCTCTATAAAAATCCGTATCATTTAGGCTGCATACGAATCGCGCCATCCAGACGAATCACTTCACCATTCAAATACGCATTTTCAAAAATATGTCCCACCAAATGTGCAAACTCTTCCGGTTTGGCTAAACGTGGTGGAAACGGCACCATCTGTCCTAAAGCATCCTGTACATTTTGTGGCATGCCTTTCAACATTGGGGTTTCCATAATGCCTGGTGCAATGGTCATTACACGAATCGCTTCACGCGCAAGCTCACGTGCCAAAGGCAAAGTCATGGCAACCACGGCACCTTTCGATGCTGCATAAGCGGACTGACCAATTTGACCATCAAATGCAGCAACTGAAGCTGTATTTACGATGACACCGCGTTCTTCTTCACCTGCTTTTAATTCATATTTCGCTATCAAATTTGCAGCAAAACGAATCATGTTGAATGTACCGCTGACATTAATATTTAAAACTTTTTGGAACATGGCAAAATCATGCATGCCATCACGTCCAAGTACTTTGGCAGATGGAGCGATTCCGGCACAATTGACCAAACCATTTAATTGCCCATACTCTTTTTCAACATTGTCAAAAAATACTTTTACCGCATGCTCATCAGTCACATCCAGTTTTACAAAGACTGAGTGCTCACCTAAACGCTGTTGCATTTCCAGACCAAGCTCTTGATTCATATCGACCATGATGACTTTTGCACCTTGACCGACCAAATACGTTGCTGTTGCTGCACCTAATCCGGAGGCACCGCCTGTCACAACAAACACTTTTCCTTGAATTTTCATTTTATATTCCTGTCAATTCTTTGTATGAACACTCGACTTAAGATGCAGAGTAAATGCAGTTAAGCTAGAGTACAATTTCCAAATAATGCATCCTGAATGATGGATTCGGACAGTCCAATCTATCGCACAAATGAACTGAACATGGACATCAGTACATGAATGAACAAGAGTTAAACGACAGCAAAGGAACCATCTCAATCAGTCTTGTCCATGAGGCACTACTGTCTGCCGACCATCAAGGATTGAACATACAGAATATCCTACTCAAATCCGGTATTCCTGTTGAGTTAATGCAATCCAGTAAAGCACGTGTTTCAGTGTCACAATATGCTCAGCTTTGGATTGAACTGGCTGACGCCATGAATGACGAATTTTTTGGCATGGATAGCCATCCGATGCGTCGTGGCAGTTTTAAACTGTTATCACAATCCGTCATGCATGCCGAAACACTGGAAAAAGCGGTTCAACATATTTTGCAATTTTTAAATCTGGTTCTGGATGATTTTTCGAGCCAATTATTTGTTCAGGAAAACTACGCTTATATCGTGATTTACGAGCAAAAGCAGACCAAAAGAATGTTCAGCTATGCCACCTATTTAATGCTGATTCATGGCTTGATGTGCTGGTTAAGCGGGCAAAGAGTTTTACTCAAGCAGATTCAACTCAAATGCGATGCTCCGCTGGATGATCAGGACTATAAAGTCCGGTTTTGTGAAAATATTCAATATAATAGCAATGAAAACTACATTCAGTTCGATGCCAATTATTTAAACATTCAGATCAAGCAAGATATGCAATCATGGTATCGGTTCATTCAGCAAACCCCACACAATCTATTGGTGCGTTTTAAAAATCCGAATGCCATTAGCTCTCAAATACGTAAACACTTAATGAACGTTCCACCTGCTGAATGGTTAGAACTGAATGAAATTGCACAACGTTTAAATATGTCCGATGCTACCATTCAAAGGCGCTTAAAAAGTGAAGGCGTAAGTTATCAACAACTTAAAAATGATATCCGGCGTGATAGCGCAATTGAATTTCTCACCAAAACAGACAAAACCCTACAAGACATTAGTGATGAATTAAGCTTCCATGACCCAAGTGCATTTCACCGTGCTTTCAAGAAATGGACAGGTGTCAGTCCGGGGGCTTATCGTCAACATAAAGAGCAGTAAGGGACTTGTATTTACATAGGTTAAAATCATTATTTAATAATTTTTAAAGTTTTCATTGGCTTAAAAAATCGACCCGCCATTCATCGAAAGATATTTGCATAAAGTTCCAAAATAGGTTATTTTTCACTCAATTTAAAAGCATAGTTTTATGCTTAATCTGCTGTTATCCTCCTCGTGGAATCACCTTAAATTAAAGGTTCTGACATGCTTAAGATGATTGATGTACTAGAGCAAAGTTTAGTGCAAAATTTTACTCATTCTCTCAACACTCACACTTCTCAATTTGATGAGCTATTGAATCAAGGTATTTTAAATGCTTCTGATTCTGCCCTTCAAAAGGCTGTCATCAGCTTTTTTAATCGTGCAGATGCCGTTGAATCAGCACAAGCACTCGACATCAGCGCAGACCGTATTCAAGCTTTACAAACGGGTGTAGCTTTAAAAGATGATCAATATCTTGCAGATACTGCAAAAATTGTGGCGCTTTGTTTAGCACTCGAAACGGATACGCTTACACAATTAGAAATATCAGATTGTTTACAAGATTTTCCGGTATAAATCTGAAATAAATTTAAAAAAGCGACTTCAGTAAGTCGCTTTTTTTGGCTCAATTTGATCGATCTGAATACAGATCAACACAATATTTCTTTTTATTCATTCGCTTGAAACATGGCATTAACCACCAGCTCTATTTTTTGCTGAATCGGTAGCAGATCAATCACGGTATTTTTAGGCCACTCAAGGCATCAATCAATAACTCCCCAATGATTGCCCCCCCAAATATGAAGATGAAAGATATCGAGATATAGCAACCTTCGTTCAAATAATCTTTTATCGAAAATAGTCTTCTATTTAAATGTGTAATAAAAAATGCTGGTAAAAATTGGCATCTTTTTACCACCTTACCTAATTTGTAATTACGTAATAATTACAATGAAATTTCACCCTATATCCTTAATTCTAAAATATTTTTATTTTACTTTTATTCATGCCTATGGATGTTTTTAATATAATGGTTTTATAGCGCCCTACTTACTCCCAGCACCCAGTAGCTTATGGCAGTCTTTAGTAGAATTATCTGAAGGCGCTTTATGGCTACATATCTGGACCAGTACTTGGCGGCTATTTTTAGGTTTCTTTATCGGCAGTGGTCTTGCGTTGGTTTTTGCCATTCTGGTCGGTTTAAACAGGCAAGCCGAAGAATTTCTGGAACCTTCTTTTTCCGCACTCAAATCGATTCCCAGCCTAGCCTGGATGTTTATGATTGCCGCCGAACTGATTGCCGCAACCCAAGGAATCGGTTATTTACTCAGTGATGGACGGGAAACTTCTCGACCTGACATTGTCATTATTGCGATTATCTTATTGGCCATTTTAGGAAAACTAACCGATAGTTTAATGAAACTTGCTGAAAACCGGCTGTTACTCTGGCGGGATGTAGTCAAAAAATAAAGCGCTCAAAAGCGCTTTATTTTTAAATCGATTACTTTTCAGCTATCTTGAACAGCCAATCGTCACACGGTTATTGCCGCCGTAATCTTTAATGGTTTGAATATCTTTATAACCATATTTTTTAAACAGTTGATACACCACACCAGCTTGATCATAACCATGCTCAAGTGCAACCCAACCGTTGGCAGTTAACCACTTTTTACCATTTTGAATAATGAATTCAATATCAGCCAATCCATTATTGCCTGCAACCAAAGCACGACGAGGCTCTGCCGCTAAACCTTTAATGTGTTTATCCTGAGGATCAATATATGGCGGATTCGATACAATCACATCAAAGAACTGGTTTTTTTCTAATGCTTTAAACCAACTACCACATGAGAATTTCACATGATTCAAATCATGCTTATCCGCATTAAATTTTGCAACTTCTAAAGTTGGCGCATAAATATCTGTTGCTGTTACTTCCCATTCAGGACGTTCACTGGAAAGTGATAAAGCAATTGCACCTGTGCCTGTACCCAAATCAACGATACGCGCATCTTCAGGCAAGTCCAAATGTAAAACCGATTCCACCAGAACTTCTGTATCTGGACGCGGCACCAAAGTATCTTTGGTCACTTTTAAATCTAGCGTCCAAAAGGGCTGTGAACCTGTCACATACGCTAAAGGTTCGCCATCTTCTATTCGGTTTAAACCATCAAGATAAGCTTGTTCTTGCTCAGCTGTCAGTTGCTGATCCTTTTTCATGATCAAATCAAAAGAATCAATTTTGGTGATATGTTCGAGCAACCAAGCATTTTCTTGGCGTTCATAACTTTCTGCTTCACCACGTAAGGCCAAAGCCTGTGCAATATTCAATTAACCACCATTCTGTTGTGCAAGCATTGCTAACTGATCCGCCTGATATTCGCGGTGTAAACTGTCGAGCAATTCTGTTAAATCACCTTCCATCACGGCATCTAACTTATATAAGGTTAAGTTAATACGGTGATCGGTCATACGGCCTTGCGGATAGTTATAGGTACGGATACGCTCTGAACGGTCACCTGAACCAACCAAGTCACGGCGCATTTCAGAGGTTGCCGCATCGGCAGCGGCACGTTTGGCATTTTCCAAACGTGAAACCAGTAAAGCCATGGCTTTGGCTTTGTTTTTATGCTGTGAACGTTCGTCCTGACATTCCACCACTGTACCTGTTGGAATGTGGGTAATACGCACCGCAGAGTCAGTTTTGTTAATGTGCTGACCACCGGCACCCGATGCACGGTAGGTATCAATGCGCAGTTCAGATGGATTGATTTCAACTGAGGTATCAACATCCACTTCTGGAAGGATCGCAACGGTACATGCAGAAGTATGTACACGACCTTGAGACTCGGTTGCAGGTACACGCTGTACACGGTGTGCGCCACTTTCAAACTTCAGGCGACCATACACACCTTCGCCATTAATCAGGCAAATGACTTCTTTATAACCGCCATGCTCACCTTCATTCTCAGACAGAATTTCGAGTTTCCAGCCTTGAGTTTCAGCGTACTTGCTATACATGCGATATAAGTCACCCGAGAAAATCGCTGCTTCATCACCACCGGTTCCGGCACGAATTTCCAGATAGGCAGAGTTGGCATCATTCGGATCTTTCGGAATCATCAGAATATTTAAATCAGATTCAAGCGACTCAATTAACGCTTTATTCTCTTTAATTTCTTCTTGTGCCATTTCCTTAAAGTCAGGATCAGACAACATGGCTTCAGCAGTTTCAATATCTTTTTCAGCTTGGGTGTACTTTTTCCAAACTTCGGTAATTTCCGTTAAGTCATTATGTTCACGCGAAAGTTGACGAAAGCGTTTGTTGTCAGAAATGACTTCTATATCCGCAAGCAATGCGTTTAATTCTTCATGACGGTCAGAAAGTTGATCTAATCGTAAACGTAACGATTCTTTCATTTTGCAAAATATCTCAATACAAAGGCTATCTCCATGCCTTTATATGACATAGATCAGCGCAAAAAAATTGTGCCTAGTGTAACGATTCTAAGGGTTAAATGACATAGATATTGTGGGGACAAAACCACATATAAAAAGGGATTTTTTTAAGACGGGATCTAAATCAATTCTCGTTTCATTCATATTTCTCTTATAAATGTTTATTTTATGAGCATTTCTCAACGCTGTTAATATAACTTTACAAAGCAGACACTAAACGCCACAACTCTGATTGCTCCTCTCCACATTTCCCGAAAATCTTTTTGTTACATTTGCTCCATCGAAATAACTGACTGACAACGTCCGCTTTTTGGACACGGAGTTAACTATGAAACTGAATGCATTATTATTAAGCGCAACTTTAGCTGCATCATCAATGATGGCAGTTAATGCTCATGCCGACAATTCAACTCGTATTGCTGCAACTTCTGCTTTAGGTAGTGTCGCGGGTACTGCCCTTGGTAAGCAAATGGGTGGTAATACTGGCGCAATGATCGGTTCTGCAATTGGTGGTGCTGGTGGTGCTGCAGTTTCTGCGGATCGACGTAATCGTACCGGTGCTGCAATTGGTGGCGGTCTAGGCGGTGTAGGTGGTTATGCAGTAGGTAAAAACGTGGGTGGTACTACGGGCGGTTATATCGGTTCTGCATTAGGTGCTGCCGGTGGTTCAGTTTTAGGTAAAAAAGTATCAGAAGATCGTCGCGCTGACCAACGCTCTTACAAAAAACATTCTAAAAAATACTATCGCAGCCATCGTTAATACACGATCTGTTGACATAACAAAAAAGCACCTTCGGGTGCTTTTTTCGTTTATTGCCCTTATCGCCTGTTAATTATGGATAAATTTGGAAGAGAAAAATACAAGCGATTAACAAGCTATCCATCCTCAATGCAACGCTTTGCCCTATCTTAGCCTCAAGAGATAACAAAAGATTCCCACTGGAGTTCACCATGAAATTTAATTCAATTTTATTTGCTACAGTAATTGCAACTTCTGCTATTGCGACGACAGCAACTTATGCAGGCAATAGTACCAATGTTGCTTTAACCTCTGCGCTTGGTAGCGTAGTGGGTACTGCAGTGGGTAAACAAATGGGTGGCAATACCGGTGCCATGATTGGTTCTGCACTTGGCGGTGCGGGTGGTGCTGCTGTTTCAGCCAATAAACGTGACCGTACTGGTGCTGCAATCGGTGGTGGTTTAGGTGGTGTGGGTGGTTACACTGTCGGTAAAAGTGTTGGCGGTACAAATGGCGGCTATATCGGTTCTGCTTTAGGTGCTGCCGGTGGTTCACTCCTTGGTAAAAAAGTCAGTGAAGACCGCCGTTATGATGATCGTACAGACCGCCGTTATAATAGCTATAATAACCGTCGCTATAATCGCCGTTAATTTTCAAATTTTATTTTTAAAGCACTTTCGGGTGCTTTTTTACTTTTATCATGATGATGCATGATTAATTATGAATAAATCAGGAAGAAAAAAAATACAAACCAGTAACAACTCATCCATCTTCCTTTCCACATTTTTTATTACATTTAACCCAAGAGATAACAAAAGCTTCAAAAAGGAGTTTGCCATGAAATTTAATTCAATCATTCTTGCTGCTGTAGTAACTTCATCTGCTTTAACCATGACTACGGCCCATGCAGGCCATACAACAAATACAGCCTTAACTTCTGCTCTAGGGGGTGTCGTCGGTGCCGCTGTCGGTAAACAAATGGGTGGTACCACGGGTGCAATGATTGGTTCCGCTGTTGGTGGTGGTGCAGGTGCTGGTGTTGCTGCTAACAAACGTGACCGTACTGGCGCTGTGATTGGCGGTGCTTTAGGTGGTGCGGGTGGCTATACCGTAGGTAAAAACATGGGTGGCACCAATGGTGGCTATATTGGCGCTGGCTTAGGTTCTGCCGGTGGTGCAATCTTGGGTAAAAAAGTCAGTGAAGACCGCCGTTATGATGATCGATATGATCGTGACGACCGTCGCTATGATCGCCGTTATAATAGTTACCGTTATAATGACCGCCACGACAATGGCCGCCATTTAGGCTGGAACAAACATCGTTAATTCCAAAGATTCAATTTAAAGCACCTTCGGGTGCTTTTTTTATTTAAATGCTGCAATTACTTAATTCATACCCACAACCCTAATATATCGAAAAAAAACGATATACAAACTCACTCAGTCATCGTATGCTTTTCTTAGATTTCATACTTGAGAAAACCAATGCGTTCATTAAAAGACATCCAATTTTCAATACTTGAACTTGCACCCGTCCGTGATGATAAAAGCATTCAATTTTCACTGCATCATGCTTTGGAAGTAGCACAAAAAGCCGAACAATTAGGCTACAAACGTCTGTGGCTTGCAGAACATCATAATATGGACGGCATTGCCAGTTCAGCAACGGCCGTTTTACTGGGTTATATCTTAGCGAATACTACGACTTTAAAAGTCGGTTCGGGTGGCATCATGTTGCCTAACCATGCTCCTTTGGTGGTTGCAGAACAATTTGGTACTTTGGCAACCCTTTATCCGAATCGTGTTGAATTGGGTCTTGGCCGAGCACCAGGTACAGACCAAGTCACCATGCGTGCCTTACGCCGTGGTCGCCAGGAAACTGAAGATCAGTTTCCACAAGATGTACTGGAAATCCTGCAATACTTTAAAGAACCGCTACCGCATCAACGTATTGTTGCAACACCGGGACAAAGTACTCATGTTCCAGTGTGGCTTTTAGGTTCAAGTTTATTCAGTGCACAACTGGCTGCAAAATTAGGACTTCCCTATTCATTTGCCTCACATTTTGCGCCACGCATGCTCGATCAAGCGATCAAACTCTATAGAGAAAACTTTGAACCTTCTGAATATCTGGATCGCCCTTATGTTTCCATGGTTGTTCCAACTGTAGTTGCTCAGACAGATGAAGAAGCTCAATATCTAGCCACCAGTGCCTATCAACGTGTATTGGGTTTAATGCGTGGACAAAGCTTAAAACTCAAAGCCCCTGTTGAAACCATGGAAGGACTTTGGTCACCTGCAGAAAAAATGTCAGTCGACAACTTCTATGCGATGGCACAAATTGGTTCAGCAGAGACAGTCAAGGCCGGATTAGAAAAGCTGTTAGAAAAATATAATGTTGATGAGTTTATCTTCACCTGTGATATTTACGATACAGATAAACGTATTCAGAACTTTGAATTATTAATGGATATCAAAAATTCTTGATACTTTTAAAATTTCCAATAGCACCTACACAGGTGCTATTTTTTTATATCAATATCCATTCAGCTGTCATTTTATCTATTTTATGTCGATTCGATTGGACAATATTTGCGATCTTTTTTAGCTTAGACATAATAGCTATATAAAAATAATCCAATACAAAAAATGGAAAATAGGATGAATCAATATATTAATAAACCTAGCTTTGCATTTATTGCTGTAAGTTGGGTTGCGCTTATCACGGGTGCAGCTGCATATATCATCGGCTTATTTAACGCGTCAATGTTACTCAATGAAAAAGGCTATTATTTAATCCTGATTTTATATGGCTTATTCGCTGCTGTATCTTTGCAAAAAATTGTCCGCGATAAACTTGAAGGCATTCAAGTGACTACGATTTATTTTGGACTTTGCTGGGCATCAATCGTGATCTGCATCGCATTGCTTGCCATTGGTTTATGGAATGCCTCACTTGAATTAAGTGAAAAAGGGTTTTATATCATGGCATTTTTACTGAGTTTATTTGGTGCAGTTGCGGTTCAAAAAAATATTCGCGATTTAGACTATCTCAGAACACATACCCAGCCACCAAGTGTCCCCCATTACTCCACTACACAATTTCAACCTATAGAACATGATGAGGAAAAAAACTAAGCTTTTATAAGCATCATGAATAGAAATAAGACTTATTCTTTCATGGCAGGTCTTGATTTTTTATAAGTTCACAACTAAAAAATTATGAAGATAAAGCAGATGAGAATCACTATACCACAGTGATTTTTCCAAGATGTAATGAAAATCAAATGAGAGTCATCGCAACGATTAACATTAAACTATTTTATCCTAAGCACATAAAAGCCTAAATCATAAGCAAAAATTAATCTACATTCGAAACAATCACATAGTTGCGATGACTGACCAGAGTTCAAAAAAATCTTTACCAAAAGTTCCAACTTGGATATACCAAAGAGTAGAACCAACCGTGACAAAGTAAAACAAGAAAGGATATGTAAATGGTTAACAAGAAAAAGAATCCATTGGATGGCTTCTTTCAAAATACGCCCGATTTTTTTCAGAACTTCAAAGGCAAAATTGTTGCCGCTGAAGATATAAAACTGTGTGATTTTTCCAATTTAAATGTGGCTATTGTCGGTGCAAACCAAATGACCGTGACGCATTTAGATCAAATCTGTAATCATGCAAAATTGGTTAAAATATTTCAAATTGCACCGCATTTTATTTTGCCACACACAGAAAAAGGCATTCATAAACTGCTTTCACATCCTTTAATTATTAAAAATCGCCGCTTATTTAACAATCGCGTCAAGTCATTATTGGCTATTCGCTATCTTGAATCACAAATGAAAGACAACTGGTTAAAACGTCAGTTAATGCCCAACTCGGCCAGTGAAAATAAAGTGTTCTTTAAGTCAGATACTTACTATGCAGCATTACAGCGTGAAAACTGCAAGTTAATTACCTGGCCGGTGGTTAAAATTACAGAACAAGCGGTACAGAGCATGGAAGGCATTGAACACTTGGTGGACGTGATTATCACGACCTATTAAGTTTTAAGCATAAAAAGAGGCGGATATGCCTCTTTTTTTATCGATCAATTTATTTCACCGTACCAATATATTGGTAATTGTAGTTATTCTTTTGATAACGCAAATAATTTTGTGTCAATTCACCTGATGGCTTAATCACTAGAATATCAATTTTTTGAAGATCTGCAGATACACGAATATAGAGTCGATCCATATCAAAAGGCTCTATATTTTTTGGATAATAATTACAGTCATAACGGACATTAATCTGATCCAGTGCTTTTGTTTTCGTCTTAAACACATTCACACTTTTATATTGTGCATTTTCAACTTGAGTCGCTTGAATGCCATATTGCCCCTCACAACCACTCCCAATATACCTTTTAGAAACAAGATAGGTGGGAACATTATTCAATCGAGTTTGACGAATGGCTTTAATAAATCCCCCATCATTGAGTGCGTGTGTAATGACTTTATTACCTTGTTTAAACTGCACATAGGACTCAAATTCACGCATTGAACCACCCGCAGAAATATTAAACGTATAAAACTTGAGCTTTCGATCAGGACTGTAATTCAATAAAAGTAAGTTTTTATCGACTAATTTTTTAAATGGGTATTCAAAACTTTGTGCATTTTTCTCAATAAAATTTGCGACTTTTGATGCAACTTCTTGATTGATGCCATCATTCTCATAGCGATCAGTCAGACTAATTTTATAATATTTATTGATAATATCAGTTTCAAAATTTGCCACAGATTCTGCAAAAGTCTGGCTATTTACCAGACTCAGCATAGCGAAAAAAAGAGCAATTGTTTTTAGCTTTAATATTTTATACATATAACAATCCTCTTAATTTTCGATTATATAGAGTAGAGTTAAAGATTAATTTAACTCTACTTTTACTTTAACCAATACGACGTTTAAGACCTGTCATCTGTAAAACCCGGGTTGAAATTTCTTCAATCGACATTTCCGAAACATTCAAATATTTAATTCCTTCAGAAATATAAATTCCTTCAACCGCACGAAGTTCCATCTGACATTGACTGAAACTTGCATAACGGCTATTGGCTTTGCGTTCAGTACGAATCGCTACAAGACGCTCCGCATCAATCATTAAACCAAACAGTTTATTTTTATGTGGGCGCAATACTGCAGGCAAACGGTTGTCATCCAGGTCTTCTTCGGTTAACGGATAGTTCGCCACACGAATGCCAAATTGTAATGACAAATAAATTGAGGTTGGGGTTTTGCCTGAACGTGACACGCCAATCAAGATTAAATCGGCTTTGTCATAATGACGTGTACGTGCGCCATCATCGTTATCCAGGGCAAAATGCACCGCGTCAATACGTGCCTTATAAGACTCGGAATCGGTCACAGCATGGGTTTGTCCGACTAAAGTTGTAGGCGCAGTACCCAGCACTTCAGACAGTTTTCCAATAAGCCCTTCAAAAACATCAAGATTTACTGCATTTGCAGTGTTAATAATGTCACGTACATACGGATCTACCAGGGTATCAAACACCAACGGTTGCTGCCCATCACGATCAGCGCGCTGATTGATTTCCGCAACTACATTCATTGCGGCTTCTTCAGAGCTAATATAAGGAATAATATGAATGTCAAAATCTACATGAGGAAACTGTGCTAACAGTGAGTGCCCAAGGGTTTCAGCAGTAATTGCCGTACCATCAGAGATAAAAAATACACTGCGCTTAATTTGTTTACCTTCTGACATTAAAATTCTCCTTAAATATTTGTCTAAGTACTGTAAAATCTTTATAGTAAACCGATCTTACATGACTGTCGCCGAGTTAAATCAAAAAGCCGCGCGATTTGTTATAATTTCATGCCAAGATAGTGATTAATACTGCAAAAGTGGAGTAACAACTTTGGAAGCGCGCGTAATTGGTCTAGAAAAATTAGGGAAACACGACGTTGAACTTGTAGGTGGGAAAAACTCATCTTTAGGTGAAATGATCAGCCACTTATCTAATGCTGGTGTGTCAGTACCAGGTGGTTTCGCAACTACAGCGGCTGCTTATCGTGAATTTCTCGAGCAAAGTGGCCTAAACGCTAAAATTCATGCAGAGCTATCAACGTTAAATGTTGATGATGTAAATGCTCTTGCAGCAACTGGCGCCAAAATTCGCCAATGGATTGTCGATACTCCGCTTACAGCAGAACTTGAAAAAGAAGTTCGCGACGCTTTCGCTGAATTATCTAACGGCAACTCTGACATCGCGGTTGCCGTTCGTTCATCTGCAACTGCAGAAGACTTACCAGACGCTTCTTTTGCCGGTCAACAAGAAACCTTCTTGAACATCCGTGGTATCGATAACGTTCTCATTGCAATCAAAGAAGTATTTGCATCTTTGTACAATGACCGCGCGATCTCTTACCGTGTACACCAAAACTTCGATCACGACGTTGTTGCTTTATCTGCTGGTGTACAACGCATGGTACGTTCTGAAACTGGTGCAGCTGGTGTAATGTTTACACTAGATACAGAATCTGGTTTCCGTGATGTGGTATTCATTACTGCATCTTATGGTTTGGGTGAAATGGTTGTTCAAGGTGCAGTAAACCCTGACGAATTCTACCTATCTAAACCATTATTAAACGCTGGTAAACATTCTGTCCTGCGTCGCAATCTTGGTTCTAAACACCAAAAAATGATTTATGGCGAAGAAGCTTCTGCTGGTAAATCTGTGGTTGTTGTAGACGTTGAAAAACAGGATCGCCAACAATTTGCATTAAATGATCACGAACTTCAAGAACTTGCTAAACAAGCATTGATCATTGAAAACCATTACGGTTCACCAATGGACATCGAATGGGCGAAAGATGGCGACGACGGTCAAATCTATATCGTTCAAGCACGTCCTGAGACAGTAAAAAGCCGTGAAAATGTCGGCACAATGGAACGCTACCTATTGAAACAAAAAGGTACCGTAGTTTGTGAAGGCCGTTCAATTGGTCAACGTATCGGTTCTGGTAAAGTACGTATCGTTTCTTCAATCAAAGAAATGGACAAAGTACAAGACGGTGACGTACTTGTATCTGACATGACTGACCCAGACTGGGAACCAGTAATGAAACGTGCAGCTGCGATTGTAACCAATCGTGGTGGTCGTACTTGTCACGCAGCAATTATTGCACGTGAGCTTGGCGTTCCAGCAATCGTGGGTTGTGGTAATGCCACTGAAGTATTAGTAGACGGTCAAGAAGTGACTGTGTCTTGTGCTGAAGGTGATACAGGCTTCATCTACGAAGGTGCTTTAGATTTCGAAGTTCAACGTAACTCTATCGAATCTATGCCAGCACTTCCGTTCAAAATCATGATGAACGTCGGTAACCCTGACCGTGCATTTGACTTCGCCCAAATTCCAAACGAAGGGATTGGTCTTGCACGTTTAGAATTCATCATCAACCGTATGATTGGTGTGCATCCTAAAGCATTATTGAATATTGACAGCCTGCCACGCGAAACTCGTGCAGCTGTAATGGCACGTACTGCTGGTTACTCTTCTCCAATCGAATTCTATGTAGAAAAATTGGTTGAAGGTATTTCGACTCTTGCGGCTGCTTTCGCTAACAAACCAGTAATCGTTCGTATGTCTGACTTCAAGTCAAACGAATATGCGAACCTGATCGGTGGTAAGTTATACGAGCCAGAAGAAGAAAACCCAATGCTTGGTTTCCGTGGTGCTAGTCGTTACGTTTCTGACAACTTCCGTGACTGCTTCGAACTAGAATGCCGCGCATTGAAGAAAGCACGTGATGAAATGGGCTTAACCAACATTCAAATCATGATTCCTTTCGTACGTACCGTTGCTGAAGCGAAACGTGTGATCGAGTTATTAGCGCTTAATGGTCTTAAACGCGGTGAAAACGGTCTTAAAGTAATCATGATGTGTGAATTGCCAACCAATGCATTGTTAGCTGAACAGTTCCTTGAACACTTCGATGGTTTCTCTATCGGTTCTAATGACTTGACTCAGTTAACACTTGGTCTTGACCGTGACTCTGGTATCGTTTCTCATCTGTTCGACGAACGCGATCCAGCGGTTAAAGCCCTCCTTTCTATGGCGATTCATGCATGCCGTAAAGCAGGTAAATACGTAGGTATTTGTGGTCAAGGTCCTTCTGACCATCCAGATCTTGCTAAATGGTTGATGGAACAAGGTATTGAGTCGGTTTCTTTAAACCCGGACTCAGTTTTAGACACTTGGTTCTTCCTTGCTGAAGAAAAAGCTCAACAAGCTTAAGAAACTATGTTAAAAAAAGACCCACATTTGGGTCTTTTTTTTCATCTATAATTTAAGGGTTTGCTATACAAACCTAATTTACGTTTTGAGATTTAATATTTATGCAAATTTACTTGGCTCGTAATAATCAACAAGCTGGTCCATACACCTTAGAGCAGTTGAACCAAATGCTCGCTAGTCAGCAAGTTCTGCTTACAGATTTGGCTTGGCATCAAGGCATGACCGAATGGAAAGCTTTAGGTGAATTAACCCAAGGTAAACTTGTATATCAACCTGAAGGTTATATAGCTCCTACAGCTATCCCTGAGCAAACCCCTTTTCAGAATTCCAGCTTTAACAAAATACATGTTGAAAAAAAAGCAGCACAAAATAATGAGCTTGCTTCCATTAGCACCAGAGTCTTAGCAAAAATTATCGATTTATTGCTCTGGTTACCTGCGGCTGCCATTCCATCTTTTTTCTTAAAACCCGATCAAGTTAACCAGCTATCAGAAATTCAACAAAAGATGCAATCTGCAGACACATCAACTCAAGCAGTCCAGTTACAACAGCAATTATTTACCCTCATTCCAGCAGAAGCTTGGCAAGCAATGCTTATCTATATCATTATTATGCTTGGAATTCAGGCATTTATGTTGGCGAAATCCGGGCAAAGTATTGGCAAAAAACTAACCAAGATCAAAATTGTAGATGTAGAAAGTGGTGAGAAAGTAAGCTTAATGCGTGCATTTACTTTACGCAGTTTCATCTTTATTATTTTAAATTTGCTGTTTATGCCGTTTATCACCATCCTTGACCATGTTTTTGCGATTGGCGAAAAACGTCAAACTTTGCATGACAAGCTCACAAAAACCAAAGTGGTCAAACAATAATCACACAATAAACAGGGATTTTTTATATCCCTGTTTTTCCCCAGAATATTGATATTCAAATAAAATTATTATCTTGAAAGTTTAATTCCGAGTAAAAAAATCAGTTTTTATAACAGTCATTTAAAGCCCCTTTACATATAGCTTAGTTCAACAATATGAGGCATAATGCCTCACAACGTAGCGGTGTCTCATGATTGGGAAGGATTTTCTATGCTTAGAATATCTAAGCGAAAATAAAACATTTCCAATCATGCGACACTTTAATCGCTATCCCATATTAAATTAGGGAATGGGACTCTTCACCGAGGTTGTAAAATGAGACAAACAATTTTAGCTGTATTGTCTTTATCTGCGATGGCTGCACTCTTGACTGGGTGTGGCGGTGATATGGTACTTCTAAACTCAAAAGGTCCAGTTGCTGAAGGTCAAAGTAACCTGATGATGACTGCGATCTATTTAATGCTTTTGGTGGTCATTCCATCAGCAATTATGGCATTGTGGTTTGGATGGAAATATCGCGCATCGAATAAAGATGCAGACTATAAACCTACATGGGCACACTCAACTGCAATTGAAATTGTAGTATGGGGTATACCTGTCATTATTATTGGTATTCTAGCGTGGTTAACTTGGTGGGGTTCCCACAAGTATGACCCATACCGTCCGGTCGAATCTGATAAAGCACCTTTAACTGTTCAAGTTATTGCTGAACAATTCAAATGGATCTTCATCTACCCTGAACAAAACATTGCGACTGTTAACGAAATCCGCTTCCCAGAGAAAACTCCGGTTACTCTTCGTTTAACTTCGAACTTCACAATGAACTCGTTCTTTATCCCTGCATTGTCTGGTCAGATTTATGCAATGGCGGGTATGCAGACTCACTTGAACTTCTTGGCAGACGAAACTAGCCCAGCTGAAGGCTACCGCGGTTTCTCTTCTAACTATTCAGGTTATGGCTTCTCACAAATGCGCTTCCGTGCACATTCTGTAACAGATGCTCAGTTTGCTGAATGGGTAGCAGCAGTTAAAGCAGGCAAAGGTACTTCAGTAAATCCTAATGCAGTTCAAAAAGCTGTTTTAGACCAAGCTGAATTTGCAGCTTTACGTGACGGCAACCGTTCTAAGCACCAAATCGAAGTAATGGTTGTGAATGCCCAAACTCCTGAAGAAAAGGCTGCTGCTGAAGCAATGAAGTCTTATCCGACTAAGCCACACCCAGTGACTTATTATTCTTCGGTAGAGCCTAAATTGTTCGAATCAGTGATTAACAGATACATGAGTAACTACCACGGTGCTGACCATTCAGCAACTGCTGGTCACGAAGCTGCTGCTTCTGGTGCTCATGCAGATGTTGAACATGCGACTGCAGCTTCTGTAGAGGAATAAGACATGAGCTTATTAGGTAAGTTAGGTCCGGATTCAATTCCACACGATCCAATTGTATTGGTGACTGTTGCGATGATGATCCTAGGTGGCCTTGCAGTCGTTGCAGGTATCACCTACTTTAAAAAATGGAACTACTTGTGGACTGAATGGTTCACTTCTGTAGACCATAAAAAAATTGGTATCATGTATATCTTCGTATCTGTAATCATGCTAGTTCGTGGTTTTGCAGATGCGATCATGATGCGTCTTCAGCAGTTCCTCGCTCGAGGTGGTGGTGAAGGCTATTTACATCCTGAACATTACGATCAGATCTTTACTGCCCATGGCGTAATCATGATCTTCTTCGTAGCGATGGGTCTTGTAGTCGGCTTAATGAACATCTCTGTACCTTTACAGATTGGTGCTCGTGACGTTGCCTTCCCATTATTGAACTCTCTAAGTTTCTGGTTATTTGCCGGCGCTGCGGGTCTAATGATGGCTTCTCTTGCACTGGGTGAATTCGCTGCAACTGGTTGGATGGCTTACCCTCCACTATCAGGCATTGAATATTCTCCGGGCGTAGGTGTTGACTACTATATCTGGGCACTGCAAATTTCAGGCTTGGGTACGCTTTTAACAGGTGTTAACTTCTTTGTTACCATCATTAAAATGCGTGCACCTGGCATGACATTGATGGATATGCCGATCTTTACCTGGACATCTTTATGTACAGCAGTATTGATCATTGCAGCTTTCCCTGTGTTAACTGCAACTATTGCAATGTTAACGCTTGACCGTTACTTCGGTTTCCACTTCTTTACAAATGACTTGGGTGGTAGCCCGATGTTGTATGTAAACTTGATTTGGACTTGGGGTCACCCGGAAGTTTACATCTTGGTATTACCTGCATTTGGTATTTACTCAGAAGTTGTATCAACTTTCTCTCGCAAAGCATTATTTGGTTACAAATCAATGGTGTATGCAACTGTAGCAATCACAGTATTGTCTTTCGTTGTATGGGTTCACCACTTCTTTACCATGGGTGCTGGTGCCAACGTTAACGCGTTCTTCGGTATCATGACCATGATTATTGCCATCCCTACTGGTGTGAAAATCTTCTCTTGGTTATTCACCATGTACAAGGGTCGCATCACCTTTACAACACCAATGCTTTGGACACTTGGCTTCCTTGTGACTTTTGGTATCGGTGGTTTAACAGGTGTATTAATGGCAGTTCCACCAGCGGACTTCCTGGTACACAACTCGTTATTCTTGATTGCTCACTTCCATAACGTAATTATTGGTGGTGTAGTATTTGCAATGTTCGCAGGTATCATTTTCTACTGGCCAAAAATGTTTGGTTGGAAATTGAATGAAACATGGGGCAAAGCAGCTTTCTGGTTCTGGTTCTTCGGTTTCTATTTTGCATTCATGCCACTTTATATCCTTGGTTTCATGGGTATGACTCGTCGTTTGAATACATATGACAACCCAGAATGGGATCCGTATGTATCGATTGCATTGTTTGGTTCTGTTCTTGTAGCGTGTGGTATTGCATGTTTCTTAATGCAAATCATTGTTGGTTTCTTACAACGCAACAACAACATCGATCACACTGGCGACATCTGGGATGGCCGTACTTTAGAATGGGCAACTTCTTCACCTGCTCCGTTCTATAACTTTGCTCACCTTCCAAAGATCAATGGTATTGATACTTTCTGGACTGACAAAGAAAATGGCATCGCATATGCCAAACCAACTCAGTATGAAGATGTTCATATGCCAACCAACCGTGCGGCTGGTTTCGTTATTGCAATGCTGATTACTGTAATGGGCTTTGCGTTAATCTGGCATATCTGGTGGTTAGTAGCCGTTGGATTCATTGGTGCTATCGTTTCGTTTATCGTAAGTTCATTCACTAAGAAAGTGGATTACTATGTGCCTGCTGCTGAAGTAGAACGCATTGAAAACGAACGCTATGCGATTCTTGAAAAACACTTGAAGAAGGACTAAGACAATGGCTGAAGTACTTCATCACGACAACCATGGACATGAAGAGCATCATCATCACGATGATACTGACATCACAGTCTTTGGTTTCTGGACTTACTTGATGAGTGACTTGATCCTATTCGGGACACTCTTCATCGCGTTCGCTGTATTAAGCAGTCACATTCCTGTTGGTACTCCAAGTGCTAAAGAGCTTTTTGGTGAGTCTTTAGGTTTCGTTTTAACTGAAACTTTTGCTCTCTTGATCTCGTCTGTGACCTTCGGTTTTGCCGTACTTGCTTCATACAAGAAAAATGTAGGTCAAGTTTTAACTTGGCTAGCAATTACCTGGCTATTTGGTGCTGCCTTCATCGGCATGGAACTTTATGAGTTCAATCACCTCGTTCATGCTGGTCATGGTCCAAGCACAAGTGCGTTCTTGTCTGCGTTCTTTACTCTAGTTGGTACGCATGGTATTCACGTAACTTCTGGTTTGGTGTGGATGATCATTTTGATGATTCAAATCAAGAAAAATGGTTTGACTCTTCCAAACACTCGTCGTCTTGCTTGTCTAAGCTTGTTCTGGCACTTCCTGGACATCGTTTGGATCTGTGTATTCAGCGTAGTTTACTTGATGGGAGTTCTCTAATGAGTCACGATCACAATTCTGCTGGTGCATCGCACGGTAACTTAAAACAATATACTGTCGGTTTCATCCTTTCAGTTGCTCTCACTATTATTCCTTTTGGAATGGTAATGAGCGGTGGCTTTGAACGCGGTATCTTGGTTACTGTAATTGCTATTACTGCAGTTGCTCAGGTTTTAGTACAGCTCATGTTCTTCTTGCACATGAACTCTTCTTCAGAGCAACGTTGGAACGTGATTGCATTTATTTATACAATATTAACCATCGCTATTCTTTTAGTGGGTTCTGTATGGATCATGAACTACCTTCACTACAACATGATGATCTAAACTGATTGTCATGCTGAAAAAGTATTTATTCCTGACTAAACCAGGAATTCTCTTTGGTAACTTTGTTACCACTTTGGGCGGCTATTTCTTAGCCGCTCAAGGTTCTGTAGATTTCCTTTTATTGCTTATTACCCTCCTGGGTACAACTCTGGTTGTTGCCTCTGGTTGTGTGGTCAATAACGTTATTGACCAAGACATCGACCAAAAAATGCAGCGCACACAAAATCGTGCGATGGTTAAAAAATCCATTTCTGTCCCTGTAGCTTTGGTGTATTCCTTGGTACTTGGCGTGATTGGTTTTAGCATTTTATGGTTCTGGGTAAATGCGTACGCTTTTTTATTTGCAGTGATTGGTTTTGTAGTCTATGTGGTGTTTTATAGCCTCTGGACAAAACGCACAACAATTCACCAAACAGTTATTGGAAGTATTTCTGGTGCAAGCCCACCAGTGATTGGATATACCGCTGTTAGTCATGAATTTGACTTAGCTGCACTGCTTATTTTTATTGGTTATGCACTTTGGCAAATGCCCCATTCATGGGCGATTGCAGTATATCGTTTTGATGACTACAAAAATGCAGGTATTCCGATTCTCCCTGTAGCACGTTCCATTTTACGTACTAAAATTGAATCACTGATTTATGTTGTATTATTTACCATTGCCATGAATGGCTTGTTTATATATGGTTATGTGAACTGGCTGTATCTCATTATTTTAAATGCGTTATGCATTTATTGGTTTTATATTGGTATGCTGGGCTTTAAAGCTGAAAATGACCAATTATGGGCAAAACGCTTTTTCCTGTTTTCAGTTATTCTGATTACGATCATCAGTATATGTTTTAGTTTTACCTCCCAAGCGCCAGCAACACAAATCGTGTTTTTTTAAAAAAGATAGAGTTCTACTCTATCTTTTTTTTCATCCTTTAATTTTCAGCACTCTCAAAACACCTATTCAATTCCCCTTCCATTTTCATCTAGTCCAGTAGTCCAGCTTTCGCACTTCCAGTGCTTGCATATAAATCAATCACCACAAAAAGATTCGCTTGTAATTTATCCCTAAAACCACTAAAATTCACGCTTCGCAATTTTTGCGACACAACTTTGGTTGTGACTCCTTGCTTCTGACTTTTCAAAAGTTAGGGGCTGCATAAACCGTAAGGAGCTGACAATGCGTCACTACGAAATCGTACTTTTGGTACATCCAGACCAAAGCGATCAAGTTGTGGGTATGGTAGAACGTTACCTAACTCACATCAAAGAAGCTGAAGGTCAAATTCACCGTTTAGAAGATTGGGGCCGTCGTCAATTGGCTTACCCAATTAACAAAATTCATAAAGCTCACTACATTTTAATGAATGTTGAATGTGGTCAAACTACGCTTAATGAATTAGAAGAATTGTTCCGTTATAACGATGCAATCCTTCGTAATGTTATTATTCGTCGTGAAAACGCAATCACTGAAGAATCATTGCTTGCTAAAAGTGCTGAAGAAAAGCGTGCGCGTAAAGCACAACGTGAAGAAGCACAACAATCTCAAGACTCTGCTGAAGCATAAGGAGAACATTAATGGCACGTTTTTACCGTCGTCGCAAGTTCTGCCGCTTTACAGCTGAGAAAGTTGCGTACATCGACTACAAAGATATCGATACTTTAAAACAGTACATCACTGAAAACGGCAAGATTGTTCCTAGCCGTATTACAGGTACTAAAGCTCGTTACCAACGTCAATTAGCGCTTGCTATTAAACAAGCTCGCTACTTGGCTTTGATCCCTTACACTGACAATCATAAGTGAGGTTGAGCTGTGGATATTATCTTATTACAACGCATTAAAAACCTTGGTAAATTAGGCGATAAAGTTTCAGTTAAAGCTGGTTACGGCCGCAACTACCTTATCCCTCAAGGTCAAGCAGTAGCAGCGACTGAGTCGAATACTGCTGCTTTTGAAGCTCGTCGTGCAGAACTTGAGAAAGCTGAAGCTGATGTTTTAGCTGCTGCTCAAGCACGTGCTGACCAATTGAACGAAGTTAACATCGTGATCACTGCTAAAGCTGGTGACGAAGGTAAACTATTCGGTTCAATCGGTACTCGTGACATCGCTGACGCGTTGACAAATGCTGGTCTAGAAGTTGACCGTGCGGAAGTTCGTCTTCCAAATGGCGCACTTCGTCACACTGGCGAATTCAACATCGCAATCCAATTGCATCATGATGTTGTTGCTGAAGTTCTCGTTACTATCGTATCTGAGTAATTTTTTGCAAGAAAAAGAGCATGCTTTTGCATGCTCTTTTTTTATCTCTGAAAATAGTCAAAATAGCTTGTCTAGATTTGCTCAAAGTAGTGAACACAACTTATTTTTACTGTTTTTAGCTAAATGAAATTTTCGATTCGCATTTTTTTTAAGAACGCGTATGATCTGTTTAGACGAAGATCATTGAAATTTCATTATTCGTCCCAATTTCCAAATTACTCATTTATCGCATTTAAAATCAGGGTTTTATATGTCACAGGCGAATGCCACTGCTACGCTTAACTCATCTAAAGTAGATAATAAAGGAAATGAGTCAAGCCAATTAAAAGAGTTTCGTACCCCACCGCATAACTTGGCAATTGAGCAAGCTGTACTTGCAGCGCTGATGACCGTTGCTGAATCTTTTGAACAAGTCGGTGATGTACTCAGTGAAAATGATTTTTATGCGACACGTCATAAGTATATTTTTCGCGCCATTGAAAAATTAACCCAAGAAAACTCACCTTACGATGCCGTTCTGGTCAATGACTGGCTAATCAAACAGAATTTGCTTGATGCTGTTGGTGGTGAAGAATATTTAATGCAATTGATGGCAGATTCCCCTTCTAGTTTTTATAACCTGGAAACCTATGCCAATAAAATTAAAGAATTTTCCACCTTACGCAGCATGATTAAAGTCAGCTCTGAAATTTTACAGAATGCTTATGACACCAAAGGTCGTAGTGTCAGTGAAATTTTAGACTTGGCTGAAACCAATATTTTTTCCATTGCTGAACAACATAACAACAATGCCAAAGCCCAAGGTCCAAAACCGATTAATGCCGTGGTTGCAGACGTATTTGACAAGTTAAATGAACTTTCTCAAATGGAAGGTAATATTACCGGTTTAACTTCCGGCTTCTTAGAACTGGACAATAAAACCTCGGGTATGCAATCGGGTGACTTGATTATTGTCGCTGCACGTCCATCTATGGGTAAAACCACCTTTGCCATGAACCTGGTGGAAAGTGTGCTGTTTAACTGTGATCTACCTGCATTGGTCTTCTCTATGGAGATGCCAGCAGATTCAATCGCGATGCGTTTAATCTCGGCTTACGGTAAAGTTCACCAAGGTCATTTACGTTCAGGGAAACTGGATGGTGATGAATGGTCTAAAGTGACCGGAACGATTTTACAGCTTCAAGAAAAGAACCTGTACATTGATGATTCATCCGCTCTTCCACCAACAGAATTACGTGCCCGTGCACGTCGTATTGCCAAAATGCATGGGGGTAAAATTGGCTGTATCATGGTCGATTACCTACAGTTAATGAAAGTACCCGGTATGGGCGACAACCGTGTCGGCGAGATCTCGGAAATTTCACGAAGTTTAAAAGCCTTGGCCAAAGAAATGATGTGTCCGGTGATTGCACTTTCCCAGCTTAACCGCTCACTGGAAAACCGACCAAACAAACGCCCTGTAATGTCTGACCTGCGTGAATCCGGTGCGATCGAGCAGGATGCCGATTTGATTATGTTTATTTACCGTGATGAGGTTTATAACAAAGAATCCAAAGAAGCAGGTACTGCCGAAATTATTATCGGTAAACAGCGTAACGGTCCGATCGGTACAGTTCGTCTGGCTTTTGAAGGTCAATACACGCGATTTAGTAACCTTTCACCAGAGTTTTATGCTCAATATAATGATGAAGAATAACGAATAAAAAAAGAGCCTAATGGCCACTGCTGTCCCACAATTTTTCATAAAAGGAGGCTCAATTGAGCTTCCTTTTGTTTTATCGGTATTTTATCGGGCATGAATAAAGCTTTTAAGGTTTTTCTCTCAAACAGATTTACTTGGATCATTCTTAGTAACCGTTGAACCGTCCAGCCTTCTTGTCCTAAATGCCGGGCAAAACTCACCAGTAAATAGGCAATCAGGGC
>NZ_SJXH01000042.1 GCF_004336635.1 Acinetobacter sp. ANC 4862
GATAAGGTTGCTAATCGAATTCGTTTACGCTTATTTTCCTGCTTGAGAAATTGCCAATAGATCGGTTCAAATTTCTTAAAAAAATCATCAATGGCACAGAAGATTTCTGTAAAATCAGACATGGTGGTTAGAGTCTTTGGTTTGTGTAGTAACTTTCTAAATGGCTCTAACCATCTTTTTTTCAAGCGGTTTTCTTATCCGTAATTCGGGTTATATATTATCTCAAGATTCTAAACTTCAAAATGATAGACACCGCAAAACCAAATAATAATCCCCAAAATGCTGAACCAATGCCAAAGAATTGTATTCCTGAAGCGCTGAACAAGAAGGTCATTAAAGCGGCTTCTCGTTCAGGGACATCTTGAAAGGCGATGGCGATGTTATGACTGATGGTGCCAAATAAAGCAATTCCTGCAAGGGCCACAATAAAAATAGGTGGAAAAGACATCAGTAAACTGGTTAAGGTTGCCGCGAAAACACCCATCACAATATAAAAAAAGCCACAGCTCATTCCTGCAATATAACGTTTTTGAGGATCAGGATGCACTTGATCATCTAAACTGACTGCAGCACTAATGGCAGCAATATTAACGCTGTAGCAACCAAAAGGGGCAAGTAGCGTTTGAGTAACCCCGGTCCAGCCAATAAGCTGATTTACATGAGGTTGATAACCATAGCTTTTAATCATGGCAATTCCAGGCAAATATTGCGATGCCATATTAATCACAAATAAAGGCAGGGCTAAACCTAAAATAGCTGACCAGCTAAACTCAGGTGTGATCCATACAGGCTTCGCTAAGCTCCATTGTAAAACTGGAGTATGAAACTCCATAAACATTGGACAAAGGGCCAGTCCGGCGATTACCGTAATCACGATGCTATAACGAGGTGACAGTCGTTTAGATAGTATGTAAACGGCTAAAAGTGAAAGAATAAATCCCCAATTATTTTGCATGCTAGCAAAAAGTGCGATGCCAAATTTGAGTAATACACCGGCAAGCATGGCACTGGTTAAGCTTTGGGGAATATAAGACAAAACTTTCTGAAAGATACCTGAAAAACCTAAAATAGCGGTGAGTAGCCCACTAATGAAAAATGCACCAATCGCTTCGTATAAGCTATAGCCGCTACCCGTTGCTAAAATGAGTGCAAGCCCAGCAGTAGACCAAGAGGTTGCAACAGGATATTTAAATTTCCACGATAAAATTAAACCCGAGAGTCCAATCCCCAAACCTAAGGCCCAAAACCAGGAGGTGATTTGCTCTGGAGTAGCACCTAATATTTGTGCAGCTTGAATGACTAAAACTGCAGAAACACTAATGCCAATCAGAAAGGTAATGAAACCTGCAAATACAGCAGGAATAGAAAAGTCTTTGAGAAAATTTTGCATAAATCCTTTGCGGTGATTATTTTATAATACTTGAAAAGCGTAATAATCATACGCCTTTCATTTTTAAGCGCAAAGGCATAATCGAAATAATATATCGCGTATTTATGGGCTTGAATTATTTAAGCAAGCCTAAAATTTACAGGGTAGAAGTCGCAAGTTTAATCCCGAAACCACAGAATAAAAGACCGACAGCCGCTACACATGATGCCGTCACTTTATAGCGCTGGGTAAAGTAAGTCGCCAGTTTCACCCCTGAAAAAATCAGGATGGTTAAATAACTCATACTAATGATTTGTAATACCAGCGCAAGCGCAGCAAAGGTAATTGCAGGATAGGGATAAGCAGGATCTACAAATTGTACGAAGAAGGATAAATAAAACAGAATCGCTTTAGGATTTAAAATGCTAATGGTTAATGCTGTTTTAAAAGGATGAAGTTGCTCAATATTTTTTTCAACTGTAGCGATTTCTTTTTGTGAGTGTGCGGAATTCCAGGTGTGATAAGCTGCTATGAGCAATTTTATCCCTAAATAACTCAGATAAAGTGCACCAATAATTTTCAGTAAGGTAAATAACCAGGGGAAAGCATGCAGTAAGGAAGCTGCACCAAGCGCAGTGAGTAAAATTAAAACAATGTCACCGGTATAAACACCGAATGCACTTTTATAACCGGCTTTAATGCCAAAACGTGAAGCGATGGACATCACGTATAAGGAATTGGGTCCAGGCAATAACACAATTAGGGTTGTACCAATAATATAGGTGGTAAGATCGGTGATGCCGAACACAATAAATACACTCTCAAACGATCAAAAAAGCCGACCTGTTCACTATAACAAAATCGGCTTTTTGATGGTGCAATATTGATATTTTAAGCTTGTATTTCAGCATCTAAGCCAAAAGATTGGCGAAGTAATGTACTTAATTGCTCGCGGGCCTTAATAAAGCCATCAATCCCACTTTGTAAAAGTTGCGAAGACATTAAGTCATGTTCAATTTGCTCTTTAAATGTTTCCTTGGTTAAAGGTGTAACGATACGCTGGCAATGGGCTTGTGCATGATTGTCTGAAAGCTGAGGAGCGACTTCACGTTGATCTTGTTCAAGCTCTGCCAAAAGGTTTGGCGATACTGTCAATAAGTCACAACCCGCCAATCCTAGGACTTGGTCAATACTGCGGAAACTTGCACCCATAATTTCCGTTTTGATACAGTGTTGTTTGTAGAAATGATAAATTTGCTTCACTGAAAGTACACCCGGATCTTTATCAATAGGGTAGTGATCTACATTTTCAGCTTTCTTGTACCAATCTAAAATACGACCGACAAATGGTGAGATCAGGGTCACATTGGCATCAGCACAGGCTTGAGCCTGATGCAAACCAAACAACAGTGTCAGATTACAGTGAATGCCTTCTGCCTCTAATGCTTTGGCTGCCTGAATACCTTCCCAAGTGGAAGCGATTTTAATCAGGATACGATTTTGATCGATACCATAATTTTTATACAAAGCCAGTAATTCTTTGGCTTTGGCAATCGTGGCATCGGTATCGTAAGAAAGGGCAGCATCGACTTCAGTCGAAACACGACCTTCGATCAGCTTAAGAATTTCAACCCCGAATTTAACCGTCAGGATGTCAATGGTACGTTCAACTAAAAGATCGTCGCTATAACCTTCAGACTTGGCTTGTTCAAATGCATCTTCAATCAGTTGCTTATTTTCAGGCAGATTTGCGGCAGCGGTAATGAGTGAAGGATTGGTTGTTGCATCCAAGGGACGGAATTTTTGAATAGCGGAAAGGTCGCTACTGTCGGCAACAATCGTTGTGAGGTTTTTTAATTGGTTTAAGGCTGATTGAGTCATTGGTCTAGTTCTTAAAGTTATTTCCCTATATTTGTTATATCACAATCTGCTTTTAACCCAAGTAAAAAGCATGTATAAGGCCTGTCTATTTTGTGTTTTTTCGCGAATTTCTGATGTGATTAATCAAAAAACGAGCAGCTGCCCCCAGTTGACTTTCTCGACTCCAGACCAAATCAACAAAATATTCAAATTTAGGACTGAAATCTAAAAAGTTAAGAATTTTAAGTTGCTGCTTAATATGTGGATTTTGATTTAACATTTCCAAAGGTAAAACGCCCCAGCCCAAACCCTGTATAATCATGGAACAAGCAGACAGATTATTGTCTGTACGCCAATATTTTTTTGAAAATAACAATTCAGGCTTAATGGTACGGTCACGACTCGCCACCACAATTTGTCGGTTTTGCAAAATTTGCTCATAGCTAACTTGTTCAAATGCAGCTAAAGGCGAATCAATTGCAGCGACCGGCACCAAGGCTTCACGTTTGAGTTCGACAAACTGCTCACGACTTTCCAATTGTTCACGTTCAAACATCAGTGCCAATTGAGCCGTCTGATTGAGCAGCATTTTTAATGCATCCTCTTGCGGTGCTGAGAAAATATTGATTTGCAGTTCGGGGAATTGCTTTTCGATCAGTGAAATATATTCGGTCCAATGTGTGTGTAACAGTTCGGATACCACCACAATATTTAAACTTGATTCCAAGCCTTCACTTAAGGCAAAAGCATGTTGTTTCCACTGATTGATTTCGATTAAGAGTTGTTCGGTTTTTTCATACAAGGTCAGCGCTTGTGGGGTTGGAACAGGCTCACGTCCAACACGATGGAACAGCGATAAATTTAGATCAATTTCCAGATTGGCAATCGACATACTCACCGCAGAAGGGACTTTCCCCAGTTTTCTCGCGGCAGCGGAAAATGAACCGCTTTCAATCACAGTCTTAAAAATAATCAGTTGTTCTTGGTTAATATTCATCTATCAAAACTTTTGAAAGAATCTAATTCAATTAATCAATAATATCAAAATAAAATGCCTTCACCCCAATGAATGAGTATTGAAATGTTGATTTCCAAAAGAAGGATTGTCCATGCGCTGAGTTATGAGATCATCCTGTTGGTCATCATTGCGATTGCTTTAAGCTTTATTTTTGATATGCCGATGGAAGTGACTGGAACACTCGGTGTTGTGATGGCGGTAACTTCAGTATTCTGGAATATAACCTTTAACCATTTCTTTGAAAAGTTTGAAGCCAAGTATCATTTAAAAAGAACGGTGGGTGTGCGTATTCTGCATGCGATCGGTTTTGAAGGTGGTTTGATGTTAGCCACGATTCCAATGGTTGCTTATGCTATGGAGATGAGCATTGAGCAGGCCATTCTGCTCGATTTGAGTATGACCCTGTGTATTTTGGTTTATACCTTTATTTTTCAATGGTGTTATGACGCTATTGAAAATCATTTAAGGTTTAATCCGACTCATCAGCAATTAAAGGAAAATTAATTATTGCGATATAAGTGAATAATTTTGTTATTAACATAAATGGCGAATTAAAAAGCCCTCGAAAGTTAAACTTCCGAGGGCTTTTGTTTAGAAAGAAGTAGCTGGCTTATTTTTCAATAATCGCTGTTACACCTTGACCACCCGCAGCACAGATCGAAACAAGCACACGACCTGAACCTTTCTGGTTAATCAGTTTTGCCGCAGTCGCGATAAGACGACCGCCAGTTGCAGCAAATGGGTGACCGGCTGCTAAAGATGAACCTTTAACATTCAGTTTAGAACGGTCAATTGAACCGAGTGGTGCATCTAGACCCAGACGTTCTTTACAGAATTTTGGATCTTCCCAAGCTTTCAAAGTAGAAAGGACTTGCGATGCAAATGCTTCATGGATTTCATAGTAGTCGAAGTCTTGAAGTGTAATACCTGCACGTTCAAGCATACGTGGAACCGCATAAGCCGGCGCCATCAATAAGCCTTCTTTTTTCTCAACGAAATCTACCGCAGCAGTTTCCTGGAATGTCAGGTAAGCAAGAACTTCGTGCCCATTTTCTTTCGCCCATTCTTCAGAAGCTAATAGTACACATGATGCACCGTCAGTAAGCGGTGTTGAATTACCCGCAGTCATGGTACGCGCATCGCCTTTACCAAATGCTGGTTTAAGTTTTGCCAGTTTTTCTGCAGTTGAATCAGGACGCAAGTTGTTGTCACGTTCTAGACCTAAAAATGGGGTGATCAAGTCATCGAAGAAACCTTCTTCGTAGGCAGCCGCCATTTTTTGGTGTGAAGATGCAGCAAGTTCGTCTTGTGCTTCACGAGAAATACCCCATTCAAGTGCAGTAATCGCTTGATGGTCACCCATAGAAAGATCGGTACGTGGCTCACCATTTTTAGGTGCATCCATTAAATCTTTCAGGTTGATTTTAGTTAACGCTTTTAAACGGTCTTTCGCGGTTTTCGCAATGTTCAGTTCTAGTAATGCTTTACGTAAACCATCACCGAATGAGATTGGTGCATCAGAAGTGGTATCTACACCACCAGCAACACCGACTTCAATTTGACCCAAGGCAATTTTGTTTGCAACAAGGAAAGCAGCTTGTAAACCTGTACCACAGGCTTGCTGAATATCGTAAGCAGGTGTTTCTGGAGCAAGTTCAGTGTTTAACACACATTCACGAGTCATGTTAAAGTCACGACTGTGTTTTAAAACAGCACCTGCAACCACTTCGCCTAGGCGTTGACCTTGCAGGTTGAAACGTTCAACCAGACCATTCAATACTGCGGTAAACATGTCTGAGTTAGAAGCAGTGAAATAAGCGCCGTTTGAACGAGCGAAAGGAATACGGTTACCACCGATAATAGCAACGCGGCGAACAGTGTTTTGACTCATGGATTTATCCTGTTGAACAGCGGTTTGAATTGTAGATTCAGATTTTTTTGTAGTGGAAGCAGTACTTTTACTACGCGGCGACGTTGAACGAGGTCGAGTTGTCTTGATTGTATTGCTTGCTGACTTTGTGGCAGTGCCAGAACTTTTAGTTGTACGCGCGGGACTTTTTGATGTATTTGACACAGTTTCCGTAGCAGAATTTTCAACTGTTGGATTTTCTTGAGTTGTGTTGCTCATAAGGCTTTTCCAAGCATTTTACGGTATTCTTGGTGTGTACATTAACATAATTTAAAAACAGCTGAATTGACTGCAATGACATTACACAAAGCATTCAGGTCAAGACATCCATTGTTTAACTCAAGTATGATTCCATGGAAACTGATGGATGTATTGAAATATAAGACTCTAGACATCATATTGAAGTTAAAAGGATATCTTTAAATCCATCAAAAATTAATTTGTATGAGAGATAATAAACATGACTGACCAATACCAAACATTCGCAAAATCTCCTATTGGTAAATTTGTCATAAAAAATTTAGGTTTGCCATCACCGATTTCTTTAGATCGTTTTGAGTCGGCAACCCCGGTGGTTAAGGGGGCAGTTTTATTTGGTGCTGCGCCATCTTCAACTTTATCGGGTTCAATTGCGCAACTTCTTGCAAATATTCATGCCAACAGCTATGCAGGTAACAATACTGAATTACAACAAGTAGCTGCAAAAACAGGTTTAAGCCTGAGTGCATTTAATGAAGGTGACAAAGAATCTAAGTTTAAAGCAGTGGTTTTTGATGCATCGGGTATTCAAAATTCTGAACAACTCAAAGAACTCTATAACTTTTTTAATCCGATTGCACGTCAAATCCAGACGTCTGGTCGTGTTGTAGTTGTCGGCATCACCCCTGAAACTGCAAAAACAGTAAAACAAGCCATTGCACAACGTGCACTTGAAGGTTTTGTGAAATCTGTCGGTAAAGAATTCAAGAAAGGTATTGCGGCTCAACTGGTTTATGTCGATGAAGGTGCTGAAGCAAATCTTGAATCTACAGTTCGTTTTGTATTGTCTCCACGTTCTGCTTATGTGTCAGGTCAGGTGATCCGTGTTTCTAAAGCAGATGTTGTAGATATCGACTGGGCAAAACCACTTGCGGGTAAAACAGCCGTTGTCACAGGTGCGAGCCGTGGGATCGGTGAAGCGATTGCACATGTATTGTCACGTGATGGCGCGCATGTGATTTGCCTGGACGTTCCGCAACAACAGGCGGACCTTGATCGTGTTGCTGGTGAAATTGGTGGTTCGACTTTAGCCATTGATATTACAGCAAGCGACGCAGGTGAAAAAATCAAAGCTGCAGCTGCTGCTCAAGGTGGTCTGGATATTATCGTGCATAACGCAGGGATTACCCGTGACAAAACTTTGGCAAACATGAAGCCTGAGTTATGGGATCTGGTAATTAACATTAACTTATCTGCAATTGAGCGTGTCAATGATTACCTTCTTGAAAATGATGGCTTCAATACAAATGGTCGTATTGTGTGTGTATCTTCTATCTCAGGTATCGCAGGTAATTTAGGTCAAACCAACTATGCAGCATCTAAAGCAGGTGTCATTGGTGTAGTTAAATTTACTGCGCCATTATTGAAAAATGGGGTAACCATTAACGCTGTTGCACCTGGTTTCATCGAAACGCAAATGACTGCTGCAATTCCATTTGCCATTCGTGAAGCAGGCCGTCGTATGAACTCGATGAGCCAAGGTGGTTTACCGGTGGATGTTGCTGAAACCATTGCATTATTTGCATCTTCTGCTTCAACAGGTTTAAATGGCAACGTGGTCCGTGTATGTGGCCAAAGCTTGTTGGGTGCTTAATAATCCCCCTAAATCCCCCTTTTTCAAAGAGGGGACTTCTCCTCCCTTTTTAAAGGGAGGTCGGGAGGGATTAATTGATCTGGAGAGATTATTTATTTTAAAAACCCTCTCTCTAACTCTCTCCCTAAAAGGGAGAGAGGACTTCTCAAAAGAATTTAATAAAGGTTCAGTATGAATACTCGCCATTTTAGTCAACTTCCAAAACCTTATTTAGCCTATCCGAAAGTGATTCAAGGCTTGATTTTTAAAAAGCCGAAGGGTGAAAAAGTGCTACCGCAAGTTGAATATGTGGTGGATTCATTCAAGGTTGATCAAAAACATCTCAAAGCTTACAACGAAGTCTGTGGCTTTAAAAATAACGGTTATATTCCTGCAATTTATTTAGCGGTGCTGTCTCAAAGCCTGCAAATGCACATGATGACCAGCGAGGCTTTCCCATTTGCGATTTTAGGCTTGGTGCATATTCGTAACCAGATTAAGCAAACTCGTAAAGTTGGAGTAAATGAACAGCTAACTTTGTCTTGCAAGTTTGGTGAATTGCAGTCACATGACAAAGGCATTCAATTTGACTTTATCACCACTGCAAAAGTAGGTAATGAAGTGGTAATGGAAGGTACAACCACTTATCTGGCGCGCCAAAAAACCAATGGCAAAGTTGCAGCGAAAGCGGCTGAATCAAAATCACCTGCGTATGAAATGCAAGCAGAATGGAATGTATCGGAAAATACCGGTCGCCGTTATGCTTTGACTTCGGGTGATTTTAACCTGATCCATATTCATGCCATTACCGCAAAAGCCTTTGGTTTTAAACAGGCCATTGCCCACGGCATGTGGAGTAAAGCCAAAGCTCTTGCAAGCTTGACGCTTCCAGACAGCTATGAAGCTGATGTATGGTTTAAGTTGCCGATGTATTTACCTTCCAAAGTTGAGTTTTTAACTGCCAATAAAGGTAAAGATATCGAATTCCTGATTCGAAATAGCAAGAATCAAAAACCGCATGTCTCGGGTAGCATTAAAGCATTATAAGACCAAAGCCTAAGTCGCTGCTGATTTAGGCTTTTTTGTTTTAAGCTCTGGAGAGCTAATAACTGGTTTAGGGAAAGCACAGTTTAATGAACAAAATAAAACAATATATCTTCGCCAATACAGAAAATTATCAAGGCACAGTGGATAAGCGCTTTAAAGACCTCGCCAAACAATTTAGCCGGATGCAGGATGCACGTGCTGAACAAGGTGGGGCAGCTTTAGTGGTGTATTTTCAAGGGCAGAAAGTCGTTGATATTTACACAGGTAAAAAATCAGAAACTGAAAACTGGCGATCCGATACCCTGTCAGTGTGTTACTCAACGGGCAAAGGGGTACTTTCGACACTGGCTCATATTTTAGTGAGCGAAGGTTTCTTGGATTACGACACGCCAGTTGCACAGTATTGGCCTGAATTTGCACAGAATGGTAAACAGCAAATTACTTTAAGACATATCCTGAGCCATCAAAGTGGTTTATATGACATTCGTAATCATATTGCTGATGCATCGGAAATGGCTGACTGGAATCATATGCTGGATGTCATTGCAAAAGCCAAACCACGTTTTGAAATAGGTATAGATGCAGCTTATCAACCCTTAACTTTTGGCTGGCAAGTAGGGGGAGTATTAGAAAAAGCCACTGGAAAAAATTTATCGGATTTAATGCAACAGTATCTTGTACAGCCACTGCAATTAGATGGTGCATACTTTGGCGTTACAGAATCTGAGTTGGCTCGGGTTGCAAGACCATTGGCAAAATTAAAAACAGAACCAAAGCCTGCATTGCAAGCAACACCGAAACCAAAGAAAGCTTCAGTCTTCGATAAGGCAATTGAATGGTCAGGGCAGAACCCTCAAGATTTTCAAGATGCCATGATTCCCAGAGGGATGAAGAAATTTAGTTTCTTTAGTGATGAAGGGTTAAAAGCGGTGATTCCCGCTGCAAATGGAGTTTTCACCGCGAATAGTCTAGCGAAAATTTATGCCATGCTGGCGAATGCTGGTGAATGGAACGGTCAGCAATTGATTCGCCCTGAGATCTTTAAAAATTTAAGTACAGTTCAATATACCCAGCGTGACCGTATTATGCCCTTACCAATGCATTGGCGTTTGGGCTATCACCGGGTTTTAACTTTAGGGAAATCATCAACAGGTTTCGGGCATATGGGTTTTAATGGTTCTGGCGCATGGTGTGACCCTGAGCGTAATCTAAGTTTCGCCTATACCCATAATTTTGCTACAGGTTCGATCACGGGTGATTATCGTCTGTGGGGTTTAACCCAAGAAACCTTACGTTGTGCAGATGCGGCATTAAAAGGGCGTAAGGGCTGGTTTTAAACGACATCTCATTTGGAAATGTAAATACATATTCTGAAGGCATAAATTCGGTAAAAAGTGTGATATTTTCCCCACACCAAAATCTCTACATTGTGTTCTCCTGATGAAAAAGCCGCTTCTTATTCCCTTAATTGCTTCTTCTGTTTTGTTGGGCTGTCAGGATTCTAAGCAAACGAGTAGTGAAAATAACAAGCAGGCAGACACTGTTGCAGAGCAGAAAGTCATGGTTGCGAAATGGGTCGGGAAATATCAAGGCACGACGCCGTGTATGAGTTGTATTTCACGTTGTGAGGAATGTCCCGGCATGGCTGTAGATTTAGTGCTCAATCAGGACAAAACCTATATTTTAAAACGTGAAAGTTTAAGTGGTCATAATGAGATCGAAACCATTAAAGGTAATTTCCGATTTAGCAATAGCGAACAGACCCAACTGGAATTAATGCAGGTCAAAACCCGCAATTTAATCTATGTCGATTTAGATCAGCAACTGCTTGAAATTCTGGAAGATCAAACAGGGAATATTTATAACGCGGAAGATGATTTTATTTTAGAAAAGAAGGTTTAGTCCATTTCTTTAAGTTATTGCAAAATCGAAAAAATAGTTCTACTTATCTCACATTTGATTGAATGCTTTTGCAGATTGTTCATTCACTCTTCGTCAAAAAAACAGTATGCTTAGACCTGTAAAAAGGAGCATACATGTATCAAGTACTTGCGCGTAAATATCGTCCACGTAATTTTAATGAACTGGTTGGACAAAACCATGTGTCACGAGCACTGACCAGTGCCTTGGAACGTGGTCGTTTACACCATGCGTATTTATTTACCGGCACACGTGGCGTAGGTAAAACGACGATTGCACGTATTTTGGCAAAGTGCTTGAACTGTGAAACTGGGGTGACCTCTACACCGTGTGAAGTATGTCCAACCTGTAAAGCAGTCAATGAAGGTCGTTTTATCGATTTAATCGAAATCGATGCTGCCTCACGTACTAAAGTTGAAGATACACGTGAACTACTGGATAACGTTCCGTATGCGCCAACCCAAGGTCGTTTTAAGGTTTACCTGATCGATGAAGTACATATGCTGTCTACGCATTCATTTAATGCGCTGCTGAAAACACTGGAAGAACCGCCAGAACACGTCAAATTCCTTTTTGCAACGACCGATCCACAAAAGCTTCCAATTACCGTCATTTCTCGTTGTTTGCAATTTACCTTGCGTCCGCTTGCTGTGGATGAAATTACTGAACACCTGACGCATATTTTAAATCAGGAACATATTCAGGCAGAACAAGACGCAATCTGGCAAATTGCTGAATCTGCACAAGGTTCAGTACGCGATGCATTGTCTTTAACCGATCAGGCGATTGCTTATGGTCAAGGTGAAATTCAGCATCAGGATGTCAAAGAGATGTTGGGCTTGATTGACCGAACCATTATTTATGATCTGGTTTTAGCCATCCATCAAAATCAAAAGCAGCGTGTTAGTGAATTGTTGATGCAATTCAGACAACAGGCTTTAGATGTTTCGCTGGTTTTAGACCAGTTGATTTCTACTCTGCATGAATTGGCTTTACTGCAATATTTGCCAGATTTAAGCCTGAAATATAGTGCTGAAATTAATAAAAAAATCATGCAATTGTCGCAACTGATTTCAGCACAAGATTTACAGTTATATTATCAGGTGGCGTGTAAAGGCCGTGCCGATTTGCAACTTGCCGTAACCCAAGAACAGGGCTTTGAAATGTGCGTGTTACGCTTACTCGCGTTCCGTCCATTACAACCGAATGAAGTTTTGGTCTCGGCACCACAGTCGGTTCAGCAACAAGCGCCACAAGTCGTTGTTCAAGCAGCTGTCCAAAATGCACAACCACAAGTTGAAGAATATCAAGCACCCGTTGCTGAAATTCAATCTGTAGTAAGTATGCAGATTCAAGAACCATCTTCGGATGATTTCTTGGATGAACCGATGCTTGAAGTTACAGAACTAAATTCAACAGTAAGCTCAGATCAAATAGTCTTTGATCCGGCTTCGGAAGATGCATTGTTTGATTTAGATGAATCGAATGATGATATCAATGCTGTAACAAATAGCGCTGATCAAGAAGAAGCAAGCAGTGATGATTTCTTATTTGATGAAATTGCACCGTTAAATGATGGGTTAGAAGCTGAAACGGTAAAACCACAAGATGACCTTGCTATAGCTGCTCAAGAAGATGATTTATTCTTAAGCCAAGAACAGATGCCGATTGAGTCAGTATCTGAAGTTGCAACAGTCAAGGTTGTCGATGAGCCGATTCTTGAATTAGAACAACCGAGTTTTGAAGAAAAGCGAGTTGCGGTTGAAACTGTATCCGCTCAAAATTCAGGGTTAATGCCACAAGATATTTTAAGACTAACGCCTCAACAGCTTGAAGGTGATTGGACCGTAGAGAAGTGGGAATACTGGTTTAGAAATAGCACTTTAACGCCTGCTGTGCAGGAATTGGCACAACAAGGGGTAATGACCGGTCAGATTGATGGTGAATCGTTATTTCATATTCCACCGCAATATGAACAGTTGTTAAATCAATTACAACATGCCTTAGAGCAAGCATTAAAAAATGAATGGCCCAATACGCATTTTCAGGTCAAATATGCTGAAGTTGAAACAACCACGCCGTATAGCATGCAAAATCAACGTAAAGAAAAGGCCTATACACGTGCTTCAGAGCTACTGCATGCAGAAGCAGCAGTGAAGGATCTTCTGCAAAACTTTGATGCTGAAATACAGAATATTCAACTCAAATAAGTTTATTTGTTTACACAGTATTGAGATAAAGCATCCCGCATTTCGATTGGAATCGGGGTGCTTTTTCGTGTCTGGCGATCCACAAAGACATGTACGAAATGACCTTGTGCAGAGGCGACATCATGGAACGGTTTAAAGATCGCTAGATCGTATTGTACGGATGAATTGCCAAGTTTGGAAATCACCACGCCAACCTCAATAATTTCAGGATAAGAAAGTTCTTGAAAAAAACAGCAGGCTGAATCGACCACCAATCCAATCACTGGCGAATATCGAATATCAAAGTTTGCTTTTTCAATCAGTAAGGCATTGGCTGCAGTATCAAAATAACTGTAATAGGTGACATTGTTGACGTGACCATAGATATCATTATCTGACCAGCGCGTTTGAATGGGTAAGAAGTATGAAAAATCAGTGCGTTGTTTTGGTATTTGCTTCATTGTGATTTTATTTTCTAGAGGTCATTTATGTTCCGTTGTACTGTTAAAAATAAATGAATGCAAGCGGGTAAAAGTAAGGTCATCTACAGGCGAGTAAATGACCTTACGATATGGTTTTTTATTGATACGTTTTTTTATTGCAATAAAAAATCATTTAAAAATGGTTTGAAGATCAACAAAAAACAAATTATGCATAAATAGCTTCATAAATTTGTCGGGCATCCTGCAACTGGAGTTCACGCGGATTATTTTGTAAAAGTCTGGTTTGCAACATGGCATCATTGGCCAATTGCTCAAGCTTATTTTCCGGAACATTTAAATCTTTCAGTTTTAAAATCAAACCGCTTTTATCGAGATGATTTTGCATATGATCAATAAATAAATCGCATAAACCATCGGTACTGCCGGTACTTTTGGGATCCAACCAGCACATCAATTCAGAATAGAGTTGCTTTGCCTTGGGTGCATTAAATTTTAAAACTTCGGTTAAGACCAAGGCATTGCTATGACCATGTGAAATATGAAAATGCCCACCTAAGGGATAAGCCAGTGCATGTACCGCAGCAACTGGAGAATTGGCAAAAGCTTGACCGGCAAGCATTGAGCCGACCAACATATTTTGACGTGCTTCTAAATTCTGTCCATCCGCCAAGACTAAGCTTAAGTTTTTATTGAGTAATCTCAGCGCCTGTTTTGCCAGCATATCTGCATAAGGATTCTTTTTTATTTTTGAGGTATAGGCTTCAATGGCATGCACCATCGCATCTACGCCTGTTGCCGCAGTAATGTGAGCTGGCAAATTTTGGGTAAAAGTTGCATCTAAAATGGCTACGTCAGCAAATAAAACCGGAGAGACAATTCCAGTTTTTGTGGTTTCACCTGTGGTGACAATAGAAATTGGTGTTACTTCAGAACCGGTACCTGCCGTAGTGGGAACTAAAAATAAGGGCAATCGCGGTTGTTTTGCATTATTGACACCGTATAAATCTTGCAAGGTTTGCTGCTGCTCTGGATGGGCAAGAACCGCAATGACTTTAGCTACATCTAGGGAACTTCCTCCACCGAAACCCAGAATAATATCGACTTTTTCATTTTTGGCGAATTGAACCGCATCTAGAACAATATGTTCAGGCGGGTCAGCCTGAACGCTAGAATAAATCACATAATCAAGATGAATAGTTTCCAGTATTTCAATAAGAGGTAAATGCAATTGTTGTTGAATCATTCCAGCATCGGTGACCAATAATAGTTTTTTATGGGGCTGCTGTTGCAACAATTGCTTTAACTCATAGATCGAGCCGAGCCCTGAAATAATATTCGAGACGGTCTGGAATTGAAAATGGCTCATCTATAGCATCCTTTTTGATATCAAATTCAAGATTATTGTTTTAGCGTTCTATAGGATTCATCCCATAAATAACTTAACATAAGACACCTGAAAATAAAGCAGTTATCGAGGTTGTTATGTCATCCAAAACGCCATATAAGGTGTTATGTGTGTGTTTAGGAAATATTTGTCGCTCTCCCACGGCAGAAGTTGTGCTTAGACATTTTTGTGATGAACATCAGCTCAATATTGTGATTGATTCAGCGGGAACTAGTAATTATCATCCCGGAAAAGCGCCCGATGAACGTAGCCAGAAACATGCGTTAAAGCGTGGTTATGATTTATCAGCCTTGCGTGCACGCCAATTAAAGCCTCAAGATTTCATTGAATTTGATTTGATTTTGGCAATGGATCATGAAAATTTATCTAATATTCAAGCTCTTTCAGATCAAGTACATATAGAATATGGCGCAAGTCAAATTCGGGCAGAAATTGCATTGATGAGTGAATACGATCAAAATTATTTCAAACAAGCTTTACCAGATCCATATTATGGTGGGGTAGATGGTTTTGAGCGTGTACTCGATCAGTGTGAATCGAGCAGTTTGGCCTGGGTCAGTATTTTCAAAAACAGTTTTCAAAACAACAGTTCAAACAACAGATCGATGTGAAATAAAGGTTTAAGCACATGAATATTCAAACACAAATTCAACTTAAGCCTTTTAATACCTTAAGTCTTGATGCGACTGCATCGCATTATATTAAAGTTCAATCTCAACAAGCATTGGTCGATGCCTTAAATTATGCCAAGCAGCAACAGCTAAATGTTCTGATTCTGTCTGGTGGTAGCAATATGTTATTGCCTGAACATATTCATGCGCTTGTGCTGCATATGGATATTCAGGGTATTGAATATCTTGCTGAAGATGAGCAAAGTAAGACCATTCGTGTCGGTGCAGGACAAGTCTGGCACGACTTTGTATTGTGGACGACGGAACGACATTTGTATGGCTTACAAAATCTGGCGCTTATTCCGGGTTTGGTCGGTGCATCTCCAGTACAAAATATCGGGGCTTATGGCATTGAAGCAGGTGAGTTTATTGAATCGGTTCAGGTTTATGACCGCGAATTAGAAAAATTCAGTACTATTCTGGCTGCAGACTGTGATTTTTCATATCGACATAGTATTTTTAAAGATGATCCCAATCGTTTTGTGATTACTCATGTGACTTTTAAGTTGCTTAAGCACGCGAATCTAATGTTGAATTATGGTGATCTCAAGCAAGCGGTGGGTGATGAGCAAACAGCTGAAAACCTGCAAAAGCAAGTGATTCAAATTCGTCAAAGTAAGTTGCCCGATCCAAAAGAATATCCCAATGTGGGAAGTTTCTTTAAAAATCCGGTGATTTCAGAACAGCTTTATGATCATTTAGCACTATCATTTCCGAATTTGCCCCATTACCCTCAGGCGAAAGGTGGCGTTAAAATTGCAGCAGGTTGGTTAATTGATCAATCGGGCTGGAAAGGTAAACAGCTAGGTATGGTAGGGATGTTTCATAAACAAGCTCTGGTATTGGTGAACTATGATCAGGCAACTTTGGCTGATGTGAAAGCCACTTATCATGCCGTACAACACGATGTGCAGCAAAAATTTAATATTTTATTAGAACCTGAACCGGTACTGTTTGATGAAACCGGTTTAATTCGTTCACATTTGGAATAAGAAAATTATGGCGAAATCGCATTGGATGGTTCGATTGGTACAAATAGCATCCGTGTTATTTGTTCTTTTCGGCTGTTTCATGGTTTTGATTTATTCGCCATTTTATTCAGGCTGGGTGGTAAAAGCTCTGAATAGTTTTGTTCCTGTTGAAGTCAATCAAGTGGCTGCGAAAAGTCAACAAATGGCCGCATTGAGCGAACATGAAAATCTGGAGCCGGGTTCCAAATTGTGGATTGCTCGGCAAGCCTATTTAAAGTTGATGGAAGAAGCAATCCAAAACCATGATTCACAGAATTTGACGGTGATTCAGGCACGTTATAAAGCCTTGCAGCAAATGATTGAAGAAGCGCAACAGGAGGAAAATGATGATCAGGAAAAACCACGTATTCCGTTGCTTGTAAAACCCGTAGATGAAGAAATAGAACAGGAAGATCCCGCTCAAACAGTTAAAGATTTATTGGACTTGAACAGTACTGAAAATAAAGCGTTGATGGAAAAATATGTGGAATTTCTTCGCACGCATAAAATTGAACAGGAGCAAGTCGCTCAAGAACCTGTCGATGAAACCATTTACCAAGATATTGCATTAATTCACGAACAGAATGAACAGCCTCAGCTGCAAAGTTCAAAACCTTATGCCATTGTGGTATTGGGTGGTGGACTCACTCTGGATAAAAACGGCAAAGATATTGTGGTGAATGATTACACCCGTTTGCGCCTAGAAAAAACCTTAGCTATCGAAAAAGAATATCAACTTCCGATTGTACTCAGTGGTGTGGAAGCACCGTATATGCAGCGCTGGTTGAAAGAACATGATGTAAATGCGAAATTGCTGGAAGATCGAAGCATGAATACCTGCGAAAACTCGCGTTTTAGCTCGTTGTTATTGCAAAAAAAAGGTGGAGCACCGAGGGTGATTTTAATTACCGATCGTTATCATATGCCGCGGACACGTCGTTTATTTGCCTTAAATGGTATTGAAACGGTGCCTGTTGAAGCGCCTATGCCGACACATTTGACACGTTGGCGTCCAAGTGAACAAAATTATGATCATAGCCGCCGTGCCAATTATGAAATGTTAGCCACGATTCGTGATCTCTGGTTTGGTTCCAGTGATTGCCGGGAGGTGCCTTGATGCCAGATATCCCATTTTTAAATCCCAGTATTTTAAAACAGCTGGATTTACCGGTTCCGAGTCGGGAAACCACGCCTCAATTGCTTGAAGCCTTAAACCTGAATAAGCCTTATCAACCTTCAGTGGAGATTCAGGCTTATCGTAAGTTATACGGTATGCATTTACTGGATTGTGAGCATTGGCAAGGCTATGTACAAATGCCTTTGTTTAAATTGCATGTACAGGTATTCCAACCGAATTTAGCCAATATTGCTTTTAATAAAATACGCGGAACGGTACTTTTATTGCATGGCTATTTGGAACATAGTGGTATTTATCAGCCGATTATTCGTGAGCTGCTGGAACAGGGTTTTAGTGTCATCACCTATGATTTGCCTGGTCATGGGTTAAGTGATGGTTCACCTGCGAACATTAAGAACTTTGATCATTATCAGCAGGTTTTGCACGCCGTTTATCACTACGTTAAAAATGCCAGTCAACTCCCTAAACCGTGGTTGGGAATTGGTCAAAGTACCGGTGGTGCCATTTTGCTGCATCATCTGTTGGAGTTTGCGGAGCGTCGTGAAAATCCATACGTAGAGCGCGTGTTATTACTTTCTCCGCTGATTCGACCGGCGAAATCGGCCTGGTGGCATAATTCTGTGGGTTTGGGCATTATTCGCCGCATCAAGCGTCAAGTGCCACGTCATTTCAGACGCAATAACCACAATCCAGAGTTTCTACGTTTTGTGCGTTTAAAAGATCCTTTGCAGCCCCGTATGATGGGAATGGACTGGATTTTGGCCATGTCCAAATGGATGCAAGAGATGGAATCGCGTCCGGCATGTCGTATTCCTGTGTGGTTGGCGCAAGGTGCGCAAGATCAGACCGTGGACTGGCGTTATAACATTGAGTTTATTCGTCGTAAGTTTCGGCTTCAGACCTTGTTGATGCTGGAAGAAGGTTCGCATCAGTTAATCAATGAACGTGCTGATATTCGTGCAGCATTAACGGGTTTAATTCCGGCATTTTTACATGCCCAAAGTTCAGATGGTTATTATTGATTTTCTATTTAATCAACGCATAAGAGAGGTCAATATGACCTCTTTTTTATTGAAAGTATTGGCTTATTTTTAAATCATGTAAAGTTTAAAATTGCTCGGCATGGGCTAAATTCCACATTCGAAAGTAAAAGTTTTCGGTATCTTTCGCTTCGCTGCTGAGTAATTCACCTTCTTTTAGCCAGAAGTGTAATTGCTCATAGTTTTTAATTTCCCGGTCGTTAATACGCTGCGCTAAATGATGGGCTTTAATATCAGCCGGATGTTTCAAGCCCGCAGCTGCAATCATTTCGGATAAGGCACGCAGGGTATTTTTTTGAAAATTCAACACACGAACTGCCTTAGTGGGAACATGCAGGGCCATTTGACGCTCTTGATCCTGGGTGGCGACCCCGACAGGGCATTGGTTGGTATGACAGCTTTGTGCCTGAATACAACCGACAGCGAACATAAAGCCGCGTGCCGAATTGACCCAGTCAGCTCCAATGGCCATGGTGCTGGAAATATCAAAGGCACTAATAATTTTACCACTGGCACCGACTTTAATTAGATTGCGTAAGCCTGCACCAACCAAAGTATTATGCACAAACAGTAAACCTTCTCGTAAAGGGGTACCCACGTGGTCAATCAGTTCAATCGGGGCAGCACCACTACCACCTTCAGAGCCATCCACCACAATAAAGTCTGGCACAATTTGAGTTTCCAGTATGGCTTTGACAATACTCATAAATTGCCAGGGCTGACCAATACAGAGCTTGAATCCAATCGGTTTGCCGTCCGATAGTTCACGCAGTCGCTGAATGAAATGCATCATTTCAATCGGGGTGCTAAATGTCGAATGTTGCGAAGGAGACACACAGTCATGATCACGGCTCACGCCACGAATTTCGGCAATTTCTGCTGAGATCTTACTTTTAGGTAAAATACCGCCATGTCCGGGTTTTGCTCCTTGCGATAACTTGATTTCAATCATTTTGATTTGCGGTAACCGGGCTTGTCGGGTAAATTTTTCCGGATCAAACTGGCCATCCAGCGTACGACAGCCAAAGTAGCCACTGCCCAGTTCCCAAACAATATCTCCACCATTTTCCAAATGATAAGGACTAATACTGCCTTCACCGGTGTCATGGTAAAAATTGCCCATTTTCGCGCCCAAATTTAAAGCACGAATGGCATTGGCACTGAGGCTGCCAAAACTCAGGGCAGAGATATTCATAATCGAAGCATTATAGGGCTGCTGACATTGATGATTGCCGATTTGAATACGAAAACTTTCAGGGTCAGCAGGTTTGCATGGGGTAATGGAATGGGTGATAAAACGATAGTCCTGCTGATAGACATTAATCAGGGAACCAAAAGGTTTATCGGCATTTTTATTTTTTGCCCTTTGGTAAACCAGGTTGCGTTGCATGCGTGAAAATGGCAGGGCATCTTGATCATCTTCAATAAAATATTGACGAATTTCAGGACGAAAATCTTCAAAAATAAAGCGGAAATGTCCCATGAGGGGATAATTTTTTAGAATTGAATGTTGATTTTGCAAGATATCATATACGCCAACCAGTGTAAGGATTCCTGAAATCAGCCATAAAGAATTCAGAAAGGGATCTGAAAGAAAATAATGAATAGATTGAGGCTCATAGATAATACGAAACCAGCTAATCGTTAAGGTAATAAAAATACAGCTAAACCAGACTGAGTATCGCGAGAAAAAAGTATTTAGAAGTCTATGTCTGACGGCTTGGGCTGGAACTGGCATTTTCATGTTTTCCATCGAGTTCTGCATAACATGAATCTGCCTATTTTATATACATTTCACAAGTTCTGATTTGTAAAATCCCTATGTATAAGTGATGGATCGGCGGCCTGAAAGATAAGTATGGGCTATACAAGTTTTACTTAAATTAAAGTAAGGATTGGATGTGTAGAGTATATGAACAAGGGGAAATAGAGATTCAGAATAAATGCTTAATCAATATTCATCTTAAAGTTTCTGATCTTGTGATTTCTCAATCGTTGGATTATGGACTACATTGGTTTTACGTTAGCAACAGAGGTAATGCATATGACGATGAAATCAATTCGATATAACACTGGAGATCTGGCGTGCTAAAGCACAATATTTTCTACTCCACAAATGAAATCAGCCGCCATCAAGCTTTGCATCGGGGTGAGAAAATAAAGCTTGATGTTCTTGAAGCCCACAGTACGACAATAAAAATAGATCCAAACAGAAATATCCTAGTAGTCCCAATCATTGGGACTTTTTTTATTTCAGTTATTTTGTTTAATCCGTGATTTGACGAACCGCATTCGAGACTTCAATCGGCTCAATATGCTGAATTTTATGACCAAAACTTCTTAACCACCATGTCAGTTGTGATGTAAAGGGCACGGTTGCGGTCACTTGGGCCAAACCATTGTCCAGTTTTTGGATGGTCTGGTCTTTACTGAGTTGGCTCTCATCAAAATAATGGGCATCTTCTTCAGACATAATCAGTTTTAATGCCACATTTTCGGTCGGCTTGGTATAGTCGACTCTAAAGCCTAATGCACCAGAGTCGATATAAGTATCAATATCAAAGTTAACCGGGTGCATCGCGCGCGAATTTAGTACAATTGCTGATCTAAAACGGTGCAGAGCAAAGGTCTGAATGTCGGTTTTATCATGGCGGGTACAGATTAAATAAATAATTGCGCCTTTTTGTACTAAAGCTAAGGGGTTCAAAATATAGGTTTTTTCTTCACCTAAGTGACTACGTCCCTGATAAACACATTCCAGTTGTTTGTCTTGCAGTAAGCCTTCATAAATCGCTTGTTGCGCCAGTTTATCTACTACAGGTGGAATGAGAGGTTGGGTGGCCGGAACAATACGAACCCGGTTAATCCATTGTCGTACATTGTTTTGGGTCGAGAGACTGCGACGTGCCAAATCAAACCACGGGTTCATTTCCTCAATCAAGCTAGGCGGCAGCAAATGCTTTAAATGTTCTTCGACCATCATAAAGGTGACCGCTTGAGAACTGGTCATATGCGGCAAGCTTTGAATCGGTGCATCTGAGCGCCAACGCCAACCTTGAGGCACGGTTTTACTGCTTTCTATGGGAAAGCGCAGCGAGATCTGATTTAAGTCACGTTGAATGGTGCGTAAGCTGATATCAATACCTTCGCGTTGCAAAATTTCTTGTAACTCTCGGGTACCCATCCATTTCCCGGTGGAAAGACGAGATAAAATTTGCCATTGTCGGTACAGGCTGTTCGAGGTTTCTTTTTCTTGTGAGGACATAACTTAAATTAAAAATCGAGTAGCTTGTTTATATCTCCATTGAATGCTGAACACAATAAAAAACCTGAATATTTTTCGCAATTCTTGCCCTTGAGCTCATCTACATTTCGAAACATATTTGATCGAAACAACCATTGAATAACATATAACTTGATGAATAAATAGACAAAAGCGATAAAAGGATTTTTATTGGCATATTTGTTGCTTAATTGCATTCAAAATAAATAACAATTAAGAGGGTTGTATGCTTAAAGAAAAGGATCGAACAGATTTAACGTCTACGGTTGAAAGTTTTTCTCATCCGGCGGGAACGAATATTAATCCATCCATAGGAGGGTATAAGAATCATTCGAAAATAAGCGGTTTATTTCAGCAGCTCAAATCTCATTTTTTTAATGAACTGGTGGATGATCAAAGCATGTCAGGGGAAACCTGCAGCAAAATAGAACATTGGTTATCACAACACAGCATTGATGAATTAAAGTTATTAAACCAGGCAGCGAAAGATCACTTTTTGTATGAGGGCATTACTTTTACCGTCTATGGTGAGTCGGAAGGGATTGAGAGAACCATTCCTTATGATTTAATTCCGCGGGTGATTGAGAAAAAGCAATGGAATAAAGTCGCATTGGGTTGTTCGCAACGGGTACGTGCACTGAATTTGTTTTTACACGACATTTACCATCAGCAAGATATTTTAAAAGCCAATATTGTGCCTGAATTGCAAGTGCTGACGCATGAAGCCTATCAACCGCATATGTATGCACACGACTTAAAAGGTAAAATTTATAGTCAGATTAGCGGGATTGATATTATTCGTGACCGTCATGGCGAATTTTATGTACTGGAAGATAATTTAAGAACGCCATCCGGTGTGTCTTATATGCTGGAAAGTCGCAAAATCAGTCAAAAATTAATGCCCGATTTATGCCAGCAAAACAACATTCTCGGCATTGAACAATATCCGCAATTACTTAAAGAAGTTTTGGCTGAAAATGCCTATGTCGATAAGCCTTTTATTGTTGTGCTAACGCCGGGACGTTATAACAGCGCCTATTATGAGCATTCTTTCCTGGCAAGGGAAATGGATGTGCCTTTAGTGACATCACGTGATCTTTTTGTAGAAAACGATAAGGTTTATGTCAAAACCATCCGTGGAAGACAGCAGGTTGATGTAATTTATCGTCGCGTGGACGATGCATATCTGGATCCATTATGTTTTATGCCGGATAGTACTTTAGGGGTGGCTGGATTAATGTCAGCTTATCTACGTCACAATGTTGTGATTGCCAATGCACCCGGGACTGGTGTGGCGGATGATAAATCAATCTATCCTTATGTCGATAAAATGATTCATTTCTATTTAGGTGAGCAAGCAATCTTAAAAAATGTGCCGACTTACCAATGCCGTGAAGCTCAAGACCTGGATTATGTTCTATCCAACTTAGAGCAGTTGGTGGTGAAAGAAGCCCAAGGTTCGGGTGGTTATGGCATGTTGATTGGTCCACAAGCCTCGAAAAGTCAAATTGAATCATTTAGAGACAAAATTATTGCTACACCGAATCTGTATATTGCGCAGCCGACTTTGGATTTATCGGTTTGTCCAACCATGACCGATTTTGGGGTTGCAGAGCGTCATATCGATTTACGTCCTTTTGTACTGAGTTCACCTTATCGGACGGAAATCGTACCCGGTGGTTTAACACGAGTGGCAATGCAGGCCGGATCTTTAGTAGTGAATTCTTCACAAGGTGGTGGAGTTAAAGACACATGGGTTGTCGATAATCTTCATTCTTAAATATCTAACCCTGGGAAAGAAATCATGATTTTATTAAATAGTAATGCTCAACATATTTTTTGGTTAGGTCGATACTTAACGCGTATTCAATATTTGTGTAGTCAATTTCCATTTCATAACAACCAGGATGCATTGGAATATGCGCATGCATTTTGCTTGCCCGCTTTTGATGCAAGCTCATTAAATACATTATTGCTTGATACCGAACAACCTTCATCTTTTGGCCAGCAATTTCAACATGCCAAAGATAATGTTCAAGATTTACGTGGAATATTTTCTGCAAAAGCGTATGCAGAACTCAATCAACTGATTAAAAATGCGACTGAAAATGTAGCTTATATCTGCGATGTGGCTGGAGAATGTCAGGATATATTAGAAGCTGAATCTGAAGATATCTTTCTGTTTTTTACTTTTGGAAAGAATATTGAGCAGTTAGACCGACAGCTTCGACTTAAGCAAGATCGCACCATCACACTTGAAAGTATTGATAAAACTGTAGATCTATTAAGTCAGATTGGCTGGAATGGGGTGGACAGCGCTTGGCAGCAACTGAAATTAAATCCGGATAGTATGAATTTTTATCATTTCAGTGACTATGTTCAACACTTATTTGAGGTGGATGCATGAAGCTGATGATTAATCACCAAACCCATTACCAATATACTGATCAAGCGCGTAACAGCATTCAATATATTAAGATGACTCCGACCACGAATGTGCATCAGCAAGTGCATTCGTGGAATGTGAGTGTACCGGGTGAGAAACAAGTTAAATCTGATGCTTTTAATAATGTTTGGATTACCAGTTCGCAGCGCCAGCCTTATAGCCAGATGACCATTATGGCGCAAGGTATTGTGGAGATGAATCCGAATACCCAGTTTGGGATTGAAACTGCCGTCAATCCCAAATTATTTCTACAGCCTACACCAAGCACAATGTGTAATGCAGAAATGAAAAGTTTTGCAGAATATTATGTTCCCCAGTTGAATCGAGCCAACTTAATGGTTTTGTCGGAGGCAATATTAAATTATATTCCTTATGTGCCTGATCGAACCTCTGTACAAACTTCTGCTATAGAAGCTTTCCAATGTCGACAGGGGGTGTGTCAAGATCATAGCCATGTGTTTATTGCCATGTGTAAGTATTTAGGCTTGCCTGCACGTTATGTATCCGGTTATTTATTTGTACCGAATACATCTCACCTTGCAAGTCATGCTTGGGCAGAGGTATTTTTTGAAAATTCGTGGTATTGTTTTGATACCAGCAATCAGTTATTTGTTCCTAATTCGCATATATATGTGGCAATCGGTCGAGATTATTGGGATGTTGCACCAGTAAGAGGCATAAGAGAGCGTGGTGGTATTGAGTCTATGAATTCTATTGTTCAAGTACTCGCTTGCTGAAAATTTAAAAGTCATAAGGAGTTCTCATGACTTACTGTTGTGCGCTACGTTTAAAAGATGGTTTGGTCTTTGTTAGTGATACGCGCACTAATGCGGGTGTGGACCATATTTCGGTATTTCGTAAACTTTATACCTTTGGGGTAGAGGCTGAACGATTTATCACGATACAAACATCTGGAAATTTAGCGACAACACAAGCCGTTATTGGTCATTTGAACAATCATCTGGAACTTGGCCAAGAACCCAACTTATATAGTGTCAATACTATGTTCGAAATGGCAGAGTTGGTGGGGCAGACATTAAGAAAAGTCATTGCTGATGTTACTCAAGATGCTAACACGCACGAACAGAATAATTATTATTGTAGTCTTTTACTGGGTGGACAAATTAAAGGTTCAGAAATGGAACTTTATAATATTTATCCGCAAGGTAATTTTATTTGCGCAACGGAAGATACGCCTTATTTTCAAATTGGGGAAAGCAAATACGGCAAACCGATTTTAGATCGGGCATTAATTTATGAAATGCCTTTAGATCAGGCGGTCCGTTGTTGTTTGATTTCATTCGATTCTACTTTACGTTCCAATGTTTCAGTTGGAATGCCATTAGATACTATTGTTTATCATAAAGATTCCTTACATATTCCAAATGGCAAACGGATCTATGAAGAAGATCCGTATTTTAGACAATTGAGTAAACAATGGTCAGATACTTTACGCCGTGGCTTACAGAAATTGCCTATTCCAACAGATGATTATCTAGATTAATTGCCTGCTATTCACAGCTAAAAATACATCTGCTATATTTTATCCAATGGGTAAATTTCATTGGACATTTTTATCTTTTTTAACATTTATTTTTTATTTAAAAACAATAAGAAGGCATTGGGTCATGATATTTCAGTTATGTTATGCCAGTAAAAAAACCTCAAATGATGAAACCATTTTAAAGGATCTTCGGGATATTTTAACTGAGGCGAGAGATTTTAATACAAAGCATCAAATCCATGGGGTTTTGTATTATGCCGATGGTTATTTTTTTCAATGTCTGGAAGGCGAGGAAAAACATATCCTGACACTTTTAAACAAACTGAGAAAAGATCCGAGACATCACGAAATCGTTTTGCTTAAAACATGTGTCTTGAAAGAAACTAACTTTTTTAATTGGTCAATGAAATACGTGGGGCGAAACAGTAAAATACAAAACTATTTTAAATCTTTGGGTTATAACGGTTTTGCCCCAAATCAGTTGAATGAAGAAAGCCTGGATGCTTTCTTGAACTTTTTATATGATGTGCAGCCTAGTGTGGCTTAATGATTGCGTTAAAAAAACCCAAATTAAACTTGGGTTTTTTAACAATTTAAATATCTACTTTCTTCTTGGACGAGCACTTAGGCGGCACAAGAGCTCATAACCAATCGTACCATTGGCTTCTGCAACAGCATCGACTAAGCGGTTTTTACCCCATAGTTCCACTTCTGTACCAATTGGTGCATCTAAGCCTGTGATATCAATGGCAATCATATCCATGGCAACACGACCAATTACGCGTGTTGCTTGACCATTAATGGCGACATAGTTTTGTTTAGGGAATGCACGTGGGTAACCATCACCATAACCAATCGAAACAATGGCTAAATCCATTTCTTTTTCAGCAGTAAATGTTGAACCATAACCCACAGATTCACCGGCTTGAATATGGTTTAAAGCAATAATTTCAGCGGTAAAAGTCATCACCGGTTTAAGGTCTAAATCATGTATCGATTGATCCGAAAATGGTGATGCACCATACAGCATGATCCCTGGACGAACAAAATCAAAATTTAATTCTGGCCATTTATAAATGGCTGCTGAATTACAGCAAGAAGCCATCACGGGTGCACAGGCTTCTTTAACCTGAAGAAATTGATTTTTTTGTTGTTCATTTAAAGGATGGTTTTCTGCATCGGCATTGGCAAAGTGCATCGCTAAAACACAAGTAAAACCTTCGGCTTTAAGTGAGTTAATCACCTCAATAATTTCTGGGGCTTTAAAACCCAGGCGGTTCATACCGCTATTGAGTTTGACCCAAACTTTTAAGTTTTTGCCAATATAGGCATTTTTGTATGTTCGCAACCAATCGAATTGTTGTTGATGATGAATCACACATTCAATATTATTTTCAACCACAATCTGCATTTCATCTTCAGAAAAAATACCTTCGATGAGAGTAATGGGTTGTTGATAGCCGAGTTCACGAATTTCAAGTGCTTCTTCAAGGCAGGCGACACCAAAGGCATCCGTTCCACTTAAGGCTGCTAAACAGTCTTTGACTCCATGTCCGTAAGCGTTGGCTTTAACCATACTTACAATTTGAGCAGTTGGTGCAAGTTGTTTAACACGGTTTAAATTATATTGCAGTGCTTCTCTGTCAATATAAACTGTTGCTTGGCGCACCCTAGTTACTCCTTGGGATTACATGGAACATTACAGCAATTTGAATAAAATCACTTATAAGCTATGATCAGAATATTGTAGATATGCTCGTCATCTCACTCAAAAAGGAGTGGGGAACTTAAGCAGAATAGAGTGCTATATTGTATTCCTATGACTGAAAATAAACACTAACTTAAAGTATATTTCAATCAAATTTTAGATAGCATTGTTTGATTCTATTATTAAACTATCAGGGCAGGCGAAATATTACTCTTTGATCTTTTCTAATATTTAAGCCGAATAAGTCTTATAAAAAGAGACTGAGCTTTAAATCATATTTCAATCAAAATGATTTACAGGTCAGCCTTAGAAAAAATAGTCGGTTAAAAAACGAGGTCATCACCCACTGCTGTCCCATAGTTTGATTTAAATAAAAAAACCTGAGTCCGAACAGTTAAAATATGAGTGCAAACAAACACTTTAACGACCAGGATTCAGGTTTTGTCACATCAGAATACCGTATTTCATCAGTTAATTAAACCAGTCTTACGACAAGATTTTGAACGGCTTGCTAAACAACATCATGTTGGGCAGAAATTCAGATCTGCTTCTCGATGGGATCAGTTTATTGCCCT
>NZ_SJXH01000043.1 GCF_004336635.1 Acinetobacter sp. ANC 4862
TCATGGATAAAGCCTACAATTCCAAGGATCGGGTGATTGATCCAATCCATAAGATCAATGGTCAGATTGTGATGCCGTCCAAAAGTAACGCGATTGATCAGCGTGATTATGACCCACATCTTTATAAGGCAAGACATCTGATCGAGGACTTCTTCGCCAAGCTCAAGCAGTATCGAGGTATTGCTACGCGCTATGATAAATTGGCTCAAAACTTCCTGTCAGCGATCTACCTTGCCTCAATCATGATATGGCTTAATTGATGACACGCCCTAGTAGCAATAAATAATTTTATAAATAGCGAGAAAGAAGTATTAAAGTTAATACTAAATATTTGCTTTATTACTTCAATCTTGGCCTTTCTAAAGGTGAGATAGAATGTCAAAAAAGTTAAGTCATATACTCTTAATTGGAGTTGGTTTATTTTCATCAACTTGGGTAATGGCGTCAATTGAACTCAGAACCCAACTAATTAATTTTAAATACAATTTTATAAATATTCATTGACCCAAATTAGATTTAGTGGATTGAATCACTTTAAAATCTTGTTCAAATCCAATTCAGGATTTGAAATGACGTATCGATTATACCAACATTGAGAGCACTATAAAATATTATAATATAACGTATCATTTCTTTGATATTCTTTTTTGATGTATCATTCTTTTAGACACATTCAGGGACAAGGTAATGTTTGAAATTATTGATGATTTAAAAAATAAGTTAGATCAGCATCGTCCCCTACCACCTGCAATAGTAAAAAATTTACAAGAAGACCTTATTGTACGATGGACTTATCATTCCAATGCTATTGAAGGGAATACACTTACTCTATTAGAAACCAAAGTTGTGTTAGAAGGTATAACTGTTGGTGGGAAGGCATTAAGAGAGCACTTCGAAGCAATTAACCATAGAAATGCTATTTATTACGTTGAAGACATAATCAAGAAACAAGAACCTTTTTCTGAATGGCAAATCAGGAACATACATCAACTGATTCTTAAAAATATTGATGATGATAATGCAGGACGTTACAGACAACAAAATGTACTAATTTCAGGTGCCACGACAACTCCACCTGATTACACTTTACTTGCTGACAAAATGGCTCAGTTTGTAAATTGGTATAATTCTGAAGCAAGCCAACTTCACCCAATTGAACGAGCAGCTAAGGTGCATGCAGATTTTGTCGGTATTCATCCTTTTATTGATGGCAATGGCCGTACTTCACGTTTATTGATGAACTTAGAGCTAATGAAATCTGGTTATCCACCATGTGTTATTAAAGTTGAAAATCGTTTGGCCTACTATGATGCTCTCGATCAATGGATGGCTCATGGCAAAACTGAACCTTTCATTCAATTAGTTGCAGATGCTGTATTAGAAGGCTTTAAGCCTTATCAGATAGTTTTGGATATTTGATATTTATCTAAGAATAGACAAAAAATTTCTAGGAGAGAGGTGGGGTAGCCCATTATTTAGTTCTAATATGAAGAATAAACTTTCTGACAACAACCAAATTAGAGTAGTTTCTACTTTTTCTGAACTTGTAAATTCGAATTTTCAAGGAGATATGAATGCCATTTGCTGGTATAGAAATTTGGTTGGCGACTTTAAAGAGATAATGGCTAAACTTGAATTAAAAGAGAACATTACAGGAGTTTCTGTTGAAGACCTTTTAGCCCTGAAACTTTCAGAAAAAGGGAATCTAGCAAGGGAAATTATCTTAAAGGATATGCAGATTTTAACTGATTTTGGTGCATCCCCTTCTTTGAATTTGCTGAAAAGTTATGAACGTGATGAAGAGCTAGATTTCATTTCAACAGATGTATATTCGTATCATATTGATCGCTCACCCATTGAAACGGATACTTTTTTATGTACCTACTATGGCCCTGCAACTGATATCCTGCCCCATGATCAGATTGAGCAAAAGATTTTGATTACAGAAATCAGGGCAAAACTCAAAAAATTACATGACGGCCCAGAATCTGAATTTGAAACTTTCTTAGAAGATAATTTCTTCGACTTGCATTATCAGCCTAAACCCAATACAAAACCTGTGAATTTGGGCTCAGGACATCTTTGGCGCCTGGCTGTAGATCATCCAATGCAACAAGCCTTACCCTGTGTTCATAGAGCTCCTGCTGAAAAAGATGGTGAGTATAGACTGCTATTAATTTGTTAAATATTTATTCGATATATAGTGGTGAATAGGATCCCTAAACGCAGAAAATGAGCCAGATTGAAGAGTTGCTGCCACACCGGTGGAAACCTTCTTGAGTCAAGCGGGTTTCACCGATGCTTACTCATTGGTGACGTCCAATGAGGGCTTTTTTATTCTGCTAAAACAAAAACACCTGTTTGTATATAAAATTTACTCACACAAAAAACTTTGGATTTTGGGCTTAGGAATTGTCTAGATCGGAATAAAGATGACTTAGAAAAATTAAGGTGTGTACGTCTCTATTTTAGTAGGCGTTAATAAAAAACTCATTAAGTCTCGACCCACTACTAATGGACCTTGATAATTTACCTTAGTCCGTTGGATTAACACCTCATCAGGAATACCAATAATTTTAGACGAAACTCCATTTACAATGTGACTATATACTGCCATTTTAGGTTTAGTTTGATTAAAAATTTCACCTGCCTCTCGAGGATTAGTATGATGAGCATACACTTGTTGCACGGCATGAATATCTTGAAACTCTGCTACTTCATGTATCAATAAATCAACACCTTTGCCACATTTAAGCACATTAGCAGTGGGAATTGTATCACCACTTATCACTACTGAACGCCCAGCATAATCCACCCTATAACCTAGGGCAGGTTGAATCGCACCATGATGGTCATGTTCAACTTTAAAGGCAGTGACGACTACGCCATTTTGATTAAAAACAACACCGCCTTCAGCAGGAAATTCATGAGCAACAATATTAGTGGTATCTTTTTTTAGCTCACCATCTGCTACTCTCACTCGAATATCATCTGCATGGGCTATCTTCAACCCTTCTACTAAAGCAAGGACGCCAGTTGGTCCATATACATTAAAATCACCTTGACGACCTCCAAAAGCAGGTATATACCCTGTCATCCACATATCACTAAGACCATTTACATGGTCGGAATGATAATGGGTTAAAAAAACACCATCCACCTTTCCTAGCGGTATACCTGCTTGTGTTAAACGAATGACTGCTCCTCGCCCTGCATCAAAAACAAGATTATATCCTCCAGCTTGTACCAATGTAGACATACCAAAACGTTGTTCACTAGGTACAGGACTACCTGTTCCCAATAAAGTTACACGCATTTCATCTTTATTTGGAGAAATACGGGCAGGATGGGTGCTCGCAAGGTGCAAGTATTCATTATTACTCGTTACTGCTTTGCTCCTCCCTTGTGAAACAAATGTAGGGGTATGATATGTGCTGAATTAGCAGGAGACTTTCACTTGGGATATGCTAGGCAGCTAACCGATAAAAGTTCTCTGCTATTTGATTTGGCGTTTTAAAATCCAAACTCTTTTGAATTCTTCGCTGATTATAAAATAACACAATGTATTCTGTAATATCTGCTTTAGCTTCATCTCTGGTTTTATAGTTGCAATGATGCACTAATTCATTCTTGAGTATGCCCCAGAAACTTTCAATCGGTGCATTATCGTAACAGTCCCCACGTTTGCTCATTGAACCTTGAAAATCACATTTTTCCAGTATCTTTCGATATTCATGGCTGCAATATTGGCTGCCTCTGTCCGAATGAATAATTAAGCCTTTCGTTGGTTTTTGATTACGAATCGCCATAGTCAGTGCATTGCAAACAAGTTGTGCGGTCATACGCTCATTTAAGCTATAGCCAACCACTTGTTTCGTGTACAGGTCTTTTACTGCTGCCAAGTATAACCAACCTTCAGCAGTCCAAATGTATGTAATATCGCTTGACCATGCAAGATTGGGCTTAGTCATTGAAAACTGTTGCTCTAGTAAATTTGCGTAGATCGCTCGATTATGATCACTCTTCGTAGTTCTTTTGAAACGCTTATGACGCTTACAATACAGCTGGTTGAGCTTTTTTATTTGACGTACAGCATACGTATTGATTTTGATACCTTGCGCTTGTAAATGCTTAGTTAATCGAATATAGCCATAGCTTTGTTTAGTTTCCTCATGAGCTATTTTGACCAAAATTGTCTGTTGATTTCGCTGAACCAATCTTTTATTCATGCCTCGTTTTAGCCAATCATAAAATCGTGACACTGAAACGTGAAGTAATCTAGCCATAAAGCTAATCGGGAATAAATGTCTTTGCTGTTTCATATAGGCGTACCTTACTGACTTTCTTTCGCAAAGTACGCTGCTGCCTTTTTTAGAAATTCACGTTCCATTTCAGCTGTTTTGAGCTGTTGTTTGAGCTTTTTATTTTCTTCGAGTAAGGCATTTAGATCAGGTGAATATTGTTTAGTGCCTGCTAAGGTGCCAGTCTTTGCTTTATTATTCCAATTTGAAAGAGTTTGCATTGAAATGCCAAGTTGTCTGGCTGTTTCCGATACATTGCCTTGATTGGCTTCAATCAATTTTATTGCTTCAACTTTAAATTCTGCGGTGTAAGTCTTCTGTTTCTTGCTCATGGTAAACTCCTGATGAGTGTCTATAGTTTACCAAGTTAAAACCTCCTGTTTTCTCAGCACACATCAGCAGAATTAAAAGCTTAATTACATCAGCAACATCGAAACTATCGTAATTGTCGGTGCTGGCCAGGCAGGTGCAAGTGCGATTTTAGAACTTCGTGGCCAGAAGTATGAATGTAAGATCTTTCTGATCGGTGATGAAAACATCTGCCTTATGAACGTCCATCACTGCCCAAAGACGTGATTCTAAAACCTGAAGAAACCAAGATCTAAATTCTGTCAGAAGAAAACTGGCTGAACTTTATAAGTTGAATGAAGAAGATCTTCATTCAACTTCTTTATTTTTTAATGAAGTAAACCTTTCCTCAAAAAATTAACATCTTATCAAAGCTATGGTAAAGATGCTGGCAGGTTAACTCAGATTTGAAATTTAATAAAATCTGAAACTTAAAGTCTAAAATCGTATAGATTTATCCATTTTTACCCTTCCAACCCTCTCAATCCTAAAAATTATTACTTCTCATAGTAAGTTCATGAACTTATTAAATTAAAACAACGCATTTAAGTTAAGCTAAATGATTAAAATCATTATTAATTATTCATTAATAAAATTATGAAGTGAACTTCAGGGGGAACATAAATTAAATTACATTTTCCAAATTGAAGTTGATATTTATCTAACGTAATTTTTATTTCTATGTTTTCTTTTTGTGGTACTCAAAGCAGAATTCGCTATGTCAGAGGCAAATTTAGGATCATTCATCAATTTTGAAAACAATTTATATCCCATGAATGCCTGACTTGAAATATTTCTTTTATATTATTTTCAATGACTTGATATAAGTCACGCACGGGAAACGTTCATATTATCTACAGCTTATTGTCTATATAGAGAACACTTTATAAAAATAAAATATGAATAAAATATATTTTAATTACAATTATTTAATTTTAACTTTTAGTCTAAGTAAAAGTGAATTTGTAATATTTCTGTCACAATTTGTTCTTAATATCCCTGCCGAGTCAAATCAGGCTTGTTAGAAGAACAGTATTTATTATGTCGGCTGCAAAAAAAAACTTACATAACTCTCATACCTATATAAACCGTGAACTTTCATTACTGGAATTTCATAAACGTGTTTTGGCACAGGCAAAAGATAGCTGTCATCCTTTACTGGAGAGATTCAAGTTTTTAATTATCTTTTCAAGTAATTTAGATGAATTTTTTGAGATTCGAGTCGCAGGCTTAATGAAGCAGCTCGACCTTAAATTGATCACCAGCGCTCCTGATAGCATTCCCAATGAAGTGATTTTGCAACAAATATCAGAAACAGCACATCGTGCGGTAGAAGAACAATATAAAATTTTAAATCAAACATTATTGCCAGAACTTCAAAATTACGGCATTCGATTTATTCAGTTTAACGATATCTTAGAACGCCATCACGAGTGGATTAAAAATTACTTTTTCAAACAAATTCAGCCAGTTGTAACACCAATAAGCTTAGACCCTGCTCATCCATTTCCACGCTTAGTCAATAAAAGTCTTAATTTTATCGTGTCATTAGAAGGTCAAGATGCTTTTGGCCGTCATATAGATTTAGCCATTGTTCCTGCGCCTAGATCTCTTCCTCGTGTTGTTCGGTTACCGGATGAATTATGTCCTAAAGGTGAGCAACATTATATTTTGCTGTCTGCCATGATCCAATATTATGTCAATGATCTATTTCCTGGAATGACTGCTACAGGTTGCTACCAGTTTCGCGTGACAAGAAATGCAGATTTAACTTTAGCAGCAGATGTAGATGATCTTGCGATCGCCTTGAAAGATGAACTTTCATCTCGCCGGTTTGGTCGTGCGGTAAGATTGGAAGTCGATCAAAAGTGTCCAGACAAACTGAATAATTATTTATTGGAACAGTTTAATCTGACCCAGCAAGAACTTTATCGAGTGAATGGGCCGGTCAATTTAACCCGTTTCTTTATCGATTTTGATATTCCAGAACTTAACTTCAAGCCCTTTCAGCCTGTTATTCCCAAAGCGCTACGCAATCAGAGTCTAATTTTTGATGTATTAAAAAAAGAAGATGTTCTTTTGCATCATCCTTTTGATTCTTTTCAGCCTGTGATTAATCTACTCAGAGAAGCAGCAAAAGACCCGCATGTTTTAGCAATAAAACAAACCTTATATAGAAGTGGTCCCGATTCTGAAATTGTCCAAGCCCTGGTAGAAGCAGCGCGAAATGGTAAAGAAGTCACTGCAATCATTGAGCTTCGTGCCCGTTTTGATGAAGAATCAAACATTATTGTAGCCAATCTTTTACAAGAAGCAGGTGCTGTAGTGGTATACGGCATTGTTGGCTACAAAACCCATGCAAAAATGATTTTGATCGTGCGTAGAGAAGGTGAAAACCTGCGTCGATACGTGCATTTGGGTACAGGGAACTACCATGCTGGCAATGCCAAAATGTATACAGATTATGGACTTCTCACCACAGATGATGATATAGCAGAAGATGTGCATAAGATTTTTCAAGAGCTGACTGGTATGGGACGAATGGCCAAACTGAAAAAATTATTTCATGCGCCATTTACCTTACATGACCAGCTTTTACACTATATTGAACAGGAAACTCAGTTTGCCCTTTCAGGCCAACCTGCGCGTATTATTATTAAAGTGAATGCATTAACCGAGCCTCAACTGATCTCGGCCTTATATCAAGCGTCACAAGCCGGGGTAAAAATTGACTTAATTATTCGTTCAATTTGCTGTTTACGACCACAAGTTGAAGGCCTGTCTGAAAATATTACAGTGCGTTCCATTGTAGGAAGATATTTAGAGCATACCCGTGTTTATTATTTTTATCATAATGGTGCAGAAAAATTATATTGTGCCAGCGCCGACTGGATGGGAAGAAATTTATTTTCGAGAGTTGAAAGTTGTTTTCCAATCGAGAATAAAAAAATTAAAAAACAGATTATCCAAGATGGCCTGCTTAGCTATTTAAAAGATAATACAAGAGCCTGGGAACTTGATGCGAATAGCCAATGGACTTTGACACAGCCGAAAGAGAATGAGGAAAAGTTTATGGCTCAAAAATACTTAATAGCTCAAAGGGAAATTAAAACCAAATCCTGAACTGTTTTAGTTATCTAGTTTTGATAAAAAATAAAGAAAAATTAATCTAATACGAATTATATGAAGCCCAGATACTAGATCTGGGCTTTTTCCTGTTATTTCTATTTGCGACTTACATTTCCGATTCATGTCACGACCATTCAGTTAACAAGGGGCTGTTGACATGTGTTGTTTAAAAAATAGCGAGAAAGTGGAATTTAATCACTCAACCAAATCTACCTCTCGCTATGCACCGTACAATGCTGAATGATCAACACTGGTCAAAGCTAAAAGCCTTACCGAGCAATGCTGCAATGGAAAAAAATTAACTATTTCCCTTCAGTACATGTGCCGCATTAAATTCTTTATAAGTGAGTCGATCTGCTGAATCTTCTGACAAAGGCTCAATCTCATACATAGACGAAAGGCAGCGTTCTGCAAGCTGTATATACTGCTCGGTGCCCTTAGTTTTCCATGCAATTTCTTTTGCTTCCAAGCTACGGATCACCTTGGCTGGACTACCGAGTGCCAGTGAATTTTCAGGAATCTTGGCTTTGGCTTTGACCGTGCTATTGGCACCAATAATGGTATTTTCGCCAATTTCTGCTTCATCTAGAATGACACTGTTCATTCCCACCAGCACATTTTTGCCAATGATACAGCCATGTAAAATTGCGCCATGTCCAATATGACCATATTCTTCCACTAAGGTCACACTGTCGGGAAAACCATGAATGGTGCATGAATCTTGAACATTGGCATTTTTCTGAATACGAATTCCACCAAAATCGGCTCTTAAGGCCGCGAAAGGACCAATATAGACCCCGGCCTCAATCACCACATCCCCAATCAGCACCGCAGTCGGATGAACATAAGCTTGAGGACTGACAACAGGGACCACACCATCTATGGCATAACAAGGCATCGTTTTATTCCTTTAAAATCTGATTGCTTTAATAGCTAATTTCTTCCTGCCGCAAACCACCAAAGCGTTTATAAAACTGTGGATGTACAGGCGGCATGGAACCTTCTGAAGTCCGTGCGATATCCATGAAAAATTCTTCACCCGCAGCCACCACGGTTTGATACAAGTTACTGCTTAAGTTTCGGGCATTGATGGATAACCAGTTTGATGGCAATAATTCAAATGGCAGATTTGGATCTTTTAATAAAATGCGACGATATTGATGAATCAGTAAAATTCGCAGTTGAAAGGCCTGTACCGGTTCGAGTTCATCTTCATTTTCGACTAAATGAAAGAACTCTCTAAACACACCGATGAATTTTTCATAGCGCTGATGCAACTCCTGAACCGGCCAATTCGTCTCTACCATACGTTTCACGGTTGGATAAGATTCTTGCCATAATAGTAAGGCTTCTGCCTTAAATACCACCACCTGCTCTGTCATTTTTAAATTTAACAGCAAGTTTTGCAGTTTGTGGTGATCACAACCCGGATAGGCCATGACATTGGTGGCAATATTGGCAAAACCTAGCCATTCCAGTTCTTTTTTTAATAGCAGTTTATTTTCCAGTTCAACCGAACTCAGCAGCACCAGATCCCATTTCTGATTCCATTCCTGATGAGTAAAACTGTAAATTTTTTGATCTGCCATAATGAAGCGCTGGCGGCTGCTTTCGGTCACGCGGTAATAACTGGTGCGGCCAATTTTCTCCGAGACCAGCCAGCCATTTTGAACCAGGCGAAACACGGCAGTACGAACGGATCTCTCGTTAAAACTAAATACGTCCATCAACTGGATTAAACTGGCAAGACTGATAATGCCACCGCGGTGAAAAATACAGTCACCAAAGATGGTCATGATTAATGAAGTCCCGCTCAGTGCTTCATTGCGAATAAAGTCATCGATTATTTGTTTTAATTTCGGATTCATTTCGTTTAACTTTACCTTTTAAAAACTGGATGATAGACCATTTGGCTATCATCCAATAGAACTTCATGCAGACTTGCGGATATCAAACACACGTTGTGCTTTACCTTCCGAGCGTGGCAGACTGCCTTCTGGCAGCACTTCGACGCTCACTGTGATCCCGACCATGGTTTTAATCTGGCCCTTAAGCTGAGTCGCCAGCTGATGCGCCATAATATCGCTACTATCTTTACGCATTTCGGTACGGATATGCAACGTATCCATATGTCCATGTTTACAAATATGGATTTGGTAGTTAGGGATGAGTTGCTGGATCTGTAAAATCTGCTCTTCAATCTGTGACGGGAATACATTCACACCACGGATAATCATCATGTCATCACTTCGACCAACAATTTTATCCATTCGGCGCATGGTACGTGCCGTGCCTGGCAATAAACGGGTTAAGTCACGGGTACGATAACGAATCACCGGCATGCCTTCTTTGGTAATGGTGGTGAAGACCAACTCACCCAGCTCACCATCCGGCAGCACTTCACCGGTTTCAGGGTGAATGATTTCAGGATAGAAATGATCTTCCCAGATAGTTGGGCCATCTTTAGATTCCAGACATTCCATCGCCACGCCGGGTCCCATGACTTCTGACAGACCATAAATATCCAATGCATCAATGCCCAGACGTTCTTCAATCTCCTTGCGCATTTCATTGCTCCATGGCTCTGCACCAAATACGCCGGTTTTAATCGAACAGTTTTTGGCTGTACCAAATTTTTTCTCAAGCGCCTCAATAATATTCAGGCAGTAAGATGGGGTGACCATCAGTGCAGTCGGCTTAAAGTCATGAATCAGCTGCGCCTGACGTTCCGTCTGTCCACCGGACATCGGGATCACGGTTGCGCCCAAGCGTTCAACGCCATAATGTGCACCTAGACCGCCGGTAAACAGACCATAACCATAAGACACCTGAATGATATCTTTGCTGCTCAAGCCGGCTGCTCGAAGAGAACGCGCCACCACATCAGACCAGACATTAATATCATTTTGGGTATAACCAACCACGGTAGGCTGACCGGTGGTGCCAGAAGATGCGTGCACACGTACAATCTGTTCCTGTGGAACAGCGAACATACCAAACGGATAGTTATCGCGTAGATCCTGTTTGGTGGTAAACGGGAATTTAGCCAGGTCTTCCAGTGATTTGAAATCATCCGGATGCACACCAGCATCATCAAATTTCTTTTTATAAACCGGACTGTTCTGATAAGCATGCTGTAGGGTCTTTTTCATACGCTGAAGCTGAACACTGCGTAATTCATCAACCGATACCGTTTCAATTTTTTCCATTGCATTGTTATTCATATTCTTACTCCTGACGCAGTCATCCTGACCACGATTTATTTCATTAATTGAATGCTGTTCTTAATCCATATTTTCTAGAATCAGTGCAACTCCCTGTCCTACACCAACACACATGGTGCAGAGTGCATATTTTCCATTACGACGTTTTAGTTCTTTCATGGCCGTGATCACCAGACGGGTACCACTCATACCTAAAGGATGGCCTAAGGCAATAGCACCACCATTCGGGTTGATTCTCGAATCATTATCTTGTAGACCCAGTTCACGAATCACTGCCAGTGACTGCGCGGCAAAAGCTTCATTCAGTTCAATCACATCCATCTGTTCCAGACTTAGGCCAGTCTGCTTCAAGACTTTCTGCACGGCTGGCACCGGCCCAATGCCCATATATTTGGCTTCAACACCGGCACTGGCTATCCCGATCACTTTGGCTTTTGGGCTCAAACCATACTGCTCGGCAAACTGCTGATTCCCTAGCAATACGCAAGCTGCACCGTCATTGACACCCGAAGCATTACCGGCGGTGACTGAACCGCCTTCTTTACGAAATGGTGTTTTTAATGCTGACAGATTGTCCAGCGTAGTCTCTGCACGCGGGTGCTCATCTTGGGAAATGGTGAGAGTGGTTTTCTTCGAACCTTTGACCTCTACCGGCAGAATTTCTTCGGCAAAAATACCCTTCTGCTGTGCTACTGCAGTTTTCTGCTGACTGTGATAGGCAAACAGGTCCTGGTCTTCACGGCTAATCTGATATTTCTCGGCCACATGCTCTGCAGTTTCCGGCATGCTGTCGACGCCAAACTGCGCTTTAAATTTTGGATTGATAAAACGCCAGCCAATCGTCGTGTCATAAGTTTCAGGGATACGGCTGAAGGCAGTCGTGGGTTTGGATTGCACATAAGGCGCACGGCTCATGGATTCTACGCCACCCGCCAAAACAAATTGTGCTTCACCCGATTTGATGGCACGTGCTCCCAGTCCAATTGCATCCAGACCTGAGGCACATAAGCGGTTCACGGTGATCGCTGGAACAGAATCAGGCAGCCCTGCGAGTAAAGCAGCCATACGCGCAACGTTACGGTTATCTTCACCGGCCTGATTGGCACAGCCCAAAATAACTTCATCCAGTTCTGCCCATGGCAATGCAGGATACTGATCTTTCAGATACTGAATTGGCAAAGCAGCCAGATCATCGCTACGGATACTGCTCAGTCCACCGGCATAACATCCGATCGGGGTGCGTATTCCATCAAAAATATAAACCTGTTCCATGATTCTTCCTTATTAGCCAGCTACGCGTAATGGGTGTTGCTGAGTTTTCTGTGCATGTCCCTGCACCGCTTTCTTTGCTAAATATATACTAGTTCTATAGCGATCTTCACCATAAATATGATACATATTTTCTAAAATTTGTAAAATTGTGTAATATCCGATTCTATCTGTCCACTCAAATGGACCACAAGGATAATTCACACCATATTTCATAGCAGAATCAATATCTTGTTCTGATGCAATATCATGCAATACGGCTTCACAGGCTTCATTCACCAGCATGGCGATACTACGTATAACATAAAGACCTGGATGATCCTTAGACCAAATTGGTATCACATTCATACCTATTAGGAATAGTTCTGCCGCTTGGCGCTGTTCTTCACTACAAGCCGGTGATGCCACCACTGGAATCGCCTGGGCATTAGCCCAATCTGCATGCCAGTCCATCAACACCACTGGGTCATGCGGATAAGCCAGTTCAACCGACTCGCCAAGCGATAATCGCAGGGAAAGATCACCGATCAGGATTTCATTCTGTTCTGCCGCCTGAAAACTCAGTTCCACATGAGATGCCTGTTTTAAACGTTCAATCAGTGCTGATGAATGCAGCCATTCACCTTTTACCGTGACTTTGAGCTTATTCAGCGACTTGGCATAACATACTGGCAATTCATACACTGGTGCAGGCTTGGCCTGAGCGTAATCATAAAAACCCTGACCGGACTTGCGGCCATAACAGCCAGCATCGACCAGTTCTTTTTGAATCAAGGACGGGCGGTAGCGTGGCTCATAGAAAAACTCTTGATAGACGCTTTGTGTCACCGATAAATTCACATCCTGACCAATCAAGTCCGTGAGTTCACACGGTCCCATGGCAAAACGGCCACATTCGCGCATGATGAAATCAAGCTGTTCCGGTGTGGTGGCATTTTCCTGCAAGGCACGGAAAGCTTCGGCATAATAAGGCCGTGCGACACGGTTCACGATAAAACCGGGTGTAGATTTGGCTCTCACCGGGACTTTTTTCCAAGATGCCATGAGCGCAAATGCGGCATCGGCAATTGCCTCTGAGGTTTTTAGCCCCCGGATAATCTCGACCAGTTTCATCACCGGTGCCGGATTAAAGAAATGCAGGCCAATCACCCGTTCCGGATTCGGAATCGCCGAGGCAATTGCGGTAATGGAAATCGAGGAAGTATTGGAAGCAAAAATTGTCTGTTCCGGGCAAATGGCAGCCAGCTGTTGAAACAGGTTTTGCTTCACTTCTTTCTTCTCGACAATGGCTTCAATAATTAAGCCCGCATCGGCAAGCTGCTGAATATCCTCTGCCACGATCAGATTGGCGAAGGTACTCTCCAGCAATTGCTGGGTCATTTTGCCATTCTGTACCCGCTTACTGAGCTGCGCCTCTAAAGCAGTTAAGGCACTCTGAACTTTGCTGCTATCGAGATCAAACACATAGGTCGGATGCCCGTGCATGGCTGCCAGTTGTGCAATACCAATCCCCATGGTTCCCGCACCGACCACAGCAACTTTGACTTGTTCTAAATTGATCTGCTGCATGATTTAGCATCCTTTATATTCAGGGGTACGCTTCTGCATAAAGGCTTGTACACCTTCTTTATAATCGCTTGAACGTCCAGCCAGACGTTGCAGGTCACGTTCCAGAATGAGCTGCTCATCCAGATTATTGTCGGCTGCGGCATGAATGGCTTTTTTGATCAGGGACAGACCATAGGTCGGTTGCTGTGCCAAATGCTCTGCCAGTTTTTTCGCTTCTGCTTGCAGTTGCTCATCTTCAACCACCTGCCAGATCATGCCCAGTTGTACTGCGCGCTCAGCCGGAATTTTATCGCCGAGCATCGCTAGACCCATCGCTTGAGCACGGCCAACCAGACGCGGCAAGAACCAGGTACCGCCTGAATCTGGTACTAAACCTAGACGGCAAAAGGCTTGAATAAATGAGGCTGATTTTGCTGCAATCACAATGTCACAAGCCAAGGCAATATTGGCGCCTGCCCCTGCTGCCACACCATTCACCGCACAAATCACCGGTTTTGGCATTTCGGTAATCAGCTTGATCAAAGGGTTGTAATATTTTTCAATCGACAGGCCTAAGTCCGGTGCATCGGCATTCGGATCGACCACACGATCATTCAGATCCTGACCGGCACAGAAACCACGGCCTTCGGCTGAAATCACCACGGTACGAATCCGGCTGTCTTTGGCCCAGGCCTTGATGACCTTGGAGACTTCCTGATGCATGGTTTCATTAAAGCTGTTGAGCTGTTTTGGACGGTTAAAAGTCAGGTAGCCCACTGCATTTTTTTCTTCGACAATAATTGTTTGATAATCCATTACACACCTCTAAATTCTGGTTTTCTTTTTTCTAAAAATGCATTGATGCCTTCCTGACGATCTTGGGTCGCTGCCAGCCAGACAAAATGTTGACGTTCAAGTTTCAGTCCCTGACTTAAAGTCACTTCATGAATCGACTTTAAGGATTGCTTGATGGCACGAATGGCCAGCGGTGCCTGCTTGGCAATTTTTTCTGCCAATTCCAGTGCGTATTGCACGGTCAGTCCTGCCGGACAAACCTGACTGCTAATGCCATGTTGCAATGCGGTCTGTGCCGAAATCATTTCACCGGTCATGGCCCAGCGCATCGTTAATTGCTGACCGACTAGACGGGCCAGACGCTGTGTTCCACCGGCACCCGGCAGCATCCCTAAACCAATTTCAGGCAAGGCAAACTGGGCATTTTCTCCAGTCAGCACCATGTCGCCATGCAAAGCCAACTCGAAACCTGCACCAAAAGCATAACCATTCACGGCCATGATTAAAGGCTTGGAAAATTCATCAATTTTTTTCCAAAGCAGTGGGCGCTGATCCTGCTGGATACTAACCACATCTAACTGTGCTAGCTCATTTAAATCAGCACCGGCAGCAAAGCATTGCGTATTTCCGGTGATGACCACGGCTTTCACAGCAGCATCTGTTTCCAAGTCCTGTAAACAGGCTGCAATGTTTTGCAAGGTGGCATTGTTTAAGGCATTGCGCTTTTCTGGGCGATTCAGCTCGATCAGTACCACACCTGGCTTGGGTGAGCTGGTTTTAATGTAGGTCATCCTTGAACTCCTGCTATGCTCGCAGTGCTGTAAATTCAGCTTTTATTCGTCAAAACTGAGTCGGACATTGGCCGTGGTTGGACGTGCCTGACAACTCAACACATAGCCTTTTTGAATTTCATCTTCTTCCAGACTGTAATTCACAGCCATTTCAACCTGTCCCTCTAACACCTTACATTTACAGGTTGCACATACCCCGCCCTTACAGGCATAAGGCAGGTCTGCCCCGGCACGTAGTGCAGCATCTAAAATACTGTCATCCTGTTTGGAGACTTCAACAATCAGCTCGCGACCATCCAGAACAATATTGACGCGTTCTTCGCTACGGCTTTCCATCTGCTGGGCGGTTGCTTTCGGTGCAGTACCCGTATTGAAGCGTTCAGTGTGAATCTTGCTGCGCTGAATGCCCCAAGTCGGTAATACCGTTTCGACCGCTGCCATCATTTCTTCAGGACCACAGGCAAAATAATGATCAGTGTCGGCTGAAATCAGATTGGCCTGAAACAGCTGCTGCAATTTGTCCGCATTGATACGACCGTTAAAGATGTCACTGTCATTCAGTTCACGTGAAAAAATATTCACCAGTTGCAGACGTTCCTTAAAACGGTCTTTCAGATCCATGATCTGTTCAGAAAACATGGTCTGTTTCCATGAACGGTTGCCATATACCAGAGTGAATATTGCATCCGCTTGACGGTTCAGCACCGACTTTACAATCGATAAGATTGGCGTAATGCCACTGCCTGCTGCAAATCCTAAATAATTCTGGCCACCTGCCTTGGCTGCTTTCTGAAAGAACACCCCTTGCGGTGGCATGACTTCCAGTACATCACCCGCTTTGAGATGCTCATTGGCCCAGGTTGAAAACTGACCCTGATCAATTTTTTTAATCGCAATACTCATGTCTTCCTGAGTATCACTGCAGATTGAGTAACAGCGGCGCAGCTCGCCGTCATCGGTTAAATGACGAATGGTGAGGTGCTGACCCGGCTGATATTGAAAAGTATCCAACTGCTCAGGCGTGAGATCAAAGGCAATGCAGATCGCCTGCTCGGTTTGTGGCTGAATCGATTTAATGATTAATGGTATAAATTGGCTCATGGCAAAATCCTTCTTTTAGGTGGCGGTGTTCAGGCTTGTTATTGGTTTACCCTGCCCACCGCGCAATCGTTACAATTAAATACATTTGAAATAGTCAAAAGTTTCTAAGCAGTCCCGACATTGATATAAAGCTTTACAGGCGGTCGAACCGAATTCACTTAATAATTTGCTGTTATTACTTAAGCACTGTGGACAGCTGATGCCATCGGCCAATGCCACATGCGTACCACAGCTATGTGACTGACCTTGCGGCGGGGCAATACCATATTGCTGTAATTTGTGTTTGCCCGATTCACTCATCCAGTCCGTGGTCCAGGCTTGAGAAAGATCCACAATGACTTTGACCGGCGTCAAACCGTTGGCCTCGAAAGCCTGGGTAATTTCTGCTTTTAATAAATCCGTGGCCGGACAGCCGCTATAGGTCGGCGTGAGTCGCACCACAATTTCATCCTGCTGATTCAGCTCGACGCCACGAATCATGCCCAGATCAATCACTGACAATACCGGAATCTCTGGATCAGAAACCTGCTGCAAAACGTCCCAACATTGATCTTCTACGTGTCGAATCAGATTCATGCGACTCACTCCCTGTGATTATGCTAAATTACCAGCTCATGTTTGGATATGAGCGCTGCATGTATTGCAGTTCAGCCAAAACAAAACCGAGATGCTCTGTATGTAAACCCTGTTTAGCCCCACTGCGATAAGCACCCAGCTCTGGCAGGTTTAATTTAAATCGAGCTAACTCGGCTGTAATCGTCTCCAGCCACTGGGCTTTTAAATTTTCAATATCTGGAATGACACCGCTATCGACCAACTGTCTTTCATCAGCCGTCAGTACAAAAAGTTCCTCGGTAAAACGCCATAACTGGTTTAAACCTTGCTGGATTTTTTCATGTGCTTCTGCTGTACCTAAACTTAAGCGTTCCATCCAGGTGGTGGAAAAACGCTGGTGATATTTCACTTCTTTGAGTGACTTCACTGCAAAGGCAGCCAACTCAGCAGGCTGACTTTGACTTAAAGCGCTAAACAATAAAGCGTGATAGTGATCCATCAACCACTGGCGCACCAGAGTCTGGGCAAAATCACCATTCGGCTGTTCACAGAGCAGCAAATTACGGTATTCACGTTCGGTGCGGAAATAAGCCAGCTTGTCTTCATCACGGCCCAGCCCTTCCACTTCACCTGCCAGGCTGAGTGCAGTACGTGCCTGACCCAATAAATCCAGTCCGATATTGGCTAAGGCAATATCCAGCTCCAGTTCAGGTGCATGACCACACCACTCTGCCAAACGATGTGACAGGATCAGTTGACTGTCACCTACATGTAAAAGAAATTCTGCCAATACTTGATTTGTCATACTCTTCACCTTTCCCTTTACATGTGCTCGATGCCAGCTGGAATGTTATAAAAGGTTGGATGGCGATAAACCTTGTCCAAAGCGGGTTCAAAAAATTCTGCTTTTTCATCTGGCTGTGAAGAGGTAATCAATTCAGATTTCACCACCCAGATACTGATGCCTTCATTGCGGCGGGTATACACATCGCGGGCATTTTGTAGTGCGACTTCCTCGTCCGGTGCACGCAGGCTGCCGACATGACGGTGACTCAGACCCTGTTTACTACGGACAAACACTTCATAAAGTGACCAGTTGTTTTTATTATTCATGAGCAAAATTCCCTATATTGATCAAACTGTTTTAAGCAACTTTTTGTGCTTCTGACTGTTGCTGCTGTTTTTGAGCATAAACTGCTGCAGACTCACGTACCCACTTGCCGCCTTCCCAAGCTTTGCGGCGTGCTTCAATACGCTCATGGTTACAAGGTCCCTTGCCTGCAAGAATCGCAAAAAACTCATCCCAATTGATTTCACCAAATTCGTAATGTCCGGTTACTTCATTGAATTTGAGGTCTGGATCTGGAACGGTTAAACCCAGCTGTAAGACTTGCGACACGGTGTTATCGACAAATTTCTGACGTAGCTCATCGTTGCTGAATAATTTAATTTTCCACTGCATACTTTGTGCACTGTTCGGTGAATTATCATCACTTGGACCAAACATCATCAGTGCCGGCCACCAGAAACGATTCACTGCATCCTGTGCCATCTGCTTTTGTTCCGGCGTACCATTGGCCAATTCCATCATGGCTTCAAAGCCCTGACGCTGATGGAAACTCTCTTCCTTGCAGACGCGCACCATGGCACGTGCATAAGGACCGTAAGAAGTACGGCAAAGCGCAACCTGATTGACAATTGCTGCACCATCTACCAGCCAGCCAATCGCTGCAACATCGGCCCAGCTCAGGGTTGGATAGTTAAAAATTGAAGAATATTTCATGCGACCGGCAATCAGTTTATCCATCATGTCGTCACGATCCGCACCCAAGGTTTCTGCAGCACTGTACAGATATAACGCATGACCGGCTTCGTCCTGGACTTTTGCCATCAGCACGGCTTTACGTTTTAAAGTCGGTGCACGGGTAATCCAGTTGCCTTCTGGCAACATGCCCACCACTTCAGAGTGTGCATGCTGACCTATCTGACGAATCAAGGTGTTACGATAAGCATCCGGCATCCAGTCCTTCGGCTCTATGGAAATATCCTTTTCAATCTTTTGATCAAAGATTTGTTGTTGATTATTCATTGTTCCCTCACTTATCCCAAGTGTTGATACATTCAAATTAAAACGATACACAATTAAAATCAATATATATTTATTAGTATCATTTAATTTTTAAAGCATATTATGAGTAAGTGTATGTTTTATATATTTAAATATTTTTTATTTTATTGTTAATCATTTTTAAACACACATTTGTGATTGACATTTCAGCTTTTTAATCACAAATTATGAAACATCAAAATTAAAATACTTCCCAAAACGTATCATAAATGGAGTTTTACAATGTTAGAGTTAGATAGCGGCTCAAGCGCAATGGATTATCAAGATACTGAGTCACAAAATAATCCTATTTCCATCAAAAGCTTAGCTTCACTGGTCTATGGTCAGGAATACACCGCTCAAGCCGATTTACGTACGGTTTATCATGCCATTAGCGGTGAAGCTGTTTATCAGGTCGGCAGTCAGGGCATCGATACCCAAGCCGTGGTGAAGTATGCCAAACAAAAAGGCGCGACTATTGCCAGCTGGACGTTCCATCAACGTGCCAATGCACTGAAGCAAGTGGCACAGTATTTGATGGAACGCAAAGAAGACTTTTACCAGCTTACCAAGGCGACAGGCTGTACCCGTAAAGATGCCTGGATTGATATTGAAGGCGGGATTGGCACCTTATATGCCTATTCGAGTTTGGTGCGTCGCGAACTGAGTGATGAAACAGCACTGGTCGAAGATGCCTGGATTCCTCTTTCTAAGCAAGGTAGCTTTGGCGCGAAACATATTCTGACGCCTAAAGCCGGTGTCGCCGTGCATATCAATGCCTTTAACTTTCCAATCTGGGGCATGCTGGAAAAAATTGCACCTACACTGTTGGCAGGCGTACCCTGTATTGTCAAACCGGCCACTGAAGGTGCCCAGCTGACCCATGCCGTGGTTAAAACCATTCATGAAAGCGGTTTCTTGCCAGAAGGTTCACTGCAGCTCATTTGCGGACAGGTCTATGATTTATTTGATCATTTAAATCCTCAAGATACGGTCACCTTTACCGGTTCTGCTTCAACAGGGCAAAAACTGCGTTCGCATCCACACTTAAATGCCTACTCGATTCCGTTCACCATGGAAGCAGACTCGGTCAACAGTGCGATTTTGACTGAGCAGGCCAATGACGAAAGTATTGATTTATTTGTCCGTGAAGTTTTCCGTGAAATGACCACAAAAGCCGGACAAAAATGTACCGCCATTCGTCGTGCCTTTGTTCCAGCCGAGCTGCTGGATACAGTACAAAGTCGCCTGATTGAAAAATTGAAAAAAGTAGTTGTCGGTGACCCTTCTCAAGAAGGCGTCAGCATGGGCGCTTTGGCCAGCGTCAAACAGAAACATGATGTCGCGGCAAAAGTTGAACAGCTGAGCCAAGATGCAGAGATTGTATTCGGTAGCCACTTGCGTCAAGACTTTATTCTTCAAGTACAAAGCGCTGAAAAGTCTGCATGTTATCCACCTACAATTTTGGTATGCAAAGCGCCGGCTCAGGCAGAAAACATTCATAAGGTCGAAGCCTTTGGGCCTGTGGTGACTTTAATGCCGTATACTGACCTGGCTCAGCTTGCTGACCTGGTCGCACGTGGCGAAGGTAGTCTGGTAGCATCCATTGTACGCAATACCGATGAAAATATTGAACAACTGCTCAGCAAAATTGCGCCATGGCATGGTCGTGTACATATTCTGGATGCAGAAAGTGCCAAAGAAAGTACCGGACATGGTTCTCCATTACCTTTACTGGTTCATGGTGGACCGGGTCGTGCTGGTGGGGGTGAAGAACTCGGTGGCTTGCGTGCAGTCAAACATTATATGCAACGTACTGCGATTCAAGGCTCGCCAAATGCTATGACCCAAGTCGGCCATAGCTGGACGGCTGGAGCTCAGGTCTTTGAAGACCGCGTGCATCCTTTTAAAAAATCATTTGATGAATTGCGTATCGGTGAACGTTTGCTGACTGCGCGACGTACCGTGACAGAAGCCGATCTGGTCAACTTTGGTTGTCTGAGTGGTGACTTCTTCTATGCGCATATGGACAAAATTGCTGCGGCAGAATCCCTGTTTGGTGAACGTGTGGCGCATGGTTATTTCGTGGTGTCTGCTGCAGCCGGTTTATTCGTTGATGCCGCTCCAGGTCCGGTCATTGCCAACTATGGCATGGACAACTTGCGCTTTGTGGAACCTGTGAAAATTGGTGATACCCTTCAGGTGGAACTGACCTGTAAGCAGAAAACCCCGAAAGCACTGCGTGATCCGGCACAAAAACCACATGGTGTGGTGGTCTGGGATATTAAAGTCAAAAATCAGCGCAATAAGCTGGTTGCAACCTATGATATTTTAACCCTGGTTGAACGTGGCTAAAAATTCAAACTCAAAAAAAAGGAATCATTATGATTCCTTTTTTTTATTATATAAATTTATTTGTATCCTTTTGTGGAAATTGATTGACGCAAATAAATTTAAACTCTAGATTAGATAATACGATACACAATAAAAACAATATTAATATTATAAGTATCAAGATATCTCAAACGATCAACATAGGATGTTGCATGATGAATGATAAATCGCTGGACATAGAAATGGTTGAAAGGACGCTTCAACCCGAAAATCAAAGTTTTGAGCCTACCTCTGTAGACACAGGCTCGCCTGTTTCTGAACAGACTCAGCCGCCCAAAGAAAGTAGTACCTATCAATGGTATGTGGTGGTGATCTGTATGCTGGCTTACATTCTGTCATTTGTAGACCGTCAAATTTTATCGTTAATGATTGAGCCGATTAAAGCCGATTTAATGCTGAGTGATACCCAGTTCAGCTTATTGCAAGGACTCGCTTTCTCGTTATTTTATGCGATTATGGGTCTTCCTATTGCCGCGCTGGCGGATCGAAAGTCCCGAATTAAAATTATTGCGACAGGTATTGCTTTCTGGAGTCTTGCCACAGCAGCTTGTGGTTTAAGTAAAAACTTCATTCAAATGTTTCTGGCACGTTTGAGTGTCGGTGCAGGTGAAGCCGCACTTTCCCCAGCATTTTATTCGATTGTCGCCGATTTATTTCCTAAAGAAAAATTAGGCCGTGCACTCGGTGTTTATGCCATTGGCGCCTTTATTGGTTCAGGTTTAGCTTTCCTGATTGGCGGCTATGTGATTGGGCTATTAAAAGACATCAGTTTCGTGGCTTTACCGGTGATTGGTGAAGTGAAGACCTGGCAACTCACCTTTATGATTGTGGGCTTACCCGGTGTATTGCTTGCGCTTCTCATGGTGCTGACGGTGCGTGAACCTGCTCGTAAGGGTATGAAAGTTGGTCAAGATGGTCAGGTTGTTAAGGCTTCCTTCAAGAACTCGATTGGCTTTATTAAGACGCATAAAAAGACTTTCTTCTGTCATTTTATTGGTTTTTCTTTTTATACCATGATGTTGTATTCACTTCTGGGTTGGGCACCTGCTTATTACATGCGTAACTTCGGCCTTGATGCAAGCCAAACTGGTTATATCTTAGGTAGCATCATTTTAGTGGCGAATACCTCTGGTGCCTTATTCTGTGGCTGGCTGATCGACTTCTTCTCTAAACGTGGATACAGTGATGCTGCTATCCGTGCCGGTGCAATCGGCTGTGCAGCCTTAATTGTTCCAAGTGTATTGTTTACTCAGGTCGACAACATGTATTTATCATTTGCACTGATATCTGTGGCTATGTTCTTCTCAACATTCCCGATTCCGGCATCTGCAGCCGCAACTCAAATGCTGACACCAAACCAACTACGTGCACAAGTTTCTGCCAAATTCCTGCTTATCTCAAATATGATTGCCCTTGGGGTAGGAACCACAGCCGTTGCTTTAATTACTGATAAATATTTCCAAAACACCGTAATGGTGGGAAATTCCATTTCAATTGTGAATGCTGTCGCAGGTGTAATTGGAATGTTTTTACTGTACAAAGGCTGTAAATATTATCGAGAAAGCATGAAGTTTGAAAAACTGGATAAAACTTTCTAAGCTCCAATTTTAAATCTTTAAATATTACCTCTCTAAGGTCTGTTGAGAATTAACGAGCGTTAATTCTCAATAGACTCTAGCTCCACCGTAGAGGTTCTGCGGTGCATTTGGTTAATGCTGCGTACACTTCGCAAAGTGATTCTTTCTTGCATGGGCTGTTAATCGGCACACGCAAGGGGGATCGTTTTTACCGCCTCAATGGGGAAGTTGTGCAAGCAGACTGGAATGCTGCGAGAAACGTGCTTGCAAGATTAAACGACCCTGAGATAAGTCGTTACACACCTTACCGAGAGGTAAAGCGTGTATTGCAAGAACGGACTGATCGCTACAAGTCGGAACTGACCGACTCAGGCTCTAGTTACAAGCTTGGAAACAAGACATTAACAGAGTGCGAATTAGTCCTTGACTATGTTTGACTACATATTAAGGAACAGCTGAAGATGATGTTACCAATATTTCCAATATGGCTATTGTATCCATTACCTTTCCCTCCTGCTTTTATTGTTCTTTTTTTATACTTCATGATGCGAATCTTCATCAACAATACTTTAATGAAATAAGTAAAAAGTTATGAAAATATTCGAGCATTAAAAAACCAGTGCTATTAGCTAGCCGATCCCTACTTGCCGTCATCACACCCCTTCCAATTGAGGCAGCTAAGATTGCCAGACCTAAACGTCTCATTCGCATATTTACCACCAATAAGAAAAGAAAAACCCCGACAAGTTAATGAAGGGGTTTATATGTCGTAATACGTTCGACAGGGAAGAAAATACAAATATCTTTCAATAAAAAAAACTGTTTAACTCTCCCAAATTAAACAGTTTTGATTTGCGCCGAAACTTTAGAATTTTTCAGTTATTCTTTATTTTCACTAAATATATAATCAAATCATTTCAACATTATGAAAACAAAAAAATATTATTACAATTAATCGTATTTTTTTGATTGGTTGTTAATTAACTTGCTTCAAACAATTCCGGCACATTTTGATTTCTTCATTATCAACCGTGTAATCGAATTCAGTGACACCATGTAAGCCAAATAAGCACATTAAGAATTGGAGCATGTATGTCTCTTTTATTTCCGGCAAAAAAAATACCTCCCGAGGGTGGGAGGCAAAACTAAAAAATCAGAAACTACAGCGATAGATTCTATGGCGCGTATTCTATATACAATTAATTGTCAATCATTGGCAAAACATTACTTTTAAATTCAATTTAAAAAATCAATAAAAAGCTCGCTTAAGCGGAGTGGTATTAAGCGGGCCACTATTTGAGTACCCTTTAGTTCTTTTTAGCGTGTTATTTTCTTTGAAATGAAGAAAATATAGCACCTAAAATTTATGACAAAGTCCAAACATCAGCCAAAAAGAAGATCATTTGTTGATTTATGAAAGAGATACCGTCTGAAACGTCAAGCAAATTATTGAGAATTCATGCTCAATAATCCGCTTGATAAGGTTGTTGGTGTTTGAGTACACCATAACAAAGATGAACCAACTTCCTCATCGCAGCTCCAATCGCCATCATTTTGGTTTTACCATTGGCCAATAACCTTTCATTCATCCCTCTAATGTGGGGATTATGCCGAGTTGCGACAATGGCTGCCATATATAAACCGGCACGTATTTTGGAAGAGCCCGCTTTGGATAAACGGCTTCTGCCATGAATGGAGCTACCCGATTGCTTTTGAATGGGGACCAAGCCAACAAAGGCGGCCGCTTGACTAGCCCTTTCAAAAGTATGGCTGCGCAAGAAACTGAGCATTAATAAACTGGTTCGATCTGCAATAGCTGGAATACTGCTGAGCAGTTCTTTATCATTTCTTAAATCAGGATTCTGATCAATATGAGCATCAATTTGCTGGTCGATACCCTGAATGTGCTTGTTTAACTGCCTAATACTCTTATGGATAGACTGAAGTACAGGTTCCATCGTGAAGGTAGACTCTGCTTTTTCCAAACGATTCTTTTCACGTTGTAAATCTTCACAAAGCACAGCTCTTCTATCTAGCAAAGCATTCAGAAATTGAATATGTTGGGGTAAAGGTTGCCAAAAATGTAGATCGGCAGTCATCGCAAATCGAGCTAGAACTTCACTATCCACCTTGTCTGTTTTATTCAGCTTAGACATACTCTGAGCAAAATATCGAGCTCTGGCAGGATTGGTTACACAGACTTGATAGTCCGCATCAAATAAATATTTAGCCAAGAGTTCATGATAAATAGATGTGGCTTCCATTAAGATAATGGTCTGCGTAGAAGTTGCAGCATGCTGCTTTAGCCAGGTTTGAAGTTGCTCAAAACCTTTTGGTGTATTTGAAAAAGTTTTGGTTTTCTTTTTACTTGCAGAATTTTCTAAAATTAAACAGCAATCAATGTAAGCGTGCGCTGAACCCCATAGCTATTTTTTAATTTGAGTTGGGTTTCCAGCGGTGTGGCAGTAATTCTTCAATCTGGGTCACTTTATGTGTTGGCAACCTTTTCAGCACATCACTTAAATAGGCATACGGATCCAGCCCATTCAGCTTTGCTGACTGGATTAAAGTCATGATATTGGCCGCTCGTTGACCACTACGCAGCGAACCTGCAAATAACCAGTTCTTGCGCCCCAACGCCCAGGGAC
>NZ_SJXH01000044.1 GCF_004336635.1 Acinetobacter sp. ANC 4862
TGAAATGAGAGCATTTATACAAAATGGCGATGAATACGATTTCTGAAATTTTCAATTGAGAAGACCGCATTCTCAAACGCTTGTTGTTGTGTTTTAAAAATTGCCAATAGCTTGCTTCAAATTTCTGAAAAAAGTCATCAATGATGCAGAAGAAATATGTAAAATCGAACATGGTGGCTGAAGGCATAGGTGGTGTGGTAACTCCCTAATGGTTTTCAGTCACCTTTTTTTCAAGCTAATTTCTTATCCGCGATTCAGGTTAAAATAAGAGGTGCGTATGTCAGATGTTAAAGATGTCATCGAAAATGCCCCGATAGCGGGAAATACAGCAGAAGAATACTTTGCCCAAAGACAATTAAAAAAAGGTGCGGTCGGCTGGTTGTTGTTGGTCGGTCTGGGTGTAGCGTATGTGATTTCGGGTGACTTTGCCGGCTGGAACTTCGGTCTGGCTCAAGGTGGCTGGGGCGGCATGTTTATTACCACCGTGATCGTTGCTGTCATGTACCTGTGCATGTGTTTAGCCATGTCGGAAATGTCGACTATGTTGCCAACAGCGGGTGGTGGTTACAGTTTTGCGCGTACTGCATTTGGTCCTTTAGGCGGCTATCTCACAGGAACGGCTATTCTCATTGAATATGCCATTGCCCCTGCAGCAATTGCCTGTTTCATTGGGGCTTATTGCGAGTCGTTATTTGGGATCGGTGGCTGGGTTGTTTATCTGGTTTGTTATTTGCTGTTTATGGGAATGCATTTAAAAGGTGCAGGTGAAGCATTAAAAATCATCTTTATGATTACCGCCGTTGCCGCTATTGCCTTATTGGTGTTTATTTTCGCTATGGCGCCATATTTCAATAGTGAAAATTTATTCAATATTGCAGTAAATCCGGAGGCAACAGGATCTAGCTCATTATTACCTTTGGGATATTTAGGAATTTGGGCAGCGGTTCCCTATGCAATCTGGTTTTTTCTGGCAGTGGAAGGCGTGCCTTTAGCTGCTGAAGAAGCCAAAGAACCACATCAATCCTTACCGCGTGGCTTAATCGGTTCCATGGTCATCCTCGCCATTTTTGCATTAAGCATTTTGGTTTTAGGGACTGGTGCAGCGGGTGCGGATACTTTAAAAAATTCAGGTGCACCACTGGTTGATGCTTTAAAAGCAGTCTATGGTGAAAGTACCTGGCTTGCTGGTTTTGTAAACTTTGTGGGTTTGGCCGGTTTAATTGCCAGTTTCTTCTCGATTATTTATGCCTACTCTCGCCAAGTCTTCGCACTGTCACGTGCCGGCTATTTACCGAAAAAACTCTCTTTAACAAATAACAACCATGCTCCGCATTGGGCGATTATTATTCCGGGTATTATTGGTTTTATGCTGTCATTAACTGGGGAGGGTGATCTGCTTATTTTGATGGCTGTTTTTGGTGCAACCATTTCTTATGTGCTGATGATGATGGCATACATCAAACTGAAAATTTCAAAACCGGAAATGCCACGTCCTTATCAAGCGCCGGGTGGAATCATTACTGCATCTATTGCTTTGGTTCTGGCAGCTATTGCGGTCGTGGCAGGCTTTGTGGTTGACCCAAAAGTCTGGCTGATGGCGGCAGCAATTTATGTAGCATTTATTGTTTATTTCTTGTTATATAGCAGAAATCAATTGGTTGCCGGAACGCCAGAAGAAGAGTTTGCCAATATTCAGGCTGCGGAACAGGAACTGAAATAATAATTATACAATCAGGAGCAATGCATCATGCTGTATCAAATCAATGTAGCTCATCATCATTATGTTTTTGCAGATTTAAAAACATTGATGGCAAAAGCCACGCCTGAACGCTCGGGCGATCAGCTGGCTAGAATTGCAGCAGAAGATGCAACGGAACGGGTTGCAGCACAGATGTGTCTGGCAGATGTACCGCTCAAGCAGTTTCTAAATGAAACGCTGATTGATTACGAACTGGATGAAGTGACCCGTTTAATTATTGATGAACATGATGCCTTGGCTTTTTATCCCATTTCGCATTTTAGCGTAGGAGACTTTCGTAACTGGCTACTCAGTGAAGATGCCAGCACAGAAAAATTACAGCATTTACAAGCCGGTCTGACACCAGAAATTGTGGCTGCGGTGAGCAAGATTATGCGTAATCAGGACTTGATTCTGGTCGCCAAGAAATGCCGTGTCATCACGCAATTTAGGAACACCATTGGCTTAGAAGGACGGCTTTCGACCCGATTACAACCGAATCATCCTACCGACGATTTACTCGGGATTTCCGCCAGTATTTTAGATGGCTTGATGTATGGCAATGGTGACGCCGTGATAGGCATTAATCCGGCTACGGATAATCTGCAGAATCTCTCAGAACTCTTGAAACTGCTGGATCATATTATTCATGAATATGAGATACCGACCCAATCCTGTGTCTTGACCCATGTCAGTTCAGGAATAGAACTAGCAAATAAAAATATTCCAGTCGATTTAATGTTTCAGTCAATAGCCGGTTCACAAGCCGCCAATAGTGCTTTCGGTATTGATTTAGCCATGTTGCAGGAAGGCTATGAAGCCGCTTTAAGTTTAAAGCGGGGTACGGTCGGTCAGAACGTGATGTATTTTGAAACCGGACAGGGCAGTGCTCTATCCAGTAATGCACATCATGGGGTAGATCAGCAAACCATGGAAGCCCGCGCCTATGCCGTAGCTCGGAAATATCATCCTTTTTTGGTTAATACCGTAGTCGGTTTTATCGGGCCAGAATATTTATATAACGGCAAACAGATTATCCGTGCAGGACTGGAAGATCACTTCTGTGGCAAATTACTGGGTCTGCCGATGGGCTGCGATATTTGCTATACCAACCATGCCGATGCCGATCAGGATGATATGGATGTACTGTTAACTCTGCTGGCCAATGCCGGAATTAATTTCATTATGGGCATTCCGGGTTCGGATGATGTGATGCTGAATTATCAAACCACCTCTTTTCATGATGCTTTATACATTCGTCAATTATTAGGTTTGCAGCCGGCACCTGAATTTGCAGCCTGGCTGGAGCAACAAGGAATCTTGAAACAGCAGGCATCACAACTGCAATGGCCAAGTCAGCTGCCTGAAAAGTTTTCCCGTTTAATTATGTCATGAGTGGAGGATTGGATCATGAAAGTACAATACGATATTCAATTTCAACCAGAGTTGAAGCAAAATGCCTGGGAACAACTGAAACAGTTTACAGATGCCCGTATTGCATTAGGGCGAGTCGGTGGCAGTCAACCGACTAAACCATCGTTGGAATTTCAACTGGCACATGCGCAGGCCAAAGATGCCGTTTTAAAAGTACTTCATGTTCAAGCCTTAGAAGAGCAATTGACAAAGCTGGATACCGATATTTTGCATATTTCCAGTTGCGCAGAAGATAAAGATACTTACCTAAAACGCCCAGATTTAGGTCGGGAACTGTCGGAAGCATCCAGACAGTTATTAAAACAATATCAGCCGCAACATCAAACTGAATATGATGTGGTGATTGTGGCGGCTGATGGTTTATCCGCACGTGCCATTGAGGATAACGCAGCGCATTTTATTGCAGAATTACACCAGTCCTGTATCAATGAAGCTTGGTCTGTTGCACCTCTAGTGATTGCAACGGGAAGTCGCGTAGCTTTGGGTGATGAAGTTGCCCAGATTCTAAATGCCAAAATGCTGGTGATGCTGATAGGTGAGCGTCCAGGTTTAAGTTCGCCCGACAGTATGGGAATTTACTACACCTGGAATGCCTATAAAGGCTGTCATGATGCAATGCGTAATTGCATTTCCAATGTGCGTCCTGCCGGGTTGTCTGAACAAATTGCCATTCAGCGTTTAATGGCACTGATGAGAAAGTCACGACAGTTGCAACTCTCGGGTGTCAAACTGAAAGATGAACATGAAATGGTTGTAGAATCAGCCACCCAAGCCAATCCAAAACGGATTTTTTAAGCTTAAGCCGTTTAAAGGAAATTTACATGTATTCACCATGTCACTATGCTTTTACACATAACAGAATAAGAAGTATTGCTAATATAAAAATACGGACATGACAAAAAAGAGGGGATAGGAATATGACACATGATTTCAATAAACCACCTCATGTAATTACCCCAGAAGAAAGATCTCAAAAGAAACGTTTGCCTGTTTATATTCTAATTCTTGTGGGTGTTTTCTTTATTGCATTACTGGCTTATATGTTTGCGGATAAGGAACCAACCCCTAAAGATGCCCCTCCTGGACATCCTAATCCTTCAGCCCAACCCGCGACACCGAATAATACGACAACTGGGACATCGGGTGATGAAGCAGTTGCTACCGATAAAGATACGGCCACTGCAAAAGACTATTAACTGAAAACTTAAATTATCTTTTTATTAAAGCCCTAGTCTGAAAAGACTAGGGCTTTTGTGCAATCTAATGTGCGCTTTTGTTGTATTTGTGATGGTTTGTATTGAATAAAAAATAAGCAAATTCTAATGTGTTTTTAACCTCGTGATTTTTGGTTCGGCTCACGCTCAATAGGCTTGGTCAAGATAACTTAGTCAAGATAATAAAGCGATTCATCGCCGTAAGACTTCAATAAGTAATAACAAGAGGAAATACAACATGAATGAATATTTTTCTGGAGGCCCTAGAGGAGGAGAATTTGATGCCATGTATTACTGGAATCAATTCCATCCCATTCTAGCCGCTGTTGCTATTTTATTGATTGGTTGGATTCTTGCTCTTATTATTGCAGCAGGAGTTAAAAAAGTTTTAGAAAAAATAGGAACAAATCAAAGACTTTCAAGTGCAACCGGACATCGCCCAAATATTGAAAGTATTGTATCGCGTGTCGTGTTCTGGATCGTGATGATCATTGCGATCATAGGCGCATTAAATGTACTTAATCTCACTGGTGTGAGTGGACCATTTAGTAATATGGTTCAGCAATTCCTGTTGTTTATTCCACAACTTTTAGCTGCTGTTGCAGTTGGTTTTATCGGCTGGATTGTGGCTAATCTGGTTAAAGTAGGCATGCAAAAACTGCTTGACCGTACCAAGCTAGATGAAAAACTGAGTGCCGATGTCGGTGTCAGTCCAATCAGCAAAAATATTAGCGAAATTGTTTATTGGCTGATTTTATTGTTATTCCTGCCAATTGTATTGTCTATTTTAGGTCTCAACGGTCTGTTATTCCCTATACAAAATATGGTGAATGAAGTCGTTTCATTCTTACCCAATATTTTTATTGCTGCTGTTATTGTTTTTGTTGGTTATATCTTGGCAAAAATTGTACGCGGTATTGTAGAAGGTTTGGTTGGCAGTTTGAATTTGCAGCATGAGGCACAAAAAATTGGTTTCTTAAAAAATTCTAATTTGCCAAAAATGCTAGGTTCATTTGTCTTCGCCATCATTATTATTACTTCACTCATCATTGCATTTGAAGCCTTAGGTATTCAGGCCATTTCACAACCCGCGACTGCGATGTTGTATGAGATTATGAATGCCATCCCGCATATTATTGCGGCTGGTCTAATTCTAATTCTGGCTTATGTGGTTTCACGTTTCGTGGCCAATTTGGTGGTTGACGTATTGGCTGGAACAGGTGTTGATGAATTACCTGCCAAAATGGATGCACAACGCTTTTTAGGCACCACTAAAGTGTCTTGCATTGTGGGTTACATGATTGTTTTCTTTACCATGCTTTTTGCAGTATCGGAAGCAGCAAACCGACTTGGTTTTGAACAGGTGAGTGTGCTTATTTCGATGTTTATCCAGTTTGGTGCCAATATTTTACTGGGTGCTGTTATCTTGATGATCGGTTTTTGGCTAGCAAATCTGGTCGCGAAAGTCATTGGACGTGGTGAATATAACAGTTCACGATGGTTAGCAAACTTGGTTCGTATCCTGATTATGGGCTTAGTGATTGCCATGGGCTTACGCGCAATGGGTATTGCCGATTCTATCGTGAATCTTGCCTTTGGTTTAACGCTGGGTGCAGTGGCAGTGGCATTTGCTTTGGCCTTTGGTTTAGGCGGTCGTCAGCCTGCTGAGCGTGTATTGACTGACTTGATTAATCAAGCCAAAGAGAAAGCAAAATATCCTAATCCAGATTATCAACCGGATGTCCCGAAAACATCTTCAAGCGCACCACCTCCATCCACAATCGTAGAGAGTTCAACATCAACCAATGATGTGCGTCTTACTCCCTCTGATAATGGTCTACGGGTCGATCCCGAAAATAAGCCATTAAATAACCCGTATGGTTCAACAGGCGAACCTGAACAAGATGTTGATATTCATCCTAAAGATGATCCTAAATAACCTATAAGTTTTGTAGCAGACCGATCACATCAATGTGGTCGGTCTTTTATTTAATATTCAAAAGGAGATCATGATGTCAAAAAAAGAACCGAATAAATTTATTGCACCGATTGTGATTGCAGGAATTACTGCAGGTTTCTTTATCAGTGCCTACAAATTTGTATTTGCTAGAGCGAAGCAAGCACATAAACAGGTAAAGCATGATGATTCAGCAGATAAGTCACAAGAAAACCAAAATGAAAAATAGCTAAAAAATGATCGTTTTTCTTGGCTTTTTATGCTATTTATAAAATAACTATTTCATAGAATATAAGCATTTAGATGAATGTGAATGAAATGTTATAGATCATACTTGGATGTATGAATGGTAATAATAAAAGGAGATCATGATGTTATTAAATAATTTTTTTAAGTCACTTGCGACTATGTTGAACGCTGCTGAAGCTTCCTCTGAAGCACAAGCAATTGCGAAAATGGAGATCACAATTGCTCGTTTACAGCAGGCTAAACCTGTTCGTTTATTACATACTGATTATTTAGAGTAATTGGTATTTTTTAAACATATTGCGATGCGGCATGTGCAGAAGCCCATGCCCATTGAAAATTAAAACCGCCTAAATGACCGGATACATCGAGAACTTCCCCAACAAAATATAAACCTTTTTGCTTTTTACTTTCCATGGTCTTGGATGAAACTTCTGTGGTATCCACACCGCCTAAAGTTACTTCTGCAGTACGATAACCTTCAGTTCCCGATGGTTTAACTTCAAAAGCATGCAAGCGCTGAGCAATCTGTTCAAGCTTTTCATCACTCAAATTACCAATCGCCATATCTGCCGATTCAGCCCAGATCAAATTTTGTAATTCCAGTACTACACTTTTAGGCAGATGCTCATTTAACAAAGTCCGCAGCAAGACTTTCGGTTGACTGCTTTTTTTCGATTTGAAGAGATCAACCAGGTCGATATAAGGCAGGAAGTTAATATTAAAGCGCTGACCGACATCCCAATAATTGGAAAGTTGCAGTGAGCTTGGCCCACTTAAACCGCGATGGGTAAACAATAGGGCTTCGGTAAAACTGTTTAAATCATTGGAGAGTGTTGCATCTACTGCATTTCCGCTTAAACGGGTAGTAACTTCTTTGAATTGATCGGAAAAAGTAAAAGGGACTAAACCGGCACGGGTGGGATGGACATGATGCCCAAACTGTTTGGCAATCTCATAACCAATCCCTGAACCACCTAGCGTCGGCACTGATAAACCACCTGTTGCCACCACTACAGATTCAGCTTGAAAATAGCCGATAGAAGTCGCCACTTGAAAACCTTGATCATCCGCATGTGTCACTGCTTTCACTTCACAGCTGGTTTTAATATCCACTAAGCCGGTTTTATCGCATTCAGCCAATAACATGGCTAAAATTTCTTTGGCGCCGTTTAAGGTAAAGAGTTGTCCGTGTTTGCGCTCTTCATATTCAATACCGTGTTCGCATACCAAGCCAATAAAGTCCCAGTTGGTATAACGAGTCAGCGCTGAAATCACGAAGTGCGGATTATGTGAAATGTAATTTTCAGGTTCGACATATAGATTGGTGAAGTTACATTTACCGCCACCAGACATCAGAATTTTTTTACCGACTTTGTTGGCTTTTTCAACCACCAAGACTTTACGACCACGTTGTGCCGCCATATATGCCAACATCAGACCTGATGCACCTGCACCTAAAACAATGACATCGTACTGATTTGTAGACATGGGACAACTCACGGGAGATAAAAGCAGGGCATTATAGACAATTTTACCGCTAATTTCAGGCTTGATCTTAGCCAGTGTGCCGACCTTGCAAGCCGCCAGTGTGAATCACCAAGATACGCGAGCCAGATGGAAAATAATTTTGTTCAATTAAATCAAACAAGCCGATCATCATTTTAGCGGTATAAACCTGCTCTAAAGGAATATTGTGCTCGGCTTCAAAAGACTGCATGAATTGTAAAAGCTCAGGCGTGGTTTTGGCATAACCTCCACAGCAATAGGCATCGGTAATTTTCCAGTTTTTCTTTGTAGTCCACTGTTTTACATCATGCTGCAGAAAATCACCTTTTAATGCTGAAAACCCGAGAATAGTTTGATGCTCTGCACTTGCTTCAATCAATCCTGAAATGGTTCCACCTGTACCCACGGCACAGCAGATTACATCATAATTTTGCAGGTCTTCGGCAGTTAAAGTTTCTTTGCAGCCTTGAATGGCAAGCGGATTGGTTCCACCTTCAGGAATAATAAAATGTTTAGGAAATTGTTGGTTCAATGCTGCAAGATATTCAGGCTGATCTTTTTGCCGATACTGTTCACGCGAAACAAAATGCAGTTGCATGCCAAACTGTTGCGCCGTGGCTAAAGTCGAGTTTAATGGTTTGGCTGCCAGTTCTTCACCACGAATAATCCCCACGCTTTTGAAGCCAAATAAATGTGCTGCATATGCTGTTGCAGCAATATGATTGGAATAAGCCCCGCCAAAAGTGAGAACTTTATTTAAACCTTGTTTTTGGGCTTCAAGAAAGTTGTATTTGAGTTTAAAAAATTTATTGCCGGAAATTTGTGGATGGATTTGATCTAATCGCTTAACCGTGATTGACACAGCAGCATCAAGATTAAGTTTTTGGTAGGCCACTGACTGTGCAATCTGATCAAACATTTCATCACGATCCCTGAATATTCAATCGTATTGTACGCAAAATATTTTTATCTACAGTCATATTATTTGCTTGAGAGTGTGTATCTACAAAAGTAGCTACAGACATATGAGGGTAATGGCATTCAATTTTTATCACTCAGTTGATTGAAATAAATTTTGAACGGACATTTTTGTATATTGTAGATTTACGATTGATGCTTATTTGTAAAACATCTTAAATATTTGAATTAAAAAAATAAAAAAATGATTAAAAAATACACATTGGTGCTAAGCTAGAAAATATAACAATGATGAAAAAAGAGGATATGTGATGAAAAAACTATCCGTAGGTTTATCGGTTTGCTTGCTGTTGTTGCTGACAGCGTGTGATGCAAAAGATGACTATAACAAGCCGAAAACTGAAGTTCGTACCATGATTATTGGTGGTATGCCCGTGAATGATCATGATTATCGTCTCACGCAGCTCAGTGTAAGTGAAAACACTCAAAGACTTCAAAAGTAAGGATTGCCAGTACGCAATATTATAAAATTCTTTTTAAGAGGGAAGAGATATAGTCGGTTTGATTTTCAGTTTTACGATTCATCTTTAGTTTTTTGCTTGTACCTTTGTTTACCTGTAGCTTGTTATGGATTTAGTCGTGCTACAAGTCAATTTTGTGAACGACTTTCAGTAGGAGTGCTTGTCCCTGGTTCATCTGCTTTTAAATAAATGATCGTCTTATTTCGCATATGAAATACTTTTATTGGTGATTAAAGAAAATTTTAGTGAATTATTCGGTGAAATTTCGAAAAACCTGAGAAAAATAGCGAGATATTCAAATTTTAAAATTGTAAAATTATCACAAAATTAATTCATACAAGGCTTTTCACGTGGAATCATTTTGGATTTTGGGCTCAATCGCCTTTGCTCTTATGTTAGGCGCAATGAGTCCTGGACCGACATCGATTTATGTCGCCAAAAATTCAATCGCTATTTCACGTAAACATGGTCTGTTTACCGCTTTAGGTACAGGTACTGGAGCGGCTGTTTTTGGTTTATTGGCGGTGCTGGGTCTACAGGCATTTTTGTTAGCGGTGCCATCAGCGTATCTGGTTTTAAAAATCTGTGGCGGTTTATATTTGCTATGGTTGGCTGCCAAAATTATTAAGCATGCCAAAGACCCCATCGAAGCCCATAATGATACAAGCTCTCAAATGTCATTGCGCCGGGCTTTTAGTACCGGACTCATCACCCAACTTTCAAATCCAAAAATTGCGATTGTGCTGGCTAGTATTTTTACTGCACTATTACCTAAAGAAATTCCCGCTTATTATTATTTTGTATTGCCCATTCTATGTTTCTTTATTGATGCAGGTTGGTGTTCATTAGTCGCGGTTGCTTTATCAGCTGAAGGTCCACGAAAAGTCTATTTAAAATTCAAAGCACTATTTGACCGTATTGCCGGTGGCGTGATGACTTTATTGGGCTTAAAGTTAATCTTTGGAGTGAAATAGTTTTAGCTAATAGATGAATAATTAGAATTATTTTTATAGCTAACTGAACCATCGCGGTATTCAGCTAAATTAGTGCATTGAATGTAAATCTAAGAAAAAAATAGACTCTAGAAAATAAAAGACCGACGATTCGAGTGATGATGAAATCGTCGGTCAAAAAAATCTGTTGCAAGTTTTAGCTTGGGCTGCTGTTCCATACTAAAACTTGAAACCAAGTTTATTGCTTTAGGAAAAGTTCACCGAAAATATTGTGGATGCCGGTACAAATTAACGGGTTTATGAACTTCTTACCCTATATAACGCAGGGGATTACAGATTGGTTGACAATAAAATGAAAAAAAACTCTTTTTTTTTCTATACTGGTTGTCTAAAAGTTGCTTAAGTAGGTATAGAGTGTCACTAAATCGATATTTTTTATGGTTTTTCTTTTTCTGTTTTATTTTTACCTGTATCTGCGGAATATTGGCAGCTTTACTGCCTACAGGCATGGGCGGCATTCTCACCATTGTTCCTTATCTAACTGCCATGATTTTAGTACTTTATAAATTTTTAAAACGGCAACAACGTGCACCAAGCGAGCAAGAACGAAAAAAAATAACTTTAGGCTTCAGTCTGATTTTTTGGGGTTATAACCTTGCATTTTTATTGCTTGGGATTCTCATTTTTTCCAAAGGCGATCCAGAGGTTTGGCAGAATTTCCTGCTCTATTTGAAAAATCCACAATTTATGAGTGTGGTGCTGATAATGTTTTTACTCATTGCCATTCCGCTTTATATTTTGACCTATTGGTTTTATGGCAAACAGGCACAACGTATGGCGAAAAAAATGTTTGGCTAAGATAAATTGCTATACGCTTGAATTAAAAATGATTCTATTTTATAGATAGAAATAATCAGGTGAGGTGGTCGAATGCTAAAAGAAAACGTACTGGTAACAGGTGCAAGTGGTTTTATTGGTTCACATCTACTGCCTTATTTATTGTCACGTGATTATGCAGTGATTGGGCTGACCCGTCAGAAAAATAAAATTTCTAATCATCCTGATCTCACCTGGGTTCAGAGTCTTGATGAGCTTAAAACTGATCGAATTGATTATGTGATTAACCTTGCCGGTGAAAATATTGGTCAGGCGCGCTGGACAGCAACACGAAAGCAGCAACTGATTGAGAGTCGGGTTGATACCACGCATCAGCTGTATCGATATTTAGAAAAAAGACAGATTTCTCCTAAATGTATCATTTCCGGTTCTGCGGTCGGTTATTACGGGATTGATCCGAACGAACAATGGTCAGAAGTTTGTACTGAACAATCTGCGCCACAATCTATTTTTATGTCGGAACTGTGTCAGCTCTGGGAACAGGCGGCATTAAGTTTTCAGCAACAAAACACCAAAATCGTGCGCTTCGGTATTGTATTGGCAAAGAATGGAGGCATTCTTCCACGCATGCTGTTGCCCATTAAACTAAATATGGTGGGGCGAATTGGACATGGGCGGCAACCCGTGGTTTGGGTGCATATTCAGGATATAATGCGTGCGATTGAATTTCTGATGTTAAATGAAACTAGCACACGAATTTTTAATGTAGTCTGTCCAGAAAAAATGACCCAAGGGCAATTTGCTCAAATAGCTGCACAGCAACTGCATCGTAAACCTTTATTCTGTTTGCCGGCTTTTGTTTTGAAGGGAATGTTGGGCGAGCAAGCACAACTGGTTTTGAACGGTCAATATGTACAACCGAAAGCATTGCAAGAGCTGGGATTTGAGTTTAAATATCCTACGTTAAAACTGGCTCTGGCTGATATTTTAGCGGGCGGTTAAAACGCCAGATTTTAATCTCTGAGTGCTAAAAGCGGCAGGATCTACACATGTAGGTTGCTCAAGCATCAACTGTCTTAATAAACGTGCCGAGGCAGGACCCATGCATAAGCCATTACGGAAATGTCCGAAGTTGGCCCAAAGATTCTCAAGCTCTGGCATTTTCCCGATATAGGGCACACCGGTAGGTGAACTCGGTCTGAGTCCTGCCCATTGTTTCACAATCGGAAACTGTTCAAGTTCCGGCACCATTTCCAGACAGGCTTTGTAAATATGCTGTTGGGTTTGTATATTGGGACGATGTTCAAAACCTAACTCATCCATACTGGAACCACAGACCACATGCCCATCCTGACGTGGAATCAGGTACATCACCTTATTCATGCAAATGGTCGGCAACCATTTTTCAGGTGTTTTAAACAGCAGCATCTGTCCCTGAACGGGTTTGACCGGAATGGTCAGATTCAATTGTTGTGACCAGTGCGCAGACCATGCACCCGTCGCAATGACAATCTGGTCGGCCTGAATCTGTTGGCCGGATTGGGTCTGAAGAGAGGTCACATGCTGCTGTTGAATATGAAAATGATCCACCCAGGTATTTTCATAGAACTGTACGCGCGGATGCTGTTTTAAATAGCCGATGATGGATTTGAGCAGGCGTGGATTACGTACATTAGACAACTGCGAAAAATACAGTGCCTGGCTAAATTGCTGCGAAATATGCGGATTGATCTGCTGCAGTTGCGGCTGTTGTAGCAGTTGGCATTGCTGCATCGGTTCATTAAATTGCTGGGCGTAGCGCTGTCCGATGTCAAAATCACTTTCATCCAGAATCAGCATGCCGGTATCATGGATTTCAAAATCGATGCCCGTGACAGGCTTTAATTTTTCATTCCATTCTAAATACAGCGATTTACCATATTGCGCCAGTTGATTCACCGCGCGTGGATAGCGCCATGGATACATCGGAGAAAGAATACCGCCACCCGCCCAAGAGGCAGCTTTTCCCGCCTGCTGCTGATCGAAAATAATCACGGAACATCCCTGTTCCACAAGCTCTAAAGCAGACAATAGACCGCTAATGCCTGCTCCAATAATGGCAACTTTCATCGCTTAAACCACTAATCCTTATTTCATGTCTTTGAGTTTAAGCGCAGCTTCTTCAGCGAAGTAAGTCCAGATGCCATCGGCACCGGCACGGCGACAACTCATCAGCGATTCAATGATCACATCGTCTGATAACCAGCCATTTTGAATGGCACCAGCCAGCATTGCGTATTCACCGCTAACTTGATAAACGAAAGTGGGTACCCCAAAAGTATCTTTCACTTCACGCACGATATCGAGATAAGGCATCCCCGGTTTCACGATCACCATGTCTGCACCTTCCTGAATATCCAGTGCAATTTCATGCAACGCTTCAGCGCGGTTGCCGATATCCATCTGGTAATTGTATTTGTTGCCACCTTTCAGGTTGCTGGATGAACCGACCGCATCACGGAAAGGACCATAGAAGCTGGATGCATATTTAGCCGAGTAGGCCATGATATTGGTATAGATATGACCATTGGCTTCGAGCGCAGTACGAATCGCGCCAATACGGCCATCCATCATGTCACTTGGTGCAACCACATCTGCACCGGCTTCAGCATGACTTAAGGCTTGTTTAATCAGACATTCAACCGTTTCATCATTCAGCACATAACCCGTGTCATCAATAATGCCATCTTGACCGTGCGTGGTATAAGGATCCAGTGCGCCGTCAGTGATCAGCACCATTTCTGGTAATTCTTTTTTTAACAGGCGAATGGTATTTTGAACCAGACCATCTTCATCCCAAGCAGCTTCAGCAGTTAGGCTTTTATCTTCTTGTGGTGTTACAGGGAATAAAGCGAGTTTAGAAACTCCCAATTCAAGCAAGCGTTCTGATTTTTTTAACAGCAGGTCAGCAGAAAGTCGCTGAACATTCGGCATGCTTGGAATATCTTGGGTCTGGTTTTGCCCCGGAAGTACGAATACTGGGTAAATGAGATGATCTGTCGTCAACTGGGTTTCACGTACCATAGAACGCAATTTGTCATTTTTTCGAATTCGGCGCATGCGAGTCGCAGGAAATGCAGGACGATTGAACGTATAAGTCATAACAAACTCAATGATCAGTATTAAACTATGGCTATTGTAGCCCCAGAATAAAATTTTGGGGCAAAAGTTAAGAGCTATTTCTCAAATTAAGGTATTCGAGCAGATTATGAGTAATTCAGATAAACATTGGACAGGAAATATTCATTTGGGCTCGAAAGTGGATATCGATGTTGTCCTGAAGCAGTTGTGTCATGCATTCAATAGTTCTCCTTACTTCAAACACAACGAGATGGTCATGCGTGTCGTTGATGGACAAATTGAAGCCTATATTGAAATGCAGCCTTTTATGATTGGCAATGTTGCCTTTCAAATTCTACATGGCGGTGTAGCTGCGACGATTTTGGACAGTATCGGAGGTATTGTTGCGATGGGCGAGTTATATAAAAAGGCTGAACCTGATCAATTGCCCGACACCATTAAAAAAGTCACTCGCTTGGCAACGGTCGATATGCGGGTTGATTATTTGGCTCCAGGTCGTGGCAAATGTTTTATTGCCCGCGCTGAAACCTTACGTTTAGGGCGTAAGGGTTGCACCATGCGGATGACCTTGGTCAATGATGAAGATAAGCCGATTGCCACTGCCATTGCATCTTATGCTTATTAAGTTTGCTTTAAGGGCATTGGACTAACAAGAAGCAGAACTGAGCTGTTGATTCGGCATTGAATAAAAATTCAGTGCCGAATTCGTTTTAAAGACTGATGAGTTACATTTTTATTATCGCATCATGATTTTTTGTCATTAAAATGCGCAGCAATATTAAATAAAAAATGACTTTTTCATCGACACCATTTCATGACATTCACTTGTCTTGCATAGCTGTTCGTTTCAGATTGCTCAGAACGACAAATATGATGTGTAGTGACCAAGTCTGTTGGATTTAGGAATAATCGATGACAGATGCGCAAAATACCCTGCCAGAAACACAGCCAGACCCAGACATTTCGGATGCTGCCTTAAAAAGTAAACGCAAGAAAGCTTTAACTGTTGTAGCCTTGATCTTCATCATTGCAGCTATGCTATATGCCATCTGGGCATTGTTTTTAAATCATTCAGTTACGACCGATAATGCCTATGTCGGTGCAGAAACCGCATCCATTACTTCAATGGTAAATGGGCAAGTTGCACAGGTTATGGTGAGTGATACTCAAGCTGTAAAACAGGGTGATATTTTGGTTCGGGTGGACAATCGTGATGCAGAAATTGCGGTTGCACAGGCGCAAGCAGAATTGCTGAAAGCAAAACGTCAATATAAACAGACGCAAGCTAACAGCAGTGCCTTAAATTCACAAGTCTATGTCAGTGATGACGGTATTCACAGCGCAGAAGCACAGGTCGCCAAAGCCCAAGCTGAACTGAATAAAGCGCAGGATGATTTGGCACGTCGTACACAACTCAGTGCTTCAGGTGCAATCTCTAAAGAAGAACTTAGCACTGCACAAAGTGCGGTGAATAATGCTCAAGCCGGGCTAGATCTCGCGAAAGCCGGTTTAGCTCAGGCACAATCCAGTCAAAAAGCAGCGCAAAGTACCTTGGCCGCCAATGAAGCCTTGATTCGCGGTAGTAATGAAACATCGACGCCTGATGTTCAGATTGCGCAGGCACATTTAAAGCAGGCTTTGCTTGATCTGGAACGGACAGAAATTAAGGCACCCTTTGATGGCGTAATTACCCGCCGTAATATTCAGGTGGGGCAGCGTGTTGCCGCAGGCAGCGTTTTAATGATGCTGGTACCGATTAATAAACTCTATGTTGATGCCAACTTTAAAGAAAGCCAGCTGGCAAAGGTAAAAGCCGGACAGAAAGCCACACTCACGTCTGATTTATATGGCGATGATGTTGAGTTTCACGGCACAGTGGTGGGCTTTTCAGGTGGTACAGGTTCAGCCTTTGCCTTAATTCCTGCACAAAATGCGACGGGTAACTGGATTAAAGTGGTTCAGCGTTTACCGGTGCGTATTGCACTTGATCCAAAAGAACTGGCTGAACATCCCTTACGTGTGGGTTTATCGATGGAAGCGAAAATCAACCTCGCTTCGAAGTAGTCGCTTATGAACAATAACTACGTACCATTTGGCGATCTGAAAGGGGGGCGCCTGATCCTTGCTGCCTTTGTGTTGGCTTTGGCCAACTTTATGGTGGTTTTGGATATGACCATTGCCAATGTTTCAGTGCCGCATATCACTGGCAGTTTGGCGGTTTCAAGTTCCCAAGGGACTTGGGTCATTACCTCTTATGCGGTTGCAGAGGCGATTTGTGTGCCACTGACCGGATGGTTAGCCGGACGTTTTGGTGCAGTACGGCTGTTTGTGATCAGTCTGATTGGCTTTACCATTTTTTCCATTCTCTGTGGTTTATCTACCAGTTTGGAAATGTTGGTCTTCTGCCGGATTGGACAGGGTTTGTTTGGTGGCCCGATCATGCCACTCAGTCAAACTTTGCTGATGCGTATTTTCCCTCCGGAAAAGCAGTCTCAGGCCATGGGGATGTGGGCGATGACCACGGTAGTCGGGCCAATTCTTGGGCCGATTTTGGGTGGTTCAATCAGTGATAACCTGTCTTGGCATTGGATTTTCTTTATCAATATTCCAGTCGGAATTTTCTGTGCGATTGCTGCACTGCGCTTGTTGAAACCTGCGGAAACCTTAATTTCAAAAATTAGAATTGACACCATCGGATTGTTTTTGCTGATTTTATGGATTGGCGCACTACAATTAATGCTCGATCTTGGCCATGAAAATGACTGGTTTAACAGCACCTTTATTTGTGCTTTAGCAGTGATTACCGTAGTCGGATTAATTCTGTTTATTATTTGGGAACTCACCGAACGGCATCCGGTGGTCAATATTCAGATCTTCCGTTATCGTGGCTTTACCTTCTCGGTCTTATCTTTAGCCTTTGCTTTCGGTGCATTTTTTTCCAGTATTGTGCTGATTCCGCAATGGGTGCAAATCAACTTGGGTTATACCGCCACTTGGGCCGGTTATTTAACCGCGACTATGGGCTTGGGTAGTTTGCTCATGTCACCAATTGTGGCAAAAATGGCAACCAAATATGATCAGCGGATTTTGGCCAGTTTCGGTTTGAGCCTTTTGGCGATAGTCACCTTAATGCGGGCTTTCTGGACCACCGATGCTGACTTTATGGCCTTGGCCTGGCCACAAATTTTACAGGGCTTTGCAGTACCGTTTTTCTTTATTCCATTGTCGAATATGGCATTGGCTTCGGTACAACCGCATGAAATGGCATCTGCCGCAGGATTGATGAATTTCTTGCGGACCATGGCAGGAGCAATCGGCGCTTCAATTGCAGTAACGATTTGGGATGATCATAGCAAAGTGTCACGTAGCGAGATGGTTTCCAATTTACATGTGGCTGAAGTGCAAAATACCTTGATGCAAAGTGGTATGAGTTCAGAAGGGGCGCTGGGTTATATATCCAGTCTGGTGGATAAAGAAGCTTTAACCCTATCTGCCAATCATGTGTTTTTAATTTTGACCCTGGTTTTTGTTTTTGCTGCACTGATTGTTTGGCTCGCGCCAAGGCCCAAATTGGGCGTGGATAGCGGTGGTCACGCACATTAAGGCTGATTCTCTAAAACATAAAAAACCGCTGAATTCAGCGGTTTTTTATCATCAAGACTATATTTCACAATGTTAGAGATCTGACTTGGCACGTTTCAGCGCAGTTTGCCACTGGCTTAAACGACTTTGGCGCTGATCTGCATTCATGTTCGGTTCAAAGGCGCGCTCTAATTTCCAGGATGCTGAAATATCGTTCATGCTGGAAAATACGCCTGCCTTTAAACCAGCCATCGCTGCCGTGCCCCATGCGGTTGATTCCAGCATCTTTGGGCGTAGCACAGGAACATTGAGAATATCTGCCTGGAATTGCATTAGCATATCATTTTGGCTGGCACCACCATCTACGCGTAATTCTTTCAAGGGATGATGAATGTCTGCCTGCATCGCCGTGAGTACGTCAGACACTTGAAAAGCAATCGACTCCAAGGCTGCACGGGCAATATGGGCTTTATTGGTTCCGCGTGACATCCCGCACAGTAGCGCGCGAGCATCACTATCCCAATGCGGAGCGCCCAGTCCGGTAAAAGCCGGCACCAGAACGACACCGTCGGTATCACTGACTTGGCAAGCCAGTTTTTCCACTTCGCTACTCTTTTGGATAATCCCTAAACCATCGCGTAACCATTGCACAATCGCACCTGCCATAAATACGCTACCTTCCAGCGCATAAGTAGTTTGCTCCTGGCATTGCCAGGCAAGTGTACTGAGCAATTTATTTTGACTGAATTGCACCTGATGACCGGTATTAAACAGCATAAAGCAGCCGGTGCCATAAGTGTTTTTCGCAGTACCGACTTCAAAGCAGGATTGACCAAACAAGGCAGATTGCTGATCGCCCAAAATACCGGTAATTGGGATATTGGCACCGAGCAGACCAGGTGCAGTATCGGCAATGTAGCTATCAGATGAAATGATTTTCGGTAAAACGGAATGAGGAATATTAAACAGCTCAAGCAGTTCTTCATCCCAAGTTTGAGTTTGCAGGTTCATCAGCATGGTGCGAGAAGCATTACTGACTTCAATCACATGTTCAGCACCTTGAGTCAGATTCCACATCAGCCAGCTATCGACCGTACCGAATGCCACATGACCTTGTTCGGCAAGTTCGCGTAAGCCAGCTACATTTTCCAGTAACCAAACTAATTTTCCAGCACTGAAATAGGGGTCTATACGTAAACCGGTTTTATGCTGAATTTTATCCTGCAAATTTTGTTGTGTGAGCTGGTTACACCATTCGGTTGCACGGCGATCTTGCCAGATAATGGCAGGGGCGAGTGGCTTACTATTTCTTTTATCCCAAACGACCGTGGTTTCTCGTTGGTTCGTCAGCCCAATGGCTTTAATGTCTTTGGCTAAAATATGAGCAGAAGCCAGCGCTTGTTGTACCACAGCAATTTGAGTCGTCCAGATTTCTTGGGCATCTTGCTCCACCCAACCCGAATGTGGTGTCTTGATATGGATCTCACGTTGAGCGGTTGCCTGCACTTCTCCATGTTCGTTGAAAATAATCGCACGACTGGATGTCGTCCCCTGATCAAGGGCAAGAAGGTAGCTCATAAATTTTTCTTTTAATCGACTTGAAAAGTAAAATATTAGCGCAATAATGTAATTAAGCGCATCTAGTTGTGTAAATGTTCAGAAAAGAGGTCGTAATTTTTGACATTTATGCTATGATCGCTTTGTACTTTGGGGGTGTTTCTGGCTTCGACGCTGGTGATGAAACTCATAGATGCATGCCGAGAGCGCATTTTCTCTCGTAAATCAAATTTGCATTTTTTAGTCGCAAACGACGAATCATACGCTCTAGCTGCCTAAGGGCAGCTTGTCCGCCTCTCCGAATACTTGTGGTTAGAGAGACCGACTGAAGCGCACGCACACAAGGCCGTATAAAGTCAAGCCTCGGGGCTTTGTACTAAATTAAGAGGATCGCGATTTGTACCCTGTTCGTCGGGTCACAAAGAGTTAAAACAATAGACGATATCTAAGCATGTAGTATTCTCGAGCGTAATGCTGGCGGACGCGGGTTCAACTCCCGCCACCTCCACCAAATACTTAACTTTATATGACTCAATATGATGAAATATAAAGTGGAAAGGCTTGATTCTAAAGGGATCAAGCCTTTTTTTATACCTAAGCATAACTAGTTATAATGTACATGCACCTTGTACACTGCCATGTACATTGCACGTTTTATTGAACTGACGGGTGTAGAATGTTATGAAAAGAACAGATATTAAGCGAAGACTATGGGTTGATTGATTATCTAATCTCATTTTATTGCTAGTTTAATCGGTGATTTAGGTATTAAAAAAAACTACTAGGGGTTTTTTTGAAAATTTAAAGCAAACTACTTTCTGCTTTTTACTCCCATAAGCTCATCTATTAACTCATCAATCTTAGTATCTGTGCTACGCCATTTGTTTAATGTGAAACCCCCATTTCCTTTTAATCTAAATTCAGCATCTGAAACTACTTTGCTCTCTTTCATTAATGTTAATTTTGCATAACTAAGGTATGTTACGACATCCCAAGTGCGCAAAGCTGTATAATCCATAGTGGTTTCACACTGGGTTAGGTCTGAGTTTTCAGGAAAAACTCTTGCACCAATATTGTATCTCGCAAAGCTTCTTACTAAAGATTCTTCAAATCCATTACCTATGACTTTAGGATTTTTAATAATACATATTTGTTTTACTGCCTGAGGCTGAAAGCCATCTATATTTTTAACTTGGATTGAAGTGCATCCAATGACCCCTAATCCACCCATCAAAATAATTAATAATTTTTTTCATTTTAAATCCCTCTTTAAGTGTTCATAAAATAACAAATAAAAGAGGTGGATCAGGAAATTTGAACAACACTTATAAGTGATATTTTGCTCCCCAAATGATGTTATAAACATCAATATATGGAGTATTTTATGGCACGTAGACCAAGAAGAAATCATTCAAATGATTTTAAAGCTAAGGTAGCACTTGCTGCGATTAAAGCAGAAAAAACACTTGCTGAATTGMGTGCTGAATTTGATGTTCATCAAAACCAAATTATCGAC
>NZ_SJXH01000045.1 GCF_004336635.1 Acinetobacter sp. ANC 4862
TTAGAGCAAAATATCGATTTAATTACTTATCCTAGAAAGAATATGCGAGTAAGTCTATTGCCTTTTTCTGATGAATACCACTTGAGACAGCGGAAAAGAATTGAAACTTTAATTGGCTTATTGAAAGAAAAATACCATTTAGTAAGCAGTAAACATCGGGCTATTTCCGGTTTCCTAGCAGGCATATTTTCTTCTCTATGTGCCTATCAACTCTGTCAGAAGAATAAGCCAAAAATTCATGTCGTTAGAAATTTAGCTTATCCGTAACTAGGGTTAAATAACATAAGCTTGCTAGAGCTTCAATTTAAAGCATTAAAAAATATCAAATTCTATCCTGACTGTTACTCAGCTTGAAAAAAAAGTGAATAGCTTTTTGGCTGCTATTCACCTGATCATCAAGCCTGTTTAACTTGGCAGGACATATCCCTTTTCCTTAATTAAACGAACTGCTGCATCACAAACTTCCGCATCATAAATCGTTCCACGTCCGCGTAAAATTTCTGAAAGTGCAACATCTATACCCAAAGCAGCACGATATGGGCGATGCGAAGCCATTGACTCAATCACATCGGCCACCGTCAGAATACGCGCCTCAGGATGAATCTCATCCCCTTTTAATCCTTTAGGATAACCCGTACCATCCATCCGTTCGTGATGCTGACCAATAATTTCAGCAATTGGAATATTGAAAGGAATATCTTTGAGAATGTCATAACCAGCCTGTGCATGGCCTTTCATCATTTCCATTTCCAGATAGGTCAGACGTGAAGGTTTGGTCAGAATCTCGGAAGGAATAGCAATTTTGCCAATATCATGTACCAGTCCAATTTCTTCCATCTGTAGACAGCGTTTTTCATCCCAACCCATTTCTTTAGCAATCGCACTGGCAATCAGTCCGACACGGCGTTCATGCCCCGCAGTATAAGGATCACGTAACTCTACCATGGTGGATACGGCCTGCAAAGTGCCGTACATGATGGTTTCCATATGTTCCAATTGATGGGCAATCTGGTCCTGTGCCTGCTTTTGTTCGGTAATGTCTTGTGCCATCACAATCGAGGCAGGCAAACCATCATCCCAGATGATGCGACGGGTATGCAGGGAAAATTCACGGATCTGGCCATTTTTATGTCGGAATGGAACTGTATACGGCGTGTCCGAGTGTTCTGCAGTCTGTAACGGGTTCTCCTCCTGATGAATCGCAGCAAGAGTGTCTATTGTCGCATCAGTAAACTCCAGGATATTATGTCCCGTAAGCTCTGTAGTAGACCTACCCAGCATATCGACATAACTTGGGTTGACGTATAAATACTGATTGTCGCGCAGTACATACATTCCGACCACGGTTTGTTCCACCATGCCACGGAAACGCTGCTCGCTGTCTCGTAATGCCTGTTCGGTTTTCCGGATGGCTGTAAGATCGGCCCAAGCCAAAATCACATCATTGCCGACAATCGCCAGCGTGCGCTGTGCAATACGGTGACTACCGTCTTTTGCCACCAAAGTAATTTCAGGAAATTGCACCTGTTTGCCATTTTTCGCCAGCTGCAATGCCTCTTCCCAGTTCTGTTGCATAAACTGTCTTTGTTCTGCATTAGGCGCCACTTTTTTTAGCCAGACTTCCCGATTTTGAAAATCTTCCAGGTTATATCCCAGCCATTTTTCATAGGCTAAATTAACCGCAAGAATTCGTTCATCCAGCATGGAAATAATATGCATCGGTACCGGCGACTGCAAAAACACCTGCTGGAAACGTTGTTCCATCTGCTGCGAATAGGTCTCGGCAGTTTTGCGATGTTGCTCCGCTGAAAAACGCTCCAGCGCAGAAGAAATATCCCTTGAGAGATTTTGCAGCAGCTGAATTTGCTCCTCATCAAATTCTACTTGCCCCGTGGTATACAGCCCCACCAGTCCCCAGAAATGCCCCTCAAACAACAATGGGGTCAATGCAGCCTGACTCACCTTTTCCTGTTTTAAGTACTGTCTCCACGCCCGGTATTCTGGAGAAACATTCTCATCAGCATCATTGACCAGGGCATAGGCATAGACATCCACCTCTGGACTGGTATTTTTCACCTGATTCAACGGAGGATTCTGATCCTGCTGCAAGACAGTCTGCAAGGTCGTCAGAATATTTGCGCTAATATTATAATGGAACTGAATTACAAGCGGACTGTCAGCCCCATCATTCGCTTTGAGTGCAATCAAAATTTTGGCAAAACTACCCAGCTTCAGTAGCACCTGCTGCAACTCCGTCAGCAAATCCTGCTGATTCTGGCTATGTGCAATGACCCGGTTGGTTTCACTGAGCAGCTGATATAGATAGGTCAACCGTGCTACACGCCCCTGTGACTGTAGCCGGGTATAAACATCGGTGATCTGACTGGTAATATGGTCAATTAAATTCTGTTCTTCATCTAGAAAAACCGGTACCTCTGGCGCTTGATCATACCAGACGGTTAAGGTCCCAAATTGCTGGGTGTCATTGGCAAAAACGGACTGCAAACAAAGGGTCTGAGCAGGAGGCTCTTCACCTAAAACACCCCAGTCACTGCGAATCTGCAGATGAATCCGTTCCGGAGATGAAAAGCCGGAAGGAATCATTTCCATGGCTTTATGCAACAACTCCGTCATGCCATTATGCGTATGGTTGCAGAGCTGATTAATCTGGTTCAGACAACGTACTTCTTTTACACGTTCCTGCAGATCCTGCAGCAAAAGCTGGCGGTCGGTAATATCGTGTACCACCATGACCCAGACGGTTTTTTTGCCTAGGCGTTCCGCGAAAGGTGCCACATGACACTCGACCGTTTTGTGATCCGGCAAGGTCAGCTGGATTAAAAACTCTTGCGGTGCCTGCTGCAATCGCGAGCAAACGGGACAATCAGCGGCCAGCACACGAGGATCATGCACCAGTTCATGCATAGAGCGTCCGCTCAATTGTGTCGCTGGAATGCCGTGCAATTGCGCTGCTGCCAAATTGACCTGCTGAATGGTTTGGCTGGAACTCACAATATAGGTCGGATCCGGAATGGCGTCATAGGTGCTGGCGGCCTTGGACAGCATGCTAAAAGGCTCTTTAATGGTCGACTCGACCAGCGCCATATAAATAAACCAGTATGAATAGACTTTCAGAATATGCCCCAGCAGATTGGCATCGGCATATACGGACACATATTGGGTAAGGGTAAATTCAGAGGCCATCATGGTCAGCATGGAAAGACTGACACCAAACGCCAGTTGTGCTGATAAATATTCGCGGCGCTGCCAGACCAGTAACAGCGCTAATGCCAGAACCGCAATAATCAGATATTCACTGTAAATTTTAAAAGAGGTCAGGCCCTGCCCATCAATAAAGGCCGTGGGGAAGAAACCCAGCATCACTGCGCTGACAATCCCAACACTGAGCAGACCAAAAAACAGGTTCAACGGGACAGGCTTGATCGCGCGTGTCAGCATGAACGGCGCGGCGAGCATCGCAAAGGCCTGCAATAGCCGGGCGCCAATCCATAATTGGGTCGCCTGATTGGCACTGTCCACCGGAAGAATTTGCATGCCTTTATATAGCAGGGTGTGGAACAAATCAATAAATCCACACCAGCCAATCGCGATGGCAATAAAAACCACAAAATAATTTTTAGTAAAATGCCGTGACACCACGGTCACAATCAGAGCCGTGAGCGCGATAATGATTGAAATCAGTTCCGCCACGGTATGGGTAAACAGGAAACCAAAACTTTGATTGGTCCACCAGATCAGCAAGGCAAAAATCGTCGGAGGAATCACCATCATATAAGGAGAAATAAACGACTTGAGGTCGAATACATCCGGTGAAAATAAGTCACGAGATGATTTAGGCATAAAATTCCTTTATGAGATTCGCAAATGGTCTTATGGAATAAAGTCGTTCAAAGTTTTGTGTTAGCTAAAAAATTACATGATAATTATATCATTAGGCCTATGAGAATAATCCATGTCTAAATAGACCAAACTTGTTTACAGCAGATAAGCTATAAGGTGTATTTAAGTTTCACACTGTGAAGTTTTAATCAGTTGATGCCTATAATTTAGCGCGTACAGTTACGCCCCTCATGCTTGGCTTGATACAGCTTTTGATCCGCCATTCTCAACACTTCCTCGATATCCTCAGAACTATGAGGCCAGTAAGCAATCCCAATTGAAATGGTCACCGTTCCCATATCCTCCATCTCTGTGAGTTCAACCGCTTTTCGTAGCCGTTCCGCGGCCTGAAAAGTAATTTCCGGATCTGAAGTAGCCATTAAAATAATAAATTCCTCACCCCCTGAACGGCAGCAGATATCATTGTCTCGGAAATGATATTGCATCACGTTCGCCAGCCTTTTTAAGACTACATCGCCTTTGTCATGGCCATAGGTATCATTCACCTTTTTAAAGAAGTCGATATCCACCGCTAACACAGCAAACTCGGTATGCATACGCACAAATTCTTCAATAAACAGGTTCATCCCACGGCGATTGTACAAACCTGTCAGCGGATCGCTATTCACTGACTGATTCAGCTCATCAATTTTTTCATTAAAACTCTGACAGCTCAGCATCAGGGAATTTTTGAATTGATCGACTTCAAAATACAAAGGATCAATTTTGTTAATTTTTTCCTGAATATCCGTCCTGTTCAACATACTAGCCATTTTCGCCAAATGATTTAAAGGCAGTGCAATAAAGCCAGATAAACGCCAGACCATAAAGAAAATGAATAAATAGAATAGTGTAATTCCGATGGACACTTTGAAAATGATGCTGTTGGCCTGAGCAAATAGCTCATCAATCGGCTGCTGTGACACCACAATCCAGCTCACGCTGGGAATATGTGAGAAACCGACCAGACTGTCTATTCCTTTACTGTTCATCAGGCGGAAAGCTCCATCCTGTTGATGCAGCATCGTTGTTAATCCGTCACTAGCTTGGACTTTCTGGCCAATTTGCTGAGTATCGGCATGAAAAATGATCCGTTTTTGGTCATCCATGACATAGGTATAATTTTTCTTATAGCCATATTTGGAGGCCAGCATTTCACTGACCAAATTCTTACTCTGCAGATAAATCGTGCCCGCAATAAAACCCAAATATTGTCCTTTGTCATCAAAGATCGGTTCAGAAACAATGACAATCAGTTTTTTGGTCGAAGACCAGTACGGGGAAGAAATATAAGTTTGCTTGCGCCTGAGTGACTCGGCAATGCCATGTGTTTTCTGGATCTGTTTTGAATCAATCTTTAAGGTCGTCGGGAAAAATGAAATGATATGACCTTCCCTGTCAGCCAGAAACACACTGTTGAAATTTCCTGACTGGATTTTTAGTCGCGCCGCTTCACTGCTTCTCAAGCTTTCATTGGAAAAGTTATTGCCTAGTACACGGGTGCTGAATCTTAAATTTTTTAATATTTCCTCAAACTGATAGTTGGTATGTGCAGCAATTCTGGACGAATATTCTGCATTTAATGCCAAGGAATTATCTATCAGGCGTTCTTTAACTGTGTAATTTACAAAGAATAAAGCAAAGACAAACAGACAGGTCACACTCAGAATGGTTAAAAGTAAGATTAACCTGCGCAAATTTAAGTTGAGCGCCAATAAAACCTGTCTCACTAGATCAATCCTAAGTGATGATTTATTATATTTATATCATAAAACTTATTTCATAAATAATTTTTCTTAGCTCTAAGTTACAGATTTTAGTAATTAAATTAAATTTTAAGCCGAGTCATTTACCGCTGCTTCGATAAAATTCGACAAGGATTTTAAAGATGTTCAGGCTGCATCAATAAAGGCGTGCAATAGTGAAGAAGACTATGTTCATATGTTAATTCAATACCCGCCAACCATTCAAATTTCCAAGTTAGTGAATAATTTAAAATCGGTAACAAGCAGAAGAATACGAAATCAATTTTTAGACTTGCGAGGAAGTGATGTAAAACCTGTGCTTTGGTTACGTTCTTATTTTGCTGGTTCATGCGCTGGTGCACCATTCGAAATAATTAAACAGTATATTCAAAATCAACAAGGTTAATTTTTGCGAAATTCACCTCCACCTGAGAAGTACTGCTTCGCAAAATACGGTGGAGCCCTCTTTCGATTTTAGATATTTTTTATTATAATTAGACACTTACAATCAAAAAATGACGGATAAAAAATGCATAGCGAAATACAGGGTTAAAATTCAGCAGGTTAGATTAAAATAAAAAATTTACTAATTTTTCTTGCTGATTTCTAAGAGACTTCGTTCAGCTTCCATTACCAATTGCTGAATTTCGTTTCGTCTTTTTTTCTGACTTTGATCATAAATGTAAAGACCTAAACCTATTGCGCATATTAGTAATATTGATGATGTTACGATAACTTTTTTATCATCCATGATAATCTCAAATTATTAAAATTTATTTATATTTCATTTTTAATAACTTTACTTAAGTATTCAATATTAAAAAACGCCATCTTTTCCATTCCCTTTCTCATTTTCTATTTTTACACCCTTCTAGAACGTCCCCAATAAAGGATAAAAAACACCTGAGTAAGATGTAGAAACTACAGCCAGTTCCTATTGCATATCTTCTCTTCAAATACAGTATTTTTCACTGGATAGATATAACAAAAAATTTAAACAATGAGAATAGATCATTTTTTATTTATTAAAAACAATAGTTTATTAATTATTAAAGTCAGAAATAGCATCTTTTATAGAATATTTAATTTGCAGTTTCACACAAAAAACGAACTAATAATCATAGATAAAAAACAAATACTTTATCTAGGTCTGTCATCAATTAACTGGAGAAAACCTGATTGCTCCTCATCATCCTGCATGACTAAACGCTATGCATTAAGAGAGGATCTGTTAGCTGGACGATCGGGTACTGCTGCGGTACCTGCTAAAAACAACCGATAGGTAGTGTGTTGTACAATTGTCCATATTGAGCAAGTCAGAACGAGGGTTAATATAATTCCATACTGTAGTACCACTAAGATAATGGAATTATTCGGCTCTTTACGGGCTTTAACAACGTGCGGTTTAAATGCTTTGCTGTAAGTTCTTCACTTTTTGGCAGGTGCCATTGCTAAAGAATGAAGATCTAATGTCACAAATTCTGTTCCCCATTATTTTTAAGGGAGGAACTCAAATAAGGCAGATAGGATTGATTGCCGAGATATCTGGACCAGATGCTTACCTTTATGTTTGGTTAAAAAAACAAATACATAGATCTCAAAACAAGGCGTATACTTTATAACAACAACTAGAATCACATAGGAGCAGAAAATGCCTCTCAAATTTGTAATTCGCTTCACTAGTGTTTTGTTTTCAGTATTAATTCTGGCTGCTATCGCCATTCACTTTTTCTTTTCAAGTAAGCTAACCACGGACTTGTGGATCATTTTAGTTCCCATTATTCTGGGTGTTCCAATCTTGACAACAGTTATCTTTACAAAAGATGATGAATTGAGTATCCCATCCGCTGATTAGCGTATCTATATGAATTGATAAAGTAGTGATCTAATCATTGAAAAGCTCATTGTAAGGTGGGCTTTTTTGTGGTCTAAAAATAAGAAGAGCCAAACTCAACAATTCGACTGGTTTTAATCGCTTTATGCTTTATCGCACCGGCTTCTTTGATCGAAGAAACCAGCTCATCAATTGACATCCTCACCCCCCTAAAAGGAGGTGATTCCTCCTGCGAGACGCTGATGCCCCAGCGCAAGTATGTTCTTGGCACTATTTAAGTCCCTTTGGTTGGAACTTAAGCAGCTTTCACACTCCCATACTCTTATTCGCAAATCTGTTCTACCTTTCGGACTGCTTGCGGTGATCTCACCACAACACGAACACATTTGGGTTGTGAATCTCTCGTTAACTTCTTCAAACAATACGCCTGCGTTCTCGCATTTATACTTGAGCATTGTTTTTAATGCGGAAAAACCTGTATCCAATACAGATTTCGCCATTTTGGTTTTTACAAGTTTCTTGGCACTTAGATCACCAACGACAATCAGTGCATTTTCCCTCACAAGCATCCTGCTTGCTTTATGCAAATGGTCTTTACGACAATTCGCAATCTTGGCGTGTAATGCACGTACACGTTTTTTATTTCTTGCTCGTTGAGCAATCCCTAATTTCTGTTCATATTGTCGATAGAACTTAGGATTTGAAATCACAGTACCATCGGAACAAGTGGCAATATCTTGTAAGCCCAGATCAATGCCTATGGCTTTGGTTACTGTTGTTTTCTCAGCTTTGGGACTATCCACAACCAAACAAACGTACCAACGTCCACGACTATCCTCTACAAATGAGCCTGTTTTAACGCTATATTGGCTTAAACCGTAGCTATCCCATAGCTTGAAGTGGTGCTTTCCATATTGGATGTATCCATCAGCATACTTGATGGCGACTTTCTTAAAGGGTATCCATCCTAAAGATCGTCTTGCTGATTTCTTGTTACTGACACGCCATTTTAGCTTCAGTTTCTTGAACTGCTTTCTACGTGTGACCAATTCTTCCGTGATAGCCTGAATCGTTTGGCTATGCAAGCTACATTCTTTTGATGTACCTTTGGTGTACTTGGCAATATCATAGGCACTGAAAAATTCACCTCATATGCTAATTGGTCTAGCATCTTGAAATGTTTGTCCTTGATACGCAATTTAAGTGTTTTCATATGCTTATATTAACATTCTATCGATTCAGAAGTATTGGATGGGGGAATTAAACGACACTTCATGTCGTGTCGCTTACATCCTAGACCTGAACGGCTAGGTTTTACGCTCCATTTGATAAATTGTTATCCAAAAAATTAACCCTTCACGAATTGATGCAGGATCGCTGTCTATGTGTCAATCAGGTTATTTTTAACTTTTAACTAAAATCACCAAGAAGAATATTTAATCATCCTCTATAACCGAGTAATAAGTCACTCGAAGACTGCCGGTTTTTCTTTTATTGCCCCGAGCACATCGTATTTTAGCTATTCCACCGCCACTCTTAATGACATCATCTTGATCAGGCTGTATTCTGATGTAAAAAATGCATTGAGAGAACTGTGCTCGAAATTATTGCTCAGCTGTGTGGCGGTATTGGTTTATTTTTAATTGGCATGATTTTAATGACCGACGGTCTTAAAGAAATGGCCGGGGAAACTTTACGAGTATGGCTGACCAAATTTACCGGGACACCATTTAAATCAGTGTGTTCTGGGATTGGTCTGACCTTGATTGTTCAATCCTCTACAGCCACCACGCTTGCGACTATTGGTTTTGTCGGGGCGGGGATATTGAGTTTTACTCAAGCGATTGGGGTGATTATTGGCGCTAATATCGGAACAACCAGTACCGGTTGGATGGTGGCTTTGCTCGGGGTTAAGTTTTCTATAGCTACTTTTGCTTTACCTCTAATTGCTTTAGGTTCGCTGTTAAAATTATTAACTCAGGGCCGTTTAGCATTATTGGGTTTTGTACTGGCAGGTTTTGGTCTGATTTTCTTTGGGATTGATCAACTACAGATTGCGATGTCAGGATTTGCTGAACAAGTCGATTTGTCAATTTTTAGCTATCACTCATTTGGGCAAAAGCTATTTCTCGTTTGGATTGGCCTGATTGTGACGGTCTTGCTGCAGTCTTCCAGTGCCGCCATTACTGCGACTTTAGCTGCTTTAGCCAGTACTGCGATTGATCTACAGCAAGCCTTGTTACTGGTGATTGGACAAAATATCGGGACAGTTGCCACCGCAGTACTGGCTGTTATTGGTGGCTCGGTTAATGCCAAACGGACTGCAGCGGTGCATGTGGTTTTTAATGTGGTCAGCGCTATATTTGCTTTCTTTTTATTGCTACCTTTATTTAACTGGGCCTATCGTCATATTCAATCTATTGCTGCATGGGATGAGGTCGTCATTGTGGCGGCATTCCATACTGCATTTAGCGTACTAGGCGCGTGTATTTTTATACCTTTGATCAATCAATTTAATCACCTCATTTGTAAGTTTTTGCCTCAGAAAAAGTCCGGTGTACTCGAAATTCTGGATGAATCCAATCTGGATATTCCAAGTGTGGCAATTATCGCTGCAGAAAAAGTGGTTTATCAAACCCTGATTCAGATGTTTGAGATATTGCGTCGTGCTTTTCAGGATGGGGTAAATGTTAGCCCAAAAGAATTACAACAATTAGATGAAGTGATTGAGCATCTAGAGGCCTATTTAGAGAAAATTGTGGTTCCAGAATCTCAACAAGATAAACAGCGACTGACCTCTTTATTACGCATTATGGTTTATATTCATGTTCTGCGAAGTGATTTGGAAGGTGTTCCCTATGCATTGGCTATTCGAACCCAACCGCAGATTTATCAAGTAGCTTTAGATTTTTTAAATATTCTCGATCATTATGCAACCAGTTTGGTTTTTTTAGAAGATTCTGAAATGATTGAAAATTTTAAACAGGAAGTGGCCAATCTTAAACAGTGGACTGATGAGCACCGCGCAACCTTACGTGAAGAGGTAATGCAATATGCCACATTAAACCGGCTCAGTGCAGCAAGAAGTTTAAAGCTTCTTGCTGCAAAACGCTGGCTGGACCGATTGATCGCCCATACCAAAAGATTATCAAAAGTGTTGGCTGAACGTTAAAATCTTATATCAATCCTTCAACAGTCTTCTGGCATCTTTCAAGACAGTTCTTAAACCTTGTTTCAGAGTGGGATCAAACGGTTTCTTCAAAATATTATCCACGCTCAAATCAAATATTAGATAAATAAGCTGCAATATCATCCACTGTGGCTCTCGCTGTTCTAGAAACGCCAATTAATGTTGCAGAGGCTAGTCCAGTCCAGTCTCCATATCCCACTAACCACAAGTTCGCGATCTTGACCGACCTTCCGTCTTTAACCTCTACCGAGTTATCTTGCTCTATCACCCCCAGACTCCTCAAGTGATCCAAAGAAGCTTTAAAACCCGTGCACCAGATGACCGCATCAACGTGTTCTTCAGAGCCATCAGGCCAAATGACAGAATTTGTGGTAAATGATTTAAAAGGCGGACGACTATGCAAAACCCCTCTTTCCCTCGCCTCTTTGACACTATCAATCATCACAATATCACCAAGCCCCCCAACAGGCTGATCAATGACTTTACCCTCTTGCTGTGCTTTTAAGCGTTCCGTCGCTCTTAAAAACAGTACACGGCCATCCACATCATCAGATAAAAATTGGGGTGGGGTTTTCGTTACCCAAATGGTTTTAGCAACTTGTGAAACCTCAGCGAGTATTTGCGCTCCCGAATTCCCCCCACCCACAACAATCACTTTCTTATCTTTAAATGGATCTGAATTCATATAATGAGCTGAATGTAACTGCGTAGATTGAAAGTTTTCCTGTCCCGGATAATCAGGAATAAACGGCTGGCTCCATGTCCCTGTTGCACTCACCACTGCCTTGGCTCGCCAAAACTTTTCTCCAGCATATACGTCTAAATACTTTCCATTCGATTCCACACGATCGACATGTACTGGACGAACAATCGGAAATTGATATCTCTGTTCATAAGCTGATAAATACTGGATCACCTCATTTCGTGTTGGATAGGTCTGTTCCGTGATGGGCATCATCCAACCGGATAGAGAACTCCAGGTATTGGGAGAAAAAAGACGCAATGACTCCCAGGTATGCAGCCAAGCACCCCCTGCTTGATTTTGCTCATCCAATATAATGAATGGGATTTTCTTGCGCTTTAAAAAATAAGCTGTAGATAATGCTGCTTGCCCACCACCGATAATGATCACATCAGTTTCAGTCTGTTTATGATTCAAAGCCTTTCCCCTTTTACTTATTTATCTCTGACATCTTTAATGTAAAAACCCAATCTCCGTGACTGGGTTTTTACAATATTCACTATGCCGTTAAGACAATTTTACCAACAGCGAATAAATTGAGTACTGACCTAGCTGTGACATGACCAATCTTGAATATCACCTAGCATTTATAAACTGCGCTGATTTACACGCTTAGATAACTCTTCAGCCGACTCCTTGCGTTCCGAATAACGATCTGTCAGGTATTTGCTTTGACCACGCGTCAATAGGGTGAACTTAAATAACTCTTCCATCACATCCACAATCCGGTCATAGAAAGCCGAAGGCTTCATTCGTCCATCTTCTTCGAATTCCAAGAAAGCTTTCGGAATTGAAGATTGATTTGGAATGGTGATCATCCGCATCCAACGACCCAAAATACGCATCTGGTTCAGGCTGTTAAATGACTGTGATCCGCCACTGACTTGCATCAAAGCAAGGGTTTTACCTTGGGTGGCACGGATTGCACCACCTGCCAGAGGAATCCAGTCTATTTGTGATTTAAAAATGGAACTCATAGAACCATGGCGTTCAGGTGAACACCAGACCATGCCTTCTGACCATGCTAAAAGTTCATGCAACTCTTTTACTTTTGGATGCTCAGTATCCGCATCTTCAGGTAAAGGAAGCCCTTTAGGATGAAAGATTTTTACTTCCGCCCCAAAATACTCCAGGATGCGACCTGCTTCAAGAACGGCAAGGCGACTGTAAGAGCGTTCTCGATTAGAACCGTACAGCAGCAAGATACGAGGTGGATGCGCAAGCTCTTTTGCTTGAACTTTTTCAAAGGTCGGTTGCTCAACAAGCTCTAGATCTAGGTTTGGGAGATTCATAACGTTAAGTCTCTTTAAAAACTTTTTTTCTCAGCCAGAGCGAAACACTCACTAAGGCAATCAACACGGGCACTTCGACCAATGGGCCAATAATCGTGGTAAAAGCAACCGGTGAAGCTATACCAAAAGTAGCAATCGCGACTGCAAGTGATAATTCGAAATTATTTCCTGCTGCAGTAAATGCGATTGCTGTGGTCTTAGGATAATCATTGCCCATCCATTTACTCATGAAAAAGCTAATGAAGAACATTAAAACAAAGTAAATGGTTAAAGGAATCGCGATACGTAAAACTTCAAGCGGAAGACTCACGACATCGCCACCTTTTAAGCTAAACATGGCCAAAATGGTGAACAGCAAAGCCATCAAACTAAGCGGACTAATTTTCGGAATAAACTTGGTTTGATACCACTCTACCCCTTTCTGTTTCACCAAAATGAAGCGAGTTAAGAAACCTAACAAGAACGGAATACCCAGATAAACCAGAACAGCATGGGTGATGGTCCAGAAATCGACATGAATTACCTGTGAAGCGACACCAAAATAGGGGGGCAGGAAGGTCAGGAATAACCAGGCATAGGTACTAAAGAATAAAATCTGGAAAATGCTGTTAAAGGCAACTAAAGCAGCAACATATTGATTATCACCACAGGCCAAGCCATTCCACACCAGAACCATGGCAATACATCGTGCTAAACCGATCAAGATGACGCCGGTCATATATTCGGGATAACTATGTAAAAATATAATCGCCAGAGCAAACATGAGTACTGGCGCGATCAGCCAGTTTTGGACCAAGGATAAAGTAAGGGTTTTCTTATCCTTGAATACTTGTGGCAAAGTCGCATAGTTCACTTTTGCCAGAGGTGGATACATCATCAGAATAAGACCAACCGCAATTGGAATATTCACCGAATTAATACTCAATTGATCGAGTGCGACAGACGCTTGAGGAAAAAAGTTTCCGATGGCAATGCCTAAGGCCATGGCAATAAAAATCCATAGCGTTAGGTTACGATCTAAAAATGAAAGTCTTGAACTAGACATGCGCTTACTCGATATTAGAAATTTTATTGATTTCAGCAATTAATTCAGGACGAGAAAGTTTATTTACATCCAGGGCAAATAAAGCGTCTAAGCGTTTATTGATATGCTCAACCGTCACCAAGAAAGCTTTTAGCTTTTCTGGTTCTGAAAGTTCTAAATGTGAGGGATCAGCCAAGCCCCAATGTGCTTTTATTGCTCCGCCCAAATAAAGTGGACAGGCTTCTTGAGCGGCAGCATCACATACGGTGATCACAACATCTGGTTGATATTGTTCGCAGTCATCAATTGTTTTACTGGATAAGCCTTGTGTAGACAGGCCTAAGTTTTCCAAAGTTTTAATCGTTAACGGATGGACTTTACCTGTAGGTTTGCTTCCCGCACTGTAGGCTTTCCACCCTTCTGGCGCACGGCTATTAAAAAGTACTTCTGACAAAATGCTGCGGCAACTATTTCCCGTACAAAGAAATAAAAACTTCATTTTTGTTTACTCACAATGCATCTGAATAATTGAATCAGATATAGGTAAATTATTTAAACTTTCATTCAGTTGGAGTGAGGCAAGTATTGCAAAACACCACTCAGGTAATTTTTGGTTAATGCTGTAATACACCCACTGCCCTTGACGACGATCGGTCAGCAGCCCAGCTGAACGTAAAAGTGCTAAATGACGGGAAATTTTAGGTTGGCTAAGTTGCAATTTTTCAGTGAAGTCACACACACAAAGCTCTTGATGCTTCGCCACCAAGACAACAATGTTCAGACGCGTCTCATCCGCTAAACATTTAAAGAAATTGACTTGTTCCATCGCTGCACCTATCTATTTATCTGAATATGTAAATATCCACATATATTAACCAAATTTTTTATTGCAATCTTTGTCCATTTTCATCTATGACTTTTTCACCATCCTCTTTGCTAAAAGCCCCTTTTTGTGAAGAAGGTAAAATATCCAGTACAAGTTCTGAAGGTCGACACAAACGTGTACCCAAATTCGTTACAACAAACGGTCGATTAATCAAAATTGGGTATTGCAGCATGAATTCTAATAGTTGCTCATCTGACCACTTATCTTGATCCAATCCTAACTCTGAATAGGGTGCTACATTGGTTCGTATAGCTTGTCTAACCGTTAGATTTGCATCTTGAATCATGCGATGTAGCTCATCTTGCGATGGCGGCGTTTGTAAATAGTAAATAATTGCAGGTTCAATTCCTGCATTTTGAATTAAAGCTAAGGTATTTCTAGATGTACCACACTCAGGATTGTGATAAATCTTTACGGTCGAGGTCATTTTGGCCAAATCTACTATTAAAAGACTTAAATATACTTATATATGTTTTACCGTATATATGCAAATACATATATTGGGTTTTTTCTTTGGTGAACTTAAGCTATCAAGAATTCTTGACATCCACCCCCTTTAAAAAGGGTAATTCCTACTGCTAGACGCTTATGCCCAAGCGCAAGTATGTTCTTCACACTGTTCAAGTCACGATCATTGAAACTTGAATAGTTTTTCACATTCTCATACTCTTATTCCAAGACTTAAGAAGCACTGCTTTGTAAGATTTTTCGGACTACTACTGGGTGATCTACCTCCAGCTCGAACCTTGCGAAACGATGTTTCTCAGTTTGTGAAACTCTCATTCACTTCTTCAAACATGAGCAGCACTGCTGCATCCTCACATTTATACTTGAGCATCGTTTTTAGTGCTGAAAATCCTGTATCCAAAACAGACTTTGCCATATTGGTTTTTAAAAGTTTCTTGGCACTTAAATCACCCACAACAATCAGTGCATTTTCTTTAACAAGCATGCTGCTTGCTTTATGCAAATAATCTTTGTGGATGTTTGCAATCTTGACGTGTATACACGTACACACTTCTTATTTCCTCCTCTCTGAGCAATACCTAATTTTTACTACTCGATTGTTTTTCACTTATCCTCTGAAGAGTAGTCAAAAAGTAAGGGTGCAGAATCATCCAAAGATGCATATATGATCTAAAATCCTGAAAATGAATAGTCTTTTGCTTGTAGTTAGATTTAAAAGTTAGTTCAAAATATTGATACTTTTTCAAATCATTGAGATTGTGATCTATTTTTATTTTTTCAAATTCCCTCTTCTCTGGATTATAACCTCTTAAATACCATACTTGCTTGCCAAATAAATAGATCCCCATATTTCGAAAATTTCCGAGAAAAAGTCGATCTTGTTCTGTATTGTAGAACTTTATAAATGCCTCAGAACGGCGAGTCCTAAAAACAATAATCTCTAACATCTGCTTAAAATCATCCAGCTCCACCCAAGTTACCACTTTCCTTTGTAGTGACCTATTCAACTGTAAGAAATAACTACGTCTATCTTCTTCACCACTTATTTGGGGTAAAATTGTTCTGTTTCTTTTGTCATCAATTAGCCTGGACATATCTCTGTTGGTAACTGCTACCGTCGCTATACGCTCTGCCCTTTGCCAATACATCTGCAGATCTGGATTTAGACTAGTTTCAATACCTTGCTGCAATGATTTTTCATAAGCGGATAATTGACCAAAAACTTCGAGTGGGTAATGCCAATAGAAGGTTTCTGAAGACTTCTTTCTTTCCACTTGTTGCTGCGAATAAGAAAAAGTTGATGTACTGGCTGTAAATTTCAGAAAATTACATTTTTTATTCAATAGGTTGGAAGATAAAATAATAGGCTGTTCATCATGACTTTGTTTATCATGAATTAAATATTCATATACCTTTTTAGGCATAGTAAACGTTTGCTGCTGTAGGCTGGACATGATAATCAGATCTGCTACATGTAAATAAGTTTCTGCAGTCGTGGCTAAAGACTCATGCCCAAACAAATCTGATAGAACTAACCACTTCTTTTGGGAAATAGAATCCACATTGGCATGTATCCCCAAAAGTTTTTCACGAATTCGAGTCGAATGGAGCTCTGTATAATCTGTATATCCTTCGATTAAAGCATGATCTGCATGCATGACCAAAAACAGTTGGTTGATGGCCGTGTGACGGAAACTATGTAACCTATAGGGTGCCTGACCTAAACGATTCCATTGCCAGGTTTTAAATAATTGATTGAGAAAATTTCTGGTAATTTTTTTCCCATTAAAAATAAATAATGCATGCTTATCTTCACCATTTGAAAATCTTTGACTGATAAATTGCGAGAGTAATTCATTTTCTTGTGCAGTCAGTAATAAACTTACGGGGATACGACGTTTTGCTTTTTTTGACTTCAAACCACGTAAACGATTACGGCAAATTCGAAAAATAATTGGGGATTTAGGTGTCGCTTGAATCACATCTTTGATTTGTAGACCCAACAACTCATTTACCCGCAAACCCGTCCGATACAATATCGTAAACAATAAAATAAATGGTGATACATCAAAATCAAAACCTTCAAATGCCCCAATTTTCTTTTCTAAGTCCAATTTGAGTTGCTGCATAATTGCTGGTGAAATCATTCGTGCTTCGACAATATATTTCATTGCTATTTTTTCAAATTGGTTTTTATTAAGTGGAGGAACGTTACGAAATCCCAATTCATGTTCAAGAACTTCAGATTGATTTTTCTCAGAATCATATTGATTAAAAGCTTTATCTTTACTTTGAAATTCATGAAATTCTATTAATAATTTACGTAACTGACTGACCACCTTGTTATTCTTTAAATTTTCGCCAGTCGATATGAGCTCCTTATTTGATTCTTCATTATCTCTGTCTTTTGCTAAATCAATTATCCTTTGATAAAAATCGAGATAATCTTCCGCATTAAAAGAACGTAGTTCTATTTTTTCATGGGCACAGACAAACATCCAACGTGACAGTAAAACCGATCGTTCATTGCTAAAATGTTCAACTGTCGTCCTCCTCTCAATTGCCTTGTTTATCTTAAAGATAAAAAATTTCACTAAACGGTAATAGGCGTGCCATACACCTTGATCTATAGCTGAAATTTTTTTATTGTTTTGTCGCTTTTCTAACTCATCTGCATAATTTTGATATTGCTGTAATAATTCTGGAAATTTGCTTTTACCACGAATTTCTAAACATTTTTTTTGATCTTGGTTTTCATAATAGAAATAATGTTCAAAATCATCTGTATTCGTTATATCTTCGTCTTTATTCGTTATACCTTCATCTTCTGTTGTATCTTTGCTTTTTGGCTGAATTTCACTATCTAGTATTTGAATGGGTTGATTCGAGAAGTTATTAAACTTACTCTGTCTTAACAATTGCCATTGTTCTGGTGGCAAACTACAGCTTTGTTGTTCAAAACAAGCGATTTGCTTAAAAAATTGATCCAAATGATTATTTGGCAATAACTCTAAACTCGTGATGATAGCAAATTTATCTTTGAGCAAACTTTTCAAATCCGAATAATCGGATAAATAGACACTTACATTCCTATCCAGTAGGTTCACATCAAATTTTAAATAATCCCTACTTTCAATATCCTCACTATCTTGCTGTATAAAACGTTTTTCAAAACAATGCATTAAGTAAATGAGCAAACTTTTACTTACCTCGTCCATTCGCCACAATCTCGGCATACAAACCTTATTACCTAATTGGATGCCATAATTTGACTGCTCAACTTTTAATAAAATACATGGGGATTGTGTATCTGGTTGCTGCTGATAATAAAGTGGGTAATGAACCGCAGCACTGTTTTGGATTTCCTCCTGTAATTTAAAAAACAAACGGTAGCCTATCCATATGTCCCAAAAATGGTTATCTAGGTCATTCCAACGCTTTTCGAGTATAGGTAATTGAAGAGAGGCTTGTTCTTTAAATAAAAGAGTGTCTATTCTATTTAAGAAGCTTTTCACCTTCCAAGGCTTCTTTATAGTTTGTAGAAATACCCCCAATTGTTTTTGCTCTAAAGATGTGAGCTGCCACATAGTGGTAATATAACTCTGCATTTTTTCTTGTTGTTGTTGAAACAAAGGGGATAATGATATTCCCAACTGATTGAAATGTTGTTTCAGCTTGTCTAATTGTCGATAACACATCGAGTTTATATAATGTTTATGAAGCATCTGCCTTTGTTGCATAATTGAAATTGAAGGGTTCTCTTCTTGTTCCATGGCGTGTTGTAGCTCTTCAAGTTCAAATAAGCACTCCTTAAATTGCGATTGTATTTGCTCTTTGCTATCTAGCTTTAATTTGCATTTAGGTGCCGATTTAAGAACTATACTCTCCATCAAATGTAAGCTAAGCCATCGAGCAAATGCTTGTAAAGCGGCAAAATCAGTCAAACCTCCATATATCACACTACTCAACAATAGAGTTTGAAAAATTTTCTTTTCATCTGCATCTTTTATATGGATTAACAATTCATTTAAAAAATTATCTCTTAGTTGTTGGATCTGTTTAATTTTCATGAATAAATTCGGATCATTATTTAACTGATCGCGTTTTAACCGATACACTTGTGTCGGTATCTCAATATCTGCAGCAATTTTCTGATCCAGTTTTAACTGTTCAATCTTCTGCTTTAAATAGGTTAAAGCGTCAGCATATTCATCAATGCCCAAACGTTTTTTTAACTGGACTTTGGCTTGTTCATATTCCTGAGCAAATTGGCTTGATAAAATTTTTTTAGACACTAAATCTTTAAGCAGTTCTGCAAATTCAAGTGGTAATTCAACAACAGCTTTTTCTATACTCATGCAACCTGCTCCAAACCCAACTCTAGTACTAATTGATTCAATGCTTTTTTTATTACAGTCACATCAACCAGTGCCGCTGACGAAGTTTTGGGATTTAGAAACTCATCATTAAAGTCTTCATGACCCATGATCTGATTAACAGTAGTTTTGGACAAGTATTGACCCGCCTCATTTTGATAATTAATTAAATATGAATAGCAAAAATGACGATGCCAATTATCTACCCATTTTTTTCCACTTTCCTGATCTTTAATCTGAACATCAGCTCGACTCATCTGCCGGCATTGAGATGCCTGCATTCCCGCGATAAGAGAAAAATTGAACTGTTGTAAAGCTAAATATCCTTGAGACTCAGGAGCTTCCCGCTTCATCTGATCGGTCATGATTAAATGTGTTATCCCATAATCACTTGTCTGTATCTTCTGCCAAATCTCGTAGAGCTTCGGATTAAACACCATATATTTTTTAAAAAAATTCTCTAAATAGAACAAATAGTTTGTTAAAGCCCGCTTTAAAAATGGATGTATATACAGAATTCTGGAGTTATCTTGATTTACACGTTGTTGTTTATCGGACACGATTAACAGATTATGATCTAAACTCATCTTACTAAGTTGAGTGGGTACTCCAATTACCGGTCGTCCTGCAAGAAATATCAAACTGGTATGCCAAATCCATTCAGCGTAAGCATTGAATTGTTGAATGATATTCACAGGCTGATTTATCTTTTTAAAAAGATCAGCCAACAATATACTTACCGTTTTTCTGTCAGGGATAAATGAACTACCTACTATCGGATCTGATACATCTTGGGATTCATCGCTAAGTTGCAACTTCTGCTGCGGAAGATCGAGTAATTCATTTTCCAGATCCTGATTATCTCTTCCACTACTTAAATATTGCACATAATGCAGATAATCATTTTCGGCTGTTCGTTTAGATACTTGCCCATAATAACTACCCGTTGCTTGGTTCGATGGTGTTCGTGCTAAAAAATTGGCAGTGTATTGATTACTCCATTCTTGCTCTAACATACATTTAAGATGACGTTGGATACGCATAAGAGAAATTGGACCAATTCTAAGCCCTTGCTCTTTTGCAACTTGTCTAATCTTAAGTTCAATATTTGTTCTATTTTGAGAAGTATTTTTTAAAGCGGAATCTCTTAAAGCTTGAACTAATGGGCTAGGAATACGAACTTGTAGCTCTCTTAAGTTATTATTCTGAAACATTCTTTTGGATTCAGTAATCTGTAACTCAATTTTCCAACGGACAACTAGATAACCCGAATTACGGATAAGAAAACCGCTTGAAAAAAAGATGGCTAGAGCCATTTAGAAAGTTACTACACAAACCAAAGACTCTAACCACCATGTCTGATTTTACAGAAATCTTCTGTGCCATTGATGATTTTTTTAAGAAATTTGAACCGATCTATTGGCAATTTCTCAAGCAGGAAAATAAGCGTAAACGAAT
>NZ_SJXH01000046.1 GCF_004336635.1 Acinetobacter sp. ANC 4862
GACCAGGAATAGGTTTAGTTACAGTGGACTTTTTCCAATTCTGAATCGTCTGTATACAGACGTTAAAATGCTGTGCTGCTTTTCGCACAGACATTTTATCTCTAGCCATAATTTCTATGACTTTGTCTTTAAAATCTTTTGAATATCCCATGCTTCTATTGTTCTATATTTTTGAGTATTTGGCTATATTTGGCTATTAACTATAAATCTGTACTAACAAATACACTTTCAATAAAAGCATCAGCTTCATGATCATCAAGTAATTCAATATTTACGTCCAAATGAATAACTTCAGCACCGGTCTTTTCTTTAAATTCGGCGAATTTTTGAGTAAGAAACTCTTTTATTTCATCTTCAAGGTTAGCTCTTTCGATGCGATATTCTTTTAATGCTTCTTTCACAACCACCACCATAGCTTTTAATTATGCAATTAATTTACCATAAAGATGAAAAAGCCCACACCATGAAACCCAACTAAACATCATAAGAATCGGAGCATAAATATCTCCTTAACTTTAAGTAAAAAAAAGCCTGCGTCTTGGGGAAGACGCAGACTGAAACCAAGAATTAGCTTACTGGAGAATACCTACTATTTTACTAGGTAATTAGCAATATATTCCAATAATAAAAACCCGACAAATGGTCGAGTTTTCATTACCAAATAAATCAACTTAAATGCTTCGGAATATCTTCAACTTTAAACTCTGCATCATATTGAGTTTTAATAACGTTAAATAACTCTAAATAGGGGTGAAAAAAGTTTAGACTTTTTAGGATTTCAAACATTATTTAACCTTTTTATATATTCACAAACACTAAAAATAAAAGCCATCCAAAACTTATAAACCTAGCTGACTTTGAATAACCTTCACGTAAAGTAAACCATGCAAATATATAAGGCATCATAAAAATACCTATGCCTAAAAGAATGGATACCTTCCGCTCAAACTTTGGCATAAATGGCAAGGGTGGCACCTGAGGGAGCAACAATTGTTTCCACAAGAAGACGTGGCTATTTATCTGTCTTGCTCAATTCATACCTTGCAGCGTTTACGTTGTGTCGGTGGTGGTATGCCTTATGCCAAAGTTGGTCGAGCTGTTACTTATAAAAAGTCAGATGTGCTTGCGTACCAAAGTCAGCAAACAGTCATGAATACAGCTCAACTTGCTTCCTAGTCGAAGCAGTTGAGTTTACCCTGATATACGGCTTCAATATCATTCATTGCAAGCCGTAATTTTTTTATAGATACTTGAACATAACCACCAGTCACATCGTTTCTGGCACCTGATTTATGATTAAGTAAGCGCTTAATTGTGTATGGTCCATAGTCCAAGTTATTGCAGATCGTTGCAAAAGTTCTTCGCAAATCATGAAGTGATATTTGAATACCGGTTTGCTCACCTATCGTTCTTAGTAAGCCTTGAGCGCCAGATACATGTTTAGCTGATGAGGCTAAAGCAGAACCTGGAAACACATAATCATTTGCTCTTAATTCATACCGCTGTTTGATGATTTCAAACAAGTGGTCGCCCATTGGCAATAAATGATCATCACCGTTTTTAGGGTCTCTAAAGATAAATAAGCCCTTCTCTATATCTACATTTTCCCACTTTAATGTTTGTGCTTCACTGCGACGACAGCCTGTATACATAATAAACAGCACAAGGTCGCGTGTGGCATTTTTTGAAGCATCTTCATAAAGAGAGCGTTCAGTAAAATAATTTAGTACGGCATTGTAATAAGTATGGATATTGCTTTCGTCTAGATGGCGTGTACGCGGCTTGGTTTTATTCCACCCTCGTTTTGCGGGGATTACATCAACAGGATTATGTTTAAGGATTGGATTTTCATCGGATGAACAATGGATCTGTGCAAATCGCCAGATCGAACCAAACATTTTTAAAGTTAGATTCGCTTGAGTTGGACTGTATTCAGTTAATTGAATAAAGCGCTCAAACACATCTTTTTTTGTGATGTCAAAAATTGGCTTCTCTTTCCAGTCAGATAGAAAAGTATCAAGCGAGTGATTGTATGTAACCACTGAAAGGGGCTTAAGTTTGCGCTGACTAAGATAAAGTTTGAATGCTTGATCTAAAGTCATTATCCCATTAAGTGCATCTTTCTTTTTTTCATAGATACCATTGGAAATATCAGACAAAACAGCCTGAGCTTTTTTTCTTGCTTCAGCCGGTGTGATTTCGTTTGTCTTACCAATCGTCACACGAAAAAGCTTGCCCTCATGGCGACGCTCAACAATATACGATTTACTTTTGGTGGTGACACGTACAGCAAAACCGACCAAATCCGAATCGCGATGGATGGCTTGTCCTTTTTCTGCCAATGCAATAGCATCAACATTAGATTTGTTGAGTTTCATTTCAGGCTTTAATACAAATTCGACACTTGCATTTTAAGCCTGAAATTACTCAACAGTCTACACATAGTCTACACCACGATTTAAAGTGTATATAAATACCAGTAAAATTTTAAAAATAACAATAACTTAGCAAATATTGTATTTTTGTATTGCTAGAACCGCCAGTTATAGAACACATCTATTGCTCGTTCTAAGGATTGGCTTGCTTCCAAATACAATCGCTTGTTCATTTGATAACGCAAAGTCAATTTGTTCACTGGTGTAAATACACCAACACCATAACGAATAAATAGATCTGGCGTAATATAACCCGTCACACTGACTTGGGTATCATCACCTGTTCCTTGAGCATCCAGCGCCAAGCTACTTAAACCAAAAGTACGTCCAATCTGATTGGTTAAGGCACGCGTACCGCCCAATCCCATACTAATACCGGCAGCGGCAATGGTATTATTTACATCGGACTTAAAGCCCTCGGTTTGGCTAATACCACTGGTACCTTCATTAATACGACCAGTGAGTATTGCATTTAACGCTTCCTGCTCAGACAAACCGGCATCGTTATAGACCTGAATATTCGGACTGGTTGCAGTTCCGGTAACCCGCACACCCACCGTACTACCTTGCACGCTCTTATTGGCATCAATATCTAGCGTTGGGTTATATAAAGGACCATTAAAACGTGCAATTGCACGGTTCAAATCCAGGCTTTGTCCATAGGCTTCAATTTTCACCTTTTGACTAACACCAATTGCACCATTGGCACGCATAGCAGTTTCAAGACCACGTTGTGATAAATATAAACGCCCAAGCATTGGAATACGGCTATCAAAACCTTGGAAAATGACTTGATTTCCTAAATCAACCATAACATCTGCACGAATATCCCATGGTCGAGCCGCCCGCAATATAGCGAGCTGATCTTGCCCTGCATGAACAATACGTACATCCGATGACACATTGATCACGGGTGCTGAAGCTTCAGGCATAGAAATTAAGGCACGCGGTACTTCAACCTTACCACTTAAGCTTAATTTTTTCTTGAACGGCAAAACATCCAAGGTTAAATCTGGTGTAATCACAGCGGTAATCAATGGCGCTTGGCGAATCAGTAAGTTTTCACCTTTTAAATGCAGTTGAATACGTGGATCATTTTTCCAATCCACATTACCCGTTAATGCACCTACACCTCGACCACTATTAAATGCCCCGTTAATACTGGCATGATCTTGTCGAATAGATGAATAAACCTGGATATTGCTCAAATTTACAGGCAATGAAATCATGCTAATCGCACCATCTTTGAGGCGCATTTCACCATTAAATAAAGGTTGAGTCAGCGTTCCTGCGATTTTGCCTGCAAAAGATAAGGTTCCTGCGAGTGACCGAACATCTTGAATAAAAGGCTTAAAGACTTTGAGTTGTACCTGATCAAAGGCCACTTCACCATACATTGGCTTGCTGTCTTTATAAGGATCAATAATGACATTGGCATAACCAGTACCAATGTCAGGGGTTTTAACATCTAAACGAACTTGCAAACCTTCTGCCACACTTTTCGCAATAAGGCCAATTTCGTTATAACTTAATGTAGAACCGACATCTTGCGGATCTTCAGCTGCCAAGCCAATCACACCATTACGTGTTACTAGTCTTGCATCAATTTTCGGTTTAGCACCTTGGGCCCATGCCGCTTTTGTGTAGCCATTGACTTTACCGGTAATCGCCAAACCTTCCGGCATAAATGCAGCGAAGTCATTTAAATCGACATTTTGGGTAATAAAGGAAACATTTCCTTTGGTTTTACTGACACGAATCGGTTGATCAAAACACAATTGGCTTTGCTGACTCGACCAGCAATGTGCACCGACAAATAATTCAGATTTTGCAGTACTGTAAATGACGGAGGCATTTTGACGTTGCACTAATCGAGCACGCAAAGAGTCAAAATCACCTTTCTGAATTTGCCCCAGCCAATCATTCTGGGCATTAAAGCCACCCGCCAATTGCACATAAAATTTGGAAATTCTGTTTTCTGCCTGAACTTTTAATATGTGGGCTTTACGAGTACCAGCCAGTGAAATTTCACCTTGCTGAATCTCACGTGCCCCACTACGTAAACTTTCCATTTTCGCTGTCATCAGCGCCGGAGTGATTTCCGAAGTTGGTAACTCACCTTGTACCCGTAATTTTTTAACGCTGAATAAATTATTAAAACCAAAGTTATCGACCGCCAGATTTGCAGTGGCTTGCAAACGTGGCTGTGATTGCACATTTAAATAGCCATAAGCACGACCGCGAAGTCCGCTATAAATTTCGTACAAGGCAGGTGCATTAATTTTTAATCTTAAGTTTTGCGCATTGCCTGTGGCTTGAATCTGGTTTTTTGCATAAGACAGATACAAATTATTGGCTTCAAATTGTTTAGGCAAGAAGCCTTTCTGATTTGAATCAATGACCATCGCCAAATTTCCTGTTCCGCGAACAGGTTTATTATTAATAATTCCGGCTAAATTTAATTTTTCGATATTAATGCGTTTTAAGGTATCTGACCAAACCCCTTCAGTTTTCACGTTACCGGATAATTCACCACTTACAGATGAGACAAAATAATGCGGCTTAAATCGAACCAGGGAGGCATTTACATTCCAGCCAATGCCATTTTTAAGATTGACCAAACCACTGGCAAAAATTTTCCCTGCAATACCTGAATGCTGTAAATCCTCAATTTTAATCAGTTCCGGTGTACCTGAAACTTTAAACTTGAGCAAACCTTCACTGGCCTGAATATTACTTGCATTCAGTGCACCATCATAATTTACGGCAAAACTCTTAAACGCTCCCCCTGATTTCTGATCGTTGAATAAAATGGCTGCGGTACTCCGCCCAGTTAAGCGAACGGTTTCATTGTTGTTTTTCTGTGCCAGACGACCGGTCAAGTTAATGGCATCTAAATGAATAATCTGCTGATTTGGTTTGGCAAAACCATTGGCTTTAACTTGTCCATTCAATAAGTTAACGGGTGCAGCCTCAACCACTGTTTGCGGATTAAAATCTTTGGCATTAACACTGGCATTCCATTTTAATTGACGTTTTTCAGTCGGCAACTCGATTTTTGCAGTTCCGTTTAAGCTGCCTTTGCCAGCCACGTAGCTAAAACTTGGCACATTTAGATTGTTATTTTTAAGATTAAGCTGTGCTTTATATAGGCCTTCGGGCAACACACCCTTATCATGTCTAGAGACAGCCGTTGCGACATGAATATCCTGTTTACCTTCTACCAATGCCAGTTGAACATCACCCGATTTACTGCTTAACCAGCCTACATAGGGTACGGCGCGGTCAATATTTTTCCAGGCAACATTAAGTAGCATCGGATTTGGTTTTTTACCTTTTTGCTCATCTTGATCGAGTTTGAGGTTCCATGTTTCATAACGGTCAAAATCAACCAATCCGGTCAAATGCAGACCTTTTTCAAGGCTACCTTTAGAAGCAATTTTACCATCCAGACTGGGCGGCAGAAAATCTTTTACCACTTGTGGAATCAGTTTGTCTTTAGGATTAATTTTGTCCAGACGACCATTCATATCCCAAGTGACATGGTCTTTCCAGCTCACCACACCTGCGACATTCACGGCGCCACTCATCAGCTGGCCATTTAAATTACTAATATCCAGCTGATGGACTAAATCGGTATGCATACTACCGTTATATTGACCTTGTGGAATATTTTTACCAGTTAAATCCGTCGCAACATCGATATTTAAGCGTTTGATATCACCATTGAATTTAGCCACACCATTTTTAGTAAACAGTTTTTGCTCAGTGATTAATGGCCAGTGATATTTCTTGAACTGCAACTCACCAAACATCGGCACATGTTTACGAACCGGATGTAGCACCACCCAACCAGTTAACAGATCAGGCGTATTGGTTGCCACACCTGCTTGAATGGTATCTAGAGAACCTTTAGCCACCACTTTAATATCATGAATATTCAGGCTTTTATTCAATGACGGTATATTTAAATCACCAATGGCATTTAAAGGATATTTTCCTTCAAACTTCATATCTCCAGTCGCATTTTTGACTGAAAGATAACCCATGTCCATTCGGGAATCTTCAAACTTGAGTTCTGTACCCGACCAAAGTGCATTATTTAAGTGAATATCATTGAATTTGACGCTGGCAGATGAAGTCTTAATCAATAGATGATCAACATCAGCCGTATCTAAGCGCAAAACAAAAGGCAAACGGATTTCATTGAATTTAAACGGTTTATCACTCGGTGGATTTTTGGTGATAATTTGCAGATTACGTACATCGGCACGATTCAAATGAATTTCTTTTTTTAAGATTGCGCGCCAACCCAAAGTCACATCGGCACGATCAATTTTAACGTCCACAGGTTTTAAGTTGACCAGGATATTTTTTAAAATAATGCCGTGTAAAAGATTACCGCTTTCATATTCATAATGAATAATTTTTTGGCTTTGTAAAACACGGTCCAGTAAGAATTTACTGCCTTTATCAGTAGTAAACATCACAGCGAAGGAAGCGATAAGCAGAACCAACACCATGAGCAGTGTAAATAATACACTCCTCAAAATACGACGTTTTTTCGGTCGAGGGGTTTCCGTCTCTGGTTGCTGTTCTACTTCAGCCATAATGCTCTCTAAAACCTAAAATTTATAATTGTGAACCAATAAAGAAATGGATACGGATTGGATGATCGTCATCAGAAATACCTGAAGCGACATCAATACGAATTGGACCAATTGGCGATGCCCAACGAAGCCCCAAACCGACACTATAGGCGGTGGGTGTATTAAAATCTTTGTCGTACGCATTCCCTACATCACTAAATACGGCTGCACGCCAACCTTCTTTAAATTGATAGTTATATTCTAAAGAACCTACAGCTAAAGCTTGTCCGCCAATTTTAAATCCATTTTCTTCAGGCGATAAACTTTTATAATCAAAACCGCGAACAGTCTGGTCACCGCCGGTAAAATAACGCAGGTTATAAGGAACTTTAGTAAAATCTTGTGTAAAGATATAACCTAAATCACCACGCCCCACAAACTGGTGGTTATCATTTTCACCTAATGAATAAATAAATCGCCAACCCGCATTCACAATGGCCATATCCGCATCGGATAATAAAGTTTCACTGCCCAGTTCAACTTTATACGTTTGCATAAAGCCTTTCCCTGGATTGACCCGCTTATCACTGGTGGTACGAGCAACCTCATAACCCAATAATAAGGATTGTTGCTGCTCATTCGAATTCGCTAAAAATGTATCAGGAATTTCTCCAGAATCTACCACGCCATTTTGTGTAAGACGATCTAAACGATAACGCAAACCGACAGTATGTTGCCAACTTCCGCGTGGTCTTTTGATAATTCGATCCACACCCGCGACAGCCGATTCAATCATCAATCCATTGCCTTGTGCAACGTCATCACGTTCTTCACGCTCATAACCGCCCACCAGACTGATATAGTCATTCAGTGGATGCTTATAGGGAATATTATAATGACCGTCAATCGACTGACGAATTTGAGATAACTCTACGTTGGCATCAAATGAATGCCCACGACGGTTTACAATGGCACGGCGATACTGACCACGGACACGTGCACCGGTATCACTACCATAACCGGCACCCAATTCTGCACTATTTAGACGGTCAGCATTTAAGGTCACAATCACAGGGACTTTCTTTTCTTCGCGCGCTTGAGCTTTTAAGCGTTCTTCTTCAGATTGTTTGATTTCCTGCTCTACACGCATTTGACGCAGATTTTGATCGCCTTCTGTATCTGCTTTACCTGCGAATTGTGTCTCATCCACCACTGATTGAGTGACTTCCTTTGAAGAAGCGACCTGCTTTTTGTCCTGAACACTGGCTTCATTTTCTGATATTTTTTGCTGATCGACCAAGGCTTGAATATCTGGTGGAAGTTCTAACTGCTTTTCAATTGGATCGGGGTGTACAGCATCCACCAAGGTGTAATTAAAATAGCGTGAGTTGGTTAAGTTATTGGCTAAACCGTTTACCCGCCAAAAAGTATAATCAGCCCCATCTTCCCATGACACCATACTTTGCAACACATCCAAGTCTATCGGCAAGGGTTTTGAGGGATCACTCATCCGAAATTCAACAGGTCCCAATTTATAACGATCACCTGTTTCATAACGTAAATTGATATCTGCAGTATTTTGCGGTTGGGCAACTTTTACATCATGTAAACGCCAGTATCCATCAAAGTAACCATTATTATTCGCGGCATCATTAATTCGGGTTTTGGTTTGTTCATATAAACCATGGTTGAAAACATCACCGACATCTTGATCCGGTAACACACTGATGACCTGGAACTGTGCCTGTTTTTCACCTGCACCACTAAACTCGACATTCTGTTCTTTGATTTGCACAGGTTCATTCGGCGTTACTCTGACGCGAACACGGTTTTCACTGAGTTTTTCAAATTTAAAGCTCGCATTATAGAAGCCCACTGCCTGTGCTGCCTGATTCGACATGGTTCTTAATTGTGGCAGTGCCGAAGGAAAATCACCAAAGGATTCCTGGGTAAAACTGGAAAGCTTCCCCTTCAGATTGGTTTGGAGATTTTGCAGTGCTTGAGCATAAGCTTTGTTTGAAACATCACTGGTATTTTGAGCTGACGTGAACACGACATCCGCACTAATACGCGCAACTTTCGCAGTATTCAATTGACGTGGTGGCCGTATTTTATAGAGCCAGCGTTTAAAGAAATTTGGTTCTTCAATTTCATCTGCCACACTCAATTCTGGTAATGTTTTTCCTGATTCATTGGCTTCAACCACAATTTTGCTATCGTCTTGAATGCTCGACATCAATTGATCGACATTTACAGGCGCATGATTGATTTCAACCAGTTCTTGCTGTGTTGCATCAGAAACTACAACTTCTGTAACTTGTCCTGCACGATATTGCTGGGCTTGATTTTTTGCATCTTCAGCCTCACGAAAAATTTCATCTGCCATCGCTTGGCTGACTGGCGTGATGGGCAGTTCTTCTAAATCATCAAATTCAATGGGCTTAAATTCTTCAAAATTTTGTCCTGCCTGTTCTTGTTGTTGCAGCATTTGTAAACTGTCAGGTTCAGCTTGTTTTTCTTGAAAGTTTTCAATTTTTTCTATTTCTTCGGTACTACCCACACCTTGTTTAACAGCTTCACTCTTGAGTTGTTGTTCAAATTCTGTTTGAGTGACCGTTGTATCAGGCTGTGCAACTTGTGCAAAACCTTGTTGTGCCAGTAATGTTAAAAAGAGACTTAAACAAAATCGTTTATGTTGATCCTCCCATGCGATGAAGGAATTGACACTTAGTGTAAGAGTCGACTTTTTAAAATTCAGTTTTGAAAGCATAAAGAACTCTAAACTAATATAATATTTGTAATGAAAATGCCCAATAATCGCTTGCTAACAAACTCAAATCTATTGGAATTTTCACTAAAGTATAGGTTTAAAACATAATACATGATTTTTTATAGTGTTTTACCAAATGCTCACATTTCTTAATAAAACTTAATGAAGCCCATAAACCATGGAAAAAAATGAACATCTTTTAGGTACACGCCGGTTTTTACCGATGTTTATCACTCAATTTTTCGGTGCACTGAATGACAATGTATACAAACAATCGTTGTTACTGGTCATTACTTATGGTTGGATCAATCAACAAAGTGCCAGTGTCAGTACACTGAATAATCTTGCGGCCTTATTGTTTATTCTACCCTATTTTATTTTCTCTGCGACAGCCGGACAGATTGCAGATAAGTATGAACGTTCACAACTGGTACGCGGCATTAAAACACTCGAAATTGTGATCATGTTGATTGGCTCTGCTGGCTTTTTACTGGGTCATTTGTGGCTATTGTTAATGGCTTTATTTTTAATGGGGGTACATTCGACCTTCTTTGGGCCAATTAAATACGCTATTTTACCTGAAATTTTAAAGCCAAATGAATTAATGTCCGGAAATGCCTTGTTTCAGTCCGGCACATCCATTGCCATTTTGGTGGGTATGATTTTAGGCGGTGCAGTGATTTCTGCTTCAGACGGTAATCTGTTCTGGATTAGCCTGACGGTGGTCACCATTGCTGTTCTAGGATACATCTCCAGTCGCTTTGTATTAAAGCAAAATGTAACCTCACCTGATATTCAAATTGACTGGAACTTTTTTAGAACAAGTTTTCAGACTTTGAAATATGCCAAAAGCTTGCCGATTGTTTTTCTAATTTTATTGGGTAATTCCTGGTACTGGTTCTATGGGGCAACCTATCTGACCCAGATCCCACAACTCACCCAACAAAATTTGCATGCATCTGAAAATGTCGTCAGTCTGCTTTTAACCTTCTTCTCTGTAGGTATTGGTGTAGGTTCATTATTGTGCCGTAGAATTGGCGGTACAGAGGTTAATTTAAAGATGGTACCGGTTGGTGCAATCGGCCTAACTGTTTTTGCATTTTATCTGGCAGCCAGTTTGGCTTTTGTGCCTGAACGTAGCGGTGAAATGTTGGGTTTAAAAGATGTCTTTACCCAAGGCTGGAGCTATTACCATGTCATGCTTGCCGTAACATTACTCGGCATTAGTGGCGGTTTTTACATCGTCCCTTTATATGCCATGATGCAGGCCTTTTCTCCTCGCTCACATCGTGCGCGTGTGGTGGCTGCAAACAACATCTTAAATGCCGTATTCATGGTATCCTCTGCTATATTTTCCATTATCATCTTAAGTATATTCAAGATTGATATTAAAATACTTTTCAGTATTACAGCTATTCTCAGCGCCATTTTCACTACATGGCTTTTGTTTAAACTCAAGCCGATGCTTGCAGCACATCAACAAGATGCTTTAGAGGATTAATTTTATGCGTCAATATACCGGTATCGACAAATTTATTCATTCGTTTGACCAGGCGCTTCGCAGTTTGGTTCCGGGAACAACCTCTTCACATCGTGAAAATCCCGGCCGTGCTGTGGAAACCCAACTTGGTGTCAGTGAAGCGCGTCATGTTGCGGGTTTAATGCGGGTAAACCATAGTGGTGAAGTATGTGCACAAGCGCTTTATCATGGTCAGGCGCTAACTGCAAAACTACCCAATGTTCGCCGTGAAATGGAACAGGCTGCGATTGAAGAGCAAGATCATTTGGCTTGGTGTGAAGACCGCTTAAAAGAACTGGATAGCCATACCAGTTTGTTAAATCCGGTCTGGTACGGTCTATCATTTGGTATGGGTGCGATTGCTGGAATTGCCGGTGATAAATACAGCTTGGGTTTCGTAGCTGAAACTGAACGTCAAGTGAGCTTGCATTTACAAGACCATATTAAACAGTTGCCTGAACAAGATGAACGTTCGCGTAAAATTTTGGTACAGATGAATGAAGATGAGTTGCATCATAGAGATACAGCATTGAATGCTGGCGGTGTAGATTTACCTGCCCCTGTACGTATTACCATGACGGCAATTTCCAAATTGATGACCAAGACCAGTTACTACATTTAACTGGTTTTTGAATGATTAACCGCCCGCATTATTGCGGGCTTTTTATGCTGTGTGTTTAAATTATTATTTTTGGCGGCAATAAACAAAGATACTGTAAGCAATACGTAATATTAAAATACAAGCGATAACACTTCCTACAATATAAAAATCTTGATGATAAGGTAAAATTTTCTGCCAGAACACATGCAGCCAATGGCTTAGCTGCAAGCCAACACTCACAACCACAAATGCCCAAATAAAACAGGCGACAATATTCACCAGTATATATTTCAATAAAGGATAGCCTTTAATCCCAATCGAAATGGGTAAAATCGTACGCAACCCCCAGGCAAACCGCATTAGAAAAATAGTTAAAACAGGATAATCTTCAATAAATTGGCTTGATTGCTCAAACTTCTGCGCCAATTTTGGCTTTTTTTGAATAAAGTCGATGCCATAGTGCCTACCGATCTGATAATAGATTTGATCAGCTAAAAACCCACCCAACATGGAAACGATAATTAATAACCAGAAATTAAAGACATGCTGATGTACAGCATAGGCTCCCAGCATAAGAACAGTTTCACCTTCAAAGAAGCTGCCAATCAAAATGGCAAAATAACCATAGTGTTGGATGAGATCGGTCCAGTTCATCATTTTTTATATGTCTGATCACAGTTTTACTATGTTCGCCATATCACTATTGATTGCCAAGACAACTCTGGTTGCTTTTTTAAGCATTTATATTTCATCAGTAAAATAAAGTGATTTCTCTGCCTATTTGAAACCCAAGTTACTCAATGCATAGAAATTGTTTCAGACAAATGTCTGGTTCAAATTAGGCACAATCGACAGCGTCAGCTATTATGCAGATGAATCTTTTTATGTGCCTAAAACACTCAATTTAAAATCATCACTGATCACATAATCGATTATATTTAGCATCCGGAAGATCGTTAAGATGGTCTGCAACCTGCATTACACAATAATTGATCAATCATAAAAAAAGCCCAACATCCTGTGGGGCTTTTTCGTATTTGCTGCTTAGGTATAACTCCTGTCGTACCGCACATTCCTTATGTTGTTTTTTATTCTTTTTATTGTTCGGAACATCCTGTTCTCTATGTCCACATCATAGGAAATTACAGTCTGGTCGCCTAGCCGCAAAGAACCGTAATTGTTGTGAGCATATACGTACATGGTCGGCTACAAACTGCCCCCTTTTTATCCGCACCAATTTAGGGGATGTTTTTGATCTGAGAGGATTAATAACTCACAATAAAGCATGAATCTGATTACTTATTAAGCGAATTAATTGGCAAAAGCTATCGAAATTAATTAAAAAAATCCGACTTGTTTCCAAGCCGGGATTCTGCTGATATCTGGAGTTTTTCTTTTATCTTAACTTTTTGATATTACAATATTATTTCAATTGATGTTATTCCCAAGTAGAAATGTCCTACCTAATAACCAAATAGAAATGTCCTATATGGACATTTCCAAGTCAAGCACAGGATTCAGATTTCGTTGTTGAATTGCTGTTTTCTGTGCACGTCTGCTTGGCATCTTTTGAGAACGATTGCGTTTGTTTTGTTGTTCCAGTTCTTCATGCTGTTGTTGGATATGATTCAGAACAGCACCCAACCGTTTATTCTCAACAATCTCTCGCTGGTTGAGCTGACTTAATTTATCGAAGATGCTGTAATTGATCTTCCGGCCTTCATGCATGATGGCTACAGTACCATCCGGGTATTCTAGAAACTCAAGATATTTACCAATCAGCCTCTGGTTTTCTTCTGTACTCTCCAGGAGATATACACATTTATCATAAGTAATGGTCAGGCTATTGGTGACTCTACGTGGCTCTCGCCAGGTAAAAATATCATCTAATTGCTCAGCTGTTTCGGTGGCAGAGCGGTGTAAGTTCTTAGGATTAAAGGCCATCTTTGCAAACTTGAGATTGAACTGCTCAATAAAGCAGGGTAACCACTTATTCGCATCTGCAATCGAACTGATACCTTCCAGGCGCATCTCCTTAATCAGACGGTCCTGAAGGGTTCTGTTGGCCCGTTCCACCCGTCCTTTGGCCTGAGGGGAGTTAGCGAAGATGATATCGATATTGAGGGTACTGAGTACGCGTCCAAACTGGGTAATCTTGCTGTCTTTCTTGCTGCTTTGATTCACCCTAAAGACTGAATGTTTGTCGCTGTAAAACGCTAAAGGCTTACCATGCTGTTCAACATACAAGCGTGTCGAAATCATATAGTCAAAGGCTGATTCTGATTCACAGAAGCGTAAATGCTGCAATTTGCCTGTGGCATCATCGATAAAGACTAGCAGACAGCATTTAGCGGCTCTTCCTTCRAACTAGTCATGGTGTGAGCCATCGATTTGTACCAGTTCACCATAACAATCCCAGTTATATTGAGACTGGTACGGTCGTTTCAGGCGCTTGGAACGAGGAATCCATAAATTGGCTGCAATCATCCAGGAACGCAGGGTTTCCACTGAAATATGGAATCCATGCACGGTGGAGAGCTTTGCATGCGCTAAAGTGGGTCTGAAACCAAGAAGATGCTCAGAAATAATGGAAAGGCATTCAGACTTTACAGCTTCATCATGGCGACGATGACCCGGTTAACCACGACTAGCATGCGCCAAACCTGAAATACCGTCTTGATTGAGCTTCTGCAATAACCGGGTAATTTGACGGGTTGAAAGATCCAAAATTTCAGCAGCACGGACTTGTGTAATACGTTGATCTAGAACATCTTGCAGGATAGCAAGACGTTGTATTTCCTTGTCAGACATAGTGATCAGCATCTCGATTCATATCCAGTCCATTATGTTAAACGGACTCTGATTTAGTGGAAAATTCATTTTAAAAAAAAAGTAAAACTTGCAGAACACTTTCTAATTTGTAATCCTTTCGGCCAAGGGTGTCTAGCTAAGGTAGGTGTTTGTTGTAGTCGGACCGCTATAATGCTGATGACGAGTACCTGTATGTTTAATCTGAAGATTTTTAATCAAATCTCTACGGAGATTTTGACGATAAAAAATGATCTAGAGCTCAACTCTGAGATCCAATTAATAAATATAAAACAGCTCATTCCGAGGACTATAAAAAGGTCATTTTTTTGATTTTTAAGGAGCAAGGTTATTCTTCTTTCGAAATAGGTCAGTTGCTTGAAGGTAAGATTTAAAGATTTATTGCAAGTCCTATTTGGAAAAATATAAAGTTGTTATAAAAAAAGCCCATTCCTACTCTAATGAACCTTTTTTTATGACAACTTATATGTCGCATGACGCAACTTAATTATCTTGATTTACTACGAAATTTAACAGCACAGTATCCGTTTTTGTTCTTACCTTGAACCAGTTTTCTATTCGAACTTTATCTTCACTTGACAGTGGTTCAGATGTTCTTACACTTAGTTGAAGCATTTGTTTTTGATTTACATCAGCTGGTAAATCAACACCCTGTCCAAGAAAAATAGAGGTTACGCTTGGATATTGTGCGCGAAGTTCGGCAAAAATATCATTTGAATTGGCAAATAGAGCATTTTTTATCTTCAGCTCTTGCTGCAACTGTTTTACCTGTTGATCCTTCTGAAGCAGAGCCTCTTGTCCGTTGAGATACAAATCACTCAGTAATCCAGACTTCAAAGCAGTCACATCAACCTTATTATCATTGGTTTGATGAACAATGATTTTAGTACCTTCAAGCTGTGCAACAGCAAGTCGTCTTTCAATGTTCTGCAACGTTGCTTGGCTTAATGGCAAACCGACCAAAGCTAACTCGATCGTACGTGTTTTGCTATCAATTTTTGAACTGGCAACTTGTGTATCTTTGAAGGTAAACTCTTGTGTAATGAATTTATTGACATTCGATTTAAAGACTTCTTCGTTGACTAATTTGGCTCCAAGATACGCACTGGGAATTGCAGTCACAATCGCAATAATCAGCAACGACATCTTCACACGCCTTTCAACTTTCTCATCAGCAAAACTATGTGGCTTTAACCTTAAGATGCGAATACCAATAATGGTAGCCAGGCTAATAAACACACAATTGATGGTATATAAATAAAGTGCTCCACCGACAAAGCTCCACTGTTCGGTAGCAATACCAAATCCTGCGGTACAAACAGGTGGCATCAATGCGGTAGCAATAGCTACCCCCGGGATAACATTGGACTTTTCTTTTCGGGTGACTCCGATGATCCCTGCCAACCCACCAAATAATGCGATGAGCACATCCCAAACTGTTGGGCTAACCCGTGATAAAAGTTCGGATTGTGCATTATCAAGTGGTGATATAGAAAAATACAAGGTGGATACGACCAGACTGATCAGTGTCGCCATTCCCAAGTTAAAGAGAGCCCGTTTAACCAGTTTAAAATCATAAACTGCTACACCCAGCCCTACACCCATAATCGGTCCCATGAGTGGGGAAATCAGCATGGCACCAATCACTACGGCTGTTGAATTAATATTCAATCCGACCGATGCAATAAAAATAGCGAATATCAGAATCCAAGGCGTTGCACCTGAAAGCTCAAGACCATCACGAATACGACGTTCGATCTCTTCATCTTCTGCTTTATCCGCAAGTAAACTGAAGCGATTACGTGCTCGCTTTAATCGGCTCGTAGAAGCAGACGTTGAATCGTGATCGTCGGATTGGTGTGTCAATTTAATTTCCTACTTTTCATTCTCTTTCATGATGACCTGAAACACAGATCATCATCATGATGGTTGCATCACCATACCTTGAAGTATTTGTACAATCCAGCAAAGTAACTTTACTTAGAATTACAAAAAAGTTGAGATTAGTCTCAAAATTGATCAAAAAACAAACAAAATTGTTTCATTTCTTATGATCGTTCCATCATGTTATGCATTTTCCTTATTCTGTATCTGATTGTATTGTTACAGTAAAAGGGATTATAAGTGCTTAAATTTAATAATGATATTATTCATGGGGCAATTTTTGACATGGATGGCACAATGTTTGATACAGAGCGTTTACGTTTCCAAACATTGAAACAGGCCTCTCAGGAATTGATTGGTGTTTCATTCAGCGATGCTTATTTAATGGCCTGTCTGGGGCTTAGTGCAACCAGTGCACACCAACTTGCAAAACAGCAGTATGGCGAAGATATTCCGTATGCTCAGATTCGTAAACGAGCTGATGAACTCGAACTTGAAAGTGTACGAAATTTTGGAGTACCAATCAAAAAAGGGTTAGTTCAGGTACTAGAACGTTTACGTAAATCCGGTTTACGTATGGCGGTTGCGACATCAAGTCGTCGCTTAATTGCTGAAGAATATCTCATCAATGCCAATGTTTATAAATTCTTCGATGTATTAGTGTGTGGTGATGAAGTACAGCAAGGCAAACCTCACCCCGAAATTTTCCTCTCCGCTGCTGAGAAACTCAATTTACCTTCCTCTGAATGTCTGATGTTTGAAGATTCCGAAAATGGCATTACTTCCGCTTATGATGCTGGCGGAGTCACCATCTTGCTGCAAGACATCAAGGAACCTAATTCCAACATGCTGGCCAAAACAGATTACTTTTTTGAAAGTATGTATGACTGCCTGCATCAATTGGATCAACATACACTAAACTTGGAAATGCCAACACTTCAAGAGTCTTTTCCACAAAGTCTGAATCAATTGACCGTTGGCATTCATGGATTTGGTGCAATTGGCGGTGGTTTCATGGCACAGATCATGTCACATTGGGATGGTTATACACGTCCAAAGCAGATCTATGCATCAACCCATAATCCCTTATATCGATCAGCAGTGAATGCTTTTGGCAGTTATTGTATTCGTTATGGACAGTTTTCCTATGATGAACGTATTGAAAACATGAGCATTATTGATGCCGGTAATATTGAACAGATGCAGGAGATGTATATTGCCTCAAGCATGATAGCAGTGTGTTTACCTGAACATGCGCTTGCAAGCGAGGCCAAAACAATTGCCCAAGGTTTGTATGCTCGTTACATTGCCAATGATGAGCACTTGACGAACCCTTTAACCATTCTCATTATCTTAAATAAAATCGGTGCCAAACACTTATTGCTTGAACATGTGCATAGCGCTTTGGTTGAAATTACAGCTCCGGACATTGCTGAGAAAATTTTAGAGCAGCATTATTTCTGTGATACGGTCGTTAACCGGATGGTTTCCAAATTGACCGACCAAAATCTTTACCGTCAGTTGCGTATTAAGTACAACATTTTTAAGCAATACCAACTCGATCACGACCTTGATCATGCTGATATTGAAGATGCTACCCGTTTGAATCCTGAACAGGAAAGGTTAGCTTCCATGTATGTCGAAGAGATGTGCAGTAACTTTAAACCCAGCCATATTTTGCAGACCATGGACTTGATTCTCTTCCATGCAGAAGTGGACATGCCGATTTACGTAGAAAATAACAGTCCCTTGCTAGGCAAAATGCGTCAGATGGTGTTGGTGGATGATATTCGGGAAATTCAGTTGATAAAAAACAGGTTATGGAATGGTGTTCATGCCATGACTACCTGGTATGCAACACGCCTAGGCTACGAAACGATTGGTTTAGCTATGACAGACCCAAAAGTGCGACAGTTTATGGAGGGGCTTCTGGAAGAAGTGAAGGCAGGGCTTACCTTTACCCTCCCACATCGCAAAAATGATCTTAATGATCTGGCAAAAAGCTTTATGAATTCTTGTGTCAATGCCTACAAAGATCCGTGTGAACGTGTCGCACGTGACCCATTAAGGAAACTAGCGGCCTCTGAACGGGTATTTGGATCAATCGCATGTAATATCCAGCATGAAGGTTTACCCTACCAGCACTTAAGCCAAGGTGCGGTATTCGGTTACTGCTACGCTATTGAGCAGAATGCTGTCAGTTATGATGAAGCATTGGAACATCTGGAAATCCAGTTGGCTCAATCTGAATTGAACGAGCAGCATCAGCGGTGCTTACAGCAACATATTGAAATGCACTTAGCCCAACTGCTCCCAGATAAACATAAAATCCACAATTCACAATCCGTTCCAACCCCAAAGCAAGCCGAATATAATCTAACCTGACTGCGCCATCTGGAGATGTACTGGATCCAACCAGAATAGAAGCCTATATTAATGAGGTCAATTATGCTTGGCCTCATTGTTCAAGCATGAATTTAGCAGCACTATCTGAATCCTGTGCATGAATTAGTAGAAATGTCGGTATAGGACATTTCTACTTGGGAATAACATTTTTTAAAATATTATTTATCAAATATTTAAACAAATAAATCCCAAACCAAAAAGATCAAAAAACACACGTTTTAACAACTCGTGTGTTTTATAAGCAAATCTGTAACTTTTAGCCAATAAAATCGACCAAAAAATGCTCATTTTTGGCTTTTTTGTCCGGTTCTCAAGATTTCAGTATATGAAATTATCCCCCAATTTCTGCGGATAAAAAGAGGACGGTTTTTAGTCGGTCTTGTACGTATATGCTCACATCAATCTCGGCCCTTTGCTGCTATCCGGAATACTGGAATTTCCCTATGATAGGTACATCGAGAGCTGGATGCTCCAAATAACAAGAATAAGAAAATCGCACAGGATCTGCAGGGTACGACAGGAGTTATACCAAGCGAATCAAATATAAAAAACCCTGGCAGGATGCCGGGGTTTTTTATTGCTTATAATTTCTCATTTGCAAAGCAAGGATAATCCACTTAAATATAGACTATAATCTATATTTTGGTTATGGTATGTGGACAGTCATTACAACAGATCTGTTTAATGAATGGCTTGAACAGCAAGATGAACCGACACAAGAGAAGGTTTTAGCTGCTTTGGTAGTTCTGCAGCAACAGGGACCGAGCTTAGGACGCCCTTTAGTTGATACCGTCTATGACTCTAAATTTACCAACATGAAAGAGCTTCGTGTTCAACATCGTGGTAAACCACTTCGGGCTTTTTTGCATTTGATCAATTACGTCAGGCCATTGTGCTTTGTATTGGTAATAAAGGCGGTAAAAAGCGATTCTATACAGAGATGCTGGCGATCGCAGACCAACAATATGAACTTCATCTCTCAACATTAGGAGAACAATCTAATGGCTAAAACTTTGCAAGAATTATTAGCTAGTCGCTCTCCAGAGAGCCAAGCGCGTATTCAACAAATGGCTGATGATCTACTTTTAGAAACTCAGCTTCACCTTATTCGAGAAGAGCTAGAAATCTCTCAAAAAGAACTGGCTGAAACCCTTGGCATCAAACAACCATCACTTTCAGCAATCGAAAATCGTGGGAATGACCTTAAGATTTCAACCATGAAAAAGTATGTTGAAGCTATGGGTGGAAAACTCCGTATTGATGTCGAGCTTCCAACAGGAAAACATATAGGATTCAATGTTTAACAATAGAAATGGGAGCTTTTTTCAGCTCCCATTTTTGTGTTATTCCCAAGTAGAAATGTCCTACCTAATAACCAAATAGAAATGTCCTATATGGACATTTCCAAGTCAAGCACAGGATTCAGATTTCGTTGTTGAATTGCTGTTTTCTGTGCACGTCTGCTTGGCATCTTTTGAGAACGATTGCGTTTGTTTTGTTGTTCCAGTTCTTCATGCTGTTGTTGGATATGATTCAGAACAGCACCCAACCGTTTATTCTCAACAATCTCTCGCTGGTTG
>NZ_SJXH01000047.1 GCF_004336635.1 Acinetobacter sp. ANC 4862
ATTGATCTGGACTGACGAATCCATTTATGCAACAGATTCGCATTGACCTGATGTTGCATTGCTACCTTAGCCACCGATGTATCTGGCTGCTGGCATTGCTGAATAAGTTGATGTTTAAATTCAGCCGTGAAGGTTCGACGGGGCTTTTTTAGCGTTGCTGTACTGTCTATAACTGTCTTTAAATCCATAAATAGGTGTCCACTTAAATTTAGTGGACACTATCGCGGTATTAATGAGTTAGAAAAAGTGGGGCTCAGCGGACGCTTACTCTCAAAAGATGCCAAGCAGACGTGCACAGAAAACAGCAATTCAACAACGAAATCTAAATCCTGTGCTTGACTTGGAAATGTCCATATAGGACATTTCTATTTGGTTATTAGGTAGGACATTTCTACTTGGGAATAACATAAATACATTTAATAAAAGCCACATAACTGTAGCTCTTTATAAATAACTTATAGAACCTCGAATTCAATACGACGGTTTTTCTTTCGACCTTCGACTGTTGTGTTATCTGCAACAGGTTTTTTTGAACCTAGACCTTAATAACTGAATCACTCCAGCCATTTGGTGCAGAGATAGCACGAACCTGAATTTTATAAACCACTTGATCTACACCGTAAACAGCATACATTTGATTCAAAATTGCTTGTTTACTCTACAGCACCTTCAACTACAATCGTTTCTGCATAAGCAATGACTGGGACACTAGTCATAAGAAAAGTGATATAAAAAATACTTTTAATTATTTGTTTTTTGATAATTTTTATTCATCAATAAATGTTTGTTTAAATAATTTTATACCTTGACTTCAGCTGATTTGGCGCTCACTTAAAGATTGTTCTACAGCTACTAAACCGGCATTTTGTTCTAAATAAGGATCAATCCAGTTTGCTTTTATCAATGAAACCCAATGTTCTGAATTCATTTTTTGATTAAAAATTTCACTTAATGTAATCATATCAGCACCTTGAAATCCAACCAATAATACGGGTGAATCACGGTGTGAAATTCCAATGAATACACCTCTTAAGGTCAACTGCTGGCAAATAATATAAATTAATTGATTGCATTAGCAGCTAAATTTAATTCAGCTGCTACTTTCGATATTTGAAACCAGGGCGTGTCATCAATTAAGCCATATCATGATTGAGGCAAGGTAGATCGCTGACAGGAAGTTTTGAGCCAATTTATCATAGCGCGTAGCAACACCTCGATACTGCTTCAACAAATAATAGCCTGTTGTCTTTGGCAGTTACTCCAACAGTACTCGCTCGTCCCGGGCAACAGATCTTAATCTGTTCCCACTGATCATCTCTTAATGCATAGCATTTAGTCATGAAAAAATAATGAGGACAGGTTAGATTTTCTCAAGCTAATTGATGACATGCTCTAGTTTAAGTATTTATTTATTTCATCAATGACTTGTTGGGTTTTCTCTGCATGTAACCAATGCCCGGCATCTTCTATCACTGCAATTTTGGCATGGGGAAATTGCTGCTGGATCGCAGCAAAATGTTCATCTTTACTTATATATGCAGATTTACCGCCACGAATAAACAATGCTTCTTTTTGCCAAGGCTGAATCACATCCCAATCGATAATATCCGTATAATGGTTAAATAAGGCTTCAACATTAAATAACCACTGTCCCTTGTTAAAGGATTTCATTAAAAATTGAATTACCATTTCTTCATGCAAATATTCACGCATGATCTGCATCGCTTGTTGTCGACTTTCAATCTGCGCATTTTGTACCGCAAATAAGGCTTTAAAAATTTGATCGTGATGACTTTCTTTATATGCAAATGGCGCCATATCCAGAACCACCAATTGTTCTAAACGCTCCCCTGCACTATTCGCCAATTGCATGGCAATTTTTCCACCCATCGAATGACCAATCACAGAGAATTTTTGGATATTCAAATCATCCAGTGTTTCCAGAATATCTTGTGCCATCACGGCATAATTCATTTCGAGTGAATGCGCTGAATGTCCATGATTACGGACATCAATTTGAATCACTGAATGTGACTCATAATATGCGCGTGCGAGCATACCCAAATTACTTAAACTGCCAAAAAGACCATGAATAAATACCAGCGGTGTTTTTTCTGTAGCATTTTCATTAAGGTACATTTGATGATTGAGAATCATGAATTTCTTTCATTACTTTTTTAGATGGTGGTATCTTTATTGATAATTGACATTTAATCAATTGCCATTTTAAAAAAATGTATTTTTGCTTAGGCTATTTTTAGATTATAAAAAATGGATATAAAAAAAGACTCCTCCTCGGCAATATTATTCACTTTGGATAATTTTTAAAATCAAGAAATACATGCGGTTAAAATCACAATAATACATTTAAAAAATATATATTTAAATTCAAAACCTTATGGGATTAATCCTTGGCTATATTTAGCTTTTTCTGTGTTTTACTATTATAAAATTGGCTATTTGAAATAATTTAAGGGCAATTTTAGATAGTAATGCCATTTGCTTCTGCTTTTGGAAATATCCCGCCTCTCATATTGGATTTGGATTGCAGGTAAAATCAGTTTAGGCATAGACAAAGTGACATCACGGCGGTTTCGTATCCCAATGAATTAGGCTTTTGATGTACTCTCATTAAGGTGAATATTGGTATTTTTCTACTCAGCAGTACTGCTGACACTCTTTGGGTAAATAATCATGTCATAGGAAAATCTGGATATTTTCATCTAATTGTTAGAGCTTTTTGACTGAATCAACTAAATCAGCAGCACTGCCCTTCAGAAAAATTACGGCGAGCTGTTCCATAGTCCAGCATAAACAAGATGCCCCCCGACAATACCGCATCACCAATCGCATAGCTTAGACAGTCTGGCGTATGCCCTGACGTTGCGATGTTATAAGCTGCCAATTCACCAATTTTAAACTGTTCGCCATCTTCAAATAGATGATATACATTTAAGTACTTAAGGTCCAAGTTATAAATTGAATCAAACGTTTCCTGCACAATGGTAATCTTTTTGTTCATTGCGATTTTGCGACCTAATTTTTTTTAAATACCGCGATGCTGTGAGATGGTCTGCATAGACATGGGTTTCCAAAACCCATTCTACGCTTAGGCTATTTTGATGTATATAATCGATAATTTGCTCTGCATGTGCGGTCTTTGTTGTCAATGACGGCATCATAATTCCCAAAACACTATCGATATACGTCTTACACGGCGTAGTAATATAAAGTGGTTAAATCTTGTTTAATTTATTGCAGACCTTTTAGAAATCCAGACTGATCCCACTCACTACGTCTCCTAATACATCAATTAAATCACCGCCTACTTCTGCTGCCAAATCTAATATATCTAATCCTGAAGTCACATCTGTATTGTTATTCTTGTCTTGTTGCTCTTGCTCAATCTCTGGTACATCAAGATCTACATCTTTTGTTTCTATTTTTTCAGAAGGTTGAATATTTTCCATTTTTATCTATGCCTTTGTTATTGATTTCGTAGTTATTATTTAATTTTATAATATGTATAATGTTATTTTTTAGAGATAATGTTTAAAGGTTTTTTATTCTTCTGCGAAATCCTTAAGGACTTTTTCTGCAAACCACCATGGCAATTGCTGAACATCAGGATTCATTTTTAAAGTTTCTGCAGATTGAATTTCCGCAATAAATGCTGCCTTTTCACCATTTGAAGAGTTGTCAAACAAATAAGTTCGATCACTGGCATCCACAGCCTGCATGAGTAAGTCCATACTACGGTAATAGCGTTCAACAATCTTTTGTTCCGGTACAGGATGTCCACCCACACTGACCCGATATTTAACTCGGGCAATATTAATCATCGGGTCAACAGTCGACACATAGTACAAATAGGTTTTAAAGCCCTGTCGTTTGGCTTCTTGTAGAAATTCCACTTTAGAAATATGCGACATCACCGTTTCAAAAGTAAAACTGATCTTTAAGCGCAAAAATTCCAGGCGAATATAATCAATAATACGTGCGCAGAGATAGGAATCTATTTCCGAAGGATCAAACAGAATGTTCCCACCTTCTAATAGAACAGGCTCGCTTGTTAGTAAAGGAACCAACTGTCCAGCATGCGGACGTTTTTTCTGTTTTAGGAAATCAATTAAAGCTTGTGCTTTTAAAGCAGGATGATAAGCCATCAAATCCAGTTGATAGCTCGCCTTAAGGTTTTGTTCTAATTCATCGGCATTTAAATAAGCCCCAATATGATGGGGCAATAAATATTCTTTGACTGTACTCTTTCCAGATCCATTGGGACCGGCAAACATCCTTATTCTTGGTTGAGGCATTCAGTTATACAGCTGCCTCTTGTTTTCTCTTGCGTTTTAAGACTTTAGGAAGATGATCAACGCTCACATAAGCCTGAGATAAGTCATGAATCACGGTTTCTTGTCCATTGACTTGGCGTTGTACCAGTTGCTGTTCTTTTGCGTAAACGACCGTCGCTACCGAACATGCTTTATCAAAGGCATGACGGAATGCATGTATAGCAAGTTTAGGAATCATATCATCCTCATATTTGCCTGCTTTCATGATGGTATAAGCTGTCATGGAACAACTCCCGTTACACAAGGTCTATTTCTATCTCATATTAACATAGTACAAATAATTGTCTATTTATACACCAACATAGAAATGTAACGAGTGAGTAGATGGATTCAAAATTTAATCACGCTGTTTCATTCAAAGCGATTAAGGGGCTTATAGAATCACTTTAATCATTTCAGAAGTATTTTTAGAAGTCTTAATCGGTATTTAAAACATTGTGACTTTCAGATCTAGACGCTTAAAAAATAAAAGCCACTTATACAGTGGCTTTTATCATCAATTAGAACGGCTTACTTTTATTTAAGCTTAGGGTTAGTCTTCTTTCCATACATCTTCATAATCTTCACGATCAATCATAAAGCGGAAACCTTCAGCCAAAGCCAGGTACGGAAGTACTTCAGGCAAAATATCCTGTAACTCTCGAACAGTCATGGTTTGAAAAAAATCTTGACCCTCTCCCAGTTCTCCACCATAGATGAACCAAGCGACATTTTCTTCTGTTTCAGGCTTTTTACGAATCCCGACAATCGGTTCTTGATTTAATGTCTCTACAGCAACTGCAACAACATCATCACCACTCACTTTGATATAAGCAGAATCAAATTCCTCACACAATAGCTTTTGTTCTGCGATTAATTCTTCTAAGGGAGATTTCTGGTTCATGGCTTATACCTTGGTAAATTGAGCGGAATAGTGCATTTTAGCCTAGATCATAAATATGTAGGCAATCTTTTTATTTTCAGTGTTTTTTGCTAAGCTTGAAAAAGTTACAAATTCAAGAAACAATAATGAAACTTAAAGATCAAAAGATAATAGAACATAGTCACGGCGGCAGACGTAAAAATGCCGGGCGAAAAACCCAATATCAAGAAAAAACGGTGGTCATGCGTGTGCCAGAGTCTAAAGTGCTGGAAATTAAAGCATGGCTACAGCCCAAGCCTAAAGATGATCGCATCAAGAACATTGAACTGCATCCAATTCAAATCCGAACACAGTTAGATATTCCTTATCCCCTAGAATCGGTTGCCGCAGGTTTTCCGTCTCCTGCTCAAGATTACACAGAAGACTTTATCGACTTAAATGAATATTTGGTTCATAACCCCCTCAGTACATTTGTATTGCGGGTAAATTCTTTGTCGATGAAAAATGCAGGTATAGATATAGACGACCAGATTCTAATTGATCGCAGCTTAAATGCGGAACACGGCGATATCGTTTTAGCTTTAATCAATAATGAGTTCACCGTAAAACGACTGATGAAAGAAAAGCAAAACAATGCTCCAGCTAAAATCTGGTTAAAAGCAGAAAATCCAGAATATCCTGATATTTATTTACATAGTGAAGATCAATTAATTATTTGGGGAGTGGTGACCTGTATTTTAAAAAAATTACGCTAATAAAATTACATAAGTGCAATAAAAAACCGGTCTTTTTCTTTATCAATGAAAGACTCTAGTAAAATACTCAGTGTTTCATCGCCGTAAAGCAGCAAACATTTACAGATAGACAAAAGCCCCAAGATGATCTTGGGGCTTCTTGTTTAAACCTTAGCGTTGCTGAGGATTTTTTTGCTGCTGTTGATTAGGTTGTTGCTGTTGTTGCTTACCAGTTTGTTGCTGCTGTTGTTGCTGTTTGTCACTTTGTGGGTTGTGTTGCTGTTGTTGACGTTGATTTTCGTTTTGTTGATTCGGTTGTTGATTAGCCATTTTCATATCCATCCTTTAATTGTTAGGGATATGCCGTACTAATTACGACTCTTACTAATCTAAAGGATATTTCCTTTTCACCAACCCCCAAACTGTATCGACTTAATTCATTGTAATATTCAAAATATTAATCTATTGATTTGTAGTAAGTAACCCTTGCCTGGTTTTACGCTATTAACCGGAATTACACTGAAGCTTACACGAGGTTAAACCTCCTCATCTGATGCCCTATTGATTATTCACAATTTTTTTAATTTGAGTTTTTTTAAACATCGCTTTATTCTCAACTTGATAACGTTACAAAATCAAGATTAAAAATAATGAAACAACAACTGTTTGCTTTAATAGATATTAATAACTGCTATGTGAGCTGTGAACGTGTATTTAACCCGCAGCTGAATGGAAAACCTGTGGTTGTACTTTCCAACAACGATGGTTGTGTGTTTTCCCGCAGTAATGAAGCCAAGGCTTTAAACATTGGCATGGCGATTCCATGGTACGAAATTGAGAAAGAGGCTTTGCAGGCGGGTGTAAAAGTATTTTCAAGTAATTATGCTTTATATGGAGATATGTCACGGCGCTTCTTTTTAATCCTGGAGCAATACTTCCATATAGATGATCTGGAACCTTATTCAATAGATGAATGCTTTATCCGGTTAACGCCTTATGCAAAAAATCGGGATATTGAACAATATTGCCGTGATTTGATCAGCACCATTGATCAATGGATTGGCTTACCCTGTTGTATTGGAGTTGGCTCGACCAAAACCCAAGCCAAACTGGCGAATCATTTTGCGAAAAAACGAACCGGTTTTAAGTCACTGTGCTTTTTACCTGATTTAGATTTATGCAGTTATGAAAGCTTGCTTCAAGAAACACCGGTAGCAGATGTTTGGGGGGTTGGTCGAAAAATCAGCAAACAACTTCAAGATTATGAAATTTATAATAGCTATGACTTAACTTTTGCCAATGAACATCATCTGGCCAAGCAGTTCTCGGTGGTCATTGCACGCACCATTCGTGAGCTAAAAGGTCAATCCTGTATTGCCCTGGATGACCCTGCAATCCCTTCAAAAAGAATCCTGTCCTCCCGCAGCTTTGCTTCAGCTTTAAGCGAAAAGTCCATCATAAAACAAGCTGTTACTTTCCATGTAAACCGTGCCTATAAACGCTTAACCGCACAACAGCAACTTTGTGCGTGTATGCATGTTGCGCTGTATGAAAAAATACCCAACCCACCCTATAAAAAGAGCACTTCCCATGCATTAGGTCTGGAATATGCAACTGATGATTTACTCACTTTAAATCACGCAGCCTTAAAGCAAATATATGTTTTATTTAAAGAAAATAAAAAGTATATCAAAGTTGAAGTTATGCTTACTGCACTGCATTCCAAACAACAGCATATTCATGACTTATGGCAGCCATTAGAACTGATTCAACAGCGTGATAATTTGATGCAAACCTTATTAGAAATGAAGCAACGCTACGGCGCCGATTGCATACAAGTCGGTTACCATTCCGCCAGTCAAGCATGGCAAATGAAACAACATCACCGGTTTCCACGTTACACGACCTGTTGGCAAGAACTTCTGACCATTCATGATTCAGCAATGGCTGTTACAGAAAATAAATGAGCTGTTTTGGTCAATTCAGTTTACAATGTAAAAAATAGTAATAATTATAAAAAATGTCATTTTTTAACATTGCCAATTCCTTGCAAAGTTTCCATTATATAGCTCAGTTTTGACACATAGCTTCCGCATTGATTCAAACAGTTCATAATAAGAATGTGGAAATATATGCCATAATACGCAAACTTTGCTGACATCTTGCAAGGTAAAATTGCAAACTTATAATTGGAGCAAGCTGAATGAGCTCGACCATTTTGGTTATTCATGGACCGAATCTAAATTTGTTAGGAAAGCGAGAACCTGAAGTTTACGGGTATCTCACCCTAGAAGATATTAACAAGAAGCTCATCGCTCAAGCTCAAAATTCATCTCTTTCGTTAGACACTTTCCAAAGTAACTGGGAAGGTGCAATTGTAGATCGAATTCATCAAGCCCAGCAAGAAGGCGTACAGTTCATCATTATCAATCCTGCAGCATTGACACATACTTCTGTTGCAGTACGCGATGCCCTTCTTGGTGTCGCAATCCCTTTTATTGAGGTTCATTTGTCGAATGTGCATGCTCGTGAAGCATTTAGACATCATTCATATTTATCCGATAAAGCCGTTGGCGTAATTTGCGGTTTAGGTGCTCAAGGCTATGCCGCAGCACTGGATTATGCCATCGAAAAAATTCAACTTTCTACGCAATCATAATTAGGAATACTGTCTCATGGATATCCGTAAAATCAAGAAACTCATCGACCTGATGATTGAATCTGACTTACAAGCGATAGAAGTTAAAGAGGGTGATCAATCCATCGCCTTAACTCGTCGCAATCCAGTGGTTGCAGCAGGTGTTCCAACCATGCCTACTGCTGTAGCAGCACCTGTTGCAAAAACGCCACGTGGCGCTGTAGAAACTTCACCAATGGTTGGTGTGTTCTATGCTGCACAAAGCCCTGGCGAAGCACCATTTGTTAAAGTGGGTCAAACTATCTCTGCAGGCGACACTTTAGGCATCATTGAAGCCATGAAAATCATGAACCCGATTGAAGCAACTCAAAGCGGTGTGGTTGAAGAAATTCTGGTTAAAAATGGTGAAGTCATTCAGTTTGGTCAACCACTTTTCCGCTATCGCGCGTAAAACCACGGGGATTTATAATGTTGCAAAAGGTGTTAATTGCAAACCGTGGTGAAATTGCTTTACGCATCACCCGAGCTTGCAAAACTTTAGGAATTAAAACGGTTGGTATTTATTCCGATGCCGATAAAGACCTCATGCACCTTCGCTTTGTGGATGAAGCAGTGTGTATCGGTCCGGGTGCAAGTAGTGAAAGCTATTTGAATATTCCAGCCATTATTACTGCTGCTGAAATCACTGGTGCAGATGCCATCCATCCGGGTTATGGCTTCTTGTCTGAAAATGCCGAATTTGCTGAAATTGTCGAAAATTCCGGTTTTATCTTCATTGGCCCACGCCCAGAACATATTCGCTTAATGGGGAACAAAGTTTCTGCCATTATTGCAATGAAAAAAGCGGGTGTACCAACCGTTCCAGGCTGTGACCATGCTGTAACCATTCACAATGCCCTTGCTGAAGCAAAAGAAATTGGCTTTCCGCTGATTGTTAAAGCGGCATCAGGTGGTGGTGGTCGTGGTATGCGTATTGTTGAACGCGTCGATACCTTGCTTGAATCCGTTCAGGCTGCACAGCGTGATGCAGAAATGTGGTTCGGTGATGATACCGTCTACATGGAACGTTTCCTGCAAAAACCTCGCCATGTTGAAGTGCAGGTTTTGGCAGATGGTAATGGTCATGCAATTCACTTGTATGATCGCGACTGTTCTTTACAACGTCGCCATCAAAAAGTATTAGAAGAAGCACCTGCTCCAGGCTTACCGGAACAGGCACGCGCTGATATTTTAGAAGCATGTGTCAATGCATGTAAACTTATGCAATACCGTGGTGCCGGTACATTCGAGTTCTTGTTTGAAGATGATGAATTCTTCTTCATTGAAATGAATACCCGTGTTCAGGTTGAACATCCAGTGACAGAAATGGTGACTGGTATCGACATTATTGAACAGCAACTGCTGATTGCGGGTGGTCTGGGTCTTAACATTGAACAAGCTGATGTTGAATGTCATGGTCATGCGATGGAATGCCGTATTAATGCGGAAGATCCAAGTAACTTCCTGCCATCTCCTGGGAAAATTGAGCATTATTATGCTCCAGGTGGTGCGGGTATTCGCTTAGATTCGCATATCTATCAAGGCTATAGCATTCCGCCTTACTATGACTCAATGATTGCAAAACTCATTGCACATGGTAAAGATCGTAAAACTTGTATTGCGCGTATGAAACAAGCATTAGAAGAAATGATCTTAACTGGAGTTAAGACCAATATTCCTTTGCATAAAGACCTGATCTTACAAGATGAAAATTTCTGCGATCAAGCCATGGATATTCACTATCTTGAAAAGCATTTGCTGCAAAAATTAGAAGGTCAACAAAAAGAAGCTTCTTAATACGGACTTCTTAAATAAAAAACCGCTCTTAATGAGCGGTTTTTTATATCTGAATTTTATAACTTGGTTTTTAGCGATTAAGGTAAAACACGGCGTAATGTCGCAAAACATTGTTCTGCTTTTTCATTACTACAAAAGTTAATGGTCGATGGATTTTTCCACTGCACAAAATACTGGGAAATCTCGCCTGTTTGATCTTCTTGAAGACCCGAGCAGTCTTTTTCATTATTGTCATACTTTACCTGCAAAACCAGTGCAGGTAACAAAGTACGTTCTTCTTGGGATTGCTGATAGTCATAAATGCCTGATGACCACTCTTGCCCACTTTTTATAATGACATTGTTATTACTTTTAAAATTATAATATTCAATACATTTTTTATTATTGGCAACTTGCATTCCCCATAGACCCACAATTTCGGGACGAGTTGTGACACGAATAGTATTTGAACTTTCTGTTTCAGTTGCGTCAGCTTCTGTTGCCACAACTGCTTTATTGTCATTTGCCATCGTTACGGATGAGCATAATATAAGTAAAATTGTTAGATATGCGTTTTTCATACAGAAGTTCAAGGCTAAAATTCTCTCTCTATAACTTAGCATATTTTTATGAAAAACCAGTATTTATCACCATATTACAACAATATATTCACTCATTTTTATCTAAAAAATCGCAATAAGATGGTGACTTAAGAATATTAAATTATTGATTATAAATTTGAATAACAATGATCTACTTCATATGACCTCTAACCACATCCTATATTTTTACTCATGATCAAAATATTGCTATTTTATTTTTTAAATAGAAAATTAAATTTTTAACGCTTAGGCTATATCTCTAGAGTAATAAAGCACTGTCCTTCGTAAACACGGATTGGATCATCTAAATACCCTTCTATACAGCAATAAGCCAACGCTTTTCTGATTTTCAAAGTTAATGAAACACTTTATCAATCAAAAACTTCGGGCTAAATCGGGTCAGTATTGCTTCTTGATATAAAATCCATTACAACAACTAAAGTTCATATCAAAAACAAAACAAGGACCTTAATGAATCTTTCTGAATATCTACAATATGACGGACTAGGATTGGCCGAATTGGTTGCAAACAAAGAAGTTTCATCTTCCGAATTACTTAACTTGGCATTAGAACGTGCAACCCATACCAATCCAAAATTAAATGCCATTATTATTCCAATGCATGACCATGCACAGAAACGTACTCAGCAAGAATTAACCGGTCCTTTTGCGGGTGTGCCTTTTTTAGTGAAAGACTTATTTCAAGAATATGCCGGCTACCCCACTTCATATGGCTGTAAAGGCTTAAAACGCATCAATCATATTTCTGAACATAATTCTGAAATTGTGAATCGTTGGGAAAATGCCGGTATTGTCACCTTTGGACGTACCAATACCCCAGAATTCGGCATTAAAGGAATTACTGAGCCTGATGCCTGGGGAACCTGTCACAACCCCTGGAATTTAAAACACAATAGTGGCGGATCTTCAGGGGGTTCTGCATCTGCTGTTGCAGCAGGGATTGTTCCGATTGCCGGCGCTGGAGATGGCGGTGGTTCTATTCGTATTCCAGCATCGTACTGTGGCTTATTTGGATTAAAACCGAGCCGTGGACGTACCCCTTGGGGGCCACAAATGAGTGAAGCCATGCATGGAGCCGCAATTCAACACATCCTCGCAAAAACGGTACGCGATAGCGCAGCAATGCTGGATGCAACCCACGGCGCTGAATATAGTTCTTTGTTTAAAATTGAACATCCGCAAAGTAGCTATTTGGACGCCATACAACATCCGCCTAAAAAATTAAAAATTGCTTTTAGTACCCATTCACCTATTGGCACCCATGTTTCTAAAGATGCGATTGCTGCGGTTCAACATACGGCGAAATTATTGGAGTCATTAGGTCATACTGTGGTAGAAGATACCCCACCGATTGACGGCATGGCTCTAGCCAAAGATTTTATTACCACCTGGTTTAGTCAGTTCTCTTATATCCTTGATCAAATTAAACAACAATATCAGGCGAAAAATAGTGATTTTGAACTGGATTCACTCGCACTTGCTGCCTTCGGTGGGCAAACTACGGCAATTGAGTATATTCACAACCTGAACAACTGGGGTGTTTATGCCACGAAAATGAATCATTTTTTTGATCGCTATGACTTATATTTAACCCCTGCAACCGCCACTGTCGCACCTAAAAATGGTGAAATTAAGATTCCCAATTGGCAGAAACCGATTTTGAAAAGCCTATTAAAACTTCGCAAGGCCCATTTACTGGCTAAAGGAAAACTGGTCGATCAAATTGTCAAAGAAAATCTAAAATGGGTTCCTTTTACCCAGTTGGCCAATATCACCGGTCTTCCTGCAATGTCTGTTCCGCTCTACTGGAATCAAGACAATTTGCCTTTAGGTTCACAGTTTATTGCACCTTTTGCCCGTGAAGACTTGTTACTGCAACTCGCAAATCAACTTGAACAAGCCCAACCCTGGTTTAACCGGTACAGTGAAATCCAACTGTAAAATAGGCACACAATATTTGGGCTTTTACTTTTAGGCTTGTTGGATCTGTTTCGGTAGCCATCGAACAAACAGCAAGCCCAATAAAGTTGAAAGTCCGGCAATCATAAAAACCGTCTCGCCAGAGATCAGTTGCCAATATCTCCCTGCCAAGATACTGCCTATAGCTACACCCAAGCCCCACATGGTGCTATACATCGCTTGCCCACGACCTTGTTGCCCCATTGAAAAATTCTGAAAAATAATCCGCATGGCAATCATATGAAACAAGCCAAAACTAAATGCATGAATGGTTTGTGCTAAAAACTGCGCAATAAATGAATGTGGTAATAGACCAACCACAATCCACCTTGCTCCAGTCAGAACCAGACACAAGCTCACCAGACTACGCCAAGAAAATCGAGTTAAGAATATATTGGCAAAAGCGAACATGATAATTTCAGCAATCACGCCAACCGACCATAAAAAGCCGATTTCAGTGGTACTAAAACCCATTTGATGTAAGTAGTTACTATAGAAACTATAAAAGGGTGCATGAGAAAACAACAACACAAATTCAATTGCAAAAAATGCAGCCACGACAGGTCGTTTTAATATCGGTAACAGTGGTTCTAATTGCTGCTGTGCGTGCGGTGCTGCACTCGGTTCTTTAATGCTAAAGGACCAAATAAAAGCCAGAAATGCAATACACAGCAACATGACCGGTAACATTGAAATCGGAACAACTTCCAATAAAGCGCCGATGCCAAAAACACCGACAATAAAGCCGATCGAGCCCCACTTTCTCACTTTGCCATACAATTGAGTTCGTTTTTCACCTAACCAGAATAAAGTTACCCCTTCAAATTGCGCTAAAATTGCATTTTGAAAAAAACTAAAAATAAGCATGAGTAAGGCGACAGATTGGAAAGTATTTGGAATCAGGAAAATCATGAACCAAATACAGGCTTCCATCCAGGTTGCAATGCGTACCAACAGCATTCTTTTACCAGATTTATCGGCAATCCATCCCCAAATAAACGGCGCAAAAAACCGTGTCACAATCGCGATGGAAGATAAAAGTCCGATTTCCTGATAATTAAAGCCCTGATCCTCAAGATAAAGACTCCAAAAAGGCATGAAAGTTCCTACTATTGAATAGTAGAAGAAGTAGAATCCTGACAGTTTATGTTGGATTGGCAAGCTTAGCATTTAGTTGCATTCCATTGTATTTTCAATAACTTAAAACATTTAATAGTTGCATCACATTGCATGGTTTTGCCACTAATTGCACTTCAATAGTCTACAAATCTGTCTACAAAAATTAAAATAAATATTTTTTCATTTTTTTGTAAACTACTAATTAGTAGGTAGCCCTAATCTTACTGATTTTATTTTAAAAATTTATAAAATGGACATAAATATATTTTATAGGAACTTTCTTTATCGAGCTGTTTGTTTAAAAAAATATCTAAATGATATAAAAAATCTAAACCGCGTTAACATAACAAAATCTTCTCAATCAGAATTCTTGTGCTCAATGAGCTATGTAAGGTCATGTCACGCTAGAACCTAACGTAGAATTACTTTAGTTGGGTGGTTTTTTGACGATAGCCTATTAGAAATATTATGAAATTTTCAGAATAAATTATGATCAGACGTGGTGGTAAAAATGCTGATATATTTAAAATTAGATTTATAAAAAATGGAGTGCATTCTCGTGATTAAAATAAAAAATCATGTTCTGAAAATAGTACTAAGTTGTATTTGCTTAAGTTCTACATCCGTAATTGCCTCTCCACCAATCTCCTCTCGCAGTACAGCTCAAATACCTACTGTAGCGGGTACAAAGCCAGGTACTTTATTATCTATACAACCACAACAAACAGATTTATTTTCAAATGCATCACAACGATTTTTAATTACCTACCGTAGTCGCGGAATACAAACAGAACCAATTGTAGCTTCCGGATTTATTTTATTACCAAAAGGAAAAGCGCCAAAAGATGGCTGGCCAGTTTTAGCATGGGCTCATGGTACAACAGGCGTTGCTGATACCTGTGCTCCATCAGGAGATTATGTGAATGGACCCGTTCACGTTTATCAGCAAATAGTAGCAAAAGCTTTAAATGCTTGGCTTGCTCGCGGATATTCAGTAGTCGCACCAGACTATCAGGGTTTAGGTACACCAGGCGGACATCCATATATGAATGCTCAGAGTCAATTGCATACTGTAGTTGATGCTGTAAGGGCAACACATCTTTTAAAACCCAATCAACTAAGTAATAACTGGTTTGTCATGGGACATAGTCAAGGAGGTGCTGCTTCTCTTGCTGTCGCAGCATATGGACAAAAAGACGCACCTGAACTTAATTTACGCGGTGCGGTAGCACTTGCGCCCGGCGGTTACCAATATGAGGGAATTGCTGAATATGTAGCAACTCACTCTCAAATTGATACAAGTGTCGCGGCATTTTTTCCAATCGTTCTTCTAGGTGCCGAAGCTGCAGATCCTAGCCTTGCTCCAGCAAATTTAGTTAGCCCAGAAATGGGAGAAATTCTTAATTCTGCACGTAGTCGTTGTTTGTCAGAATTGCAATCTGATCTAAAGGCAGCGCCTAAAACAGTTTTTAAACCAAATGTAGATTTGGCACCTTTAACAAATTATTTAAAAAAGCAGTCTATTGAAAATATGACACCTACCGTGCCGGTTCTACTTGTACAAGGTGAGAAAGATCAACTTGTAGATTACCGTGGTACTTATGCTTACTATAAGCAAGTATGCACGAAGCAAAAACCTATCGCATTTCACCTTCTAAAAGAAGGCGACCATCGTGACTCTTTAAGACAAAGTGAATTTTTAATTGGAAACTTTATCAATTCAGTTGAACAAGGGAAATCTGTAAATACCTGTAGTATAAAATAATACGGCGGATTAAAGCCCTTTAATTAGGGCTTTATTGTGTTCACCTCACATGTTATGTGGGTTATTTACCGCTTATCGTGAACTAAAATAGAATAAACAATGTAAAAACATCGCTTTAATTCTGTATAAAACATATTTTCACTTGCAGATCACAATTTAACAATATTCAAGTTCCTCTGCTCATCTACAATTTCAGTTTTACCTTGGAGAAAAGCGGATGGCGCTCTATTGCATAAAAAAAGATGGGAAATTTTTAACTTATCGCGATCAATTCAATGACTCGCATACTTGCGAGATATCAGAGTTGCATTTTGCGATGTTTAGCCAATGGCACTGGACGACTGAGGAAGATCGGTCAAAAGTTTTTAGCAGTCAAACAGAAGCAGAAATTTTTATTGCAGAAAGTTACGGAGAATTTTTTAGGGATGCAAAGGTCATTTTATTCAAATTATGACTAACCTCCTCGCATAACTGATTATTTACTTTCTACAATAAACTTTCTCTTAGAAAGCTTCTTTTCATTTTTCAAAATACTTTTTACATCCTTCAAAAAACTCCTCATTAAAATTCATCGCTGGATCGTCTTTATCATCATCACATTGGTCTACCGACTTAAGCGTGTCCTGAGCATAACGATAACCATTGTATTGCTCTGTACCTTCTTTAAAACCACCAAATTCTTCTGGTTTGATTGAATATTGAAAATATAGAAAGGCTGCAATACCTATAATTGCTAAAACAGCGCTTATAATTTTGAAGGATTTTAAGTTCATTTTATTTATTTTACCTTTGGATGAAATGATGACAAATAAAAATAATCAGGCGGTTTATCTACGAAAACTTTGAAGCAATAAAAACCCTACAGACTTGGATTCAAGGCGAGTAAAGCAAAGTTTTATTTCTGTTGCTTTTGTGGCTGTTCAGGTTGCTCATTGGGCTGCTTTTGTGGATTGGATTGCTTATTTTGTTGATCAGGCTGTTGATTATGCTGACTTTTCTACATGGGTTGTTGATTAGCCATTGTTTTGTATCCTATAATTTGGAATATGTGGTACTCATGATGTCTTTTAATTTACTCCTTAAATTTTATTATTCCACACTCCATCTGTTTCAATTTTCTTCCGTGTAAGTTTTATTAATGTAAACAATTGATTTGCATTGAATATATTCCTAGCTAAATTCACATTATTTACCAAAAATGTTAGAAATATTATTTTCATTAACAAGCCACTTTTACGCTCAATTACACCACAGTAGCTTTGATTCAAGCCCACACATCTAATCCTGATACAAATTCAGGTCTCTCCTGATAAGCAGTTCTTCTAGTGGCTTAAGCTTAATCCTGACTTTATTAATAATCATCATGCTATAGGGCTTAAAACCTGAACAACTTACGCGCTGAGATTTTGCAAGCTCATCTGCATAGAACTGTAAATCTTTTAGCTCATATAGTGCTTGCACCACTAACTGGAATATAAAAATAAAAACCCCACTAATATCTAATATTTAGCAGGGTTTATGGACTGTAGTACATTCGACTGACTAGAGAAAAAACGACTTAATCAGCTTTACCACATTTGCGACATTCGTGAGTGTATCCATGCTGATGATCCCAATTGAATTCATAAACATGAAAGCAGAATAGTTTACGAATGGAATTAAGCATACTGTTGTCTCCACTAAATTATAGTGGGTGTCCCCTCTATAACATGACTTCACAATCATTTGACTAAAACATACCTCAGGATGAGGTCATATAAATTTCAACTAATTTCTATCCCATATTTTCCAGATATAATCAATCAAACTCATTGGCAAAAAATTCCTTATATTAATTAATCTAAATAAATAATCATATTATAAAAATAAACTATATCTTCTTTTGAAGATGACGAAAAAAATAAACTTGAAATATAAAGTTATTTTAAGCTCTACTTTTCACCTCAATACTGTTCCCATCTAAAAACCAGACTTTGTGCTACAGTACAAAGTCCATATCACTCAATACTTCTAATTTATATACGCGCAAAGTCATTAAAGCCCTTGCAATAACTGGCTTTAATAGGAATGGTTCTAGATTTGTAAGATTGATGATTTTTGTTGATTATTTTTGATTTAATGAGGATGAATAAAAATAAAGAGACCGCTCATGTGTGCAAATTTTGAAGCAATCAAAAGAAATAGAGCATTCCTTCTGAATCTTCCAGAGCCTCCATTTGAATTTCCTGATGATATTTTCCCTTTATACGATGCACCCATTTTAATGCAGGGTGCGGATCAACCTGAATGGGATCTCGCCAAATTTGGTCTCATTCCTTTTTGGGCCAAAGAATTAAAATACGGTCGTCATACCTATAACGCCAGAACTGAAAGTGTTGCTGAAAAGCCAAGTTTTCGACATGCGTGGCATAAAAACCAGTTCACTTTAGTTCCCGTTGAAACGATCTTTGAACCCAAATATATAGATGGAAAGCCGCACTGGTATGGAATTTCTCGTGAAGATGGATTGCCTTTCACCCTTGCAGCGATCTATGAAGATGCGGTAATCAATAATAAACATGTCAGATCAATGAGCTTGTTAACCATCAATGTAGATCATCATCCATTTATGAAACAATTCCATAAGCCTTATGATGAAAAGCGTTCCATTATTGTGATACCTGAAGACAAAAGAATGGATTGGCTAAATTGCAATGCTAGTGAAGCAAATCAATTCTTCTTTGAAATGAAAGATGAATATTTAGCAAAGCCCAAAAAGAGTACAGAAAAATGACTATAGTAGAATATTTTTTGATCTAAAAAATACTGAAAAGTTTGTCATTTTAGTTATGTAAAGCATGCTGTTGATTCAATGAATAATACTTCATTGCCATAAAAGCCTTCGTCTATAAAATTTCAGAGTCAGCTCATCACACCAACAATCACTTTTAAAAATAAATACTTTATTTTTAATAAGTTAATAAATTAAACAGATATATCCACTCATAGTTTAACGAGCGAAAACTTAAAAATTTTGTTTCGGGAAATTATACTGATCTACTCAAGTAAACTTACTTAACATTTTGTTCCCTTTTGCATACATATAGCGATAAAGATCTGAGAATGCCTTAAATTAGATAAGGCAAGATTACCGCTATTATAGGAGAGGTATGAAATGGCGACTATCAATGTAAATGACATTACCAAACATGCAGATGTAATTGCATTGTGTGGCACAAAAGTGGGAACAGTTGACCATCTTGACGGTTCGGATAAACTTAAGTTAACAAGAAATGAAGAAGGTAGTCATCACCTTATTCCACTTTCCTGGGTGAGTGAGATTAAAGATAATCAAGTTCTTCTCAATGTAGACTCTAAAGAAGTAAAAAATAAGTGGGTCGCTGTTTAAATTAAAGCTAATCATTCACAGGATAAGCCCTTTATTTGAAAGGGCTTATTTTTAGTTTGCAGTATCATTTTTTTAATTTTAATAAACAAAAATCCTCGCCAATCCTAGGGATTAAAGAACTGCTTACAGCCTTGAAAAAAATCAGGATAAAATTCAGTGCTGGATCATCTTTTTCATCGTCACACTGATCTACAGACTTCAGTTGATTGTTTTGGGCATAGCGATAACCATTGTATTGTTCAGTCCCTTCTTTAAAGCCACCCAGCTCTTCAGCTTGTAAAAAATACTGAAATGCGAAAAATGCAGAGATACCAAGAGTGGCTAAAACAGAGCTAATTATTCTTAATTTTTTTGCTATCATTTTACTTACCATATTCGCTTGCATAAGGGATATAAATATATATGATTCTCTTAAACTTTTCTTTAATATTTTATCGTTTATTAAGCCACAATTTCGTTCTTTTAAATTAGTTATATTTTTATAAAAAATTCAGTATTCATTCTCATTTTTATTCAGTTTTTATTCATTAAATTATATCTAAATTTTTCACACTCATATGGGTTACAACTACCCAAATCAAGATAGATCAAATACCTATTTAAAATGATCTTTACATACCCATACTTCTCCATCTATCCGGACACGATCAGGTCCAATTAATTCTAATTTTTTACCATAATAATTGGTAAGATTTATAAAATTTCCATTCTTATCATAATTAGCCCAAACACCTCTCTGAATATCAGGACTGTCCAATTTATAAAATGTGACCAATTTTTGTGGATATGTTGTTGTCATGTTCATCTTACATAACCCTTTAATCTGTTAGATCAGGAAGATCTTCTTCTATAAAAAAAATCTCCCCGGTAGAATTTAAAATCCATTGATAAGTCCCCATAATTCTGGTTAATTTTTCTTGAGATGAGTTATATACATTCATTAAATTATACTCATCATCATACTCGCCCATATAAACAAGCTTGGGGGAAGTTTTAAAATCCTCATTCATTTTATACACTTTCACTGGCTTAATATGCATACTTTACTCCTCTTATTCTATTTAAAGGGGCCTAAACCCCTTTCAACATAGCATTGACATAATGAGCGGATTTTATTTTTCTTTCTGCGATGGCCTTTCGGGCGATCTTTTCTCATTATTCCTATGATCATGCTCTGGTAGGTGGTGGGGTTGTTTTATGGGTTGATTTCGTTGATTAGATTCTGTTTGATTTTGTTGAGATTTTGATTTAGACATAATAGTATTCCTGCTGACCATTCCACTTAATGACAATATCAGTCCAATTATTAATCACAATATCAGCATATACCGAAGTTAACTTAATAAAAATAGCAATGATGTATCAAAATATAATACTCAAATAAAAGCATACCTATAAAAAAACTATTATTATTAAACAATCTATTAGATAATAAATTAATATAAAAATTAATGAATATTCAATTAAAAATTGATTAAATAGTTTTTAACATTATTTACAAATAAATATATAAATCACATTTAAAAAAATAAATTATTTAAAAAATCTAGAATCACACAATCAAATAAACGGTATATATTCAGTATGTTATTTATCAATAACACATGTTAAGGCAATGAAGAAAACATGAATAAGGGAAAGAGAAGCTTCAAAGAATTCCAGCAGTTTTTAATTTGGAATTAAATCGTTATCTCGGTACTGGTATGAAATAGCTCGCTTGCCCACGAAGTATCAGCCTGAAGATAGCACTGATATCTCTGCTGTTTATAGCTTAATGAAAATGGCACAATGTGGGTCCAAAATGGCTGCTTAGATAAAGCAACCAAAAAAATATTTAAATTCAGATCAATAAAAAAAGCACCCTAAGGTCACTGCTGTCCCATAGTTTGATTTAAATAAAAAAACCTGAGTCCGAACAGTTAAAATATGAGTGCAAACAAACACTTTAACGACCAGGATTCAGGTTTTGTCACATCAGAATACCGTATTTCATCAGTTAATTAAACCAG
>NZ_SJXH01000048.1 GCF_004336635.1 Acinetobacter sp. ANC 4862
GAATCGCCAAACTGCCTGTGTGGTTGCGAAACTCGTTTTTTGGGCAGAGGCAATATCTTTAATTGCAGGAGCAAGTGAAGCTAGAGGATTCATATTGAGCTTTACAAGGCTATTGTAGCGTTTAATAAGACGCAGATCTAAGCCAGAGATGTTAAATTGAAGAGCATGCTCCTCAATTTAACGCAAAACATGAGAATTGTGTAGATACCTATGCCTTAAAGGAGATGGCTAGGGAGAAGTTATGAAATTCAGCTATAATCCCTCAACCTCCCACACCGCACATTTCTCTATGGATAATCTGATCAATTCCCCTGTTAAACACTGGTGTGAATTCGAATTCATCTCTAAAACGGTGAAAAATCCGAATATTCACATTAAGGGAAATTACAGTTATTACAGTGCTTATTGGGATCAAGGATTTGAGCGCTGTGTAGTGCGTTATCTGCATGACAAGCCTGCAACGGTAGAGAAACCGATTGATCAGCTTTATATCGGCAATTTTGTCTGTTTTGGCGCTGAATGCGTAATTATGATGGGTGGCAACCAATTACACCGTACTGACTGGATTTCAGCATTTCCCTTCGATACACGCAGTTTTGTGCCTGCCGGCAACACTGTCATTGGTGATGGTTGCTGGATTGGCTCACGCGCCATGATTATGCAAGGTGTTACGCTAGGCGAAGGTGCTGTGGTGGCAACGGGTGCTGTGGTTACAAAAGATGTGCCACCTTATGCAGTTGTAGGTGGCGTACCTGCCCAAATTATTAAATATCGCTTCCCTGAAAAAGATATCCAAAAACTACTTTCGCTTAAAATCTATGATTTGGATGAAAAGCAGTTTTTAAAGATGCGTGAGCAGTTGCAGACGGATGATGTGGAAGCATTAATTTCTTTTTTTGAAAATTAAATTCCTCCAAATATGTAGTTTTTCCATCCACTATGAAAATCCGTATTATTTGTTGGTCTAAGATTTCTAACTGATATAGCGCTAAACTTTTTCTGTGAGTTAACTGACTGTTCATAATATTCAACTAATTGAATAAAAATCAAAATTCCAAGTTCTTCTTGAAAGAAATTTGCCTTTCTCATTAATACTGTAGTATGGGTATCAGCCCTATAATTTTCACTATGGTATTTTTCAAAATCATCTTTATTCGACTGAATATAATTATCCATTTGATCTAATAAAGTTTTAAGTAACTCCAAAGAAGTATTACCTTTTAAAAGAAATGTAGGATTCAATAAAAACATTATCAATAATTGATTTTTATAACTATCAAAACTATCAGAATAGAGTAATGCAAACTGACTTGCTAATTTTGAAATTGCTCTCTTAGATAATTCTTTTTCTCCTACGTAAAAATCTATAAGTTCTATACAGCCCTCAAGATTTTGATGGTTTAAATCTATCCCTAAATGCTCAAAAATATTAAATATATTTATCTTCAAATTATCAATGAGGTCAGGAGACAATGAATTTAATCTCACTGTAAAATCAACAAACTTATCTAGATATTCTTCACCGAGTGTTTCATCATAGCCATAATTATGGCAAACAACTTTAGAAAATTGAGATTTATCCATCACTAGAACAAACACAATTTTAGGAATATCAAAAAAATGTTTAATACGCTCAATTAATCGAATTGCAAAATCAGGCCGACAGCGATCAAGTTCGTCAATAATAAAAATTAATGGCTTCTTTTCATTGTTCTGGCTTTCAGCCTGTTTTTCAGCTAATTCCATTAACACCTTTTTAAAAGATTTTAAACTTTGTTTTTCCGCCTCATGTGATTCAATTTTTTCTTCGATACTTTCCTTTATTTTTTCTCCCATACTATCTGTTAAGTTGCCTGTAATATCTTTCGTAGCTTCATGCATACCTTGAATAGCTGTACCTAATATTCCACCACTTACGAGGTTCAACCCTAGACTTATTAACACTTTCGGCAAAGTTGGTAGCAGCGCTTGATAAGCAGCTACAGCATGTCGCTTAAAGTTATCAATATAAGATTGATCAACATTCTCATCTTTTTCTAAACATGCTGTAATTTCAGATGAAATTACCAGAAAAGGATCTTCTAAATAGTCATTTTCAAAAGCATCCAAATAAATAATGTTATGCCCTGTTTCACTTAAATGTTTCGCCCAATGCCGTACAAACCACGTTTTACCTTCACCCCAACGTGCATCCAATGCCAATACAGCACCACACTGCAAACGATCAACATAATTTGTAAGCTGAATTCCTAAACGCTTTCTCTCCCAAAGATCACCTTGCCACGCTTCTTCAATATTTTCGAAATTATCACGCTGCCAATTCAATTGCTTTATTTCAGTCATTTCTAATTCATTATTAATAAGTTACTACACATATGATATGACAATTCTCAAAGGCAGTTTGCCTGTTTTTTTACATATAATTTCAAATTAAAAATCTGCTTACAATTTCATCATACTTTAGTTTTAAACCCTCTAATTTCCTAACCAATCCATGTTAGATTAAATTATGAAATCTTTTTGGGAAGTAAAATATCCCTATGAAATTACTAGGTTTTGTTTTATCGGAAATACAACCAGCATCAAGTTTTAACTTGTTTTAATACACAATAAATCATAATGCTAAAAGCATCTATTTAAGTAATGATTATAAGGAGAAATTCCCCATGGCTTATCACAATATTCTTGTTCCAGTTGACGGTTCAGAAACTGCATATGCAGCGGTAGCAAAAGCGGTTGAGTTTGCTAAAGCATTTGGCAGTAAAGTTACAGTGGTTCAAGTTTTGTCACTCGACCCCTATATCGCAGCGGAATATATCTCGGCCAATCAAACAAATGATTTAATTGAACGCGCTCGTACAGCAATTGTAGAGTCGCTTGAGGCTGCAAAAGCAAAGTTTCATGAACAAGGAGTTGAAGTAGAAACAAAACTACTGGAAGGACAAGTGGTTCATCGTGAAATTGTCAAAGCAGCAGAAGACAGTCATGCAGACCTGATTATCATTGGTTCTCATGGTCGTACCGGCTTCAAAAAACTATTCCTCGGCAGTGTCGCACAAAGCCTATTGGGTGAATCACATATTCCTGTACTGATTGTGCGTGAATAATCATTAGCTTGGCCTTTCCCATCTTTTTCTAAAGGTGGGAATTACTAACTCCAAAGCATTTATTGCTGTTATCAATCACTCATCCATTGATATTGTTTTAAATTAATTTTATCTCCAATCACCATCACGCCTTCTTCCAATAATTTCAAGCGTTGAATATTGTCACCACGATCATCCAATTTACTTAGGCTAATTTTCCCTTGCGAATTTATCACTCGATGCCAAGGAATTTTTGCATCAGCATCCAGATGCTTTAAAACATATCCCACTAAACGCGCATGTTTCGGCAACCCTGCCATCTTTGCGATTTGTCCGTACGAAGCCACTTTCCCATAAGGAATGAGAGCAACCACCTGCAAGATTTGATGGGCTAATTCATCACTAGAACGATTGTAATGTTGTGACATAGATTATCCTTAAATCATCCAATTTGAACTTTCGAGCATAAAAAAAGCCCTTTAAAAAGGCTTCCTTTATCAGGGCTTTACAATTAGAAATTGTCTGGACTTTCTAAGCGTTTTACGACCTGTACCTTTTCCGGATTATGCATAACCGCAACACCATCTTCAGCTTTCTCATCAATTAAGGCATCCGGATTATAAACCGTAATGGTTTCATGACCATTGGCATCCTCACCGACAATATACTGGAAACCTTTCCGGTTGATTTTGTGACACATGCGTTGATACCAACCTTTAAAACCCGTCGTCTCTTCATTCGGGTTGTAATAGAACGCATTCATGACAGCGGGCAAACCCAGCCCACAGACTAAACCGGAAAGTAATACCGCAATAAAGGTATAACCAATTAAGATACTGCTATATTCACTCAGTTCAGGAACGTTCGCAACCGCCAGGATCAGGGCAAGTGAGATCCCTCCACGTACCCCGCCCCACGATAAAATGGTCAAACTACCGTTATAACTTTTATTGCGAAAACTAGGGAAAAAGGCAAATGACAAATAGTTTGCAGCAAAACGCGAAGCATGCAGAATAAAGAACGCGACGATACCTCCCAGAATCAAACTGATGCTTAAATCTAGAATAAACAGTTCCAGACCAATCAATGTAAACAGGAATGAATTGATAATGCCTTCAACGGTATGCCAAAAATGGTTTACTTCACGAATTTCACGTTCTTGTAAAATTTCTTTCCACTTATTCCCTACCACCAAACCACCAATCACACAGGCAATCGGTGCAGACGCATGCGCAAATAACGCCACTAAATATGAACCACATGCCAATAATGCTGTGGTTAAGATCAAAGATTCCATTTCATGTTTACCACGAAGCAATCTTAAAATCCCCAGACCAAAGCCCCAACCAATGATGATTGCAACCACTATCTCATAGAGTAAGGTTTCTAAAGTACCAATAATGGTAAAGTGTTCGCCCTGTAATACATTCAGTAAGGTCATGAACACGGCGATACACATGGCATCATTAAACAGTGATTCGCCTTCAAGTTTCACAATCAGATGATGAGGTGCGCGTACCGAACTTAAAACAGCTTTTACCCCAATCGGATCCGTTGCCCCAAGTGCAGCACCTAATAACAGTAAAACCAGTAAATCGACATGTTTGCCTATCAGGAATTGATACCCATATAAAGTGACGCCAAAAAAGACCGCACAAAGCACCAGCGCAATACTGGCCAAGATACTAATAGGCTTCCAGTGGCTTTTTAAATCGGACACTTTGAATTTTAAAGCGGAAGATGTCAGGATAAAACAAATCACCCCGTTAATTAAAAAGTCATAAAAATCAATATGACGAACCGCTTCTTCAATATTGTGAATGTTAATTGTTATAAACTGATTACCACTGAGTAAGCTTGCGCCCCATTGTAAAATAAAGACAAAGATCGCCGAGACAATTGGTACACCAATGGCTTGCGGGAACCCCAAGATACGCTTATTAAAAATTGTCGTGGCAATAGAAAGTGCAAAAATGACAGTAAAGACCTGAAGAAAAAAGAAATTTCCCATTAAAGTTCCAATTTTAGCGATGCATTGGAATAAAGCGAATTCATCCAACTATTTCCAAGTAAAATATTTCATTAGATAGCATTTATTAACTGAATCAGTTTAACGATTTTTTGTAGAGCAAACAAAATAGTTAAGTTTTTTTACATATTTTTAGCAATGATTTAACATAGACAGACATCTGAACATTTAGTGTAGCAACACTTTCTTCATTCTCCACATTAAGTTGAATTTATTCATGCATCAAACAGTTAAAACAATATTTCGACTTTTTTTTGCAGTTGTGATTTTTCTCATTACCTTGGCTTTGTTTTTCAGTGCCTATTCAAAAAGCAAAGAAATTTTACAAGCTGATCAAGCTTTCCAGCAAGCAAAACACATTTCACTCAAATCGACCGATCAAGAACAATTGGTTTTAGTGTCCAATAATAAGCGACCGGATCAAGCGATTTTTATTGTGATTGCCCAGAATGGTTATATTGCTAAATTAAACTGCGAACATTATCTGCAAGATATTTGTACAGATGAATATAACCAGTCACATACCCGACAAATACAGCAGTTAGACCTGTTAAAAGTAGGTCAGCAGCATTATATTGAAAATATCCGCTATCAAGATAGCCGCACTCATAAACAGCAACAATGGTCTTATTCTACCCAACAAATTCAGCAGTTTTATCAGGCGGATATTGCCAGTTTAAAATATATTGTTTTTAGTATTGTTCTGTTTGCACTTGCGGCACTTTACGTCTCCATTCGAATTATCCGCAACTTCAAAAAGTTTTTAACGCGCTAAAAATCAAAATAAAAAAAGAGGATTTAAAATCCTCTTTTTTTATTCTATTTAAATGGCTTGATTGAAGGTATCGCAATCATTGATCTGACCTGACTTCAAACCTGTTTGAAACCATTTCATGCGCTGCTCACTACTGCCATGGGTAAAGCTGTCTGGAACCACCTGTCCTGTCGAACGTTTCTGTAAATAGTCATCACCAATTTTATGCGCTGCATCCATCGCTTCTTCAATATCACCTTGTTCCAAGAATTGGGTACGTTGCTGATTATGATGCGCCCAAATTCCTGCAAAGCAGTCCGCTTGTAATTCCTGCCGTACAGAGAGTTGATTGCCTTGTACTGCACTGGATTGAGCACGGGCTTTTTGCACTTGATCTGAAATACCTAACAGGGTTTGCAGATGATGCCCTACTTCATGCGCAACCACATAGGCTTGAGCAAAATCACCTGCCTGATCTTGACGTGAAAGTTCGGTGCTGTTCTGCTCACCGGAAATGCCCATTTGCTGACGCATATCTTTAAAGAAAGTCGTATCGATATACACTTTTTGATCTGCTGGACAATAAAAAGGACCCATCGCAGATTGTGCCGTACCACAGCCTGAATTCACCACGCCACTGAACATCACCAGTTTAGGGGCGACATACTTCGCGTCCAATTGCTGCTGGAATACTTGAGTCCAGGTATCCTCTGTATCAGCCAAAACCGTCCCGACAAAATCCATCGCTTCTTGCTGTTCCGGGGTGGGATTATCCAGCCCCCTAGTTTCAGCCGGTTGTGATTGGGAGGTGACCTGCTTGGTTGCCTGATAGGCTTGCTGAGGGTCAACGCCAAAAAACTTCCAGGCTACAAAAGCAACGATAAGACCTAAAATACTAATACCACCTGCTTTAGCTCCGGCTCCACCGCGGCGGTCTTCCACATTTGAACTTACACGACGTCCTTTCCAGCGCATAGTGATATTCCTTATAGTTGGCTTTTAGCTTATTTTAGCGAGCTTTTGTGATTAAGCCTGTTTTGATTTCGGCCAAAACTTTTGAATGCTTGTAACCACCAATAAAACCAATAAGCCCGCAACAAAACCAATGCCAAGATTGATTAAAGTTGGGGTAAGTGCACCGATAATATTTCCAATCGCTGGAATGTGTTGCACTTGATCAACAGAATTTTCAGTTAAATGATGAAACCACGGAATGGTATGGGTAATAATCCCGCCACCGACTAGGAACATCGCAATGGTTCCGACAATGGTCAGGGTTTTCATCAGTTTTGGTGCAAAAGCCAGTAAACCACGTCCAATGCTTTGCTTGAAACTCGATGCCTGCTCAGTTAAGTACAATCCCAGATCATCAATTTTGACAATCATGGCAACAAAACCATACACACCCACCGTCATTAAAATTGCAATCGCTGAAAGCACCATGACTTTAGTACCAAAAGCAGCAGTCGCAACTGTACCCAAGGAAATCACCACAATTTCAGCAGACAATATAAAGTCGGTACGAATTGCACCTTTGACTTTTTCTTTCTCGAACTTTGCCAAATCGGTTTCAATGGCGGTTAATTCCGCTTCAGCAGCCTCTTCGGTCTTGGCTTTTTTATGCTGCAAACTGTGCAGCACTTTTTCCACGCCTTCATAACATAGAAACAAACCACCAATCATTAATAAAGGATTGATGAGCCACGGTGCGACCACACTAATCAATAAGGCTAGAGGAACAAGAATCAGCTTATTAACGAAAGAGCCTTTGGCAACGCCCCAAACCACAGGAAGTTCACGCTCCGCACGCACACCACTCACCTGTTGGGCATTGAGTGCCAGATCATCACCCAATACCCCTGCGGTTTTTTTTGCCGCCATTTTACTCATGACAGCAACGTCGTCTAAAACAGTCGCAATATCATCTAATAATATTAATAAGCTACTCGCCATTCTTGTTTTCCTTAAAGTTTCTATCTTGTATTTTAAAGATAAATATTTAAAAAAACTGTATCAACTTCATTAAATTATTCTTATTTTTTCTATCTTGTGTTTTCATTGTGCCTGACATTCAAAAACATTATGCCGTACAATAAGGCCATTCATCAGCATATACGTGTAGTGCTAACTACTTTGGAATAGAGAGATAATGAGTAATCAAGACAATCGTCCTGTTATTTTGACTGGCGACCGCCCAACCGGACAACTTCATTTAGGTCATTTTGTGGGTTCTTTACGTTCACGCGTAGGTTTACAGGATTCTCACCATCAACATCTCCTTCTTGCTGATGCTCAAGCTTTAACCGATAACGCGGATAACTTCGAGAAAGTACGTCGCAATATTATTGAAGTGGCAACCGACTATTTAGCCGTGGGTATTGACCCAACCAAAACAACGATTTGTGTTCAATCATGCTTGCCTGCATTGAATGAACTGACGATGTTGTATTTAAACTTTGTGACTGTGTCACGTTTAGAACGCAACCCGACCATTAAATCTGAAATTCAGATGCGTGGTTTTGAACGTGATATTCCAGCTGGTTTCCTTTGCTACCCTGTAGCACAAGCCGCTGACATCACCGCTTTTAAAGCAACGGTTGTCCCTGTGGGTGAAGACCAGATTCCAATGATTGAACAAACCAACGAGATCGTTCGTCGTTTAAACCGTCAAATTGGTCATGACTTGCTTCCAGAATGTAAAGCACTGCTTTCAAATGTCGGTCGTTTACCGGGTTTTGACGGTAAGGCGAAAATGTCGAAATCTTTGGGCAATACCATTGTGCTGGATGCTTCTGATAAAGACATCAAAAAAGCAGTCAATGCGATGTATACCGACCCGAACCATCTTCGTGTTGAAGATCCAGGTCAGGTTGAAGGTAACGTGGTATTTACTTATCTAGATGCTTTCGATACCAATAAAGAAGAACTTGAAGAGTTAAAAGCACATTATCGTCGTGGTGGTTTAGGTGATGGTACGGTGAAAAAACGTCTTGAAGGGATTTTAAAAGAATTGATTACGCCTATTCGCGAACGTCGTATGGAGCTTCAAAAAGATCCTGATTACATCATGGATATCTTAAAAACCGGCACCGATAAATGTCGCGATATTACCCAGCAAACCCTGGATGAAGTTAAAGCAGGACTAGGTGTTTTTCATTTCTAAAAGCACCTAAAACAGGAAAAGCCCTTTTTTAATAAAAGGGCTTTTTTATGCCAAAATAATGAGCAACAAATGACACTTACCAATCGTTATTAACCTGAATTAACACAACTTTACTCAAAGCCTCATGAAATGACTCATCATTCATTTTATTATACCCTTAATGCTTAGACCTCATTAGAGTTCTAACATTCTCCTTAACCGAAACTGTGCAAACAGATTCGTTGTTCTACGCAGTGGTCACCCCAATCATTGCGTATTTTTTTATCTGCAATATTATAACTATCATCATACTTATTCAGACTGGCATTTATTCTGTCTTTAAAATAAAAAACCCGCTCTAAAGCGGGTTTTTTATTTTAACACAACTTAGTTTTTATGACGCATATGCGGGAATAAAATCACGTCACGAATACTTGCTGCATCAGCAAATAACATCACTAAGCGGTCAATACCAATACCTTCACCCGCTGTTGGAGGAAGACCATATTCAAGTGCTTCAATGAAGTCCGCATCGTAATGCATCGCTTCATCATCACCTGCATCTTTCTCGGCAACTTGCGCCTGGAAACGTTCAGCCTGGTCAATCGGATCATTTAATTCCGAGAAACCATTCGCCAATTCACGACCACCAATAAAGAACTCAAAACGGTCTGTAATGTGTGAATTGGTGTCATTGCGACGTGCAAGCGGTGAAGTTTCCGCCGGGTATTCTGTAATGAAAGTAGGTTGACGAAGTTTGGTCTCAACCGTTTCCTCAAATACGATGGTTTGAAGTTTGCCTAGACCAAAACCAGGTTTTACTTTTTCTTTCAATTCTTCTTCAATAAATTTAGCCAAGAATTCACGATCAGCCACATTTTCTAGTGTGAATTGTGGGTTATGTTCAAGAATCGCATCCACCATTGAGATTTTTTTGAATGGACCTTTGAAGCTGAATACTTCACCTTGATAAGGCACGTCTGTCGTACCCAAAATGTCGATCGCCAATTTTTCAAGCATATTTTCAGTCAAAGCCATCAAATCTTTGTAATCTGCATAGGCTTGGTAGAATTCGATCATGGTGAATTCTGGGTTATGACGAGTCGAAACACCTTCATTACGGAAGTTACGGTTAATTTCGAATACACGTTCAAAACCACCCACAACCAAACGTTTTAAATAAAGCTCAGGCGCAATACGTAAGAACAAAGGCATATCAAGCGCATTATGATGTGTTTCAAATGGACGCGCAGAAGCACCACCCGGAATCACATGCATCATTGGAGTTTCAACTTCCATGAAGCGCTCATTGGCTAAATACTCACGCATACCCGCAACCACTTTGGCACGAATTTCAAAAGTTTTACGTGTTTCGTCGTTCACCATCAAATCAAGATAGCGTTTACGATACTTCATTTCTGTATCGCTTAAACCATGGAATTTGTCTGGAAGTGGACGAAGTGATTTGGTTAAAAGCTCGAAATATTCGATATGAACATACAGATCGCCTTTACCCGAACGACCAATATAACCTTCAACCGCAATAATATCGCCAAGGTCTAAACCTTTAATGGTCGCCAGGACTTCTGGATCTAATTCTTTACGTGCAACATACAGTTGAATACGACCAGTCATGTCTTGAATCACGATGAATGAACCACGGTTCAACATCACACGACCAGCAACTTTTACATAAACCTTTTCACCAGCTTCAATTTCTTCTTTAGACTTATCAGCAAATTGTTCTTGTAAGTCTTGAGCGTAATGTTCACGCTTGAATGTGTTCGGCCAAGGGCTGGTTCCCTTTTCCTTAGCGTGTTTTTCAATATGCTTTAACTTGGCATGACGCTGTGCAATTAAATCGTTTTCGGAAATTTGTGGTTCAGAAGTCGATTGAGCGTTATGTTGCGTCATCTCTGCCTCGAATATGTGTAAAAAACGGAAGTTGCATAGGATAGCAGATTTAGCAAAAATTTCGTATGACTTATTGCCAAACAAAAGCATTGATTTGCTAAACAGCACTTTCTCTGATTTATATTTTAAGCTTCGGCTAATTGTTTGACAATCTCAAAGCCTTTTTTTAAGCCATTATTCACCAATTCTACATGTTGTTTGGAGGTTTCCAGTTCTACGCTCAGCTTGGTTGATCCATTTAAATCCTTAAGAACATACTTTTCTAAAACACCACTCCACTTTTTCACGTCTTCACTGTCTAAATCCTCAATTCCATCTTCCAGCATACCCAGGTGTTTAAAAGTCACGAGTTTAAATTCTTCGAGTTCGGTAATGGTCGAAATCATGCCATCGCCATTGGCATCGAGAAAAACAGTTTGTCCATTCACTTGCCAATCGGAATGCATAGATGAGCCCGGAGCAAAATATTGTGTCCATTCGGTATAAGTGTCTGGATCCCACAAAATCCGCCAAACCTTTTGTGGGGAAGCGTTAATCAAAATTTCATAATTTAAAATTTCCATAGGCTCACCCCGCTCAAATTCATCTTATAAATACCAAGCTATCCAAATTTATTTTTGCATGATACGCAGCTTTTGTTATTGCTTATGAGATAAACAATTTTATTCTTTTATCTCTATATTTTTAAACAATAATTTATTTTGTAAGTGGCTTTATTGGGTTTGCTTGAATTCATGCCTTAGACCAAAAGCTAACTTCCTTATTCCTCATAGTCACCTACAATAATTTGAGCAAAATGGTTGAAAAGGAAACTATTCAACTTTTTCCATCTTTGTGAAAAAAACAGTGTGAACTATAAAACAATGAATACATGCACTTCGAAAATCTTATTTTTACATGGATTAGATTCCTCTCGTGAATCCACTAACTTCCATGCCATTGATGCCAATCAAAAATATTGCATCGATATAGATTATCGCAATCTAAATTTTCAAACTGTCGCTGATTTTTATCGCGATATTATTGCCAAAATTAAACCTGAAATTCTAGTCGGACACAGCTTAGGCGCGTATTGGGCATTAAAAATGTCGGCCTTATGTAAAATTCCAACGGTGATTGCCAATCCAAGCTTAAGTCCAAATTTTCGTGAAGACTACCCTCCAATTAATGAAGAAGATCTGGAACATGACATTGCGCAAATTGCCTATTTAGAATTAGGCGATGAAATACTGGATATGTATGCCGTTCAAGAACAGCTCGAACCCTATATGATCGTTCAAGCCTTAGAAGGTGGACATCACCGTTTAGCCAGTCCAGAAAACATCAATGGTTTAATTCAACATATGCAAACGCATTTTCTAAAAAAATAAAAAAGCCTTGGTTTAACCAAGGCTTTTTTATTTCATGAAATCGATTAAGCGACTTCTTGTTCTGGCTGAGATTTATCATCCAACACAGACCAAATATCTAAACCTAAGTCACTGTGCAAATCAGGTAAATCAAGGAAAATGCTCGCTCCCAAAATTTCATGATTGCATTTGTCTACCAGCTGTTTCACCGCTTTTAAAGTACCGCCAGTTGCCAAAACATCATCCACAATAATAATTTTTTGTGCTTCGATATTCGCTGACATTTCCAAACGGTCCATACCATATTCCAGGCTATACCCTACACCCACAACCGGTGGTGGTAATTTCCCTGCTTTACGAACAAGTAATAAGCCTTTGCCCAAACGCTGAGCCAACAAACTTGCAAGTACAAAACCACGTGCTTCTACAGCAACAAAACTGTCTACTTGTTCCAGTTTTTCAGCAGGAATACTGGCAATTAAAGCATCGGTTAACGGCCCAATATTACTCATGAATAATGGGGTTAAATCGAAGAAGCAAATACCCGGTTTAGGGAAATCTTGGACAGTACGAATGTGAGACCACAAAGTTGTAGACAAATTGCTCATGGGAGAAAAGTAATTTAAAGGAGAATATATCAATTTTAACGCTTTATATCGTTCATGACCAGTAAATGAGCACACCTATAAGGTAGAAAAACAGGTTAGTAAATCATAAGTAATTGATTTAATTATGTTCATTTTTTAAATAAATATTAGATATAGATTTATCTGATCATAAACTAACAAACTCTGCTTATTTTTGCTCCCCGACCTTAGTCTAAACCTGACTTTTCAGCTGGATAAAGTCATTTCTTGTGCTTCTCAACCCAGCGCTAATTTATAGATATTTTAAAATTCAGATTCAGTTTAAATTGTGAGACAAAAATCATATTTACCTATTTTTATGCCAAGTTTTGTCCTGCTATGCAATTCTGGTTTCAAATTCACCAATTAAACTCGGATATTCGCTTTACATTAACGCTAGAACTGCGTAAAAATTTGACTGAATATGTACCTTGAAAGTCATATCACTAGAGTCATGCTGTGTATGGGATTTTACTGACTTCACTTTTTAAAAAGTCAGTGTTTTGGAGAGTCAAATGAAAAAGTATCAATGCATCGTTTGTGGATGGATTTATGACGAAGCTGAAGGTTGGCCACAAGATGGTATTGTCGCAGGTACAAAATGGGAAGATATCCCAGATGACTGGACCTGCCCGGACTGTGGTGTATCAAAAGTTGATTTTGAAATGGTTGAATTCTAACAATTGATACCAAAGACCATAATGAATGGTCTTTTTTTAGGTCTTATAGAAAACAGTTTGGAGAAAACTATGCATCCTATCGTCATCATTGGTTCGGGTATGGCAGGATATACTGCAGCGCGTGAGTTTCGTAAGCTAAATCCCGAGCATGAACTGGTCATGATTTGTGCAGATGATGCGGTAAACTATGCTAAACCCACGCTGTCTAATGCTTTAGCCGGAAAAAAAGCACCTGAGCAAATTGCTTTAGGTGATGCCAGCAAAATGAGTGATCAACTGAAGATGCGTATTGAAGCGCATACTTGGGTGAAAGAAATTCAAGCTGCCCAACATCAACTCGTTTTAGAGAAAGATGGACAACAAACGACTCAACCCTATTCAAAGCTGGTTCTAGCTGTGGGTGCAAATCCGGTTCGCTTAGCGATTGCCGGCGATGGCAGTGATGACATTCACGTGGTCAACAATTTGGATGACTACAAAGCCTTCCGTAAAAATCTGGATCAACATCATGATAAACGTGTGGTGATTCTGGGTGCAGGTCTGATTGGCTGTGAATTTGCCAATGACTTACAAAACACAGAACACCAAGTGACGGTGATTGATTTAGCTGCGCAACCTTTAGGGCGTCTTATTCCTGATTATGTTGCGGCTTCTTTCCAGGAAAAACTTGAAGACATTGGCATCCACTTTGTACTGGGTACAACCGTTGAAAAAGTGATTAAAGTTGAAAAGGGTGACTATCAGATTACTTTAGCCAATGGTCAATCTGTTATAGCGGATGTTGTACTTTCTGCGATTGGCTTACAGCCGAATTTAGAGTTGGCAAAAGCTGCTGATATTCACTGCAGTCGCGGTATTTTGACCAATGGTCATTTAGAAACCAATCAAGCCGATATCTATGCGATTGGTGACTGTGCAGAAGTGAACGGTTTGCTCTTGCCGTATGTCATGCCGATCATGCAGCAAGCACGTGCATTAGCGAAAACTTTAAATGGTGAACAAACGCATGTTCATTATCCAGCGATGCCTGTTGCCGTTAAAACTCCTGCTGCCCCCCTGACCGTACTTCCTGCACCAATGGGTGTGGATGTGACCTGGGATAGAGAAGAGCTTGAAGATGGCATGATTGCCAAAGCTTTAGATAGTCAAAATACCTTGCGTGGTTTTGTTCTATTAGGTGCTACTGCGGCAAAACAACGTTTAGCTCTAACTAAACTTGTACCTGACTTGATTCCTGCAGCAGTTTAAGGTTTTAATACAAAGGACATTTTTTCAACAGAATGTCCTTTTTTAGGAAAACAACAATGAATAGCGCACTCAATTTTACAGGCTCTCCCTATACTTCTTTCATGCACGAAACTAAAGTGACTTTAAGCAATGGAATAGAGCTGCATGTTGAAATGGGTGGAAATCCTGAACATCCTGCAATCATGCTGATTATGGGTTTAGGTGCACAGATGTTGTTTTGGCCCGATTTTTTCTGTAAATCACTGATTGACCAAGGTTATCGTGTCATTCGTTTTGATAACCGTGACATTGGATTGTCTTCAAAAATCCGTCATTCAGGTCCACGCCTCAATACCTTAAAACTGATGGGTCGCTTTGCTTTAGGCTTAGATAATCAAGGTGCGCCTTATGATTTATATGATATGGCTGAAGATGCCGCATTACTGATTGATCATCTGGGATTAGAGCAAGTTTCTGTGATTGGTGCTTCAATGGGTGGCATGATTGCACAGATTCTGGCAGCCCGACATCCTCAAAAAGTCAGCAATCTGGGGTTAATGTTTACCAGTAACAATCAGCCGTTATTACCACCGCCTTTTCCAAGACAGCTTTTAAGCCTGATCGGTCGACCTGAATCGACTGATGAAGAAGGCATTGTCAATCATAGCGTGAAAGTTTTTAACATTATTGGTTCACCTGGATATATCAACCAAATTGAGATTATTCAGACCGCACGTAAATTATATCAGCGAAGTTATTATCCAGCAGGTGTACTTCAACAATTTTTAGCAATATTATGTACCGGTTCTTTGCTACAATTGAGTAAGCAAATTCAGCAACCTACCCTTGTGGTACATGGCTCTCGTGATCGTTTACTGCCACCGAGTCATGGCAAAGCAGTTGCAAAGGCAATTACAGATGCTAAGTTTGAATTAATTGATGGAATGGGGCATGATATGCCTCCGCATTTTATTCCATATCTTAGCGGATTATTTGCTGATCACTTTAAATCAAAACATTAGGACACTATGGCTGCATTACCCTCTTTAAGACAGCTGTCATACCTCGTTACACTGTCTGAAACGCTACATTTTACTGAAGCTGCGCGCCGTTCATTTGTGACCCAATCGACTTTGTCAGGCGGGATCATGGAGTTAGAGCGTTTGTTAGGTGGAGTCCTCGTTGAACGCGACCGCCAAAATGTACGTTTAACTCCGCTAGGAGAACAGGTTGTTGCTCGAGCCCGTGTTTTATTGGCTGATGCTCAAGACTTGATGCGATTAAGTCGTGAGATGAGCGAGCCTTTAACTGGTGATTTACATTTAGGGATTATCCCCACCATTGCACCTTTCATTTTGTCGCAACTTTTAGATGAAGTGCATAAACAGCTTCCTAAAATTCAATTGCATTTACATGAAGCCCAAAGCGAAAAAATTGTCGAAAAACTAGAACACGGCAATCTGGACATGATCGTTTTGGCACTACCTTTTGACACTCGTGGTTTAAAAGTTGCTGAAATCGCTAAAGAAAATCTTTATTTAGTTCACCATAAAGCCGATCAAAATGCGCACAATGCCAAAGTTCTAGATGATTTAGATTTATCACGTTTAGTGTTACTTGAAGAAGGTCACTGTTTACGTAATCATGTTTTAAGTGCATGCCCAATTGGCGAACGTAAAAATGATCATCGTTTAAAAGCAAGTTCACTACCTACATTGGTTGAAATGGTCTCTGCTGATTTAGGCTTTACCCTGCTTCCTGAAATTGCAATTCATACCAATATGATTAAAGCGAACCCAGATTTAGTGGTTAAATCTATTGAAGCTGCACCAAGTCGCACGCTCGCTTTGGTCACGCGTAAGAGCACGCCATTGCAAAGTGAATTTGATGTGTTATTGCAAATCTTGCAAAAAATCACGCAAAATCTGCATTAAAAACAAGCCATATATTAAAAGGAGCAATTGCTCCTTTTTTTATTGCCCAATTCTCTTCCTGACCACTTTTTTGCTCGAATAAATTCCATTGCTAATTATCCAAAAAATAGTTTTTCCATACAGATTAGCGATTAAAGCTAAAAGACAACTTATTACTTATAGCGTAATTAAAATATTGAGACCCTTAAAAATTTGGAATATCACTCTTAACCAGCCAATAATCAGAAATATGTTTCATACTGAAGAATATTTTTATAAATAGTGCTTTTTTCTTAATGGGTAAAAATCAATACGCTTTGAACAAAAAGACTCAATAACCTCCAGATCATCATAAGACCAAGTTTTTCAATTCTTTATTATTCTTTAGATACTTAAATTTACTTTAATTCGATAAATTCCCTAGTTCTTGGGATAGTACTTTGAGGGGTTGTATAGCAAAGTTACTCAATAAAATCTAAACCAGTGTGAGAATAGCCTAGTGGCTGAACTGATGTTGCCTGTTCCTATCTTGTTGATAGAGGATCTACCCGCCTTTAATCATCTATTAGAGAGCATTCTTGTTGGAATAGGCTATCCTGCTGAATTAATTATTAGTACTGATCATCTTACTGAAGCTGAACAACTCTTACAACAACATTTACCCAACCTGATTTTAATCGATTTATCTATTGATCAAACCGCCACTATTACATTGATCAGGCAACTCAAAAAAATCCATCCCGATGCAAATGTTATTGCAGTCTTAACGCAACACCAGACAGCTTTACTGTTTGATGCTATTCAAGCAGGTGCACAGGGTTATATTTTTCATGAAAATACTGAAGCAGAAATTTTAAATAACATTAAAAGCATTCTGCGCGGTGGAGCACCTATCCATCATGTTTTAGCGCAATATATTTTGTCGCATCAAGTAGAATCTAACCCAATAATATCCACTGCTCAACTCAACACGCCAATACATTTAAGCGCAATTGAATATGAAATTTTAACTTTAGTATCAGCAGGTCTTAACCTGCAGCAAGTCGCAGAGCAGACTTTCACCTCTCTTTATAAAATTGAAGGTAATATTAAAAGCACTTATCGGAAAATTGCCTGCTTAAAAAATTAGATCTTTTTATTTTCAATCTTTCCATCGCATAAAAATAAGGGAGTCCAAAGACCACTGCTGTCCCATAGTTTGATTTAAATAAAAAAACCTGAGTCCGAACAGTTAAAATATGAGTGCAAACAAACACTTTAACGACCAGGATTCAGGTTTTGTCACATCAGAATACCGTATTTCATCAGTTAATTAAACCAGTCTTACGACAAGATTTTG
>NZ_SJXH01000049.1 GCF_004336635.1 Acinetobacter sp. ANC 4862
TTAGTGCCTTAAAGGGCACCAATCTTGGCTCATCAATTTTCTGACAAATATTTCTCAAATAAACTTCGAGTAATTTCTACCATCAATCAATGAAAATAATTTCGATCGATCAACCAGTAAAAATCCACACAAGTTGTTCTTCATAATCTCTTAATGATCTTCTTGCTCTTCGTCAGAGACAAGCTCAACGCAATAAATGCTAACAACTTAACTTGATCGGCTAAGTTCGTTTGCTGTATCGCGTTGGTATGAGCTCATTATAGGGCAATTTCGTACACGTGCAAGGGCTTTTGACTGATTGCTATATTGAGTGTTGCATTTTTATGCACTATTTTGGTTCAAAATTATACTAAAAATTAGTTAAGCACATAATTATAAAGCATAAATATGACTAAAATATTTCTGCTTTAATTTGTATTAGTTTTTCTCGGGTGCTGCTTTAACAGTCACACTGATGATTTTCACTGCTTGCTTTGGTACATTTTGATGCATTCCAAAGTTTGCAGTCGGAACTTTCGTGATTTTATCGACTACATCCATTCCTTTAATGACTTTACCAAACACGGCATAACCCGCATTCATCTGGCTTTTATTTAGAAAGTCGTTATCTACAGTATTAATAAAGAATTGGCTGCTTGCTGAATTAGGACTGTTGGTACGTGCCATCGCCAAAGTGCCACGGGTATTTTTCAAACCATTATATGATTCATTTTGAATTGGAGCTTTAGTTTGCTTCTCCACCATGTTGGCATCCATTCCGCCACCCTGAATCATGAAGCCTGGAATCACGCGATGAAAAATGGTGCCGTTATAAAAGTTATCCTTTATATAGCTTTCAAAATTTTTCGCTGAAATAGGTGCTTTATCATTAAAGAGCTCTATTTCAATATTTCCCATGGAGGTTTTCATTTCTACAATCGAGTTTGCAGCGATCGCTTGTAAACTGATAAAGGCAGCACCGATAGCGAATAATGTCTGTTTTAACATTTCTTTACTCTTCTACTTCAAGTTGTAATTGTCAATTTCTATATATTAATCGTTCACTATAAATAAAACAGCATCTCTTTTTGAGATAAAACGAGAATGACAATGAGTGAAGAATTAACCACTACAACTTTTCATCACCATCCACCTTGGAATTTACTGGGTGATGCCTTTATTTTGAACTATTGGTTAACGCCAAACTTTATTAAATGCAATCAAGCTTTCCATCTTGCTCCCTCCCCGATTGGACGAGTTATACAGGTTATATTGGTTCGTTATCATGAATCTCCAGTGGGGCCTTATGATGAGCTTCTGATTTTAGATCATCCTTTAATGAGTAAAAGACGTTTATCTTCAATTCCTAAAATTTACGTGTCTACCGAAACTTCTGTGGTTCATGGTCAACATTTTTGGGGAATTCCGAAACAATTGGCTCAATTTGAATGGTTGATGAAAGATGATGTGGTGTATTGCAACGTTTCATTTGATCAGCAAGAAATGATTTTGTGCTTGCAAAAGTACAAACATAGTCAGGCTTTCTATATTAATAGCCATCATTTACCTGCACGACTACTCAACATTCATCAGACCTGGCAAGGTTTGAATTATCAATTCAGCCCGCAATTTCGTGGCAAGCTATGTAAACTCAAACAAGCCTCCTGGAAAAATACGCTGGATGTCTTTCCAGATTTTTCTCAAGCCAAATGTTTACAGAGTTTTTACGTTCCCGAATTTAGACTCACACTACCTGTAGCCAGGATTGAGCAAAAATAAAAAGGTGTTTCACGTGAAACACCTTCTTTATAGACAGTCGAATTTATTAAAAAAGCTTAAGCATGTTTATCCCAAAACTTTCTATAGTTTTTACTGATTTCAATCACGTACTTTTTAGCCCGATAAGAAATTGGGGTTAGATTGACAAAACCATGGGCTTGATCACTGTATTCCTGATAATGCACTTTCACACCACGATGACGTAACTTGTAGGCATAAATTTCACCTTCATCATGTAATACATCATGACCCGCGGTAATCACAAACGCAGGAGCTAATTTGTCATGTTGGCCGTAGGTCGGTGAAATAATCGGATCATCCAATTCAACTTGATGAGTTTCTGCATAATAGTGCGTTACAAAGTCGACATCCGTCCCTGTTAAAACCAGACCTTCTTTATAGGCATGGAACGATGGATGACGGCTTTTAAAATCTACCGCAGGATAGAGCAGTAATTGCGCTTGCGGTGCATAAACTTTGTTGACACTAAGCTGGGCAACGACTGCACTAATATTGCCGCCTGCACTATCGCCTGCCACAGAAATTCTATTTTTTAAGATTTTAAGCTGTTTTCTGTTTTGATATACCCATGCCAGTGCATCTTCACAGGTTTGTATCAGTTTTGTCGGGCTGGCTTCTGGCGCTAAGGGATAGTCAATACTCAGTACCTGAACCTTCGCATAGACCGCAAGTAAACGACAAACCTCATCATGAGAGTCCAGGCTCCCCACCACAAAACCACCGCCATGATAAAACACCACCATGGGAAGTTTTTTACTTGGTGCAGGATGATAGTGTCGCGCGAAGATGGTGCCACTATGTAAAGGGAGTCGTAAATCTTCAACACGATTTACTGGGGTCGGTTTACTCTTAATCGCCTGCATTTGTAGATCAAAGGTTTTACGCGCGTGGATAACATCCTCACCGATGAAACCACTATTCCCTTGTATTAACTGTGCCGCCATCATGCATTGAATTAAAGGGTCAAGTTCAGGATATTCATGGGGATATCTTAAAATTTTAGCTAAAGACTTTTGCGCAAAACTCGGCAATCGATCTAAGGTACGTGCTGCAGTACCTTGCCCTTTGTCTATCATCGTCTGTAGCGTTCGATTAAAAGCAACCATAAATACACTTTCCTTTTATTATATTCTTCACATTTTCTACATGATCAGCCGATAAGTGACCATAATCTTATATAAGTCTAATCATCTGTATACACAGTAAAAACATTCCTACGCTAATCTTCTTTTTATAGCTTGTCATTGACAATTTCCATGTATATTTCGGAGTGTTTTGCTACTCCTTAAAAGAAGGATGTAAGCCATGACTAAAAAACTGATTATACTCTCTTTAGCGACTATATTTTTAGCTGTAGGCTGTGTCGCATTTCCAGAAGATGGCGGTTATTACAATGGTGGTTATGATTATCGCTATGACCGTCGTTATGATCGAGATTATGATAATCGATATGACCGAGAACGGGATCGTCAACGTTGGGAATATCAACAGCGTCAAAACCACTTGGAGTTAGAACGGAAAAAACGTGAACTTGAACGTCACTAGTGGGAACAGAATCGGCAAAAACAGTCGGATTGGGAGCGTAAAAAACGTGAACAACAGCATCAATTAGAACAGCGTAAGAGAGCTGCTGAACAAAATCGAAATAACCAATCCAATTGGGATCAAAAAAAGCGTGAACTTGAACACCAACGCTCGGAACAACAGCGTAAAAAGGCCGATGTACAACATCATCAAAAAATGCAAAAGCAAAGTAAATCTCAAGAAAGACGTTGGGAGGATCATCGTCGTGATACTGATAAGCGAGTTGATGATCGTCGCAATAATTAAAATTCTTTATCTGCTCAATGCCCTTTCCAACAAAGGGTATTTTTTTGATTTTATAAAAATCATGATTATCAAAATTTAATACTGTAAGGATTTAACCGTTATTCAACAGCAAAACTATAGCTAAACAGATATATAGGAGCAGTGATTAAGGATAGCTTGCTTTATTTTAGGCAAAAAAAAAGCTTACCCATAGGTTGGGTAAGCCTAGAAAACACATTTCAAAAATACCAAGAAGAAACTACAGCGATAGAATCTGGGTGAAATAATAATCAGCCTGTGCTTTTTTGTAAAATAGATAATTTATTTCATAATGATCGTTTTTAAGTATAAGTTGGATATTACCCATCACCACATTAGCCGTCTTTGTATTTTCTTTCTCTGTTCCTATCTTATTCCTAACTCCCATCTTCCATACAAACTGAGCTAGAGCAACAAAACTTGATTGTTCCATTAACTGATAATCAAGCTCTCACAATAAGCAGCTTTGTTGTTTTATCCCCTAGCTCAATTTTGAGCATAAAGAACCTTATAATTTTTGCCTGAATGTTCGAAAAACCAGGTTTTTTGATAATTTTAATCAAATTAAACAGATTTAATTGATTGTCTCGCTTGAATTTTTATCGCCTGCCCCGACCTTTGTATTAATCATGAATTTTATCACTCATGGCAGTTCAGGATTAACCCAGTTAGCACTGAAGCCAAAAGGACTGTACATGTTTAAGAACCCATTTAAACGGAGTAAATCTATGGCAGCTGAGCAAAACGAACAAGCTCAAGATCTAGGGCAAGAGCAAGCTGATCAACAAACAGTACAAACTCAAGCTGAAACGGAGCAAGCTGAAGTTTCAGTTGAAGATTTACAAGCCCAGATCACGAATCTGACAGAAAGTTTAAAACTTGAAAAAGCACGTACAGCCAATGCGGTATATGAAGCGCAAAAAAGCGTGGAACGCATTCAACGTGATGCTGAAAAGCATAAAGAAACTGTGATTGAAAAATTCGCCAAAGAATTACTCGACACCGTCGATAATTTAGAACGTGCCATTCAAGCTGCGGGTGATACTGAATCTCCATTACTTGAAGGTGTGCAACTTACTTTGAAATCACTGCTCACCACACTCGAAAAATTCGGTGTAGTCGAAGTGAATATGAGTAACGGTTTCAATGCAGACTTGCATCAAGCAGTGGGTATCGCACCTGATGTTAAAGCAGGTGAAATTGGTACTGTATTGCAAAAAGGTTATACCTTGTCGAACCGTTTGCTTCGCCCAGCAATGGTCTTGGTCGGTCAATAAGGTAAAGAAATTCGAGAGTTTTTCACTTTTTTTAATGAAATAAACTTGAAAAATTTTGAATGGCTCTCATATCGGATAACAAGCAAAAGCATTGCAAAAAATAATTTTGAGGAAGCATCCAAATGGCTAAAATCATTGGTATTGATTTAGGTACTACAAACTCTTGCGTAGCAGTACTTGAAGGCGACAAAGTTAAAGTTATCGACAACGCTGAAGGCGCTCGTACAACCCCATCTATTATTGCCTATAAAGATGGCGAAATTCTTGTGGGCCAATCTGCGAAACGTCAAGCGGTAACCAACCCTAAAAACACATTATTCGCGATCAAACGTTTGATCGGTCGTAAGTACCAAGACCAAGCGGTTCAAAAAGATATCGGTCTTGTACCTTACAAAATCATTCAAGCAGACAATGGCGATGCTTGGGTTGATGTAAACGATAAAAAATTGGCACCACAACAAGTTTCTGCTGAAATCTTGAAAAAGATGAAAAAAACTGCAGAAGATTATTTGGGTGAAACTGTTACAGAAGCGGTCATTACTGTTCCTGCTTACTTCAATGATGCACAACGTCAAGCAACTAAAGATGCAGGTCGAATTGCCGGTCTTGATGTTAAACGTATCATCAACGAACCAACTGCTGCTGCGCTTGCGTTCGGTATGGATAAAAAAGAAGGCGACCGTAAAATCGCGGTTTACGACTTGGGTGGTGGTACTTTCGACGTATCAATCATTGAAATCGCTGACCTAGATGGCGACCAACAAATCGAAGTATTGTCGACTAACGGTGATACTTTCTTGGGTGGTGAAGACTTCGATAACGCTTTAATTGAATACTTGGTTGAAGAATTCAAGAAAGAACAAAGCGTGAACTTGAAACAAGATCCACTTGCGTTACAACGTTTGAAAGAAGCTGCTGAAAAAGCAAAAATCGAGCTTTCTTCTTCTAACGCAACTGAAATCAACCTTCCGTACATCACTGCTGATGCGACTGGTCCTAAACACTTGGTGATCAACGTAACTCGTTCAAAACTTGAAGGTTTAGTTGCTGATTTAGTTGCTCGCACGATTGAGCCTTGCCGTATTGCGCTTAAAGATGCTGGTCTTTCAACAAGCGAAATCTCTGACGTAATCTTGGTGGGTGGTCAGTCTCGTATGCCACTTGTACAACAAAAAGTACAAGAATTCTTCGGTCGCGAGCCACGTAAAGACGTGAACCCTGACGAAGCGGTAGCAATGGGTGCTGCGATTCAAGGTGCTGTACTTTCAGGTGACAAAACTGACGTATTGCTTCTAGACGTAACTCCATTGACTCTTGGTATTGAGACTATGGGCGGCGTGTTAACAGCAATCATCGAGAAAAACACTACGATTCCTGCGAAGAAATCTCAAGTGTTCTCAACTGCTGCTGACAACCAGCCAGCTGTAGACATTTCTGTGTTCCAAGGTGAACGTAAAATGGCTCAGCAAAACAAACTGTTGGGTAACTTCCAATTAGGTGACATCCCACCTGCTCCACGTGGTGTGCCACAAATTGAAGTATCGTTCGACATCAACGCTGATGGTATCTTGAAAGTGTCTGCGAAAGACAAGAGCACTGGTAAAGAACAATCAATTCAAATTAAAGCAAACTCTGGTTTGAGCGATGCTGAAATTGAAGCGATGATTAAAGATGCTGAAGCGAATGCTGAAGAAGACCGTAAGTTCGAAGAACTTGCAAAAGCTCGTAACGAAGCAGATGCACTTGTTTCTAGCGCGCAAAAAGCTGTGAAAGATCTTGGCGAACAAGTGACTGCAGATGAAAAAACTGCAATTGAAACTGCGGTTTCAGAGCTTGAAGCTTCAACTAAAGAAAATGACGTTGAAGAAATTAAAGCGAAGACTGAAGCGCTTCAAAACATCATCATGCCGATTAGCCAACGTGCTTATGAAGCTGCACAAGGCGCTCAAGGTGGTGCTGAAGGTTTTGATCCAAATGCATTCCAAGGTGATGCAGGTCAATCTCAAAAAGCGGACGATGGCGTTGTAGATGCTGAGTTCACTGAAGTTAAAGATGACAAAAAATAATTTGTCGCTTTAATTTGGCTCGAAAGAGTTAAAAAAACCGCGCGAAAGCGCGGTTTTTTTATGTTTAAAAAGATAGGATTAGATGAAATTTTCAGCTACATTAATTTAAAAATAATGATTTTAAAATGCTATGCGTGCTCTCTTCTTTGCCATCGGGGCTTTATTGTTCATTTGGTTATTCTTTCCATCGCAACAGGATAATAAGCAACAACATCGTACAGTCACAGATAAAATACTTCATCCTTTTGATTCAAGTGTGCGATTTCGCTTAGGCGACGTCGACCCACGATTTGGTATGAGCCAAGCAGAACTGATTCAACTCTGTAAAGATGCCATCGGCATTTGGCAGCAAGGCTCAGAAAAACCGCTGCTGGTGTATGATCCAAAAGCAAAATTAACGATTAATTTGATCTATGACCAACGCCAAGCTGACCATAAAGCACATAAAACAAGCCAACAACTTTTGGAGACAGCTCAAAATGTAAATCAACGGATTTCAGAGAATTTAGGCCATCGCTATACCTACCTAGAACAACGCCATCAACAACTGCAAGCCCAGCGAGATCAATTATCCAAGGACGTTGAACAACTCAATCAACAACGCATAAGTTGGATGCGTATTGAAAATGAAAATGGTCCAAACCGACAGCGCATCGAACAACAATATCAGCAATTGAAAGCCCAAGCACAACAATTAGACCACGATATTACTGAGCTTAAAGATCAAAATAACCAATATAATCAACAAGTCGAGCAGCACAATCAAAATATTGATACCTACAATATCAATGTAAATCATCTCAATCAACGCTTCCCAGCACGCGAATTTCACAAAGGCATATACAATGGAAAGCGCATTGAAATTTATCAATTTGATACAATGGATGATTTACGTCTAACCATTGCACACGAGTTAGGACATGCCTTAGGCTTAGAACACAATCAAGATCCTCAGGCGCTGATGTACCCTGTCATGAAAGATCAACAGCTGCAAAATTTCAGATTATCGGCAGCAGATTTAGCCTTATTGCAGGCACGTTAAGCCACAACCGAGATACAATGCAAAAATCCCTTACTTTGTATAAGTATATGCATGGCAATAGAACGGAAATCAGGCTGATTTCATGTTATTGTGATGGGAAGAAATGACAACATAAAATCTCTGGAGACGCGTGTGAGTTACTACCATATTCTGATTGAAATGAATGATCACATTAGTACAATTGAGCAAACACGTGAGATTGAAATCTTTGATATTATTGAGATTCAACCTTACCTGCATTCTATTTTATTGCCATTTTTAAACGAACAACTGATCGAGCTGGAAGATGAAAATATTGAGTTTAAAGATATTCTGCATTTAGAAATAAAACAGACTTTATTACCCATTCAGCATTTGATTGAAGAAGAACAACGCTTACTTCCAAGCGATACAGATGTAACCATTACAGCGCATGAAATTTTTAACAATCGTGATTTAAGCCAAGATGTGACGACGGTTATTTTCGATATTTTAGAAGCCGCTAAATTAGAACCATAATTTTTAATGAGGTTCTAACACAATAATAAATTCTATTTTTAATAAAAAAGCCCTCCACATTGATCTGACCCCCAAAAGTTAGACAGTAAGTTAGGCAATTTCTAAGGACTGATTTCTGTATTCTACAGGGGTCAGTCCTTTCAATTTAACCTTGATTCTTTCATGATTGTAATAGTGAATATATTCTTTCACTTTTTGCTCCAATTCATCAACTGATTTAAATTCTTCTCCATAGAAACATTCAGATTTAAGTATTCCAAAGAAGCTCTCCATAGCAGCATTATCTAAACAATTCCCCTTACGTGACATACTTTGGGTGAGCCCTCGTTCTGCTAACTGTTTCTGGTAAAATCTCATTTGATATTGCCAACCTTGATCAGAATGGATCATTGGCTTCTCATTTAGGTTGAGTGTCTCTATAGCCTCTTTAAGCATATCTTTGACTAGTCCGAATACTGGTCTACGTTCCATTTGAAATGCAATAATTTCACCGTTAAATAAGTCCATGACGGGAGATAGGTAAAGCTTGTCCCCCCGAATATTAAATTCAGTCACATCAGTAACCCATTTTTGATTAGGTCGCTCAGCCTTGAATTGACGCTGCAATACATTGTTTGCAATTTTACCTACTTGCCCTTTATACGAACGGTATTTCACAACCCTAATACGTGATTTAAGCTTCATAGATATCATCAATCGCTGTACACACTTATGGTTCACGATCAAACCTGTATTTCTCAATGCAAGCGTAATCCTGCGATACCCATAACGCCCTTTATGCTGATGATAGATCACTTTGATTTGCTGTTTTAAATCACTGTATTTATCATTGATTTTTGATGATTTCTGATGATAAAAATAGGTACTACGCGCCATCTTGGCTGCACATAGCACATGCTTTAGTGGGTAGTTTTGCCTTAATTCAGATATGAATCTTGCAGTCGTTGCTGTTCGACTTTTTCCTGTTCTTTCTGCTTCTGAATCAAGGCTCTCCGCTTTTTTAGGAAAGCAACTTCAGCACGTAGATATGCCAACTCCTCAAGCAGTTCCTCATGGGTTTTATCCTGATCTGCTTGAGTATATTGAGCTCTCGTTATCTTTGGCTTTAGCATGCTTTTGGGTCGTCCTCTAGCTTTTGGTTTCAAGCCATCTATACCGTTTTCTTTATATTTTTTCAACCAATCTCTTAACGTGCTTGTTTCTTTAATATGAAAGCGTTGCATCGTTTCTCTTAATGAAGCTCCTTCCTCACATATTGCTTTAACAACTTGATATTTAAATTCAACCGTAAAAGTTGTTTTAGATCTTCTGAGTTCTAAGCCTGCCATGCCATAAAGTTTAAATGCTTTACTCCACTTTTGAACATCTGATCTATGAACATTAAAAATTTGACCTGTTACAGAGTCGCCATGACCAGACAAGTAATGCTCCACAACTTTTAATTTAAATTCTTGAGAATATTTAGCCATAAAGCACCCTTCAAATTAGACTAAGAGTGTCCAACTTTCGGGGTGCAGATTACATAAGGAGGGCTTTTTTATTAAATAGAGAAAGATGAACCACAGCCACAGGTTGTGGTTGCATTTGGGTTTTGAACCACAAAACGTGAACCTTCTAAACCTTCAATATAATCGACTTCTGAACCGACAAGATATTGATAGCTTAAAGAATCAACCAGCATTTTTACGTCGCCATTGACAAATTCAGCATCATCTTCATTCATGCTTTCAGCGAAGTTAAAGCCGTAAGAGAAACCAGAACAACCGCCACCTGTAACATAAACGCGTAACATTAATTCTTGGTTGCCTTCACTATCACGCAATTGGCGTACTTTATTCGCAGCATTGTCGGTCAGCACCAGAGCTTGGGCATTCATGTTGGATTCCTCTGTTCAATTCAGTTGTCTTTAAAAGATAAAGACCATATTTCAAGTATAGCATACCCAATATATGGTCTTTATTTGAAGATTTAAAGTTAAATCTGAGTATTTTTCTCAAGATTGTTTGTAGTTCTCATCTTGAAGGCTACATTCAAAATTCTTTGGATCTTCCTTACAACGGAATTGCCATAACAATTTCATCATACGTCTATCATATACACCACGTTTGGTTAAATCGACACGCGATTCGCGCATCAATTTTTGATAGCCTGGCTTATCCACTGCAGGAATCTGCATCCAATATTTTTGTGGAATATCAGCTTTCATTTTCCCCAAAATACCAAATGCACGCGGTAACTGACCTCTCACCCATTCACGTGATTTTTGTCCATAACCTTCCGGGAATTTATCTGGACGGATAATAATATTACCGGTCACTTGTAGAATTGGATAATTCACAATCGCGCCTTTACTCCCTAAACCTTTGTGTAATTCTAGCGGTTTAAATACAGCTGCCGGTGCACCAATAATATCGACCTGACCATTGTTAAATTTAGCTCCAAAATTGGTGACATCCGCACTCACCGCCTGTGCACCAATTTGCTGAACCATAATTTTTTGCGCTTCATCATAATCTAGTACTGCAATTTTTTTACCTGCAGCTTTAGCGACCGTGTTAATGCTACGGTCATTCACCATTAAAAAAGCATCACCGACGGGAATGACACCCACCACTTCATATTTGCCCCGCACCATATGTTTGGCAAAAGTCGGGCTGGCTAAACCTTGCATCACTTTAACCGCAAGTTTTAAATCAGGAATTGCACCAATGGCATCTAAAGAGCCGGTAAAATCGTTGAACTGACGACCACGCATTCCTGTGACACTAATCCCATCACATTTACCTGCTTTAAAGTCTTCAGCAATAACTGCTTCGTTTTGGCCAACACGCAATTCAATATCCGCACCCCAATTTTTGGCTGCTAACTGGTAATCTTTCATCAGGGTAAACACATCACCACTTTTACCGACCAAATCGAATACGCAGATCACTTGTTTTGCTTGGCTAACACCGGTTACAGCACACAGACTTACACCCAGTAACAGCGCTTTAGACCATTGCATCATGACTTTTTCTTCCTTGTGTCTTTGTTTTCATTCAGTCGAATGACTGAATCTTTTTGAGTTTTTATTTATTACTAATCACAAGCTTTCTATGCTTGTTTTTTTATTACTAATCACAAGCTTTCTATGCTTGTTTTCATTTTTATGACAAAAATTTTATATCATTATTTTTTTAAGATTACGCCTTTTTTGACTGACAACAATGGCAAAAATGACATATTCAACTCGACAAAAAAGCCTAGAGTTAATCTAGGCTTTTTTCTTTAAAATCAAAGTTATTCACCACCAAGTGAACATTCAAAATTCGCCTTATCGACAGAACAGCGTGCTTTTTTCAATACCGTCATCATGCTGGCATCATAAACTCCACGTTTAGTCATATCCATACGACCATCACGTAACATTTTTTGATATTTGGTTTTATCTTCTGCAGTTAGGTTCATTTTAAACTTGGCTGGAATACTGGCTTCAAGACGATCAATCATCGCAAAACTTTTTGGCAAGTGTTTCACGAACCAATCACGCGATTTTTGTCCAAAACCCGCAGGGAACTGATCCGGACGGATAACAAAATCCGATGTCACTTGAAGTACAGGGAAATTGAACATTGCGCCATTTGCACCTAAACCTTTATAGATTTCTAAAGGTTTGTAGGCATAGGCAGGTGCCCCCACCATATCGACCTGACCATTATTGAATTTCGCCACAAAGTTCGATACATCTGAAATCACGGCTTGTGCCCCTACCCGTTGCACCATAATTTTTTGCGCATCGTCATAACCCAATACTGCAAATTTTTTGCCTGCGGCTTTTTCAATGGAATCAATACTCTTATCACGTACAAAAATAAAAGCTGAACCTAAAGGTGCAATACCCGCAACCTCATATTTGTTACCGCTTAAATTGCTGACCATTTTCGGTGCATTACGTTTGTCCAAAGCAAAAGTAATCGCACGCTGAGCAATAGCATTGCTGGGTGCACCCCCTAAAGCATCAATAGAACCGACAAATTTATTGTATTGACGTGCACGCATTGCCGTCATAAAAACACCATCACATTTGCCTGCTTTAAAATCATTATCAGCAACAGCCTCGTCTTGGCGTGGAATTAAATTAATATCGGCTCCCCATCCTTTGGCAGCCAGCGCCCATTCCTGCGCCATTTGATAAGACTCACCAGATTTACCCAGTAAATCGAATACACAAACATTCACCTTTTCTGCTTGTGCAGTTGTCGCTAAACCAAGAGCAGAAAATGCAGCTAATGCGAGAATCGTTTTTTTCATTGTAGTGGTCCTTTTCAGAATCTTGTTGTTTGATGAGGGTCCATTCATGGCACAAATTTTATGCAAGTTTATTAAAAATAAATAGAGCATTTACTTCATTTATTTTCAAATTAAATGTCAGTTGACTTATATTCTTTAAAATTAATAATAAAATCATAAATTTACTTAAAAAATGATTTTATCTATCATTTAGAAAATTTTAGATATTTTACAAATTACTACACAACACTCGAGTTATTCACCACTTAAAGAACACTCAAAATTGGTTCGCTCCACAGTACAACGGGCTTTTTTCAATACAGTCATCATGGCCGGCTCATAAATTCCTTGCTTGGTTAAATCAATTCGTCCTTCGCGCAGAATTTTTTGATATTTCACCTGGTCTTCTTTGCTTAAATTCATGCGGTATTTTGCCGGAATTTCAGCTTCCATACGTTTAACCATCGCAAAGCTTTTTGGTAATTGTTTTACGAACCAACTACGCGATTGCATGCCAAAGCCTTCGGGAAATTTATTTTTACGTATAATCAAATCGGCGGTGACATTTACCACAGGAAAATTAATCATCGCTCCTTGGGTACCTAAACCTTTATAAATTTCTAGCGGTTTAAAGGCATAAGCGGGTGCAGCAACAATTTCGACTTCAGCTTGATTAAATTTTTTGATGAAATTTGAAATCTCGGACATTACCGGAACAGCGCCAACACGCGTGACCATAATTTTTTGAGCATAATCATAATGTAATATGGCAAATTTTTTGCCTTCTGCGCGGGCTAAAGAATTAATCGAACGATCACGGACAAAAATATAAGCCGAACCAATTTGCCCAATCCCTGCCACTTCAAAAGTTTCTTTACCCATGCTAGTGATCAGACGTTTTTCATTACGTTTATCGAGCACATAGCTAATGGATTTTTGCGCAATATCGTTAGTCGGTACGCCGCCAATCGCATCAATCGAGCCAGCAAATTTATTGTAGGCACGTGCGCGCATAGAGGTCATATAAAAGGCATCACATTTCCCGGCTTTAAAGTCTTGCTCGACTTTGGCTTCATCTTGATAAGAAATAAGATTGATGTCCCCGCCCCATTGCTTGCTGCCCAAAGCCCATTCTTCAATCAGCTTATAAGATTCACCAGATTTTCCTAATAAATCAAAGACACAGACATCAGCTTTGGCATGTAATATATTGGATGTGGTTAATATGCTCAGTGCAGATAAAATCAAAAATCCTTTTTTCACGCTTGATGATCCTTATTTTTATTCATCATTTATAGAGTGCGACTATAAGCATATTTAGCGATAAAACCTAGCACAGAGCGGCAATTTTAATAATCTGCACTGTACACAAAATACACTTGAAATAATTCATCGATATAAAACAGTTTAGTTTTTTGTTTTCACGGTTGATTCCTTTAGAATACGCACACTATTCTTGTTATTTAGATATTTTAATGATTCAGTTAGATCAACTTTCTATACGTCGCAGTGGACGTGTTTTATTTCAAAAAGCATCCATGCAACTCCATCCAGGCTGGAAAATTGGTTTAACTGGTGTAAATGGCGCAGGAAAATCCACGCTATTTTCTGCACTGCTCGGTGGCATGGAATCTGATGGAGGTTCTTTAACTCGCCCTGCGGTTTGGACTGTGGCGCATATGGCGCAGGAAATCAAAGCTTTAGATATGAAAGCCATTGATTTCGTTCTATCTGGCGATGAAGAATTTTGGGAAATTCAAAATAAATTAGATCACCCGGAAAGCTTAAGCGATGATGAGCTTGCACATTTATATGGTCGTTTTGACGAAATTAATGGCTATTCTGCCCCCTCTAAAGCATCTCAATTAATGGCAGGTTTGGGTTTCTTTGAACATCAGTCGCAACTTGATGTTTCAAGTTTCTCCGGCGGTTGGCGTATGCGTCTGAACCTTGCGCGTACCTTGATGAGCCGTTCAGACCTGTTGTTACTTGATGAACCGACCAACCATTTAGACTTAGATGCCATTTTATGGTTAGAAGACTGGTTAAAAGCCTATGAAGGCACGTTGATTCTGATTTCGCATGACCGTGATTTCCTCGATGCAATTACCGATCATATTTTACATATCGAAAATCAAGAACTGATTCTTTACACAGGCAACTATTCAACATTTGAACGTACCCGTAGTGAACGTTTGGCTCAGCAACAACAAGCTTATGAAAAGCAATTAGAAACACGCGCGCATTTGCAGAAATATATCGACCGCTTTAAAGCGCAAGCAACCAAAGCAAAACAGGCGCAAAGCCGTATTAAACAACTTGAACGTATGCAAGAGTTGTCTGCAGCGCATGTGGATACACCATTTACTTTCTCATTCCGTGAACCGACTAAAATGAGTTCACCACTGCTTGAACTTGAGAATGCAGATATTGGTTATGGTGACAAACTGATTGTGACTAATGTCAGTTTACAAATCACACCCACCAGTCGTATTGGTTTACTGGGGATGAATGGTGCCGGTAAATCGACGCTGATTAAATCATTGGTGGGTGATTTACAACTGCTTCAAGGTACCCGTAAAGATTCTGAACTGTTAAATATCGGTTACTTTGCCCAGCATCAAATGGATGCTTTGGATGGTAATGCCAGCCCAATGCTGCAATTGTCACGTATTGCCGATAAAAAAATTAGTGAAGCCAGCTTGCGTTCTTTCCTCGGGAGTTTCGGTTTTAGTGGCGAACGCATGGATACCCCAAGTGAAAGTTTTTCGGGGGGGGAACGTGCCCGTTTAGCTCTTGCACTGATTGTATGGCAACGTCCAAATGTCCTGATTCTGGATGAACCGACCAACCATTTAGACTTGGATATGCGTCATGCATTAACCATGGCATTGCAAGATTTTGAAGGCGCTGTGGTGCTGGTATCGCATGAACGTCAACTGATTGCCAGTGTGTGTGATGAGCTGATTCTGGTTCATGGTGGTCAAAGCCGTGAGTTTGATGGTGATTTAACTGCCTATGCCGACTGGTTACGCCAAGCGCGTATCGACATGATGAAGTCAGGTCAACAACCTGCTGCACCTGTGAAATCTCAAGTGGAAGTTAAACCGACGATTTCTAAACTGGATAAAGAGGCACAACGTAAAGAAGCTGCTCGTCGTCGTGAACTCAGCCGCCCTGTTCGCAAGAATATTGAAAAAATTGATGCTCAGATTACCAAAACACAACCCCGTTTAGCGGAAATCGAAACATTACTCGGTGATAGCGCATTATATGAAGCAAATCGTAAAGATGATTTGTTGAAGCTCATGAACGAACAAACCGAGTTAAAAACGAAATTAGCGCAAGCTGAAGAACAAATGTTAGAGCTCATGATGGAATTGGAAGAGCTGGAAGGTGCTTTCGAATAAGCCAATCCACCACTCTTAAGCAAAACTAAAGTGATGCTTATTTTATGATCGCAGTACAATTTCAAACGTGTACTGCGATTTTTTAATTTTTCTACACAACACTTTTATAGCAATATCCCTCGCCAAGATGTCAGTGTGTTTAAATTTAAAAATCCTCATCTATTAACTTTAAATTCAAAACAGACTTTTAAATTTAAAACTTATCCACAACACATATAAAACCCACTTTAAATTTAAAATAAAAGTGTCAGTTTAGACTGTGGATAAATTATTTTTCATATCCCTATTAAACAAAAACAAACTTATCCACATTGGTATTTTCAAAGAAAATAAGACTTTTTATTCATCCTGTTGTTGCGGCTTTTTGCATTTTAAAAACCTGAGTTCGATAATTTTCCAAGCACCTTCATTGACCCATAATTCCTGAATTTTTCTCTGATCTTCCAAACCAATTAAAACCTTACAGTGCTTCAAATCTCGATCAAACTCAAACTCTTCAAATTCAATGTTGGGCTTTTGCGGTTTCCATACCCCATTTTTCACGGCATGCGCAATACGTTCATAACGGGTAAAATTGCTTTCAACTCGACCTTCCTGCTCATAAACCACCTTAAATTGCTCATGTTCATACTGAGCCAACACCTCAAAATTACCGGTAAAAAATGCATTGCTCCAAATATCCCGGATCTGTTCCAGTTGATTATCCATTGTACTAACCTCGTAATATTGCATGATGATCTCCTGTGTATACGATTCATCATGACAGAGGAATAAGTCATTTTTATAAAACCAATATGGCTAAAAGTTAATCGAATTTAAATAAAAATAGCATAAAAAAAGCACCCCGAAGGGCACTGCTGTCCCATAGTTTGATTTAAATAAAAAAACCTGAGTCCGAACAGTTAAAATATGAGTGCAAACAAACACTTTAACGACCAGGATTCAGGTTTTGTCACATCAGAATACCGTATTTCATCAGTTAATTAAACCAGTCTTACGACAAGATTTTGAACGGCTTGCTAAACA
>NZ_SJXH01000005.1 GCF_004336635.1 Acinetobacter sp. ANC 4862
AGTAGCTGAGCAGCCTGAGATTGAGTTATGCGTTGATCGCAGATTTCCTGCAAGACCGACAATCGTTTAAGTTCTTTATCCGACATAGACACCAACATATCAAACCGTCCGCTAAGGAAATCGCAAAAGTGCATATTCTAAAAGCGGACATTTTTACTTTGGAGAAACCGGACATTTCTATTTTGGGCTTACATCAATATAAGTTAAATAATATCAATGTCTTAGAATCTGTAAAAAAGCTGAGTAGCTAAAAATTCAGATTTTACATGACATTTCCACATTTTATTAAAAAACCGCCCTTTCGAGCGGTTTTTTTACATCTCAATGCAAATTATTTTTTCACATCAAAACGGTCTGCATTCATCACTTTAGTCCAAGCAGCAACAAAGTCTCTCACAAATTTTTCTTTGTTGTCATCTTGCGCATACACTTCCGCATATGAACGAAGAATCGAGTTAGAACCGAACACCAAGTCCACACGTGTTGCTGTCCACTTAGGTGCACCAGTCGCACGGTCTACGATTTGATAGTGGTTCTTGCCCACTGGCTTCCAATTGTACTTCATGTCGGTCAGGTTCACGAAGAAGTCATTACTTAACACGCCTTCTTGGTCTGTGAACACACCTTCTTTTGCACCCGCATAATTGGTACCCAGTACACGCATACCGCCAACAAGCACCGTCATTTCAGGTGCAGTCAAACCAAGCAATTGCGCACGGTCTAACAACATTTCTTCAGGCTGTACTACATAGTCGTCTTTCAACCAGTTACGGAAACCATCTGCTTTAGGTTCGAAATCGTCAAACGAATACGCATCAGTTTGCTCTTGAGTTGCATCGCCTCGTCCTGGAAGGAATGGAACCTTAATATCCACGCCCGCAGCCTGAGCCGCTTTTTCCACCGCAGCCGTACCACCGAGTACGATCAAGTCTGCAAGGCTGACTTTCTTCTCAAGACCTGCCTGAATTTCTTCAAGTTTCGCCAGCACTTTAGCCAGACGTTCAGGTTCGTTACCGACCCAGTCTTTTTGCGGTGCCAAGCGGATACGAGCACCATTCGCACCACCACGATAGTCTGAACCACGGAAAGTACGCGCGCTGTCCCAAGCGGTATTAATGAGTTCAGCAGAAGTTAAACCGCTGTTTAACAATTTCGCTTTGAGTTCGTCAATTTCAGCTTCAGACAGCACGTAGTTCACAGATGGAATCGGATCTTGCCAGATTAAATCTTCGTTCGGCACATCAGCACCCAAGTAACGGGATTTTGGTCCCATGTCACGGTGAGTCAACTTGTACCATGCACGCGCAAACACTTCAGCAAAATAAGCAGGATCATTATAGAAACGCTCAGAAATTTTGCGGTACTCAGGGTCGACCTTCAGTGCCATATCGGCATCTGTCATCATCGGGTTGCGTCGTACATTCGGGTTGTGCGCATCAACAGGCTTGTCTTCTTCTTTGATATTGACCGGTTCCCACTGGTTCGCGCCTGCCGGACTCTTGGTCAATGCCCAGTCGTAAGTGAACAAGAGATAGAAGTATTCGTTGTCCCATTTGGTTGGATGGGTGGTCCAAGCCCCTTCCAGACCACTGACCATGGTATTGCCGGCATTGCCTGTACCTTCAGGGTTATGCCAACCCAGACCTTGAAATTCAACATCTGCGCTTTCAACATTCGCACCTAAAAGTTCTGCTTTACCGTTACCATGTGCTTTACCTATGGTATGACCACCAGCGGTCAATGCCACGGTTTCTTCGTCATTCATCCCCATCCGGTCAAAAGTGACACGCATGTCTTGGGCGGTACGTAATGGATCCGGCTTGCCGTCTACACCTTCAGGGTTCACATAGATCAAGCCCATCTGCACGGCAGCAAGCGGATTGTCTAGGGTTGAACGGTCTTCATCATTTTCGTAACGGTTTTCAGTCGGTGCGAGCCATTCACGCTCTTCACCCCAGTAAATGTCTTTTTCAGGCGCCCAAATATCAGTACGACCACCACCGAAACCGAAGGTTTTCAGACCGGCTTCTTCGTAGGCCACTGTACCTGCCAAGATGATCAAATCGCCCCATGAAATTTTGTTGCCGTATTTACGTTTGATTGGCCAAAGCAGGCGACGACCTTTGTCGGTGTTGACGTTATCTGGCCAGCTGTTCAATGGTGCAAAACGCTGGTTACCGGTGTTCGCACCACCACGACCATCCTGCTTGCGGTAAGAACCCGCCAAGTGCCATGCGGTACGTACAAACATGCCAATATAGCTGCCCCAGTCTGAAGGCCACCAGTCTTGGCTGCTATTAATTAACTCACGGAGGTCTTGTTTTACTGCTTCTAAATCCAGTGAATTGAATGCCTTGGCATAATCAAAGTCCGGATCCATTGGATTGGTTTTTTTGTCGTGTTGGGAAAGAATGTCGAGATTTAGAGCGTTGGGCCACCAATTCGTATTTGAATCAGTCGCACTGCTATGTCCGCCCTGTTGATGGAATGGACATTTCCCTGTCGCTTGTGAACCGTCTGTCATGTCTAAACTCCAAATTGAATCATTAAGTGATTATTGTAATGAACCGTTAAATGTAATTTTACCTTTTCAACATAGCCTGTTTTGATGCCTAGCTAAAGCTGATTTTACAAATAGAAACCATCGTTTTCCTCTATCTAAGATATTAGGAAAAAAAGATTTTTTAAATTTAAAAAGTTACAATCGCATCTCTAAAGCTATATTTAAAGTACCTATAAAAAAAGAATTTTTTCATAGTTTGATAATAATTTTGACCAACAACAATACTGATAATCCCTCTAAAAATGACTTTACATTTTGGATTTACAATCTGATGATCAAAGCATTAAGCTGTATACAATATAGACCCATCCTAGTAATTTATAACTCAATAAAATAGCGCCTAAACCTATGCAAAATAAGATTGAGCACATCATCCAACAACATGACATTATTTTATTTGATGCAATTTGTGTCATATGCAATGGCTAGGCAAATTTTTTTAATCAAATACGATAAACATTCAAAATTTAAATTAGTGTCTGCCCAATCACCTTTAGGTGAAGAAATTCTTCAACATTACGGCATGTCTACCACACACTACACTACGATGGTGGTCATTCTTAAGGGTCAGCTTTATACAGAATCAACCGCACTGCTTAAAGTCATGCAGCATCTCGGCCTGCCATTTTCCCTGATGAATTTAGGTTATCTCGTCCCACATTTTATCCGGGATTTTCTCTACAGACGTGTAGCCTTAAATCGCTATCAGCTTTTTGGAACAACCGATTACTGCTTGCTCCCATCCGCTGAAAATAAAAGTCATTTTTTGGAGCAAGCTATTCGTGAATCATAAGCTTCTGTTAAATAAACCACTTCGACTCATTCAGATCACGCTTGCTGTTCTTTGGATTTATCAAGGGCTCGTACCAAAAATTCTATTTCAGTCCAGTGCTGAAATAGCTATTTGGCAAACAATCGGGTTAGAACTGCATTTAGCGAAAATAGCTGTTGCCCTATCGGGCATGATTGAAATTATGTTTGGCTGTACTTTTCTGATTTGGCAAAAAGCAGCCTTTATCCATCAGCTTAATATTTTGGGTCTGAGCGGATTATTACTGCTCATTATGTTTACAGATCCCTTACAGCTCACCACTGCATTTAATCCAGTAGTGATGAATATTGCCATGATCGCCCTTTCAATGATTGCTATTCAACTTTTAAATTTGAGCAAACAGCAAGCTTAAAAAAATCAAACCACCAAACGTCGCCCTTCCCGTACACAGATAAATGGCGTCATCAATTTAGAAGTATTTTTCATCGCAACTTTTAAATCCAGTTCAGGTTGCTCCCGACTTTCATCGGTCAGTTGAAAGGTTCGATAATGAATGGCAAGAGAACATTTGGAACGTAAATCCTGATGCGCCTGAAAAGCATCCTGCGGATTCAGATGCATATAACGCATCAACTCACGTGGCTCATAGGAACCAATCGGTAACAATGAAATACGCGGTGCACCCAAACGACTCTGGATCTCTTTAAAATGCGGTGAATAACCGGTATCTCCGGCAAAGAAGCAGTGATCTTGTCCAGCAAGCACTGAAAAACCACCCCACAGCGCCCGATTCTGATCACGCAAGCCGCGACCCGAGAAATGTTGTGCCGGAGTATAAATAATTTTTAAGTCATGTAATAAAGACGATTGCCACCAGTCCATTTCCAGTACATGAAAACTTTTTGGCAAATACCATGAATTGCCCAGTCCGGTATAAATCGGCATAGCAAATTTGTCATGCAACCACTGCAAAGTGGTCAGGTCCATATGGTCATAATGATTATGGCTAAGCAACACTGCATGAATGGTCGGCAACTCTTCCAAGGCAATTCCTGCGGGAATGACCCGTTTTGGACCTTTACCCTGTTTAGGACTGGCATATTCCCCCCACACCGGATCGGTGAGCAGGTTATATGGCCCGATCTGCAACAGTACAGTCGCATGCCCCACAAACCATACTTTCCAGTCGTCGATGCTGGCCTCTGGACGATCTTGTGGAATCGCCCGTTTCGCCGGAGCAGATTCAGCATGCTCATTATTATTTACATCCATCTTCCAGGTGGATGACTTACGCGTGATCAGCCATTTAAAGAGATCGGCACGTCTAGGCCCTTCAGGACGCGGCAAGCTATTCAAGAATCGCTCACCATTGTGGTGATTCGAATACATAAATTTGAATGCCGGTTGACGCCAGATATGTGACCAGCAGTCTTGGGTGGGGAGTTGAAAGTGTAATTGTTCAGTCTTCTGCTTCATGTACATTCAATTTCTTAGTCTGACCTAAATATTCAAAATCCGATATTTTGAATATTGCGCCATATATAGCACGTTTTTATTCCAAACGTCCTTTCATACGTTCCAACCACACCTGTTTTGTTTGCGGCTTAATAAACAATGCCACAATTTCAGGATGAATCTGTTTGATTTTCGCTTCAATTCTGTTGACACAGGCTTCAATGTCATCCGAACTTAAATTGTCTTCAAACTCCAGACTTAAAGATGCCACTACCTGATGTGCCCCCATCTGTTCAGTCAACACGCCATTGGCAGAGAGCACAGCTACATCTTCCTGAGCAATCAGCAAGATATTATTACGTAACTCAGGAGCCGCCGTCTCACCCAGTAATAAACCCTTGGTTTCTCGTCCCAGTAAAATAGCCGAGACTGCCAATACAATCCCAATCAGGATTGAAGCAACACCATCTAACTCTGGAATATTTAATGTGTGTGCTAAATAAATTCCGATTAAGGCAATGAACAGACCACATAAAGCTGCAGTATCTTCAAACAAAACCGTGAAGGTCGTGGGATCTTTGCTACGACGAAAAGCCTCAAAGTAACCTTCCTTGCCTTTAATTTTACGAAAGGCTTTTAAGGCCACAAACCAGGATGCCCCTTCACATAAAATTGCGATGCCTAAAACAATGTAATTTAGAGTTGGATTGAGCATTTCTTCAGGGTGACGCACATGTTGTATACCCTGATAAATAGACACCACTGCGCCTAATGCAAAAACCATCAGTGCCACAATAAATGCCCAAAAATACAGTTCACGGCCATAACCAAAGGGATGTTTTACATCTCCCGGGCGTTGCGATTTTTTCATACCATAAAGCAGTAAAATTTCATTCAGCGTATCGACAACCGAGTGAACAGCTTCACTGAGCATGGCAGAACTGTTGGTGATATAGGCTGCGATAAACTTGACCAAAGCGATGGCCAAATTACCAAGCAAAGCTGCATAGACCACCACTTTATTCGAATCAGACATGCAAGTTTGTCCCAACCGTTATTGTTATCAAATAGATTGATTTGATTTTTCTCTATATCCAATTTCATATTAACCAAACTGTCACGATAAATTCTTTACATTTTGTTGTTGTATTCTTTAGAGCACAAACCGGTTTTAAAAATTCGACAATCGTTCAAGTACATAGTCGCCAAAAATGGATATTAAAGCGAATCTTTTTTCGATTTTGCATCTCAAATTAAATAGCGAAAAAAAAAGGAAGCCGAAGCTCCCTGTTTAAATTTCAAAGTCTGGTTTTAAATCGGGTATTAAAGCTTGGAAAAATACTGCTCGCGCCATTCTTTCCAGAAATACATCACAATCCCGAACATCACCACAGCAATGCCGACAAAAGCATTCGGGCTGATATGCTCATGATTTAAGGTTGCACCCAGTACCAAAGCAATGATGGGCGTCATTACATTACTCAGTGACACAGTAGAGGCGGCCAAACGGCGAATCAGCCAGAAGTAACACAGCATTGCCACAATTGAAGACATGATCATGGTAAACACAAAACCGATGATGGTGTGCATGCCCGGCATTTGGGTCGGCATGTGCTGCCAGATAAAGGGCAATAAACACAACGAGCCTAGCGCTGAAATGATCAGTGAACCGGTGGCTTGTGACATCGGACTTAATGGTGCATTAATCTGCTTCACCCAAAAGATTGAGCTGATATAAGACACCATACTGATCAGCATCAGCACCACACCAATCGGATTGATCTCGCTGTCGGCAGAATCGGCAAAAACAAAGCTTAAACCTGAAACGGCAATCGCCATACCCAGCCATTGCAACCCGATCAGCTTTTGGGTTTTTAAAATCACATGCCCGATCAAGCCTGCAATCAACGGTGAGAAACCGAAAATCAGTGCCATCAAACCTGAAGTCAGATAATTGGCAGCTAGATAGATAAACAGCTGTGCACCAATTAAATTTAAGCTCCCCGCCAGATAACTTTTCATGGAAGTCTGGTCAAACGGCAACGGATCACGCATCAGCTTCAATAAAAACAGCGCAATAATGGATGCCCCGAAGTAACGGATAATCAGCACCCACATGGGATGAACTTCCTGCACGCTCCAGACAATCGCCAGTGGTGTAGTCGCCCAAATCAGAACCAGTAAGGCATAAATACTTGCCGTCACCGGCAATGAAGATGAAGAACTCATAAGTCTCCTAAACGAGGCCAAGAAGTTCTGGATCAGCAACTTCGGAAATAGCGTATAGCGAATTCATTCTGAGATGAAGCTTTAATTTTGGATAAATTCATCAAGTTTCGCGCATAAAAAACAGACCTGAGCAAAGCAGAGGTCTGTTCCGGATTGGGCAAACTAAAACTTAAGCAATCTTGCGTAAATCTTGTGCCAAATCTAAATGTTTTTCAGCTTCGAAAGCAGTATTTTTGCTGATCATTTTTTTCAAATGACGCATTTCTTTCGCAGCATTAACGGTAATGCCTGCAACGATTTGACCATCCGTCACACCATACATCACGAATGAATTGTCTGCGCCTTTGGCTGCATCCATTTCACCACGAACCAGCCATTGAGCCGCAGCCATATCACCGACAAACTGGAAATTGATATCCAGTTGATCCGTCCAGAACCAAGCTGGATTGGCTTTCGGATGTTCAACGCCCATCACGTGACGTGCGAAAATACCGGCTTGCAGGTTGGCATTTTCCCAAGTCTCCACACGACGGTATTGACCATCTGCGCGAAGTTGAGTTGCCACATCGCCTGCTGCATAAATGTCAGCATTTGAAGTCTGGCAGTTTTCATTGACTTTAATCGCAGAGTCAACGTCAAGACCTGCAGCCACTGCAAGCTGAGCATTTGGCACGATCCCGATACCGTAAACCACCGCATCAGCGCGAAGTTCTTCGCCACCTTCGAGGGTAACAACCACTTCTTCGCCATCAAGTCGGCAATCTGAAATCTTGGTTTCAAGACGAACATCCACACCTTTGGCACGGTGCTGTTCAAGCAAAAATTCGCTCAGGATACGTGGTGAACAACGACCCATCACCATTGGACCCTGTTCAATCACAGTCACTTGGCAATCTTTGAAACGTGCAGATGATGCAAGTTCAAGACCAATCACACCACCACCGATGAGCAAGATACGTTGACCGGCTTGAAGCACAGGAACCAGCGCTTGTGAATCTTCAAGGTTACGCAAGGTATAAACGTGTTTACCCAAAGCATCAAAGTTCGGTAAACGACGCGCTGCACCACCGGTTGCAAGCAGCAATTTGTCGTAAGCAACCACATCGCCATTTTTAAGTTCAATGCTGTGCGCTTCCGCGTTGATTTTCACCACGCCATTGCCACGAATCACTTCAACATTCAAATCAGCCAGTTTTTGTTCTGACAGAATTTCAATCTTGGTTTCCTCAGGCTTTAAAATCACATCTTTAGATAAAGGCGGACGTTCATAAGGAAGATGCGTTTCATCGCCTACCAAAATGATTTTGCCTTCGTACTTGTTGCCACGAAGTTCTAAAATGGCGCTGGCACCGGCTTGACCTGCACCTACAATAACGATGGTTTCGATGTTACTCATGTACTTTACCCTTTTAATTCTGCAGATACGATGCCGAAGCCCGCAATCCATTCACTGATTGCTTCATAGACCTGAGTCGTCATTTCGTATTCGCCCAATTCAGAGAGTGCTGCAAATGCTGCAATCCATGAACGAACTTCCTGACCACCACGGCCACCTTCACGGCGGATTTCGGCTTCAGTCATCGCTTCAATCGCTGCGAAATCGGCATTCTTGAAGGTTTCAAGCAATGCGATATCCCATTCAGCATTTAAAGGCACGGCTACAGAGGTATCCCCTGCTGCCAGTTTTTGACCGACTGCAATGACTTTCGCTTGACGTGCTGTACGTGCTTCGGGACTAGGATTACGACCACAAATCAGGAATTCTTCCACTTCAGGCGGAACAGAACCCATTTGCGGTGTTGGTGGATCATGCGAAAGACCACCCGTTCCTAAAATAAGTACACGTTCATTTTCAAGATTTAAAGATTTGATGAACTGACCAATCGCGCGACCTAAAGCCACAGTACGCTTCGTGGTTGGCATAGGCGCTGCTGCACCATTAATAAATACCGGAATCGTAGAATAACGATCAAGTTGACCCTCGCACAGGAAATGCAAAGGTTGAGTCACACCATGATCGGCCTGCATGCGGTAAGAATAGGCAACATCTACCCCTTCATCCAATACGCGACGCACAAGGGCAAGCGCAGTATCTTCAGGCACATTAATCTTGTTGTTCTCTGCACCATAATTCCAGTCGCCTGCGGCTGTGGCACGAATACCCACGCAGAAACTTGGCATTAAGTCGTAAAAGAAACCGTTAAAATGGTCGGGTCCAAAAGTAATAATTAAAGTTGGATCAAAGGCTTTGACTTCAGCTGCCATTTTCTCAAACGCGGCACGAACATTGGTTTCCTGTTCTGCACGTTGTGGCGAAGCAAATTCCATTAATGGGCTGTGTGAGGCACAAATAAGTTTAACGGCCATGTTTGACTCCTAAACGGAAGGCAGCCAAAAGGCTGCCGAGTATAGTTCTTTGTATTTAAACGCTTTAACTCTTTAAAGATTTAGTCTTCAAAGAAACCTGCACGCGGCTGACGTAAACCACGAATACCCAAACCACATTCAGCGTTAATTAAAACACCAGTCAGTGGACGGTTATTGGCACGAGACGCCAGCAATACATAAGAACCAGTCATATCTTCAGGTTCTGGTAAGAAATTCAACGGCATGCCACGGGCAATTTTCTCAGGATCACGAGCATCCAGCAGACCAAGATTTTCCTGACCTAATGACGCCGCACCTTTGATATTCACGTTCATGCCTGATGGGGCAACTGCATTGACTCGCACTTTCGGTGCAAGTTCATAAGCAAGTTCTTTCATGATGCCCACGCCCGCATGTTTAGATGCAGTGTAGACCGGACCACCACCCGCTGAATACAACGCCGAGTTAGACAATGTGAAGATGATTGAACCTTCAGATTTCACTAACTCGTCCAGCGCAGCTTTGGCACCAAGAATTAACGACTTGGTGTTAATGCCCATGATTTCATCAAAGGCTTTTTCCAGCTGCTCGCCAGAGGTATTCACGATATCAGCGTAGTGATCCCAGATGCCGGCATTACCCACGAAACAGTCAAGCTTACCAAAACGCTCAACGGTCGCTTGAACAGCACGGACATTGTCTTCATAGTTGGCAACATCACCAGCGATTGCAACAATCTTGTCACCAAAGTGTTCTTTCAAAGCATCCACTTTAGCTTGTGAACGTTGCAATACTGCAACCTGCGCACCTTCTTCAAGGAATCGCTCAACTAAAGCCCAACCCAGACCTGAACCGCCACCAGTGATAAGTGCAACTTCGCCTTCTAGCCAACCCATGATTACTCTCCTGCCATCTCTACGAACAATTGACCATCTTCAACAATCACAGGGAAAGTTTGGATTGGATCAGTTGCAGGTAGACATAAAGCTTCACCTGTTTTCAAGCAGAAACGTGCTGAATGCAATGGGCATTCAACCGTACCATCATCTTCAAGATAACCTTCAGACATAGAAGCATTACCATGTGAACAACGGTCATTCATGGCGAAGAACTCTCCGCCATTGTTGAACACTGCCAGTGCTTCAATACCGTTTACGCCGCAATCTACTTTTAGCGCTTCGCCTTCGTCCAATTCATCAACTTGACAAACAAAAATCTTATTCATTAGAAGAATACACTCAGGTTGTGTGAGTTATAGGTCACTTGATCTAACGTAATTTTACGGTTGAAAATCTGGAAGCCCAAATCACTTTCAACTTTACGGATCTTGTCGTGACGCTTACCACAGTAAATCGTTACGTCTTTCTCTTTTTGCGTACGGTATAACAAATACGTTACGTACACATCGTATTCGCCTTCAACTTCAGTTGGCTCGACAATCACGTTGCTCACCATGTGAGTAGTACGTGATGGAGGCTCTTCCGCCCAAGCCATACCGGTTTCAAGACGCGCAACACGACGTTCTAAAAGATCTTTGGTGTCGTTGAATACCCAAGTCGTCGGTGGTTCAACTGAACGGCGACGGTCACGGGTTTGTGCATTTGGCGTGGTACGTAGCGTATAAGAAATATCTTCTGCCAACATATCCAGCCAATCACGGAATTTCCAGTCGTCTAGTGCTTTTCCTTCGCGATAGAGAAACTGACTAATTTGATGATGAAGTTCTAAACTGATCTGACTCATTTCATTAGCTCCTTCTCGTATTCGTCAGCTGCTTTTTCTACGTCTTCCCATTTTTCATGGATCAACAAATCTGCCCAACGGCGGTACATACCACGTGCTGCAGTTTCAGAGAAAATGTAGTTGGTAATCCCTGGAATACCATCTTCACGTTTTTTCTCGTTACCCAAGCCCATTTCCATAATGAGTGGGTTATTACGTGCTTTATAACCACGTAAAACTTTTTGGATTTCAATCCAGTTCTCAGAGTCATCTTGCTCTAGGAAACCGGCAGGACCAAAGGCACGCGTTGCAGAACGTTCAAATGCTTCTTTCACTTCTTGCGAAGCTTCGGCATCGGCAATACAGAATGCCCACACTTCAGTTTTGTTTGGACCACGTGGGTGCCATACGCGAAGTGTTGCAGTACCGTTCAACCAAGACAATGTTGGGAACATGGTGTTGTGACCTGCAAGACGCAGTGCACGAACTTCACCTAGACGCTCTTTCACTTCCTCAAAAGTTTCACGGAAGTAGTTGGCAACTTCACCGTCTACCCAAACGTTAGCGTCTGGTTTTTCTGTAAAGAAGAAGCCTGAACCATGACCGCGTGAACCATACTGGATCGCGTCTTTAGCCGTTTCCCAAACTGGACGAGCGGTTTGAGCAGCACCTAATTTCTTGGTCGATTCGTCATCTGGTTTCGCACCCAAAACCTGGATCGCAGATGCATGAGAGAACAATGCGTGATATTGGTCAGATGCAAACTGTTCAGCTGCAAATTTCCAGTTACACTCGATTTCCCACTTGTGCACACCACCGATGATTTCAGTACCACCTGGACGACGGTCTAATACACCATCAAGATACCAAGCGATGTCACCCATGTATTCGATTAAATCTGGTGTGGTTTCATCCCAACAAGCAAAGATTAAGCCTTTGTAAGACTCAACACGGTTCACTTCAACCAGACCCCATTTTTCTTTGCATGCGCCTTGCGGGAAAGCACGCTCTTCAAGCGGGATGTCTTTCAATGAACCGTCAATACCGTAAGACCAGCCGTGGTATGGGCAAGTGAATGCACGCGTATTACCACAGTCTGCGAAGCTCACACGCATAGAGCGGTGACGGCACTGGTTTAAAAATGCTTTGATTGAGCCGTCTTTTTGACGTGCCACAATAATTGGATCTTCACCCATGTAGGTATTGAAGAAGTCACCAGCCTTAGGAATTTGGCTCTCATGGCAAAGGAACAACCAGGTACGACCGAAGACACGTTCAAGTTCTAATTCGTATAGATCTGGATCTGTATAGATCGACGGTGAGATACGTCCATTTTGTGCATCGACTAAAGCGTCGATTTCGCGCACATCAATTTTTCCACTCATGAAAAGCTCTCCTGTGACCAGTAACGGCACAAAGTAAATAGACTCAACTTTTAGTGGATAATGGTTTTATAGTGACTTTTAGTGAAATATTTTTTTTGTTTCAATTAAGATATTTTATGGATTATTAGTAGCGTTATTTCCTATATTAAAATCGTCATGAAAAATGCAAGACCATTTATTTTCTAAATGGCAGAATCATCTTCACGGAATAGTTGTTTATAGATTATACTTCCTCCAAATTATAGTAAGACATTTTTTGGATTACTCATTGGACTGGTTATATGGAATTACGACATCTTCGATATTTTATCACCGTTGCAGAAGAACTGAACTTTAGTAAAGCTGCGTTAAAGCTTTATACCGCCCAACCTTCTTTAAGTCAGCAAATCAAAGACCTTGAAGAAGATGTAGGCGTACAACTGCTCTATCGTACCAAACGGAAAGTTGAACTCACGGAAGAAGGCGCGGTATTTCTAGAACAAGCCCGTTTGACGCTGGCACAGGCAGACAAAGCCATTGCCATGGCACGTCAGGTCTCGCAAGCCAAACAGCAAATGCTGCGGATTGGTTTTGTACCTGTAGCGGAAATGAAAATTTTTCCCTATGTACTACCGAATTTACGGGTGCAAAACCCGGATTTAAAAATTGAATTGCTCAGTCTAAACAACAATGAGCAGATGAAACTATTGAAGAAAGGTGAACTGGATGTCACGTTTACCCGACACAATTCCAATAGTGATGAAATAGAAAGTTTATTTGTTTTACGTGAACCACTTATCTTTATTTTGCCAGAAAACCATCCTTTGGCGAAGTATGAGCGCATTCCAGTTAAGGCATTGAATGGGATCGATTTTATTATTCCTGCGGCTGAACAGTCTTTAACGCTACACAATGCGATTCTGGATTTTGCCAAAGCCAATGGAATTGAATTCAACATTGTACAAAAAGCAGACAACATCTTGTTTAACATCAACTCTGTAGGAATGGGACTGGGTTGTACCATTTTGCCGGGTTATGTTGCCCCATTGACCACCAGTAATTCTGTCATTCGTACGCTAGATGTTGAGCTTCCTTACCTCGACCTCTATGTGAGTTACCACAAAAACAGTAGCTCTGTCGCTGTGCAGAAATTTATTGAATTACTGACCCGAGTGTTTTACCTGAATATCAATCGCGATTGATCAATTTTTTATACATTCACTTTTTCAATTGAGCGCACCATTATTTTTCTGATAAATAATGGTGTCTTTTTTTGCACCATTTTGATTATTTTTCTATCACATTAGACTGAAGTCTTATAAAAATTCACCATTTTAAAGCCCCTCATTATGGGAAATAACGTATAACCTTTCTTTCACTCATTTATAAAAATATCTCATAATTAGAAAATTACAACTTAAGTCTAATAAGCCCAGCACAACCTTTTTAAAATATTTGTAAAAAATAAAGACCAATATAGGGAAGATTATGCAAATAGACCCGCTGCATCGTATAAAAGTAGGTGTTCGATACCATCCTTATTTCTTTTTTACTTTCCCTGCCATCGCTATTTTCTATTATATTTTGCACTGGCTGAGCTCATGGGGTTGGTCTACCTGTCTTTTAATCAGCTGGAATATCGCAATTTATGGCTATTTATTGTTAACCCTAAAGCAATTATGGCATACAGAACATACAAATATTTTGCAACGAGCACGGCAACAAGATGCCAGTAAATGGCTGATTTTACTCCTAGTGATCATGACTTTAATCATGTGTTTTATTGCCATCGTTATTGAAATTAATCATTTACCCGCAGATACCGCCATTCGAACAGGTCACTTAGTTTTATCCATTCTCACCATTAGTTCTGCCTGGTTTTTTATGCATACCATCTTTGCGATTCATTATGCCCATGACTTTTATCTGGCCTTAGAAAAACATAAAGATGGCGGACTGGATTTTCCCAAGTCACCACAGCCGACCTATCCTGACTTTTTGTATTTCAGTTATGTGGTAGGAACTTCAGCGCAAACAGCGGATGTCTCGATTACCACCCAATCCATGCGGGTATTAAATACTTTACACTTGCTGTTGGCGTATGGATTTAACACCACTATTTTGGCCATCAGTATCAATGTCACAGCTAACTTTATTAGCACTTAATTGTTAGGACTTAATTAAAGGCATAAAAAAAGGATGACTGTCGTCATCCTTTTTCATTTCATTTATACAGCGTGATTAAACACCACGAGCTGTTAAATAATTTTTAATTACAGTATTAAATTCTTCAGATTTTTCAACTTGAGACCAGTGACCACATTGGCTGAAAATGTGTGCATCAGCATGCGGAACAATGTTCAAGATATCCCATGAACGAGATACAGGAATTACCACATCTTGTACGCCATGAATCAACAGTACAGGAACGTTGATTTCTTTCATTTTTTCGAAATCAAGCGGAAATTCGAAACGGTCACGGTCACGTGCGCCAACCACGTCCATTAGACGGTCAGACGCGTAATCATTTTTTGCAGAATCAAAACGTACTTTAACCAGTTCATCAGTGATCAAGTCTTTGTTCACCACGAACATAGAAAGGGTTTTTTTGATCCCCTCTTCGGTAAGCACTGGATTTGCATGCGCTTTAAGTGCAGCAGTCTGTTTAGCACCGCCAGTACCCATAGACACTATCCCCAAAACACGTTCAGGGTAATCAAGTGCCATCTGGAATGCTAACCAGCCACCCAAAGAGTTACCAACTAACCAGGTTTTTTCAATGCCAAGTGCATCTAAAGTACGAACCGCATGATCAACCCAAGCGCGGATACCGTAAGCAGTACCCGGCGCAACCACACTTTGACCATAACCGATAGTGTCAATTGCGATACAACGCGCTTGCTCACCAATTTGTGGCAAGTTTAACCACCAGTTTGCAGCAGCAGATACGCCTGTACCTGAACCGTGTAAAAATAGAATAGGTGTACCTTCACCAATTTCGTGGTAATGCGTCAACTCGCCTTCAGCGGTTTCAATCCATTTGTCTTCTAAGCCAAAGAATGGATCTGTTTGATAGTCAGGGATTTGAACAGTGCTCATATTGATTCCTCTTACAGTCTTTCGCTTGCGTGTCCCTCTATTACAAGAATTCGACGTCAAGTTGACTCATTAAAATGACTTTTTACATCTTTATATTAACCGTTCAAGACCTGCAAACTGATACAAATTTACGATCAAACCCTATAAAAAAACGATTATTTATGTCTTTGTTTTTATGCAATTAAAATAAAATCATACCCATAATTTGCTTAAGGTATTTCAAGCCAAAATATTGTGAACTCAAAAAAAAAGAGCGACTGCTCAGCAGTCGCTCTTTTTTCATGCAATGATTTAGAACTTATAGGTATAGGTGGTTGCTACACGATATTCCTTAAGGTCAGATTTATAATCGAAGTCAGCATCGATATACATCGCTTGGAAGCCTAAACCTTTCAACTTACCTTCAGGTACTGTGTAATTCAGGATTAAGTTAAGCTCATCCGAATCCTGGTTTTTCTTGCTATTTGCTTCAGCATCAAAGCCCATCATGTATACCGCAGTTGCATTTAAGCCTTTTGCACCCAATTCAGAGAAGTCATAACCATAAGTTAAGCCTACGGATTTCTCATCAATCGCAGTGAAAGTCGCAACACCCCAGTTTACAAGATAAGGTTGTGGCACCCAGCCGCCCAATGTCGGGAAAGCACTGTCACCAAACATTTGCTGATAGCCCAACCCGACTGTGTGTGCGCCGTAATTAACTTTTGCGCCAACAGATAATGCCTGGTTATCAATTGGACCATACAGCTTGTTGCCCGAATCCGAGTTATCGAAGTAACGGATATGGCTGTCTAATTTGGCTTTTTCACCTAATGTAGTTTTGTAATTCGCACCTAAATAATGCTGCTGATAGATGTCTTTTACATCTGCATACCAGTAGCTTGCACCAATCTCTTTGTTGAATTGATGATCTACACCCGCAATCCACATACCATCAGATGCTGGACCATTATCAAAATGCCCCATTTTATTATTTGGCAGTTGTTTATTTGGTGCAGTAAATAAAGTCAAATCACGGAACTGGTTGTCATAGCGGTTATTGATCTTATCAATATAAGCCAAAGTCAGTTTGGTGTCTTTAATCTCTTTAGACTCTAACCATGCACCGCTAAAAGTCGTCAGCAACTGACGCGATGGATCGAAGACCAGCACTGGAGATACCGGTAATAATTCACCGACTTTCAATTCAGTTTGTGAAACCTTGGCTTTTAAAGTCGCGCCCACTTTACCGAAGCTGTCTTTTGACTCTTTACCATCATGCGGCAACACGAAGTCGGCATTTTTATCACGACCATTCAATTTAAATGCGTGCTGTACCAAAAGGTCTGCACCCACTTGAATGCCGCCACCAATATCCTGATAACCCGATTTTGCATCCAGGGTAATGCCTTGAGACCATGAACCCCAGTTTTTATCTGGTGTTGCTGCAATCTGACGATCAAGATAGAAATTTTTGAATTTTAATTGGACTTGGCTATCGTCGATAAATTCTGCATTCGTTGCAGTTGTACCTAGTGTTGCAGCAGCAACACAGATTGCTATCCATAGTGTTTGACGACGCATGGCTCATTCCCAGTGATCAAATTAAGCTATGACACCATCATGCTCAACAATGCAGCCAAAAAAAATCAGACCAGAGTATTAAGATTAAGCGCATTCATCCGGCTTTTTTATGTTTTAAGATTCGCCATCAACGATTGTTAAGAACTTTAAGCAATAAGATATTTTTCCCTAAATTTATTTCATTATTCTTAAAGCCTTGTTCCCGTGTTTATTTTTAAGAAAATATCAGCTTTTGGGCGTTAAATTTTTCTTATTAATCGTTTTTAGGTTTAAGCAGTTTTTAAAGTATCTTAAATAATTGATTATTTTAATATATTTTATATATTTTATGATATTTTTTATCTATAAATAACAATGTTTAGCCATAAAAAAAGCACCCTCAACGGGGTGCTTCTTAGAACTTAATTTAAAAGAAAAATTTTAAATTTAAGCTTGAGCTTCTTTGGCTTTAGACATGGTCAATGCCAAGTCTTCAATCATGTCTTCCTGACCGCCAACCGTACCACGGCGACCCAATTCCATCAGAATTTCACGAGCAGAAACACCATATTTCGCTTCAGCACGTTTAGCAAACAACAGGAATGATGAGTAAACACCTGCATAACCTAAAGTTGCTGCATCACGGTCTGCACGAATTGGTTGCTGCATCATTGGAACAATCAGTTCTTCAGCAATATCCTGAACTTTGAACAAGTCCACACCTGTTTCCATTTGCATACGGTTAGCAACCGCAACAAACAATTCAAGTGGCGTATTACCTGCGCCTGCACCTAAACCAGCAGAAGCCAAATCGACACGGGTTGCACCCGCTTGAACCGCTGACACAGAATTCGCAACGCCCATACCCAAGTTATGGTGACCATGGAAACCGATTTCGATGTCTGAAGCCAAGTTGGCACGTAAAATACCCACACGGTCAGTTACGTCTTGCGGAAGCATATAACCCGCAGAGTCAGTAACATAGATACAGTTTGCACCGTATGACACCATTTTTTGAGCTTCTTCCAAAAGTTTTTCTGGAGTCGCCATGTGAGCCATCATTAAGAAGCCCACAGTGTCCATGCCAAGTTTACGCGCAGCAGTAATATGCTGTTCAGAAACGTCCGCTTCTGTAGAGTGGGTTGCAACACGAATGGTTGCTACACCTACATCGTGAGCCATTTTCAAATGGTCAACCGTACCAATACCCGGAATTAAAAGCGCAGATACTTTGGCTTGTTTAAGCTTTGGAATAACCGCTGTTAAATATTCTTCATCCGTTGCAGCTGCAAAACCGTAGTTCACAGAGTTACCGCCTAAGCCGTCACCATGTGTTACTTCGATTAAAGGTACACCAGCATCATCAAGTGCAGTTGCAATCGCAACCATTTGCTCTGGTGTAGTTTGATGGCGCATTGGGTGCATACCATCACGTAACGTCATATCATTAATAATAATTTTTGACATGGTCTGCTCCTTAAGCTTCTGCTTCAGCTTGCGCTGCTTGGTTAGCAATGAGACGTTCTGCAAACATTTCTGCAGTACGTGCAGCAGCTGCAGTCATAATGTCCAGGTTACCGGCATATTTAGGCAAGTAATCACCCAAACCTTCCACTTCCAAGAACATCGAAACACGGTTGCCGTCAAATACTGGACCATTTACAAGTTTGTAACCTGGTACATATTTTTGAACTTCTTTAATCATGGCATGCACAGATGCGGTGATTGCAGCTTGATCAGGTTCACCTTCAACAAGACAGTGTACAGTGTCACGCATCATTAATGGTGGCTCTGCAGGGTTGATGATGATGATGGCTTTACCTTGTTTCGCGCCACCCACTTGCTCAATTGCACCCGCAGTGGTACGTGTAAATTCATCAATGTTTTTACGTGTACCTGGACCAACCGATTTCGTTGATACAGTTGCGATGATTTCACCGTAGTTCACAGCTTGAACACGTGAAATCGCTGCCACCATAGGAATAGTTGCCTGACCGCCACATGTCACCATGTTGACGTTCGGCAATTCACCTTGTTCAAGCAAAGCTTCCAGATTTACTGGCGGTACGCAGAATGGACCAATCGCTGCAGGCGTCAAGTCAATCATTTGTACGCCAAGTTCATTCAACTTGCGGCTGTTTTCAGCATGGACATATGCAGACGTTGCATCAAAAGCAATTTGAATATTGTCTGCTAAAACATGTGGCAATAAACCGTCTACACCCTCAGCAGTAGTTTTGATACCCATTTTCGCTGCACGCGCCAAACCTTCAGAAGTTGGGTCAATCCCCACCATCCATACAGGTTCTAAAACTTCACTACGTTGAAGTTTGTAAAGCAAATCTGTACCGATATTACCCGGACCGATTAATGCACATTTAATCTTTTTCATTAACGTACTCTCTTAAAATACAGACTTATTCAGCAGCAAATGCAGCAACAACAGAACCAAAGCCTTCAATTTCAACTTTAAATTGATCACCTGGGTGTGCAACAACCATTGGACCTAATGCACCGGTCAATACGATGTCACCCGCCAACAGTGGACGACCACGACGAACCATTTCATCCGCCAGCCAAACAGCAGCGTTGAGTGGATTTGCAAGGCAGGCTTTACCTACACCTTGAGAGACCACTTCTTCACCACGAGTCATGGTCATTTTGCAGTTCACCAAATCCAGGTTTTCAAGTTTCACCGGACGCGAACCCAAAACAAAAGCCGCTGAAGATGCATTATCGGCAACGGTATCAATCAGTGAGATTTTCCAGTTTTCGATACGGCTATCCACCACTTCTACCGCGGGCAAGGCATATTCAGTCGCACTGATAATGTCGGCATAGGTATGATGTTCTTTGGTAAGATCTTTATTGATGACTAATGCGATTTCTGCTTCAACTTTAGGCTGAATCAAGAGACCTGCCGGGATTGCTTCGCCATCACCATACGACATGTCGGCAAACAACATTCCGAAGTCAGGCTGATCTACACCGAGTTGAGCTTGTACAACTTTTGAAGTCAAACCGATTTTGCGGCCGACTAAACGACGTCCTTCGCTTAGGGCACGTTGGGTATTTACTTCTTGAACTGCGTAGGCAATATCTACATCCGCACTTTCACCACCCAGTTGCGGGCGAATCGGTGCAATCGCAGTTTGTGACAACTCAGCTTCTCTAAGCGCTAAGGCGACTGATTCAACAACAGCAGAATTCGACATCAATGTTTCCTTAAACTGCAAAAAATTGGACTTATACCGTGATCGATGGAAATGGAATGAACAATCAGAAAAATTCTATGCAAATGATCAAACCCATCAGCAAATGGGTGCTGCCCATCTTGGGAAAACGTGTATATGTATAAACTGATTTAGAATCTGAAAAATGCGCTTTTTATGCCAATACTTATTTTATTTTTTACAATAGCTATTACCTATAAAAGGAATTCTACTTTTTTGAGTGATACAAAGCACTTAGCCTAGATATTGCATGATATCCGAGTCAGCAGCTCTGCAATGCAGGTGATTCATTTTAACAATCAATCCCGCCTACGACTAAAAGATGAGAGTATCGCTCTATTTTGAGTAAAAACGACATATTCATTGCTCAATCAACATGATATTTTTAAATAATTAAAAACAAGGACTTAAAATATTAGCAATGAAAATCAGGACACTGTTATTAACGGCTTTACTCACCACTTTATGTCATACAGCCTTTGCACAAGATTATCAAAACCAACTCAAAAACAAATATTTAATTTTAAATGGCGCAAGTTGTGCGGGACTAAAATTTAATCCTCAAGCGACCGCTGCGGCCTGGCAAAATGAAATGGAATGTAGTCGTGGCTACTCCAATACCGATACGTGGCGTATTAGCTGGATTACACCAGAGATTTTTATGATGACTGAAGTCATTCGTCCCAATGAAATTTCACCGCCGCGTAATGATCTTTATAAAATTATGAGTATCCAAAATAAAACCGTCACTGTGGTCAATTACTGGACCGGTTGGGGTAACCACAAACCTGATGTGCAAAAATTTAGAATTCAATAAGTCAATTTAGAATTTAATACGTATAAAAAAGGGTGATTTCAAATCACCCTTTTGAGCATCCGATGGATCTTAAACCGCTTGTTTTAAATTCACCTGATTTAAGAGCACCTGATGCAGACTAGCGACATCCTCAGCAATGGCAAGCGGATTATATTGGGCCAGCGTTTCAGGTGTATGCACCCCATAACTCACCCCAATACGTGGCATAGCAATGTTCTGTGCCATTTCCAAGTCATAGGATGTATCACCGACCATAATCGCATTTTCAGCATTGGCGCCGGTAATGTGTAAAATTTCTGCCAGCATCAGCGGATCAGGTTTAGATTTGGTTTCACTCGCGGCACGGGTCACAACAAAAAGCGCATGACTCTGGGTTTGACTTAACACACGGTCTAAACCTTTACGGCTTTTCCCTGTGGCAACCGCAAGTTTCACACCCTGCTGCGTTAGATCATTCAACAATTCCGCCACACCCTCAAACCATGCATCACCTTTCGAGTTTTCAACATAGTGAGTCGCATAACATTGCAAAATATCAGCATGCAATTCAGGTACATCTGGAAATAACACTTGCGCGACTTCCGGTAGACCTAAACCAATGATGCTTTTCGCAGCTTCATGCGTTAAGGGTTGCTGAAATTGTGTGGCAGCAAATTTTAGGCTGTCAACAATCTGACCGACTGAATCAAATAAAGTGCCATCCCAATCGAAAATGACAAGTTCTACCGCTTTTTTCATGAATTAATCCAATATTTGATTCAACGCAAAACCTAGCATTTATCATTAAATCTCTCGGCCTACCTCTTTACCCACGAAAGAGGAATAAAATTTTCAGAGAAAATTCAAAACAGATATCTACTATGCAATGGCGACATGAATGTCGCCATTGCATATCGTTTTCACATCATAAATTTTTTTAATTACTCTTGGATGACGGGACTACTCATCGAATACTCCCGCTGCTTGAGAGAAGAAAATTCAGTCTTGGTCACGATCCGTTAAAACCGGTTCTTTATCTTTCTTCTGTGCACGTAACTGTGCCACCAGACTCTGCATGTCTTCAGGCAATGGCGCTTCAATGGTTTCATAACCCGGAATTTCCAGACGCAGTGCATGCAAACATAAACGACGTGCTTTCGGACCTTTGTATGCAGTTTCATGACCATATTTTTCATCACCAATTAAAGGATGACCAATACTTAAACCGTGTACACGAATCTGATGGGTACGACCTGAAAGCGGCGATGCATAGACAAGCGTTGCATGCATAAAGCGCTCAGCCACATTCCACTGCGTTTTAGACTCTTTACCTTCTTTAGAAACGCATACACGACGCTCGCCATTGGCAAGCTCATAACGGTGTAAAGGTGCATCAATCAGTTGACGATCGATCACGACATTGCCTTTCACAATCGCCGCATAGGTTTTTTTAATTTTGTGTTCACGCAGTAAATCTTGCAGGGTTTTTAAAGTACTGCGTTTTTTACTGATCATCACCAGGCCGGAAGTATCACGGTCAATACGATGGATCAGTTCCAGATATTTCTTGCCGGTTGCTGCGCGCAAGCCTTCAATCAGACCATACGCCACGCCACTACCGCCATGCACGGCAATACCTGAAGGTTTATTCACCACCATCAGGCCTTCATCTTCATAAACCACACGGCTGAGCAGGCTTTGAGCCACTTTGTCCGATACCGGTACCGGCGTTTCATCTTTAGGCTCATAACGAATTGGCGCAACGCGAATTTGGTCGCCAATTGCCAGTTTCGTTTCCGCTTTGATACGCTTTTTATTGACCCGAACTTGTCCTTCACGCATCAAACGATAAATACGACTTTTAGGCACGCCTTTAAGCCGGGAAAATAAAAAATTATCGATGCGTTGGCCTGATTGATGCTCGTCCACTTCAAACCAAGTGACACTTTGCCATTCTTGCGTAGAATTCATACAGTTACTATGACCCAAAAAAATACTAAAATTGATTAAAAACTGATCACTTAGGCTATGCTTTACACAAGAAACATAAGCTTAACCCATAGGCAGATGATGCAAGGTTTGATATAGTCAGCACACGGATACCACTGTTAGTGTGAAAAAATTTAATCACTTCAATATTTTTGAAGCTCAATATTAAATTTCACCATTCACATTAAATACGGAAAGGTCCCTAAAGAATATGCCGACGCCGAAGGCTTATTATATCGGCAAAAAAGCAAACTGTTGCGTTTAATTGTACTTATGTACATAAATCAGTTTGCCCTAAAAAATATGTCGCCAACCTCAAGTTGGTTTTTAAACGTAAACTGATACACATCAGATTAGTCGCACCCTGAAGTCGCATTCAGGCTACAACGTTGATGCATTGGATCTGCACATAAAGCAAAGATACGATGATAATTCCGTATCAAGACGCTCTATCTTAATGGAAGGGATGATCTTCAAGCTGCGTGACAGTGAAAGTTACTCACATCTAATGCACCGTTTGTCCGCCAGTGAATCGTTCAGGTGACTTTAATCGTTTAAAGATTGAAGCCGTATTGCCATCATCAATACGAGAATCAAAAACCGAAGCCTAAAAAAAGGCCGGTAAAAAAGCTCAGACCACAAGCGTTTATTTGAGATCTGGGTATTGATCCGTAATGTATGATGTTCGCTACGTGAATAGCGATGTTTTGTTGTGTATCACTATTAGGTGTTACACCCATGAAACGTATGTTGATTAATGCAACACATGCCGAAGAGATTCGCGTTGCACTTGTCACTGGTCAGCGTCTTTACGATTTTGATTTAGAAAATCGTACCCGTGAACAAAAAAAATCTAATATCTACAAAGGTCACGTGACTCGCGTTGAACCTTCTTTAGAAGCTGTTTTTGTTGAGTATGGTGCAGGTCGTCAAGGCTTCCTCTCTATGCGTGAAATCGCAAACTCATACTACAAGGCAGACCCTCGTCAAACCTCGAATATCCGCGAATTGATCACTGAAGGCACAGAACTTCTGGTTCAGGTGGAAAAAGAAGAACGTGGCAATAAAGGTGCTGCCCTTTCTACCTTTATCTCGCTTGCCGGTCGTTATTTGGTGCTTATGCCAAACAACCCTAAAGGTGGCGGTATCAGTCGTCAAATTTCAGGTTCAGTTCGTGAAGAATTGAAAGAAATGTTGGCATCACTGAATATTCCTCGTGGCATGAGCGTGATTGTCCGTACGGCAGGTATTGGTCGTTCACAGGAAGAATTGCAACTTGACTTGCAACACCTGATGGACCTTTGGGCACAAATCCAAACCACAGCAAGTTCTGGTCCGTCACCAATGTTGGTGCATCAGGAAGCTGGCGTGGTCACACGTGCCATTCGTGACTATTTACGTGACGATGTTGCAGAAATTTTAATTGACTCTGAACAAGCGTATACCGAAGCCTATAACTTCGTAAAAGCTGTGATGCCGCGTCAGTTAGAAAAACTCAAAACCTATACTTTAAATGAGCCGTTATTTGCTCATTTTGCGATTGAAAGCCAAATTCAAACGGCCTATGAACGTGAAGTAAAACTTCCTTCTGGTGGTTCAATCGTGATCGACCAAACTGAAGCTTTGGTGTCTATCGACATTAACTCGGCGAAATCAACACGTGGTAGCGACGTTGAAGACACCGCGTTGAATACCAACCTGGAAGCGGCTGAAGAAATTGCACGTCAACTGCGTTTACGTGATATTGGTGGTTTGGTGGTGATCGATTTCATTGACATGACCAAAGACCGCAATCAACGTATGGTTGAAGCAAAACTTCGTGAAGCAACCCAAAGCGATCGTGCCCGTATCCAGTTCGGTCAATTGTCTCGTTTTGGCTTAATGGAAATGAGCCGTCAACGCTTACGTCCATCGCTTGAAGAAGCTACCGGTTATGTATGCCCGCGCTGTCATGGTACCGGCATGGTGCGTGACTTACGCTCTCTTTCGCTGTCGATCATGCGTAAAGTGGAAGAAATTGCACTGCGTGAACGTCATGGTGAAGTTCAGGTTGAAGTTCCAGTTGAAATTGCAGCATTCTTATTGAATGAAAAGCGCCACACGCTGGTTTATTTAGAACAAACTTCAAATGTACGTGTAACCGTGTTGCCACATCCGCACTTGGAAACACCGCATTACGAAATCACTTATAATGCTGAAGGTTTTGCACCAACCAGCTATGAACGTACCGAAGCAACACGTTCAAGCGAAAAAGAGTTGGGTTATGAATCTTCTGAATGGCATTTGGAAGGCGAGCAACAAGCTCTAGCTGCGGCGCAAGCGCCTGCTCAGCAACAAGCTAAAAACCAAAACAACAAGCCACAACGTCGTCCACAAGAAGTACAGCAACAACAGCCAGCTCAAGTTGCGCCTGCTGCTCAAGCTTCAGCAAGCCCATGTGCATGGTTAGAAAACCTGTTTGTGCAAAAGCAAGCGAAAACAGTTGATCAAGCACGTACTGCAAACAATGCTGCTGCTGCCATTGAACAAATGGTAAATCAGGGTGCTGTGAGCCGTGGCCAATTCGGTCAGGTTGCCACATCTGCCCCTGCTCCAAGCGCACCGGTTGCAACTGCAAGCAACAATGTCTACTTAACGCCAAATGCAGCTGTAGCTCCAAAACAGGAACAGCGTGAAGTTGCGGACAAGTATTCTGATAGAGAAGAAAAAGCGCAACGTCACAATAAAAAGCGTAACAAGCCTAAAGAGCAACGTGAACAAGTTCAGCACGACAATCAACAAAATCAAGTGCATGAAGAAATTGTTCAGGTTCCTCGTCACGAGCAGCGCCAAGAAGCACGTCAAGATCAGCGCTCAGAACCACGCCAAGATCAACGCCAAGATCAACGTGACAACAAGCGCCCGACTCGACGTCAACACGTTGAACAACAAGCTTCTGAAACTCAAACAGAGCAAAATGCTGTTCCACGTCGTGACCGCAATAGCCCGCAACGTCCAAACCGCCCAAATCGTCACCGCGATCAAAGCGTATTGAACGAACAGGCTGCTCCACAGCAAGCCATTGCAGCTCCTGTAGTCAATGAACAACAACCTAAAGTCGAAGTGATTGATACGCCTCGTCAGGATGTTATTCCAACTGCATTGGTGGTGAATGTCGATCAGGCGAAAAGTGAAATTGTCGCGTTAAATGCAACAGTAGCTATTGTTGAAGCGCCAATTGCTCAAACTACAGCTGTCGCTGTTGCCGAAATCAAAGCACCTGTCGTCGAGAAACCGGTCGTTGCGAAGGAAGAAAAATCAGCTGCAACGACTGAAACTCGCGAGCCACAGCAATCACGTCCTGCTGACAAACGTGCAAGCAACGATCCGCGTATGCGCCGTCGTCAAAAACGTGAAGCTCATGCAAAACAGGCTCAAGCTCCAAAATTGAACCCATCTCAGGTTCCAACTTTGGGTCAATATACGGTTGGCAGCTTAATTCGCCATGTGTATGGTGAGGATTGTTCAGTGCTGATTGAACAATTTGGTTTAATCCCAACCTTCAACCGTGCATTGGTGAAATTCACTGAGCAATATGCGGCGACTATGCTGTCTCAGGCCACTGAAGCGGAAGCACCAGCACAGCCGGTTACACGCGATGTTGCTGTAGTAACCAAAGCTGCACCTGAGGCTGAACCAGCGCCTGTGTTGGACTTAACACCACCTCGTGCTGTTTCGGACAACCGTGTTGCCAATGATCCACGTGAACGTCGTCGTTTGGCAAAACTTGCTGCGGAACAAGCTTTAGAGCAAGCCAAGCAAGCACATAGCGAACCTGAAGCTGCAAAGAAAGTTGCTGAAACAACTACTGCTGAAGTTGCTCCGGTGACAGAACCAGAAGCTGTGATCGAAGAAGCACCGGTGACGGAAGCTCCTGAAGTTGCAGTCGAAGAAGCACCAGTAACGGAAGCTGCTGAAGTTGTAGCCGCTCCAGAAGTGGTTGCAGAGCAAATCGAGGAAGCTGTTCCAGCAGCCCCTGTTGAAAAAGCAGCAAAGCCAAAACCGGTTCAATCTGAACTGCCGGTAGAGCTTGCTCAAGACGTGCAAGCACTGGCTGAGCCAAAAGCTGATACAGACACCCCTGATGCTGATGATGACGCTGACAAACCTGTCCGCCCCCGTCGTCCTCGCGGTCGTCCACCGAAGAAAGTAACTCCTGCAAATGAGTCATAATTAGCTCTAATGCAGCGAATAAAAAAAACCTAGTCATTTCGGTGACTAGGTTTTTTTTGATACTTTTGTCAAATTAGGTTGATTGCACTAGGATTAAACGATTAAAAAGACAACTGTACAGATGACCGCAAACAAATAGACATATTGGATTATGAAAAATAAATAGGATTCTTATGAACCACAGCACACAGAGCGATCTTATTGGTATTGCTGATGTCGCAGCAAAATTACCCAAATTTATGAGCAAAGTCCCTCATCTATTGAGTGGTCTGAAGCAAGCCTATTTACGCACATCCAACACCCCTGCGGGCTTAGGCATCGCCTTTGAAAAAGCCGTAAAACGCAATCCTCACGGTACAGCGCTATTATTCGAAGATCAAAAATTTAGTTATCAAGAACTGAATGAATGGGCCAACCAAATCGGGCACTTTTATCTGTCCCTTGGCGCCTGTAAAGGCGATGTCATTGCCGTGATGGTGGAAAACCGCCCTGAACTGGTCGCGACCGTCGTTGCTTTAGCGAAAATTGGCGTGACGGCCGCTTTGGTCAATACATCGCAAACCGGTAAGGCACTGACGCATAGCATTAACCTAGTGAAACCGATTGCAATCATTGTCGGTGAAGAATGCCATCATGCTGTGGAAGAAGTCCGTCAAGACTTAGCACTTGCAGCAGACCGTTTTCACTGGTTTGCAGATCAAGCCACTCGAGTGGATACAGGTACAGCACCAAAAGACTGGGTAAATCTTGCGGATAAAATTGATCATTTTCCCCAATTTAATACCCCGACCACGCATACCATTCAAGGTAAAGACGGTTTATTTTACATCTACACTTCGGGTACGACCGGCTTACCCAAAGCGGTTATTTTCACGCATAGCCGCTGGACTTTGGCCTATGGCACCTATGGACATGTGTTAAACCTGAATAAAGATGACGTCATGTACGTGACCTTACCGCTGTATCATGCGACGGGGATCGTGGTCTGTTGGTGTGGTGTAATTGCAGGCAGTGCCACACTAGCATTAAGACGCAAATATTCAACCTCTGCTTTCTGGAAAGATGTGCAAAAATTTGATGTCTCGGCAATTGGCTACGTCGGTGAATTGTGCCGTTATCTGATGGATGCGCCTGTATCTGAACTTGAACACGGTCATCGTGTCAAAAAGATGATCGGTAATGGCATGCGCCCAAATATCTGGGACAAATTCAAGGCACGTTTTGGTATCGAAGAAATTCTTGAACTGTATGCTTCAAGCGAAGGTAATGTCGGTTTCAGTAACGTATTTAACTTTGACAACACCGTCGGCTTCTCCCCTACACCTTATGCCATTGTTGAGTTTGATAAAGAAAGTAATGCACCGGTGAAAGATGCCAAAGGCTGGTGCAAGAAGGTCAAAAAAGGTGAAGTCGGTTTATTGATTGGTAAAATTACCCGTCGCTCACCCTTTGATGGCTATACCGACCCTGAAAAAAATAAATCCGTCATTATGAAAGATGTGTTTAAACATGGCGATGCATACTTCAATACGGGCGATCTGGTACGGGATATTGGCTTCCGTCATGCCCAGTTTGTCGATCGTTTAGGCGACACATTCCGCTGGAAAGGTGAAAATGTATCTACCACTGAAGTGGAAAATGTAGTCAGCGAATATGAAAAAATTGCTGAAGCTGTGGTTTATGGCGTAGAAATCCCCAACACCAACGGTCGGGCTGGTATGGCGGCAATTACGCTGGCAGAGGGTGCAGAATTAACCGCAGAAGATTTAAAGCAAATGGCAACCGAGTTTAAAAAATGCTTGCCTGCTTATGCTATTCCTGTGTTCTTACGTGTTCAAACACAGGTGGAAACCACCGGTACTTTTAAATACCAAAAGAACAAGTTAAAAGAACAGGCTTTTGATCCCCATAAAACCGATGAACGCTTGTTGGTTTTACTGCCAAATGCCACAGAATATTGTGATTTAACGGCAGAAATATTCAACAATATCCAAGCCTATCAATACCGTTTCTAATCCAAAACGTATGTTTTTTGACTAGATAAAGCAAATTTGTTGCATTTATAATCAAACATCAACAAGTTTGCTAATTTTTACTTGCGCTCGTTTAATAACTTGCTACAATACGCCCATCAAAACGAAGTGGTGTTTAGAAAATACTATATTTTCTTGCACTATGCATCCAAGCAATGCTTGAATGTTGGTTTCGGGCCGTTAGCTCAGTTGGTAGAGCAGTGGACTTTTAATCCATTGGTCCCGCGTTCGAGTCGCGGACGGCCCACCACTTATTTTGATTATCTTGGGCCGTTAGCTCAGTTGGTAGAGCAGTGGACTTTTAATCCATTGGTCCCGCGTTCGAGTCGCGGACGGCCCACCAAGATTCTAAAGAGCTTCTCAACAGGGAAGCTTTTTTACTTCTCAGATATTTTCTCTGAAAATATGGGCCGTTAGCTCAGTTGGTAGAGCAGTGGACTTTTAATCCATTGGTCCCGCGTTCGAGTCGCGGACGGCCCACCATATCTTTCTTAAGGCTTCTTTCTGTACTACAATAGAAAAGAAACCTGCAATATTCCGACCAAGACAAACCATACCCCTTCGGTAGATTCGCCATTCTCGAAATTTTGCTATATCGATGTTGCAAAATAAAGTGCTTTAATGCACCTTTAAAAATCATAGATTTTTTCTTGCACTCGGGTGAACCCTTAAAGCGATGCTTTAAGTTCACTAATCCTCGTTCAGGGTTGTTAGCTCAGTTGGTAGAGCAGTAGACTCTTAATCTATTGGTCGAGGGTTCGAGCCCCTCACAACCCACCAAATTTAATCCTCATTATTCCAATAAATTTTAATTTTATTCAAAAAAAATACTCCATATTGGGAGTATTTTTTTTGCTTAAATTTTAGGATTTATTGGTTTTCACTGGCGTACTTTCTTTGACTAAACGATATGCCTGCTGGGGAAATGGGTGACCTTCAGCAAAATATTGTTTATTTTGTTCTGAAGCATTGGCAATTTTATCTAAATCCATTTGCAAGCTCTGATCTTGATCCACATTATAGAAAAACTTGACCCCATTTGACCGATGCAAAATCACTTGATGATGCTCTTCATCATAAGACCAAGAATCTTTATGATAATAAGGGTCCGAATCAAATGTAATTTGGCCTAAATGGATAATGCTGCTATGTGCGGTACCATCTGCTAATAAATTGATAATTAAATCTCCAGTCCCCTCTTTGCATTTCATCAAAGGATCAGCACAGCTAATCGAACTCTGATAACGCCCCACATAGGGTTCAGCATTTTCTGGAATTTTTTTCTGGGTAGCGGTTGTAGTATCCACAGGCATGGTGGCCTTTCCGGCTACCTCAGTCAGTTTTTTGCCTTGAGTATTGGCAGCAGCGGAATTAACCCGCTGATTTTCGGATTCAATTTTTTCAGCGATAGAATCTTCTAGTGGCTTATTACAGCCCCCAAGACCCAATAAAACACTCACCAGGATACATCTACGATAATCTGCTTTTAGAAACAATTACTTACCCCAAGATCATAAATTTTCTTTAGCTGCGTATGGGTACATTCAATTATTTATTGGATAAGTGATCTTGATATTCATGCCATTACATCATAATACAATTTATATATTTAGTTGATTTTTATTGATATAAATCAACTTTTTCAAGATAAACATATTTTATGTCGCAGTATAGAGATCAGGTATAGCCAGTTACATAACTTAACTATTTTCTATGCTGTATCACTTTAAAAAGTTTTTTTCATCACCATTTTTTAATTATGGATGAGTTGTTTTAACTTCATATATTTTCTAATTTTAAGGAGACCTAGATGGCCAATGTTGGTTTATATCGCTCTAACCGACAGAATATGATTGCAGGTGTGATGGGTGGTATTGCTGAACGATTTGGTTGGAATGCAAATTTACTCCGCATTATATTTGTACTTGTTTCTGTTATGAGCGCAGCATTTCCAGGAATTTTGGTCTATTTGGTTTTATGGCTCATCATGCCTAAAAAACAGTTTCAAATAGATTCTGGATCAGGCTATCAGAATCCGGTTCGTACGGTAAATCAGGACTCTAATCCATACCGTTAATAGTTTACCGTTTTATGCTACGGCTCTTACCCCAATGAGTCGTAGCTTTTTTTTGCCTATTTTTTAGATGTTGGCCGCCAGATTCAACTGTTGATTCAATGCTGCAATCATATCGGCACGGCTAATGATCCCGACCATTTTTTGGTTTTCTAACACCGCAATGTAATTAAATGAACGTTCCACAAAATACGGCACCAAATCCTGAATCGGTTGCTCCGGTTTTACCGTAACCACTTGACGCACCATAATATCCTTAACCTGACGTTGCCATGTGGTTCTCAAGTCTGTCGCTCGCTTAAACCACTCTACCACTTCATATAAAGCCAGTGTGCCTACCAATTGCTGCTGGGCATCAACTACAGGCAAGCTCATTAAATTCATATGCTTGAATTTATCCAGAGCCAAATGGATATCATCATTTTCATCCAAGCTAATGACATCTTTGGTCATGATATCCTGACACTTGAACTGGCTCACTGCCCTCGCATTGGCTTTTTCTTGCGCCGCTAAAATAATTTTTTGTAAGTCATATTCACTGATATCCAACAGCTCAGTTTGTTGATCTAATGTTTCCTGAATATCATGGGGTTGAATCGTGACTTTTTGAGTCGGCGTTGGGTCTTTAGAACGCTGGTTGATTTGTGCGACTTGCGGATATTGTTTGCCCAGCATGTGATTAAATACAATCGCAATCATCATTAATAAAAGTGAATTCAATAAAACCGGATAAAAGATAAAGTTGTATCCAAGCTGGTTTACCGCTTCCCCACCCAATACCGCTGTAATGGCCACTGCCCCACTGGGTGGATGCAAGGAATCTGTCGTCATCATTAAGACAATCGAGAGGCCCACCGCAACACTGAAGGCTTCCGTCAAGTTAGGAATATACATCGCACAGGTCACACCAATTATGCCTGCAATACTATTTCCGACCACCATATTCCACGGTTGAGCCAATGGACTGGCAGGCACGGCAAACAGCAATACCGATGATGCCCCCATTGGCGCGATATACCAGGCGTTGATATCGCCTAATACCCACCAACTGATCAGCGATGAAAGTGCAAGCCCGATCAATGCGCCTATGCCACACAGCAGGCGGTCTTTTAGCGGAAGGACTTTGAAATTGGGTTTTAAGGTATTGAGCCATTCAAGTTGTGGATGAAACACAGCACGCCTTTTGTGGTTTTTAAGTTGAAGATTTGAATTATAGAATGATGCCGCATAAAGGTGTATTTATTTTATATCTTATATTTATCAATAAATCTGTAAATATAAAATATTTAAATTGAAAAACAAAAACTTAACATTAATATAAAAGTATTTTTATATATATTTAGACTTTGATGGAAAAAAATCGCGAAGAATTACTTAAACACCTAGCCGCTTCACTGAAAGATGCAAAAGAACAAGGCGGTGCAATTTTATTAGTTGGTGCGGGCATTTCCGTTTCAGCAGGCATCCCACCTGCACAGCAACTCATGAAAATCGCTGTTGATAACTTTCCAAATTATTTTACCGAAGAAGAACAATTTCTTGCTCAAGAAGACATCAACCAACTGCAATACAATGACATTATGACCAAGCTGTCAAATGTTAAACGCAAAGAACTTTTTAAGTGGTTTATTGAAGGAAATAAAACTAAAGGTATTAAAAAAGCAAAACTTAATTTTGCTCATATTGCAATTGCTGAGCTTTTAAAACAAGGTTATTTCAGTCGTATTCTCACTGTCAATTTCGATCCTCTTTTAATTCATGCATGCTATATGGTCGGCATGTACCCTTTCCCTGCAATTTATGATTTGGGTGCAATGGGTCAAGTTAATGCAGAACTTTTACATGACCCGAGTATTGTTTATTTAAATGGTCAGCATGTTGGTTTTGTCCAGCGAAATACAACAGATCAACTTGAAGCACACAAAGAAACTTTAACTCAAATTGTACGTTCAACAGGATGCTCTAAAACTTGGGTCGTTGCAGGCTATAGTGGTGAAAATGATCCTTTGATGGATGCTCTAAATGAATTGCGCCCTTATAACAACTGGCTTTATTGGCTTGAATATAATGAACGGGTACTGCAAAAAAGCAGCCACCAATTCTTAGAAAGTGATGAAGAGTGTAAAGTTATTTATAAAGCGGATGCCGATAATATTTTTATGCAAATTGCAGATCTTTTGAACTGTAATTTAGACTTTATTGAAAGTCCCGATGTCGAATTAGCTCTATACGAACGAGAAATTAATTTTCAGACTGCTGGGACTAAACAAAATTATTTTACAAAAAAAATTAAGCATTATAGGCAACTTTTATCACAACCAGAACTTATAAAGCTTTTAGAAGAAGTTGAGGATTTTAATACTTCTCTCATTTTACAAGGAATAACACAAAAAATAATTCATCTTTGCCAATCTTCTGATGAAGAGCAAATGCTTGAACTTGTAAAAATTGGTGATATTTTCAAAAAGCAAATAAATTTAGATGATATTCAATTTCAAAACTTTCAAAAAATTCCAATGCTTTTTGCAAACATTTTTATTCTCGCATATGAAAAAATATCGCTATTGATCCAAAACCATTAACCGATAATGGCTTATTAGAATTTGCATGGATGTTTACTGATATAGCTGAAAAATCTAAGCCAGATTGTTCACTAGAAATTAGACAGCGTATTAAAGATTTAAAAACAAGTATTGAAATTTAACCCTTTGCCACTCCTCTGGAAAATCCTTATAATTGAACACAATTTTTTTCTAATTTTAAGTGGATGACCATGAGTCGCGCCATATCGCATATTGATACCTTCCAAGGCTTAATTCTTGCCTTACAAACTTACTGGGCTGAACAAGGTTGTGTCATTTTACAACCTTACGATATGGAAATGGGCGCAGGCACATTCCACACTGCAACCTTCCTTCGTGCTTTAGGGCCTGAAACCTGGAACGCTGCCTACGTTCAGCCGTCACGCCGTCCGAAAGATGGTCGTTATGGCGAAAACCCGAACCGTTTGCAACACTACTACCAGTTCCAGGTGGTGCTGAAACCAAACCCAGACAACATCCAACAGCTCTACCTAGACTCGTTAAAAGCGATCGGGATCGACCCGCTGGTACACGACATTCGTTTCGTAGAAGACAACTGGGAATCTCCAACATTGGGCGCTTGGGGCTTAGGTTGGGAGGTTTGGCTCAATGGTATGGAAGTGACGCAGTTCACTTACTTCCAGCAAGTCGGTGGTGTTGAATGTTACCCTGTAACAGGCGAAATCACTTACGGTCTTGAGCGTTTAGCGATGTACTTGCAAGGTGTAGATTCAGTTTACGACTTAGTGTGGACCAAAGGTCAGTTCGGTACGGTAACGTATGGCGATGTGTTCCATCAAAATGAAGTGGAACAATCGACCTATAACTTCGAATATGCAAACGTTGAAAAAATGTTTGAGTTGTTCGACTTCTATGAAGCTGAAGCGACGCGTTTAATCCAGGCTGAACTTCCACTTCCTGCATACGAACAAGTCATCAAAGCATCGCATAGCTTTAACTTGCTAGATGCACGTGGCGCAATTTCTGTGACTGAACGTCAGCGTTATATTTTACGTGTCCGTACTTTGGCACGTTCAATCGCAACAAGTTATGTGGCAGCACGTGCGAAACTTGGTTTCCCAATGGCAGAACCACACCTACGTGATGAAGTGCTTGCCCAGTTAAAAGCACAAGTTGAAGCAGAAGCGGCTCAAGCAGAAAAAGCAGCGGAGAAGAAATAATGTCTAAACATACCGTATTGTTCGAATTGGGTTGTGAAGAACTTCCGCCAAAAAGCTTAAAAAAATTACGTGATGCGCTTCAAGCTGAAACGGTTAAAGGCTTAAAAGATGCTGGTCTTGCATTCGACGCTATCGAAGCTTATGCAGCACCTCGCCGTTTGGCATTGAAAATTGTCAATGTTGAAGGCGCGCAAGCAGATACACAAAAACGTTTTGACGGCCCTGCTGTTCAAGCGGCATATGATGCTGAAGGCAAACCAACACGCGCGCTTGAAGGCTTTATGCGTGGTCAAGGCATCACGGTTGATCAAGTATCGACTTTCCAAGCGGGTAAAGTTGAAAAGGTGTGCTACTTAAAAGACGTCAAAGGTCAAAGCCTAGACGTACTTTTACCGCAAATTTTACAAGCTGCTTTAGACAACCTACCAATCGCAAAACGCATGCGTTCTGCGGCAAGCCGTACTGAATTCGTACGTCCTGTAAAATGGGTTGTATTGTTAAAAGACAACGATGTGGTTGATGCAACCATTCAAGATCACAAAGCAGGTAACGTGACTTATGGTCACCGTTTCCACGCGCCTGAAGCGATCACACTTGCAAATGCAGATGCATACCTAGATGCACTTCGTAATGCTCACGTTGTGGCTTCTTTTGAAGAGCGTCAAGCGATCATCGACCAACAAGTGAAAGCTCTTGCTGATGAAGTAAATGCGATTGCGATTGTGCCAAGTGATTTACGTGATGAAGTAACTGCATTGGTTGAATGGCCTGTTGCGCTTCGTGCAAGCTTCGAAGAACGCTTCCTTGCTGTTCCTCAAGAAGCATTGATCACAACCATGCAAGACAACCAAAAGTACTTCTGTTTGGTGAATGCAGACAACAAACTTCAACCGTACTTCATTACTGTGTCTAACATTGAGTCGAAAGACCCGACACAAATCATTGAAGGTAATGAGAAAGTGGTTCGTCCACGTTTGTCTGATGCTGAATTCTTCTTCTTACAAGATCAAAAGCAACCGCTTGCATCGCGTAAAGAAAAATTGGCGAACATGGTATTCCAAGCTGAATTAGGTACGCTTTGGAACAAGTCTGAACGTATTGCGAAATTGGCTGTTGCACTTGCACCAATTACGGGTGCTAACGCTTCCGATGCTGAAAAAGCTGCGCTTCTTGCGAAATGTGACTTAACCTCTGAGCTTGTGGGTGAATTCCCTGAACTTCAAGGGATCGCGGGTACTTACTACGCACGTCTTGAAGGTGAAAATGCTGAAGTGGCTGAGTCTTTAGGTGAGCAATACTTACCTAAATTCGCTGGTGACGTTTTACCGAAGACCAAAACTGGTACTACGATTGCCCTTGCAGATCGTTTAGATACACTCACAGGTATTTTCGGTATTGGTCAAGCGCCTACAGGTTCTAAAGACCCGTTTGCACTTCGTCGTTCTGCGATTGGTATCCTTCGTCTAGTGACTGAAAACGAGCTTGATGTGTCAATTGAAGACTTGATCAAACTTGCTTTAGCAGCGTATGGCGATGTATTGAAAGATCACGATAAAACTTTGGCGGATGCAGTTGCATTCCTTGAAGGTCGTTACCGTGCGAAATACGAAGACCAAGGTGTTGCGGTTGATGTAATTCAAGCAGTTCAAGCCTTGTCTCCAAAATCACCTCTTGATTTTGACAAGCGTGTAAATGCAGTTAACCACTTCCGCGCGTTGCCTGAAGCGGCTGCGCTTGCTGCTGCAAACAAACGTGTTGCCAACATCCTTGCCAAAGAAACTGCACCTGAAGGTGCTGTGGTTGAAGCGAACTTGGTTGAAGATGCTGAGAAAGCATTGTTCGCTGAACTTGCGAAAATCACGCCTGTGGTTGAGCCGTTATTTGCTGCTAAAGACTACACTGCTGCGTTGTCTGCACTTGCCGCACTTCGTGCACCTGTAGATGCATTCTTTGACGGCGTAATGGTGATGGCTGATGATGCTGACCTAAAAGCAAACCGTTTGCGTATGCTGGCTCAGCTTCGTGACTTGTTTACGAAAGTGGCTGATATTTCGGTGTTACAGCACTAAGTTTCAAGCTATTAAAAAACCCGCTTTAGAGCGGGTTTTTTTATTCATTATTATTTCTATAATTCATCACCAAACTCTAAATGTTAGTAAAATAGTCAAGACCCACAATAAAAGTAATAGATTATAATTTTATACTCAAAAAATTAAATAACTATAAATTACTAATTTTTATCATTTAATTTATTTAAATTTAATATACAATTCATTCTTTAATATTATTTTCTTGAGGGGTATTAGGGACATGAAAAAATTAATTTTAGCCGCAACAGTTTCTATTTTAGCATTAGGACAAACAGGTTGCTCTGCAGTAATGGCAGCAAAGCAACCACCTAAAAAAGACCTTTCTGTATTTGCTGCTGGTATGCCGCGTAGTGCGATTTTAGCTGAAATTGGTGCACCTATTTCTAGTGAAGCAAAAGAAAGTAAACGAATCGACGTATATTCTTTTAATCAAGGTTATAGTACTGCAAACCGCGTCAGCCGCACCTTATTTCATGGCTTAGCTGATGTTGCAACCTTAGGCCTTTGGGAAGTTATTGGAACACCTGCTGAAGCAACTTTTGGTGGTAAAAAAACAGCATTTGAAATCACTTATGATAATAATGACCGTGTAGAAGGTATTGTCCGTTTACAATAAAACTTGATAATCAGTAAGAATCTTTTTTCTCAGCAATCTAAGACTTATTTTTTATGATCAAAAGCCAAACCACTTTGAATATAGTGGTTTGGTGCTTAATTCCAATAACTTATAATAATGATAAAAAACTATATTTTGAAAACTAAAACATCCTTTCTTTTATATTGCTATTTAATTGTTATTGTTCCATATGCTTTGATCGAAATATTAGTTTGATAAATTATTAAAAATCACTATAGCTCACCTATTTCTTCTGGCTTCAACTCTTATCGTAAAAGCTATAGGCATATCACTATATATTTCATATACTCAAACTAACAACACTCAATAAGAAAGAATCATATGAAATTTAAAACACTTATTCTCTCTGGCTTCGCGTGCTTATCTCTTACCGCTTGTACTTCTGCTCCTAAAATCCCGCAACTTGAAACCGGCGTATTAGAAGAAGTTCAAAACCTGAAGGTCTATCCAGACACGGTCGACAACAAAGCCAAATTGACTAAATTTATTGATAAATGTGTGATTGAATTTACCGGCAATCTAGAAGCAGGAAAATCAATAGAACATTGGTCATTTAAGGGCTTAACCCTTATTTCAGGTAATTCTACAACATTCGCTCAAGACGGCTCAAGCACGGCAACAAACTTCGACCTGCATGCTCCAGACGTACAACACAATTTCCTTGCCTTACGCCACAACTTTCATAAAGACGCTTTAGCTCAATGTAACTAAGTGACCGAATACATTACCCGATTCATTTAATCAATCCCTCATCTTTCACCTATAAATGATGAGGGATTTTTTTTATTTCTCATCTTTCTAAAATACACAGCAAATGTATACAGATGTTGTAACGCTGTATTAATTTCGCCACATTTCCACTTACTTAAAAAACTTACCATTACAATGAAAAGAATGATGTAGAACTGAAACTACAGGCAAAAACAGGAATAAAACGCACAATGAAAAAGATGAAAACTGCATTAATTACGGGCGCAATTTTAGCTTCAACTCCGCTTTTTGCTCAAACCACAACAGCAACCGAAACGGTAACTCAAACACAGAGTCAGGCTGCGCCTTATGGTGACAACCCGAATATCTTTAAAGTGATTACCCACAAGGCTCAAGCCACGGTGCAAAACACCGCTGAAAAAGTCGATCATGCAGCACAAAAAGGAATCGCAAAAGTAAAACCTCAAGTGCAAAATGCCTGGGAAGAAACCAAAGAGTTTGCTGCTGAAAAATCAGTGATTGCGATTGAGAAAACTCAAAACGCTGCAGTAAAAGTGAATAAAAAACTGAATGAAACCAAAGATGGCCTGATTGGTAGTCCCAATGACCAGCCTGCCCCTATTATTTCGCACCCTTTGAGTCAGTCATCCACAGGGGTTGAGTCTGCACCCGCTCCACAAGCACCGTCTACTCAAATACAGCCGGTACAAAATAATGGGACTGTAAACTTATAATCAATATGCCTTTCCCTTTTAGCAGAGGGCTAAAGTGAGAGTGGGTTAATTCACCTGTCGAATCGGCTGTCCGGCTTTAAATGCTTCAACATTGTCTAGCATCTGTTGCACGATGCGTTGTCGTGCATCGACACTGCCCCACGCGCTATGTGGGGTAATGATTAAATTTGGAATATCATCTGCCAACAGCACATTGCCCTCATTCGGTGGTTCAACCGTAAGAACATCGGTTGCCGCCCCTGCAATTTTTCCTTGGCGCAAAGCATCTGCAAGTGCTTGTTCATTGACAATTCCACCACGGGCACAGTTAATTAAAAATGCCGTCGGCTTCATCGCATCAAAAGCTTGCGCATCAAGCAAGTCGCGGGTAGGTTCGGTTAAAGGACAATGTAGGCTCAAAAAATCCACTTGCGGCAATAAATCCTCAAAAGCAACCCGACTGCTATCAGATGATGGACGATTTGCTAAAGCTCCTACCAGTACGTTCATGCCAAACGCTTGCGCCAGTTTCGTAACTGCGTGTCCCAATTCACCGTAACCGATAATCCCTAAAGTTTTGCCTTCCAGTTCAATAATGGGAAAATCCAGCAGGCAGAATTGTGAGGCTTTATTCCATTGCCCTTGCTTTACTGCGCTGTCATATTTGAGTAACGAAGTCGCTAAAGCCAACATTAGGCTTAAAGTATGCTGTGCTACAGCAGCAGTGCCATAACCCTGACAATTACACACTACAATACCCTGTGCACGTGCTTGAATCAGGTCAATATTATTGGTTCCCGTTGCGGAAATTAAAATCAGTTTCAAATTTGGACAGTGTTGAATCGTAGCTGCATCAACCAGCACTTTATTACTGATAATGACATCCGCATGTTGTACACGTTCTAAAACCTGGGCTGGGCTAGTGCTTGGGAAAAAGGTTAATTCATCAAAAGCCGCTTCGAGCGCACTAAAGTCCAAATCATTTTGATCGAGCGATTCATAATCTAAAAATATGGCTTTCATCAGGCGCTCCTTGACTGGTTCAGATGGAGATCTGAAAAATGATTGACCCTTATATTAAAAGCCAAATTTGCGCGCTTTTTCAATTAAATTCAGGTAGCAGATATGAAAAAACCTACTATTTAGTGGGCTTGTTGATATGTACCTGAATCGATTTGCGAATTTCAAAAAAGACATAGATTGCCAGGGCAAACACCAGCAACAATCCCCCGCCCATAATCATATAAGTCGGATCTGGACTCTGGGCAAATGCGTAAGAAGGTAGGGATATAGAAATTAGGGTTAAAAGCACAGCCGGTATAAAATTAACTTTCATCCTTAAGCACCTGATCAGTTTACTGTTTATTTATTTTTCAATATTCAGCAAATATTTAACTTGCCTTATATTTTCCATCTTAGACCGATTAAAATATAAAGCAAGTGGTCAAAAATCAAACCAAAGTCCAATTTCTATTAAACAGTAACAATATTCTCGGTTGGGCTTAAAGAAGCTCAGGCTGGGTCATGAATTGAGCAGTCTCAGGACTATCTTCAATAAAATCATGACCGCCAAATTCATTATTGCTTAAATTTAAATGCTTATAACTGAGCAAATAAAAATCGCTATATTTTTTGATCACAATCGGATGCATTCCTACGGTTAAAGGCTCCTGCTCTTTAAACAGCTTCATGACCTGCCGATCATTCATTGCCACGACATAGCGTTGGTCATTTAAATTAATCTGCACCAAACCACTGCCTTTGGCAAAAATAGGAATCAGAAATTTATGATTTAAGGCAATTGCACCGACAGCATAACTTTCAATTTTCTGGCTAATCACATTAAACACCAAGCCATGACCAAAACAGTCCATCAACAGGCTGCTGTTTTCTTGCGGCAGATTGACCTGTATACCCAGTTTCAGTAAGTCTTGTTGACTGACTTGCTTGTTGCTAAGCAATTCTCGCAACAAATTCTGTTTTAACTTGGAATCAAAAAACTGGTTATCCAGCTGTAAATCATTGTTGATTAAAATCGAACCCAGCGCATTGCGGTGTCGCGGCAATAAGTTTTCAATGACTTTACGATAATAGAACTTGCTGCTCTTTTTGACCTGACGTATTTTTTTATAAAAATAGGGTTCATCAAATTCATGCAATAAAAAGTCATGCAGTAATTCTGAACTGGCCAGAACAGCAATCGCATCGTGCCCGGTAAATGGCAATTTCAAAGTCTGAATTTTAGGCAAGACTTGTTCAAGTTTTAAATATTGCGCACGATCTTCAACACAGTACGGATCATAAACCACAATGTATTCACGCTCAGCGGAAACATCTTCAGGCTGCACCTGCATATTGGCATTTAATTCCGCATGGAAAAACATGTTATAGCGCGGGTCTTCCACATCTTCAGGATTAATTGAATACTGTGGCACCAATGCAACCACGCGTTTTAAATCGAGCAAATTAGAATATTTGATTGCAGCATAACCGCCCATTGAGCCGCCATAGCCAATGCGGGTTTTAAACGGCGCAATCAGTTCCTGAATCTCGGCAAACATCTGTCTCATTGAGCTTTCAGGAAACCACGATTTCTGCTTCGGCATAATCCCAATGACATTAAAATCATGTTTATGCAAGGATTTTTCGGCGTTGATCGACAACCCTTTGGCGCGGGTAATTAAATCGCCAAAAGAGAAAATCAGCTCATCCGATGAACCTTTTAGGAATATTGCACGAATTTGTTCGTCTTCAAAAATAATGTGTTTTTCCATTTCCACACCGAAGCAAATCGGCCCTTGTTTTTTACAGTCAATAAAACAAATAGACACCTTGCCTATTTACGAAAAGCGACTATGTTATTTTATAGATGCCAAGAATATTAGAAAGCGCAAAATATGACACAATCACTTCATCCTGCCGCTCAAAAAGGCTTCAGTTCTGCTGCAGAACTTTATCAGCAGGTGCGTCCGGGTTATCCAGCAGAGATCGTGAGTTGGCTGCAACATCAGCTGCAACTGGGCGCAAATTCACAGGTCATTGATCTGGGTTCTGGCACGGGCAAATTCTTACCGTACTTACAACAGATTACTTCGCATATTATCGCGATTGAACCGGTTCAGGAAATGCTGGCACAGTTACAACAGGCATTTCCCGACATTCAAACCCTGCAAGCCTCCAGTGAACAGTTACCTGTGGCTGCACATAGTGTTGATGCTGTGATCTGCGCACAATCCTTCCACTGGTTTTCCAATCTTGAGACTTTACAGCAAATTCACCAAGTCTTGAAACCATCCGGACATTTGGCACTGATCTGGAATCAACGGGATATAAACGTTGACTGGGTCAAGGCACTGGCCGATCTGATTGAACCTTTCGAGGGTAACACACCGCGTTATCATAGTGGAAAGTGGAAAAATGTATTTGAGCAGCAATCATTATTTCAGTTAGAAAATGTCCAGACTTTTGAGCAGCAGCATGTCGGTACAGTAGAAAATGTGGTGTCTAAACGTCTGCTTTCCACCAGTTTTATTGCTGCAATGCCTGAGCAAGAACAACAGCAACTAAAAGCTTTATTTGAACAGTTGGTCTTCAGCTACACTGGTAAATATCCACAAGATGAAATTACCTTCCCTTATATAACCTATGCCTATGATTTTAAAAAAATTGATTAGAAATAAGGAATCATCATGAAAAAACTTCCACTGAAACAACTTGGTTTGCCTGTTTTATTATGTTCAAGCGTATTCCTGACGGCCTGTGATAACAGCAAAAATACAGCTACTCAAAACGATAAAATTCAACCTGAAGATAAAGTCATGCAGGAGTTGATTACCGAACCGGTCAAAGCGTTTGAGAAAACTCCGGATGATCAACATGATATTGCCTTACTCACCGACTTCGATACGCGCTTCACCCAAATGAGTGATGACATGGAAGATGAGCTGACCAAAATGCACGAGGAGGGATCCTTAACCGATGAATTTGCGCATAATCGCAAACGTGACAATATTCAGTCAGCACTGAATATGTTGAAAGAACTGGATTTAAAAACCCAGCAAGGCCGCTATATTCAAGGCTTAATTGCAGAATACTGGCAAACCCAAGCCAAACTGTATGATCAGCATAAAGATAAAAAAGCAGAGGAAATGAAAAATTCAGGCGATCGAGTCAAAGGTTTAGGTAGTTTTTTACATGCCCAAGACCAGCTTGAACATTGGCAGTCACAATATCCGGAAATGGACCAAGCTGAAACAAAAAAAGCTGAAGCCGCTAAATCCGATACAACTCAATCTAGCTACTAAAACTGGATAGCATAAAAAAGGGATCATTTGATCCCTTCTACTTTTTTTATTGTGTTGATGCTTTATGGTTGCTCTTTATACTGCACCAAGCCATCGCAAATCGTATCCCATTCTGCTTTAGATGCAGCAAAGATATGTTGGGTCGGCTTTTGCTGAAGTGGTGTATCTAAGGTGCCAATTCTTAAACGGTACAGATCCGGTGTTTCAGTTTTAATGCTGATAATCGGTGAACCACAATCGGCACAAAAACAGCGCTGTGTGGTTTCACTGGATTGGAACTTTTTCAGCAAATGCTCGCCTTGCACAATTTTAAAATCTGCTTTTCGAATCGGGGCATTGGTGGCAAAAGCTGTGCCATTCGCTTTACGACACTTTCGACAATGGCATTGCACGATGTCACCGATTTTACCCTGAATTTCATAGCGTAAACCGCCACACAAACAGCTTCCGCTATATAAATTTTGTTCAGACATAACAGCCGTATTTTTATAAGGTTTGAGTGATCAACCTAACATGCTTTAAATTACGGTTCAAAATATCTGCTGTTATTTTTTTATCGCCAGATAACTATGCACGCCCTCACCCGCAGCACGACCTGTCGCAAAACATGCAGTTAATAAATAACCGCCTGTCGGTGCATCCCAATCCAGCATTTCTCCGCAACAGAACACATGCGGATTTGACTTTAATTGCAGCTGTTCAGACAACACGTCTCGTTTAATGCCACCAGCACAGCTAATCGCTTCTTCTATAGGACGAAAACCCTGTAAAGGAATAGGCAAATGTTTAATCTGCTGTGCCAAAGCCAGCGGATCACTCCACACATCTTTAGCCACCAATTCACGCACCAGATTGGCTTTGGCAAGATCTAAACCTGCTTTACGCCAGACATTACTTAAAGACTGCTTTTTAGTGGGTTGTAATTTTTGCGCGAGTTGCTCAACCGTCTGCTCTGGAATTAAATCCAAATAGAGTTGCATGGCCTGACCATTTTTAAGCTGCTGACGTAGCGCGCGACCCTGTTTATAGATCAGACCACTTTCCAGGCCATAATGGCTAATCACAATATCGCCCATGGTTTTGGCTTCACCTTCTACCCATGCTTCAACACGCTTTAAAGGTTGACCAAACACCGGTTGCATGAACTTGGACCAATCATGTTCCACGCCTGCATTACTGGCATGAAAGGCTTCAATTTCATCCTCAGATAACCATTGTTGCCATGCTCCATCACTACCGAGTCGTGACCAAGATACCGCACCACATGCCATCACAATGGCATCAAAAGGCTGGGTTTCAACCTGTTCCGTGACCAGGTTTTTAAACTGTAATTCAGAACTGCTCAGCTTCAGACATTGATGTCGATAATGAAAAATTACACCATGTTGGGTTAAACGTTTTAACCAGGCACGCAGCAATGGCGCAGCTTTCATCTCAATGGGAAATACCCGACCGGATGAACCAATATAGGATTCAATCCCTAAGCCCTTCATCCATTGCTGAATCCATTGGGCATCCCACTGTTTTACCCAAGGTGCAAGCCAGTCCGCTTGGTCATAACGCTCTATAAATTGAGCTACAGGCTCGGCATGAGAAATATTTAAGCCGGTTTTTCCGGCCATTAAAAATTTACGTGCGGCCGAGGGTTTCTGTTCGTAGACATGCACGTCGTAATCGTACTGAGTTAAAACTTCTGCCGCCATCAATCCCGCAGGACCTGCCCCAATAATTGCAACACGTTTTTTCATAGCAAACTTATTCAGCATCTTTTACATCAGTTTCTGATGCAATTTCGATAACCGCATTTTGACCTTGCAGCGGCATAAAATCATCAAAACGGGTGGTGTAGCCTTCTGGCTTGGTGATGATGAGTTGCTGACACAATTCGCCACGTTCCAAATATTTAATTTCAAAATGGGTACGTGCTGATGTACCTGGAATCACTTCTTTAATAAAAGGTAATTTCCAAGTCTCAATCAACTGCTGTTGTGCTTCTGCAATATATTCAGGCATATTACTGGCCAGAGTTACCGTTCCACCAACCTGTAAGCGTGACAGTAAAAATTCAAAAAATGGCATATTCAACCAGCGCTGTGCCGGATTATGCGGTTCAGGATTTGGATACAGAATAAAAAATTGCTGCACTTGCCCAGGATTCAAGGCATGGACGATCCATGGCATGGCATCGGCATGAATGGCTTGTAAATTGGCTTGCCCTTCTAAAGCATGCTGTTTTTGCATCGCCACATATTTTTCACGGGTGCGTTCAATGGCAATCAGTTTATGTTCGGGATGCTGACTCGAAAAAAGCAAGGCATGTTTACCTTTACCTGCACCAATTTCCACACAAATTGGCTCTGGGCTAATCATTTGAAAATCACGAGGCGCATGCATACGCTGTGCTTGAAATTGACGAATTGGCATAATCAGATCAAACTAACAAAAATCCGCTCAAGTCTAGCAAGAGCGACTGAGTTTGACTAATCGAATCATCATTTTTATCCGGAGAATAAGATGCCTCGCACTTTTCCTTGCCCGCGTTGTGGCAAACCTTCGACTTGGGAAGGCAACGAGTTTCGTCCTTTTTGTTCAGAACGCTGTAAAATGATTGATTTGGGCGCTTGGGCAAATGATGAATATAAACTGCCTACTCAAGATGCACCGCAAGCGGATGGCAGTCGTGAAGATGATGAATTTTAATTATTTCAAAAAATTGCACATATAAAAAAAGTCTGCAGATGCAGACTTTTTACTACCAAATTCAAAGTATCAACCCGCTTTGCCCGCAACAAAGGGATTATGCTGTTTTTCAAAACCAATGCTACTGATCGGGCCATGACCTGAAATAAATTGGGTTTCATCTGGCAGACTGAAACATTCACGCTGAATCGAATCTAATAATTGCTGATGATTTCCACGTGGAAAGTCGGTACGGCCAATCGACCCTTTAAACAGCACATCACCGGTCCATAATAGAGCATAATTTTTGTTATAGAACATCACGTGACCCGGGGTATGACCTGGAGCAAAACGGACTTCAAATTCTTCATCGCCCAGCTTTAACACTTGTCCGCCTTCAAGCCATTGAGTAACGTCCACTTTTTCTGGAATAGGAAAGCCATAACGCGCTGAAGTCTCTTGAATCATGTCTAGCCAAAATGCATCTTCTTTATGCGGACCAATCACAGGAACATTCCACACTTTGGTTAATGCTCCCACTGCCCCCGCATGATCCAGATGACCATGAGTCAACCATAAAGCTGTCACGGTCAAACCGAGTGCTTCAACTTCAGCTGCTAATTTTTCAGGCTCACCACCTGCATCAATCAAAACTGCTTCTTTACTTTCTGAATCCCAAACAATTGAACAATTTTGCTGAAATGCCGTAACCGGAACAATTTTGACTTGCAACATAATGGTGAAACCTCGGTGAAATTAGTGGGAAAATGTCTGCGTTAATGCATCAAGATTAGCTTGAAGCAAAGTTGTGAGCAATGCGATATGATCTGCACGGGTATTTAATGCAGGAATATAAGCATATTGCTCCCCCCCCCCTGACTTAAAGGTTTCAGCATTTTGCAAAGCTAGTTCCTCTAGAGTCTCGAGACAATCCGCCGAAAACGCCGGACTTAGCACTTGTACTGATTTCACCCCTTGCTCTGCCCATTTGGTCAACAGCGTATCCGTATAAGGTTTAATCCACTCTTGCTTACCAAAACGGGATTGGAAACTGGCTGCCCACTGATAGTCCTGTAAACCCAAAGCCTGCGCCACAAGTTGCCCGGTAATTCGACAACGGTCTGCATACGGATCACCCTTATCCGCATACGGCTGTGGAATACCATGGAATGACATCAATAATTTTTCTGCAGCACCATGTTCAGCCTGATAATCCCGTACACTTTGCGCCAAAGCCTGAATATATAAAGGGTGCTGATAATAATCACGAATAATCGACAAGCCGGGTAAATTGCGCTGGGTCAGTATCCACTTGGCAACCGCATCATAGAGTGGAGCGGTAGAGGTTGCCGAATATTGAGGAAACAGGGGAAGTAAAATAATGTGATCTTGTGGATTTAAGCTTAATTTTTGCAGCAATTCTTGAATACCTGGATTGCCATAACTCATGGCAGGGACAATATTTAATTCAAATTGCGGATAGTGCTCAATTAATTGCTGTTGAACCGCTTTAACTTGTTCTAAGACAATTTCACGCATCGGTGAATCTTGCCCCCAGACCATTGCATAAGCATGAGCCACACGCTTGGGTCGAAACGGTAAAATAAACAGTCTTAAAATGATTTGCCAAACGGGTTTTGGAATTTCAATGACCCGCTGATCAGATAAAAACTGCTTCAGAAAACGACGCACTGCAGGAACAGTAGGTTCGTCTGGCGTACCCAAATTGGCTAAAATAATGGTGACTTTCGCTTTAGGTGCAGAAAACATCAAACCCTTTCCAATATATATGAACTGGTTTACTTTAACAGTTTTCTGCACTTTCTCTATATAGATTAATAGTTAGACTTAAATTGAAAAACACGATGATTATCCAGCAAATTACTTTCTAAAAGCTTTTGCCCTTTGGGCGTGATTTGCCACAACATACGCTGACGGTCATCACGTCCAGATTGTACAATCCAGTCATTTTGACGCATTTGCATTTTAATACTGTGCAAAGCACGAATATTAATTTGCGCACGTGCCACTGCATGGGCACGCGGCATTTCCGCACGCGCATCTTCCAGTCCTGTGTCATTTAAATAGTCATTCATACATTTAGAAAAATATTCTTCTGGTGTCGGATTGACAAACATGCTGCCTAAAATATTCAGTAACTGTGCCCAAGTCAGTTTCTTTTGAATTTTCAGCTCTTTGAAATTGCCATCTTGATAGGCATGCATTCGATATTCAAAAGAAAATAATTCATGCATTGAAACTTTGGGTAAAGACAGGAACGGATCGACTTCCCGCTTGCCTACTTCAGTTTCAAGTTGCTCAATTTTAGCTTTGAGTTGATCAATTTCATCATGCAAGGACTGCGTGTTCTGCGGTCGAACCCAACCTGAAACAGGATGGCGTTCAAGCATTTGCGGCATATTAAAGCGCACCGCCATTTCCAAATCACGAAGGCTGCGGTAAGTAAAAATTTGATCTGCTTCTTGTTGTAATAATTTACGGAATTCTAGGAATTTTTCGCGAAGTTCCGGCTTTTTATCCTGTAAAGCCGAGTCCCGGGATGCCGGATCTTCATGCATAAAGACAATAATCGGCTTCTGTTTGGTGACAGCATAAATATATTCGAGGTGCATATACCCGACACCTGACACAGATTGCTCGCCATATTGACTGCCCAAAAGAATCACCACATAGTCGCAGTCATCAATTTGACGACGTGCAAATGCTGTACTCAGGGGTGTCCGTTGTTCCAATCCCCAAGAAAAGAACCCCATTCCCACGAGAGTTTGAGCTAAAACAATACGCTCTGGTTGCATTTCACTGCCAGACGTAGAAATAAAAACCTGATAACGCTTATCGAGCATTGGTTATCCTCTTCCAATTGCATATTACATCCCCAACTGTAGCCATGCTCAGTTGTGCTGTAATCCAGCAACCCCAATATAAATTTTTTTAATATATTTCAAAACACTAGCCGCATTTCTTTATTTATTCAATACCCACATTGCTCAAATTCCAAGTCAAATCTTCTGGAATGAGGTACTGCAACACGGTTTTTAAATTTTCTGCGTTATTGCCACTGACATGACATTCAATACGGACAGCATTATTTTGATCTTGTTCAAATAATAACTCATTTTTAATCAAAATACGGGCTGTTTGTCGCGCAACGGGTACACCAGAGTCAATTAATGTCAGTTTCTGACCAAAAATCGATTCAATCGCAGGTTTCAGGAAGGGATAATGAGTACATCCCAAGACTAAATAATCTGCGCCTTGATCCACCACAGGTTGTAATATTTCTTTTAAAGTCGCTAAACATTCCGCACTCATTTGTGAACCACTTTCCACAAAGGGCACTAAATCCAGACAGGTCACAGGAATGACATTCACATTGGCAGGCAGGGCAAAACGTTGCATCACATCTTGAATCAGTTTGCCCCGAAAAGTTGCTGGCGTTGCAAGAACCGCGACTGTTTTTGATTTGGTTTGTAATACAGCAGGTTTTAATGCAGGCACTAAACCGATAATCGGAAAATCTTCACCATAATAATCACGCAAATAATCCAGGCTAAAAGCAGAAGCGGTATTGCATGCCACCACTGCCACTTTACAGCCTTGACGATACAGCCATTCAATTGCATCGGCGGTTAGCTCACGAATATTTTGATCTTCCCGCGGTCCATAAGGCACATTGGCAGTGTCTGCATAATAAAGGATGCGTTCTTTGGGTAAATAATTCGCAATTTCCTGCGCGATAGACAAACCACCTATTCCAGAGTCAAAAATTCCAATAGGCGCATCAGCTTGCGCCTTGGGCATTGGATTTATTAAAGGATCAATAGGATGAATGGCTGTCATAACTTCACTTTCAGCAGTTCAAAAGACGGGAGTACAAAGCTTAAACCTCAGGTGCCCAATTGCAAGTAAAAATCACCACTTTGTAAGCTTAAGATGGTATCACCTTGAGCATTTTCAAGGAGCTGTCCCATTTCAATTAAATGAAAAAAAGCAGAACGTTGAATTAAGGCATTGATGCCAAAACGAACATGCACATAAGGACGTAATTCACCTGAATATTCACGAATAAAAAGTGGATGTGCCTGATCCACAATCACCACATCCTGCGTGGTGGTGGTGAGTTGAATATAGGTTTTACCCTCAATTTCGACCTGATCCACCTGATTGACGAATAGAGGCTCATCTTCGACTTCTATTTCAATTTGTTCTACGGGAGTCTTTAAGTAGAACTTACCCTCTTCTTTCCAGAGTACGGTCGAGAACAGGTCAATCAAGGCTTGTCGTTTGATCAATTGACCTTCGTGCCACCATTCTCCATTGGCTTTTACCTTTAAATCCATTGCACCACAATGCTTTGGGTTAAATTGGTCCAATGGGGGAATTGACCTTTTGTGACCGGTCTGTGCATCTTTTAAGTATTGTGTAATACCCATTAAATTTTTATCATCAGGAATAGCGACATTTTTCGTCTGATTTGGTGAATTATTTTGATTAACCATACGGAATACCCCTGCTGACGGAAAAATAATATGATTCAGCCAATTGGCTAGATCAAGGTTTAAAACTATACTAGCCCACAATATAAAAGACACGATAATAAAATTGTGTCTGGGCATTAAGAACACTCATGGCAGCACCGAGTGAAATCATTACGGTTGCCACCTTCAAATCATATGAGGAGTCCTACATGGAACACATCGAACGTGAATCGATGGAGTTTGACGTCGTTATCGTAGGCGCAGGCCCTGCGGGTCTTTCTGCGGCGATTAAAATTCGTCAACTTGCAATTGAAAACAACCTGAACGATCTGTCCGTTTGTGTGGTGGAAAAGGGCTCCGAAGTTGGTGCACACATTTTATCCGGTGCGGTGCTTGAACCGCGTGCCATAAATGAACTGTTCCCGAACTGGAAGGAAGAAGGTGCGCCTTTAAATGTTCCAGTGACAGAAGACAAAACCTATTTCTTATTGTCTGATGAAAAATCACAAGAAGCGCCACACTGGATGGTGCCGAAAACCATGCACAATGATGGTAACTATGTCATATCCTTAGGCAACGTGGTGCGCTGGTTAAGCACTAAAGCGGAAGAACTGGAAGTTTCCATTTTCCCGGGCTTTGCGGCATCAGAAATTCTTTACCATGCAGATGGCACCGTTAAAGGCATTCAAACCGGTGACATGGGTATCGGCAAGGATGGCGAACCAACCCATAACTTTACTCCGGGTTATGAACTGCATGCCAAATACACTATTTTTGCAGAAGGTTGTCGTGGTCACCTCGGTAAACGTCTGATTGCAAAATATAACTTGGACAAAGATGCCGATCCACAGCACTACGGTATTGGTATTAAAGAACTTTGGGAAATCGATCCTGCAAAACACAAACCTGGTTTGGTGATGCATGGTGCTGGTTGGCCATTGAATGAAACCGGTTCTTCAGGCGGTTGGTGGCTCTACCACGCGGAAAACAATCAGGTGACTTTGGGCATGATCGTGGATCTGTCCTACACCAACCCGCATATGTATCCGTTTATGGAAATGCAGCGCTGGAAAACCCATCCCCTGATCAAACAGTATCTGGAAGGTGGCAAGCGTATTTCTTATGGCGCACGTGCCGTGACCAAAGGTGGCTTTAACTCGCTACCAAAATTCACTTTCCCGGGTGGCTCTTTAATTGGTGATGATGCAGGCTTCTTGAACTTTGCCAAGATCAAGGGTTCTCACACTGCGATGAAATCGGGCATGCTCTGCGGTGAAGCGGTGTTTGAAGCGATTGCTGCAGGTGTAGAAAAAGGCGGTGACCTGGCGGTTGCGCGTGTAGTTGAAGGTGAAGATTTCTTTGTTAAAGAATTGACAGCGTATACCGACAAGTTCAACAACAGTTGGTTGAAAGAAGAGCTGTATAACTCGCGTAACTTCGGTCCGGCAATGCACAAGTTTGGTCAATGGATCGGTGGTGCATTTAACTTTATCGACCAGAACGTGTTTAAGGTACCATTCACACTACATGATCTAGTCCTTGACTATGCCGCACTGAAAACTCAAGCTGCGGAAACGTTTAAGCCCAACTATCCAAAACCGGATGGCAAGCTGACTTTTGACCGTCTGTCGTCGGTGTTTGTCTCCAACACCGTGCATGAAGAAAATCAGCCGGCGCATTTAAAACTGACTGATGCTTCGATTCCAGTAAATGTGAATTTACCAAAATGGGATGAGCCTGCTCAGCGCTACTGCCCTGCAGGTGTGTACGAAATCATGGAAGAAAATGATGGCTCGAAACGCTTCCAGATCAATGCAGCCAACTGTGTACACTGCAAGACCTGTGACATCAAGGATCCATCTCAAAACATCACTTGGGTAACACCTGAGGGTGGCGGTGGTCCAAATTACCCTAATATGTAATTTTTAATAAAAAATCCCCTTTCGAGGGGATTTTTTTATCTCTTCTTAAAATAAAGAAAAAATATTCTGAATTAGCCTTTCTTGACTAAATAATGAAATTCTTTATTGCCCGCTTCATCCAGCACTTCTTCTTGTAATAATAATTCATGACCTAAATGCATACAGAATTTCGGAATGTCCCATGAAGTCGAATTATCTGTGGCAAACACTTCAACGACATCACCTGATTTTGATTTACGAATCGCTTGATGCAACATCATTACAGGTTCAGGACAACGTAGTCCTCGTGTATTCAGCTGAATAGTGGGAGTAACAAGCGGTTCAGACATTCTTAAACTCGGTATTAAAAAATCATCACTATTTTAACATAAACTTAAATGCTGTCTTTTGCTTTCAAAGCACGGATCCAAATGATAGAAAACGATGACTCATACATTCATAGATTACAGCGATTTTATAGATAGACATCTATATTTTCTCGAGTATGATAAAATTTGTTTTTTTAGATATTAAGAGTCTTTAGGAAAGATCATGCACGAGGAATCAGGCCCGTCGTGGGGCATGCGCGGCTTACGTAAATGGTTAAGCACTGCACCCGAAACTCGCGACGAACTGCTAAAATTAGTACAAGATTCACGTCGTTTTTTAGAACCCGATACTGTTGCAATGCTTGAAGGCGTACTTGACCTTCCTGCAACAAAAGTCCGTGAGGTCATGACCCCACGAACATCGATGATTAGCCTGCAAGAAGATGATCAGCTTCTGGACATCTTACATACCCTTGTAGAGTCTGCACATTCACGCTTCCCGGTATTTTCATCCGATCAACCAGACAATGTGGTCGGCATTTTATTGGCCAAGGATTTACTGCCATTTTTGACAGAACCTAACAATAAGGTCGATATTCGTGCGCTTATGCGCCAGCCGATCTTTGTTCCGGAAAGTGCCCGATCTGACCAAGTGCTGCGTATGTTAAAAAATACGCAAACCCATATCGCTGTGGTGATTGATGAATATGGCACAACCTCTGGACTGGTGACTTTAGAAGACATTTTAGAAGAAATTGTCGGTGAAATTGAAGATGAACACGATAAGGTCGATGAAGAGGCCCAATACATTATTCCGGATAATGACCCTCAAACGGCAAATACCTGGCTGGTTCAAGCACTTACACCAATTGAACACTTTAACAATGTTTTAGATGCTGATTTTTCAGATGATGAAGTAGAAACTGTCGGCGGTTTATTGCTTCAAGAAATTGGTTTAGTGAGCGATTTACAAGGTCAAGTGATTGAGCTTGAAAATTGGGAATTCACCATTGTAGAAGCAGATGCACGTACTATTCATCTGATTCGAGCTGTCCGTAAATGAGAACATACTTTCATAAGCTGTTAAATCCATCTCAACAAAAAAATCAGCTCCCCTTTATTTACCCCTTTTTAATTTCGTTATTTTCAGGTGCCATGTTCAGTTTTGCGCTGGCACCTTATTATTACTGGTGGCTTGCACTGCTGTCTCCGGCCTTGCTCTATGCTTCACTGCGTAAACGTTCGGCACGCCAAGCCTTTGGCATTGGCTGGGCTTACGGCTTTGGCTTATGGTTTGTCGGAGCATTTTGGCTGTATACCTCAATCCATGTCTATGGTGATACTAGTGCCTTTTTAAGTGTACTGATGATTGCCTTTATGGCATTGGTGATGGGACTATTTACAGCCCTGCAAACATGGATCTATCGTCGATTCTTCCCGGAAACGCCACTGACTTTTGCGCCACTTTGGGTGTTCTTTGAGTGGGCAAAAACCTGGGTATTCACTGGTTTCCCGTGGTTATTTGTCGGCTATGCCTTCACTGAACGCTTCTTAGATGGCTATGCACCATTATTCGGGATCTTCGGTGTATCGTTTGTAGTGATTATACTGGCCTGTGCGCTCGTTGAAATTCTGAATAAACGTGTGTTCTGGATTATCCCTTCCGCGATCTTATTGCTCGGTGCTTGGGGAGCTTCATATCTCAACTTTGTGGAACCAAAAGATGAGAAACCGCTTTCTGTTTCGCTGATTCAAGGCAATATTCCTCAAGACCTTAAATGGCTGACAGAGTATCAAGTGAAAACCTTGATGATCTATGCCAATTTAAGTCGTACGGAATGGGGACGTGACCTGATCGTGTGGCCAGAATCTTCCATTCCCATGTTCCAGACCGATATCGAACCCTTTTTGGATGCCATGAAAGTTCAGGCAGAAAAATCTGGAACGGCATGGGTCACCGGTCTTCCCTATTGGGATTTGAAAGAATCAAAAATCGAACAGCACCCGATGTACTACAACAGTATCATGGCTACGGGTGATGACACTGAAGGCTTATATAAAAAGCAACGTTTAGTCCCGTTTGGTGAATATATTCCTTTATCTGGCTGGCTGAGCTGGGTATTGCCCGCATTGCAGAATGACCCCTCGATGAGTGGTTTCTCTCGTGGTGCAGATGACCAAAAACCATTGAATGTGAAAAATCATGCGTTGGGTGCGGCTATTTGTTATGAAGTGGCTTATCCAAACCTGACCCGTCGTAATGCCAGTCAAAGCGATTACCTGGTCACCGTATCCAATGATGCCTGGTTTACCGGAACTGCAGGGCCTTGGCAACATTTACAAATGGTGCAAATGCGTGCCAAAGAAAATGGACGCTGGTTTATTCGTGCCACCAATACTGGTGTAACTGCCTTTATTGATCACAACGGACATATTGTGAAACAGGCACCGACAGATCAAACAGCCATCCTTCGTGGTGACGTTCCAGCAATGCAGGGTGAAACCTTATATATGCGCCTCAGTGATTGGCCAATTCTGGGTTTCTCATTGTTGTTGTTGATTCTAGGCTGGATTTATCGTCCACGTAAGGTCGATGTGTCGTTTAAATCACGACGTTAGCTTTAAGTGTTCCCTCTCCTTCTAGGAGAGGGCTAGGGAGAGGTAAATTGTTTATGATTAATCACCCTCATCCTAACCTTCTCCCAGAGGGAGAAGGAATAAAAAGGCAATAAAAAAACCGAGCTCAATGCCTCGGTTTTTTTATTTAATTAATTTTAAAACCGGGTCACTAAATAAGACATCATTGCGGTTAAAAACAGCATCGGGATATAACGATAAACTTTCACCACACTTTGTTCTAAACTTGAAATTTGTTCTTGTTGTAATCTTAATACAGTCACTTTTAATGCAGACCAAAAGCACAATACGAATAATGCACTGAATAAACTGATTGCAAAAAAGCCCACCATAATCTGGCTACTTCCTTCCGTCGCATTCGATAAGGCTAAAATGCCCTGACTCATTGGAAGCAAGCTTAAAATTAAAAGAACAGACTTGAGCATTGCCCCATGAAATTGGTTAATTTCATCCGATATGATTAATGCTTTCACTCCACCCTCCTTGGCTAAAAAAGTGCCATCAAGGATATTATGCGCAGTTTTAGTTAAATAAAAAGACTATATTTCTTCATATCTTACAATTATTGTAACCATCACATATGCTAATCATTCTTATTATAAGTCTCAAACAGAGATTATTATGTAATTCTAATAAAATCAATAACTTAATATATACTTTATCATCAAGAGGCATTATCACTTCACTTAGTATTACAGCACACCACTTAGTGAAGTGATCTATTTTATATCCTTAAAATAGTTAAGGATTTTTAATTAAGGCTGATAATAAATATCGGCATCTGTACCTTCGCCGCCTTCTTTACCATCAGCGCCAAAAGAATATAAGTCGAATGCATGACCTTCGGCACCGGGAATCACATATTGAATATCATTTTCCCAACTGTCTTTCGGATAGCCACCTTTCACATAACCACCCTGCATCCAGTTTTTTGCAGAAGCAGGCTGATTAACCAGTGCATCTAAACCACCGTCTTGCATGGATGGATATTTACCATTATCAAGCTTGTACTGATCTAAAGCACCCGCCACTCCTTTTAGGGTAATTGCAGAGGTATCTACTTTGGCTTTTTCACCACGCCCCATTACATTAGGAACAATCAGTGCTGCCAATACCCCTAAAATCACAATCACCACCATCACTTCAATCAGGGTAAAGCCAGTCTGCTTGGCTTGATATATTTTTCCGTGCATATCAATCTCTCATAAAATCATTATCTTTATAAAAATGGGTTAAATCATATTATTCATATTTACAATCGGCAGCATCACCGCAATCACAATCACTAAAACGATGCTGGCCATTAACACCAACATTAGCGGTTCAAGCAGGGCAAGCAGAGTTGAAATCAGAGTGGTGACCTCCCGATCCTGCATGGTTGAAGCACGCTCCAGCATACGATCCAGCTCACCCGATGCTTCACCACTTTTGATCATTTGTACCATCATCGGTGGGAAATAACCACTGCGCTCCAGTTGCGTTGCAAGGTTGCCACCTTCGGTGACTTTCTCCGCTGCCAAATTGACTGAATCACGGATCACCCAGTTATTACTCACCGCAGCACCAATTTTAAGTGCATCTACCAAAGGTACGCCAGACTGAGTCAAAATCGATAATGTACTGGCAAAACGTGCTGCATTTATACCACGCGATAATTTACCAAATAATGGCAATTTGAGGGTTAAACGGTCAAAAGCATAATGCCCTGCAGCGGTTCTTAAAAAGCGAACTAAAGCAGTAAAACCAACTACACTCGCGACGAACAAAAACGGCCATGCCACACGAATAAAATCACTGGTTTTCATCAACGCTACGGTAATCCAGGGCAATGCATCTTTATTTTGATCAAAAGTTTTTACAATGTCAGGAACCACATAGGTCATTAATCCCATCACAATCGCAAACGACATCAGCATCAAAATAATCGGGTAAATCATCGCGCCCTGCACTTTCTTTTGCATGGCAAAGCGGTTTTCGGTGTAATCTGATAACTGGTCTAGAATTAAATCAAGATGTCCCGAGCGTTCACCGGCGGCAATGGTGGCGATATATAAATCAGGTAAACGCCCTGCTTGCTGCAAGGCATTGGCCAGTGAATGCCCTTCCATGACTTTTGAGCGCACTGACATCAACAAATTTTGCACATGGGCTTTTTCACTTTGCTTGCCCACAGCACGTAGCACTTCTTCTAAAGGAATCCCTGCTGCAACCAGAACAGAAAGTTGACGGGTAAACAATGCCAAATCATAAGCGGTGATTTTTTTCTGAAACCAACGTTCTGAGTTATGCTTATCTTTTTGCTCAACAGGATCAACGGTCACAGGAATGAGCTCTTTGTCTCTGAGCTGTTGACGAATTTGACGTGCTGAATCCCCTTCTAACACGCCTTTTTGCTGCTTCCCTGAAGCATCAATGGCAGTAAATTGATATGCAGGCATTGTGATGCTCTAATTTTCTAAAATTTGCTTCAGCGCTGTTGCGTCTGACCACCAAAATCATTCATATTCTTAGATATAAATGATTTGCTCACTCTACCATAACTCGATCTTGAGCACGACGAAATTTGATCAGGACGCTTTGACCCTTATTTATGCCAAATACATCCTCGATACCCGCCAACCTTTATCGCATTCGTGTTGCTGTACCGGTCTATATTTACGACTGTTTTGATTACACCTTAACGGCTGAACAATATCAGCTGGCCGAAGTAGGTGCGCGGGTTGCCGTGTCATTTGGACGGCAGAATCTGGTCGGCATTATTGTTGAAAAACTGACAGCCGATACCCCGATTGATCCACGTTTTAAGCTCAAAGCCATTACCGACCTGCTGGATGATCAGCCGATTTTAGACAGTAAAACTTTAAGTTTATTAACCTGGTCAGCGCAATATTATCAATTTCCGATTGGCGAAGTTTTCCAAAGTGCCTTACCCACCTTCCTACGTCAGGGCAAACCCTATAATTTATTGGCGCGGATGTGGAAAGTTCTGGATTTAGCTGCTGAAGCAAAAGTAAAACGGTCTGAAAAACAGCAAGAAGCTTATAAAGTCCTGAAATTGCATCCTCAAGGAACTACAGAAAATATTTTAAATTTAGCCGGCATTGAAACAGCAACACTGAAGGCTTTAGAAAAAAAAGACATTATTGAATGTGTTTTAGAAAATCAGGATTTTAGTCCGCAGCCGGTCACGTTGGCGCAAATGCCATTAACGGCCAATGAAGATCAAAAGAAAGCCATTCAACAGGTACTTAAAGCACAAAAAAAATATCAGGCTTTTTTACTGGATGGTTTAACCGGAAGCGGTAAAACCGAAGTCTATTTGCAAATCATGCAAGAGGTACTGAAACAAGGCAAACAGGTCTTGGTTTTAGTGCCTGAAATTGGTTTAACACCACAAACGATTAGCCGTTTTCAGTCGCGCTTTCATGGCAATATTGTGCTGCTGCATTCAGGACTAAATGATTCCAAACGTCTCCAGGCTTGGCAAGCGGCGCAAACCGGTAAAGCCTCCATCATTTTAGGCACCCGTTCAGCCATTTATACCCCGCTGCCCAATCTGGGCTTAATCATTCTCGATGAAGAACACGACCTTTCATTTAAACAGCAGGAAGGTTTTCGCTACCATGCACGTGATGTCGCGATGTATCGGGCTCATTTACAAAGCTGTCCAATTATTTTGGGTTCGGCTACACCGAGCATTGAAAGTTATGCACTGGCTGACTCAGGAAAAATGACCCGTTTAGAGCTGAATCAGCGTGCGGGTATTGCGCTGATGCCAAAGATTCATCTGATTGATCTGAAAATTGCGCAAAAGCAAAATGGCATTAGCCAAAGCCTGATTGAGGAAATTCAAAAACGGCTGGATAAAAAAGAACAGGTGTTAGTGTTCTTGAACCGCCGTGGTTATGCACCGGTACTGATTTGCGAAAGCTGTGCCTGGCAGGCAAAGTGTCCGCATTGTGATGCCAACTTTACCGTGCATCGACAGCCTTATCAGCATTTACATTGTCACCATTGTGGCAGCATTCACCGCATGCCCGAGCATTGTCCGCAGTGCAAACATACGGAATTAAAATCGATTGGCATGGGTACAGCCAAAGTGGAAGAACACCTGCAACAGCTTTTCCCCAATTTCAATGTGATTCGTGTCGATCGCGATTCCACCAGTCGGGTCGGCAGCTGGCAAAAAATTTATGACAAGATTCAAAAAAGTGAACCGATTATTTTACTCGGCACGCAAATGCTGGCCAAAGGACACCATTTCCCCTATGTCACTTTAGTGGCTATTTTGGATATTGATTCTGGCTTGCTCAGTGTCGATTTCCGTGCCACCGAACGTACGGCGCAATTGATTATCCAAGTCGCGGGTCGTGCCGGACGGGGTGAACGCAAAGGTGAAGTCTATTTACAAACCCTGAGACCGGATCATCCCCTGCTCAACACCTTAATCGAAAAGGATTACCGGCATTTTGCCAAGCAAACCTTAACAGAACGTCAAGCAGCACTGTTACCGCCTTTCCGGTATGCCGCACTGATTCGTTGCGAGTCAAAAAGTCAGGAACAGAACCAGGAATTTCTACAACAGCATGCCCAGGCGCTCAGACAAGTTTCTGAAAACCTGATTGATATCTGGGGACCGATTCCAGCGCCAATGGAACGCAAAGCCGGACGCTATCAGGCACATATGGTACTGCTGTCGCAAGATCGTGCCCGATTACACTTTTATATTCGTGCCTGGTGGCAAAACATGTTGCATCAAAAGCCCTCCAGCATGAAACTGACACTCGATATAGATCCTCAAGAATTAAGCTAAGTCAAAGTTAATGTTTTGCTTAATTTTTTTGCAATTAAAATAAAGGCCAGGACGAACTGATGTCGCTACTGTTACAAATTACGATTTTCCTTGGTGCTTCCCTACTCTTGGTGCCACTGGCCAAGCGCTTTGGAATTGCCACCGTGCTCGGCTATTTGTTTACAGGAATTTTACTCGGTCCCAGCGCATTAAATCTGGCCAGTGACCCTGAATCAATTCAAGAACTGGCTGAATTTGGTGTTATTTTGTTGATGTTCATTATTGGTCTGGAGCTACGTCCACAACGCTTGTGGGAGATGCGCAAATCGATCTTTTTAATGGGCAGCTTACAGGTCGGCATTACCGGCGTTATTCTGGCCATCCTTGTCTTTTTTACCTTAAACCAAAGCCTCTCTGCAAGTTTTGTGATTGGAACTGCCTTGGCTTTATCCTCTACAGCCTTTGTCCTGCAACTGCTTTCTGAAAAACAACAACTCAACACTACCTTTGGGCAGCAATCTTTTTCGATCTTATTGTTTCAGGATATTGCCGCTATTCCGCTATTAGCGATTATTCCGCTACTCGCTGGTACTGAATCGACCCATCATGGCGTTGCCTATTTTGCAGCGATTATTGCAACCTTTAGCGGTTTGTTCCTGTTTAGCCGCTATATGATGCGTCCATTTTTCCGCTTTGTGGCAAAAAGTGGTGCACATGAACTGATTACTGCAGTCGGTTTGTTTATTGTTTTGGGCGTGGTTGCGCTCATGGATGTGCTCGGGATCAGTACGACTTTAGGGGCATTCTTAACTGGCGTTCTACTCGCCGACTCTGAATTCCGTCATGAACTTGAAGCCAGTATTGCACCCTTTAAAGGGTTGTTACTGGGTCTGTTCTTTATGACGGTTGGCATGACCACACAATTGTCTCTCTTGGTCGATATGCCTTGGCTGATTATTGGCGGTGCACTCATTTTAATGCTGGTCAAAAGCCTGACTCTCACTGCAATCGCCCGTTATTTAAAATATTCATGGCGCAACAGCTTGCTGCTTGCCACCTGCTTGGCTCAAGGCGGTGAATTCGCCTTTGTGGTGCTCAAAGTCGCTAGTAGTGAAAAAGTATTAACCCAGGCCATTCTTGAGCCTTTAACATTGATTGTTACACTTTCCATGGTGCTGACCCCGATGCTGTACTGGCTGATTAGCAGCTGGATTATTCCATTGATTGATAAAGAAAAGGCTCCTGTTTATGATGAAATCCCCAATATCCATAACCCGATGATTATTGCTGGATTTGGGCGTTTTGGACAGATCATCGCCCGTATCGCCCATTTACAGCATCAATCCTTTACCGCAATTGACAGCAATCTGGAAAAAGTCGATTTCGTACGAAAGTATGGCGGTACGGTATACTATGGTGATGCTACACAACCGGATATCTTGCGTTCTGCAGGTGTTGAACACGCCAAAGTTTTTGTTCTGGCGATTGATGACATCGAAGACTCGATGAATGTCGCACGTCATATTCGCTTAAACTATCCGAATCTGAAACTTTTGGTTCGTGCACGAGATCGCCATCATGTGCATTTACTGCGTGATTTAGGGGTAGAACATATCTGGCGTGAAACCTATTTATCATCACTGGGTATGGCCTATCGTGCCTTACGTGAATTGGATATCAGTGAAGAAGATGCTTATAAAAGCATTGAATTGTTTCGTGATTACGATGAAAAATTATTGATTCAGCAACAACGGGTCTATACCGATGAACAAAAGATTTATGAAACTCATCGTAATGCATTGGCAGAGCTGGAACACTTATTTGAAAGTGATGCTCAAATTCGTCAAGAACCGACTGGCGTCAATTTACAACGCGGCTTAGAACATCAGCGTATTGATGTCACAAGAGATGATAGTAACTAGCTTGTGTTTTACAATGTAGACACCATTAACACGGGCTATTGGAGAAATTTATGTCTGAATTACGTCAACGCTTTTATATTGAAAATTGCCCGATTCGTGGTGAAGTGGTGCATCTTGAAAGTGTTTTACAAACTATTCTTGCCCAACGTGACTATCCGCAAGCCATTCAAGTACTCTTAGGTGAAATGCTCAGTGCTACAGCCCTACTTGCAAGCACCCTTAAAATTAAAGGACGTATTAGCCTGCAAATTCAGGCAGCAGGTACCTTCAAATGGGCCATGGCGGAATGCAACCATTTAGGTGAATTACGTGCTTCAGCAGATTACGAAGAAGACCCGCGCTTCTTTCAAGCAGAAGACAGCAGCACGGTTTTCAGAGCGCTGGTCAGTCCCGTACTGTTTATTAATATTGAACCTGAATTTGGTGAACGCTATCAGGGCATCGTTCCAATTGAACATGACACCTTAGCTGGTTGTTTGATGCAGTATTATGATTTATCTGCACAAATTCCAACTAAAATCCGCTTGGCCAGTACTGCAGAACGTTCTGGCGGTTTACTGATTCAATTGTTACCGCGTATTAATGAAGAAGAGCAGCAACTTGTCGATGACGATCTCTGGCCACGCCTGACCATGTTGACTGACACCTTAAAGCCAGAAGAGTTAACTGAGCTTGAAGCCACAGAAATTCTCTATCGTTTGTACAATGAAGAAGATGTTCGCTTGCCAGAAGTCGAGCAATTAAGCTTTGGTTGTACCTGTTCTAAAGACCGTTGTGCCAATGCATTGATTCAAATTGGTGTTGAAGCGGTACGTGAAACCTTGGAGTTTCAAAATCCGATTACCATGGATTGCCAGTTCTGCAGCACCCGATACAGCTTTACAGCCGAAGAAGCCTTTGGATTATTTGGTAAACATCTGAGTTAATTCAACTCAAGTCGGTAAAAAGAGTAGCCATATGGCTGCTCTTTTTTAATGCTAAATTTAACTTTCCTCCTGTCTGTTTCCTGATTTAGATGCAAGTTTGTGACTTGTAATCTGGTTGTTTTTCAGTAAAATTCCATACCGAAATAAAGCAAATAATGTCAATAAAGCTTTTATTTCTAATACATAAAAATAAATTAATGAGTGGAATATTTACATGAACACAAAAATAATTTTGAGTGGATTAGTACTTATTGCCAGTAGCATGATTCACGCAGAAACACCTGACTTAGCCGGCACATGGAAAACCATTGACGACAAAACAGGATATGCTCGTGCAGACGTTTTAATCACCAAACAAAAAAATGGAATTTACCTTGGAAAAATTATCAAAGTTCATGCCATTCCAAACCGCACTGCTATTGATCATTGTGAAAAATGTAAAGGCGCATTAAAAAATGCACCGCTAATCGGTCTTCCTATCTTTTCAGGCTTTAAGCAGAACCCTAAAAATAAAGATGAATTTATTGACGGTCATGTTCTAGATCCGCTTTCAGGTCATGTCTACCAGGGCAAAGGACGCCTTAATGTACGCGGAAATGTGCTTACACTACGCGGATTTATTGGGACAAGCCTGTTAGGTCGAACAGTGTCATGGATTAGGACTGAATAAAAATTATCTTCAGTCATCACAGGTTTTTATATCAAAACTTGTGATTTTATCTAGCCCATTTCTTAATTCATTTTTACGAGCTTATTCACATAATAACGTTATTAATTTTTACTTATTTAACTGGTAATAACCGCTTAAATTCGTTATAAATAAAACCATAATTTTTTTATGCCTTTATTGTGTTAGGTATTTTTCTCTCATTTTACTTGGGGTTAAACGGTTTATGAACTCAAAATTACGTACTTCTCTTTTTCTGTTGTTGACTGGAACAATCAGCTTTTCTAGCTTTGCTTCTACCGATCCTTTAATTGGCAAATGGAAAACCATTGATGACAGAACGGGCTACTCATTATCGGATGTGATTATTCAAAAAGATAAGAATAATCATTATTCCGCTACAATTATCGATGTTCGCGCTGTACCCGGTGCTTATCAAAATACAGTTTGCGAAAAATGTATCGGTGCCAATAAAAATAAACCCCTGATTGGTATGACCATGCTTTCAGGTTTAACCCTGCATCCTGATAAGAATAATGAATTTATTGACGGTACTTTTTTAGATCCTGTTACAGGACAGCAATACCCTGCTCGTGCACGACTGGGCAATCATGGAAAACATTTGATTATTCGCGGATCTAAAGATGGTTCCGCTATCGGTCGAAATATTACCTGGGTCAAAAATTAATCCTCTAAAAGCCCGGTTCGGGGCTTTTTTTAATATCAATTAATCTAAAAAAATAAAGCAACAAACATAATTCATTGTTTCTGTGAGACATTTGGCTTTTATTTGTTTGATTTTTCAAGTAATTATCGCTATAAATTAGGTGTTTTACTCTAAAACTATAAACATTTCATTTTAAGGGGGAGATTAATGAAGAAGTTATATAAAGGTATTTTCGCAGGGATAATTTTGGCAACACTTTCTTCATTAAGTTTTGCTGAAAGCGGAAATGATCCTTTAGTCGGCAAATGGAAAACCATTGATGACCGTACTGGTTATTCACGTGCCGATGTTGAAATTAGCAAAAAACCCGATGGTACTTATGAAGGTATTATTGTCGCGACCCGCAACGTTCCGGGATCGGAAAAAATGGGGATCTGTTCCAGTTGCCCAGGCAACTTAAAAAACAAACCCTTCCTCGGTTTACCTTTTATCTGGGGTTTTAAACAAAATCCGGATAACCCGCGTGAATTTAATCATGGTCGAGTACTGGATCCTATTGGCGGTAAAGTCTACAAAGGTAAGGCACGTCTAAGTGCAAGTGGCAGGCATTTAAATCTTCGTGGTTATGTGGGAGTTTCAGTAATTGGACGCAGTGTAACCTGGATTAAATATTGATCTTATTCAAGATTTCTAAAGGCTCCTAAACAGGAGTCTTTTTTTTGTCATAACTTGAAACAATAAGGTACATATCTACACTATTTCAGTTTTATGAAAGGCATAATAATGATTAAAACATAACCAACTCCAGCTTAAGATTTTATGTCTAAAAGTCATTATGAAGTTCTTGGCATTAATCGTAATGCCACACCCGATCAAATAAAGAAAGCCTATCGAAAATTGGCTCGAAAATATCATCCGGACGTAAGCAAGGAAGCGGATGCAGAAGAAAAAATGCAAGCAATCAACGTTGCTTATGACACTTTAAGCAATGAAGAGAAAAAAGCCGAATATGATTTTCAGCTTGATCATCCTGAAGCTTTTTATCAATCTGGGGCACAGACAGGTACAGGCGGTTTTGATAATAGCCGCTTCTACCGCCAAGGATTTGAGCAACAGGGTCATTCAGACTTTAGTGGCTTTGAAGATCTTTTCGGACGTTTCGGTTCTGGCTTTGGTGGAGGGAATTATCAATATCAAAAGCAACAAAGACAGCAGCAGCGCAGTTATCAAGGTGAAGACCAACACGCCAGTATCGAAGTCGATGTGGCGATTGCATACCACGGATCAACCCAACAGATCACCTTGCAAATTCCGACTTTAAATGCATTTGGTGAAGCTGAAGTTCAGCGCAAAACATTACAGGTAAAAATCCCGAAAGGGATGAAAGAAGGTCAGCACATCCGCCTTGCAGGACAAGGTCAAACGGGAGTCAATGGCGGAAAAAATGGCGATCTTTATATTGAAATTCACTATAAAGACACCGACAAAATTCGAGTTGAAGGCGCAGATATTTACTACACCATCAATGTCGCACCATGGGAAGCAGCATTAGGACAAAGTATTGAAACTTCAACGCCTGAAGGGACGAAAGTTCAGGTGAATCTGCCTAAAAATGCCAAGACAGGTCAGCAACTTCGGCTAAAAGGCAAAGGGATACCCAGCAAAACACCAGGTCATTTATTCCTGGTTTTAAATATCGTGTATCCAGCTGCGCAAACTGAACATGAACAGCAGGCTTATCAAGCTTTTGCGAAAGCTTTTTCAGCATTTAAGCCTCGCAATGCCTAAGGAGAGAATCATGACCACTATTCATTATCGTGAAATTATATGTGATGGGTTTAATCATGCGGAAGTCATTGATGAGCATCATAGTTTTGATTTAAAGCATTTTGCTGATGCCTGTGGACAAAGTCCTGAATGGGTTTTACAACTTCTTGAATACGATATTTTAGACACCCGCCCAGAAGAACGTATTCACCAGTTCTTTGGTGATGATGTTTCTCGTGCACGTCGTGCTTACCGTTTACAACGCGACTTTGATGCCAGTCTTTCTGCGGTGGCGATGATGTTGGATTTAATCGACGAAGTACAACAATTACGCAAGCAAGTTAAACACATGAATGTAAAAGACTCTTGATTGAGCCTTTAAAACTGAATCGTACTGTTCTATAGGGACAAGTATGTAGGTGTTATTTTTATCTTAAAAACCCATTTTGTGAGAATAATCTAGGCCTATGAAAACCAAAGAATGTAATAAAAAAGTGAAAAAGATGTTTCCTGAACATCAGGAACTGATCCATAAACTACGTCATGATGACCCTCATTTTGCCAAGATATTTGAGAGTCATCAGGAGCTGGATAAAGAAATCGCTCAACTTGAACTCAATCCGGTCAATCTGATCAATGATGATATTGAGTCAATGAAGCGCAAAAAACTAAAAATAAAAGATGAGATTTATAAAATACTGACGCGAACTGCTCAAGTGGTTAATCTTTCTTAACTTTTAACCTTAATAAGAAAAGACAGATTATTCCACTTATCTGAGTTTAAGTTAAGCGCAACCTATATCTGGTTGCGCTTAAAAACAAGATTGCTTTTTATAAAAGCGATTTATAGAAAGCAAACCCCTATTTTAACTTGGTCAGTTTTTCGACTTCTTTCATGGTTTCTTTAACCGATTGCTTAATCGGCTCATAATCCAGGAACCAGAATAGATTCACACGCTGGTCTTTATGTTGTTGGGCGAGTAAATCAATCACGCTCTTTTCCCCTCGCCCAACCAAATGTCTGCGATAAAAATAATAGACCAGCAACACAGTGGTGATGAGCATGACAATCAACATACTCCAAAATCCGGTGGGTGATTTCAAACCTGGAATAAACTCAAAGTTCATCCCATACACGCCAGTCAATAAAGTGAGCGGTGCAAAAATGGCGGTAATAATCGCCAAGATACGCATATTTTCATTGGTTTGATTGGCGATGGCTGAAAAATGCAAGTCGATTGCAGCTTGAATTGAAGCACGAAGACGAATGGTATGTTTTTGAATTCTTTCCACATGACTGACTAAATCATTCATACGGACCAGCATGATATCCTGTCGTTCAAACTTCTTCTTGCCTTTTAAATGCGGGTAATTATCGACAATTTCGTCACGCAGTTCTTGTAAAGCATCAATTTGTTCTTCGCAAAGATTTTCCACTTGTTGAAAAGACATGCTTTCTTGCAACAACTGATTCCACTTGGTAAACCGGCGATGCCCTTGCAACAGTTCCTGCTGCCAAAACTCAACTCGTCGGGTCAGCGGCATACGCAAATCTAGATAGCCATCCACCATACTGTTTAGCAAGCGCAAAGATAAATCGAGTGGTGTAAGAGGAAGTTTTCGTGACTTATTTTGTTCTTGTGTAGAACGGATAAAATTGGTTTCAATACGGGAAATATAATTTTCTATCGCTTTATTACCTTGCTCACGCACCGTAATCAGCACTTGATGCGTCATGATAAAACTAATCGGTGTGGTGGCTAAACCAAACATGTTTTCATGTAGTTCAAGCGCCTGCTCACCCGTTTCTATTTCATCATCTGGGGTAATGAGTTTACGAAAAATAAGTAAATCATAGTCATCCATGGTATCAAATGCGCAAGGATGCTCTAAATTCAGAATATCTCTGACATGAAATTCGTTTAAGCACACAGGTGTATGCTGATATATTTCTTTTTGCCATGCCTCCGCACGAGTGACCACATCCCCCCGAGTACAATCGATCCAGATAAATTCAGGTTCGGCTTCAGCATTGAGCTCTTTTTGTATAAAAATATGATGTTCTGTCGGATGTTGGTAGAAATAATAAACCTGCATTAAAACAATTCTCTATTCACAATTTTGCTTTTTTGTTGTTACTCGACAGAAACCTGAGCAACCCAATCTATCGGTCTTAAAATTATGAGCTGCGCTAAAAACTTAAGCAATCAAATAACACCTTATTTCCAAATCTCAATCCAAGTTAAATCCCAAAAAAAAGCCCTGAGCAAGCCAAAGTGATGACTTTGACGAAGCTCAAGGCTTTTCATAGATTTTCATTCACATGAGTTAGCCCATGTGAATATTCAAGACATTAAACTTGTTCGATGTCTTTCATCGTCAATTTAATACGACCACGGTTATCAACGTCAGCAACTTGTACTTTAATTTCCTGACCTTCTGTCAATACGTCTGCAACATTGGCAATACGTTCGTTAGAAATTTGAGAAATATGAAGTAGGCCGTCAGTACCTGGCATGATGTTTACAAACGCACCGAATTCAACGATACGGATGACTTTACCCGTATAAATTGTACCTGGTTCGATTTCAGCAGTAAGCGCCTGGATTTTAGCAACCGCAGCAGCCGCAGCTGCTTTAGTTTCACCAAATACGCGAACTGTACCGTTATCTTCGATATCAATTGCCGCTTTAGTTTCTTCAGTAATTGCACGAATAGTCGCGCCGCCTTTACCGATTACATCACGGATTTTGTCCGGGTTGATGTTGATCACCTGGAATGTAGGCGCATGCATAGAAATTTCAGGACGAGCGCGTGAAATCACTTGATTCATTGCGTTCAGGATGTGCATACGACCCGCATAAGCCTGGTTCAATGCAGCTTCCATGATTTCTTCAGTGATACCTTCGATCTTGATATCCATTTGAAGCGCAGTAATACCGTTTGCAGAACCGGCTACTTTAAAGTCCATGTCACCTAAGTGATCTTCATCACCCAAGATGTCAGAAAGAACTGCAAAACGCTCGCCTTCTTTCACTAGACCCATTGCAATACCCGCAACTGGTGCTTTCAATGGAACACCTGCATCCATAAGTGATAATGAAGCACCACATACAGAAGCCATTGAAGATGAACCGTTAGATTCAGTGATGTCAGATACGATACGGATTACATACGGGAAGCGGTCAGCTGGTGGAAGCACGGCTTGAACACCACGACGCGCCAAACGGCCATGACCGATTTCACGACGTTTAGGACCAGATTCACGACCCGTTTCACCTACAGAGTATGCAGGGAAGTTGTAGTGCAACATGAAGTTGTCAGTTTTAGTACCAGACAAAGTATCAACCATCAATGCATCACGTGTGTTACCCAAAGTTGTAGTAACCAATGCTTGAGTTTCACCACGTGTGAATAATGCTGAACCGTGTGCACGGTCAAGAACGCCAACTTGTACGTCTAAGCCACGAACAGTTTTCGTGTCACGGCCATCAATACGTGGTTTACCAGACAAGATGTTGTCACGAACAGTACGGTATTTAAGATCTTCGAATAATTCGTTCACTTCGTCAGCAATACCCGTTTCGTCATTTTCTGGAACGAATTGAGCAATGGCTTCAGCATAAAGTGCATCAAGCGCCGCATAACGGTCTTGTTTAACTGCAATGGTGTATGCTTCAGAGATTTTCGCTTCGAATGCTTCTTTTAATTGAGCAAGAAGCGCTTCATTTTTAACTGGAGCAGTCCAAGTAGATTCAACCGCGCCTGCAGCAGCAGCAAATTCTTTAATCGCCTGGATCGCGATTTGCATTTCGTCATGACCGAAAAGTACAGCACCCAGCATTTGGTCTTCTGAAAGTTCTTTCGCTTCAGATTCAACCATAAGCACTGCAGATTCAGTACCCGCAACAACAAGATCAAGATCAGATTCTTTCAATTGTTCGTAGTTCGGGTTAAGAATATATTCGCCGTTGATTAAACCAACACGCGCACCCGCGATTGGACCACGGAACGGAGTACCTGCAATTGACATTGCAGCTGAAGTACCGAGCATTGCAGCAATGTCAGCATCCATGGTTTTATCAGAAGAAATAACAGTTGCTGTTACCTGGATTTCGTTGAAGTAACCTTCTGGGAACAACGGACGAATTGGACGGTCGATTAAGCGTGAAATTAAAGTTTCAGCTTCAGACGCACGGCCTTCACGTTTACCATAGCCACCTGGGATACGACCGGCAGCATATTGTTTTTCTTGATAGTTAACAGTAAGTGGGAAGAAGTCCTGACCTGCTTTTGCTTTTGGTTGAGCAACAACAGCAACAAGTACAGTTACACCGCCCATAGTGATTACAACTGTGTTTGCTTGACGTGCAACACGACCAGTTTCTAGTACAACCTGGTGTTGACCGAACTGGAATTCTTTACGAATAATATTAAACATCGACATGTATTTTTGTTTCCTGATTTTATTCTAGTGGAGACCCCTAAGGTTTGGCATTCACATTACTCAGCTGTAAGTATAAATGACAAAGCTTAGAAGCCGACCTCACCAGATTGTCAAAACACTAATTTAAGACACAAAGAAGGAGCGAAACAATCGCCCCTTCCCAATACCTGGCCGAAGCCAGGTAGACTTTCTTTTTCAGTCTGACAGCATTCAAAATGCAATAGTCCGAAAAATAAGTTTAATCGAATTAACGACGTAAACCTAAAGCAGTGATCAAAGCGCCGTAACGAGTAGTGTCTTTACCTTTAAGGTAGTCAAGAAGCTTACGACGTTGGTTAACCATACGGATAAGACCGCGACGGCTATGGTGGTCGTGTTTGTGTTCTTTAAAGTGACCTTGCAAATCATTGATTTGTGCAGTCAACAAAGCTACTTGTACTTCAGGTGAACCAGTGTCGTTTTCAGCGCGAGCATATTTAGCAACGATCTCTGCGCGATCTGCATTTGTTAAAGCCATTCGATTTCTCCGAGATGCTTAAAAAATTACATATGATAGGAATCAATTGATCACTCAATTGACTGCCGTGCATCACTACAGCAAGTGCGCTATTTTAAGGGAAAAGTCAGGTGATTGCAAAAATAGAAACATGTTTTCATCTTTTTATTTCAATTCGCTGATCAGCTACAGTTTTTATCTTTCTATCTTTAAATTTAGCTTAGCAATCCAGCAATGAAATCATGCCCTTCACATCCGTTTTTAATTCTTTCTTATATGTTGAGAAGCGCCCTCCTAAGCATTCGCATCCATTGCATACCTCATCATGCCCATACAGGATAAAAAAAAGCCCAAGCTAGGCTTGGGCTTTTTTTGCGCTGTAGTTTCTTATGTTTTAATAATTATTATTTTATTTATAGTAATAATGTTCGCTGTTTCGCGGTTATTATTATAAACAATCCCTGTGTAACTAGTACTTCCCTGTGTGATCGATTTTGCCATAAAGCTTTATGTAAAGAAGTCGCCTTTTGCGTATCTATTTGTAAGCTTTTACGTACATTAATTATTTTTTTATTACCCGATTAATGTGACCCATCTAACAATATTATTAAAATACAACAAGTAATCGTTAATTCAATATCTATCGAATACAAACCCTGACATTCGAACCCACTTTAAAAATAAACCCACTGATATTTTTAGTGTCCATGACAGATTAAGCAAATCATTTTGTGAAAAGTGATATTTTTTACATATAAAAAAGCCCTGTAGTCTCTCCCAAAACTACAAGGCTTAGCGGCTGTAAGTTTCCTCTTTTACTTACTTCACTGTAAGTTCGCTGTCTCTCGACATTATTATTATATTTTATGGCGATTTTACCCAACTTTCCGTATTGAGCTTTTTATGTGCAGCCATCATCTCAAAAACATTCATAAAGCTCTATGCGGCAATTTCTCGAATCGCTGTAAGCAATTTCGTACAAAAGCAAAGTTTATTTATTTATAGTTAATAATTTAGTCAATAGCTTAGAAATTATTAACCTTCTCTAATAACCCGCTTTTTCTCATAGTTTTGACGGTTAAAGATTGTACTAGAGCATCTTGATCTGCCAAAAGACTCACCACCTTTTTGGCACGGGTAATAGCGGTATACAGTAATTCTTTACTTAATAAATCCTTTGCTGTTTCATCTAAAACCACTGCGGTATGGGTAAATTCTGAACCTTGCGATTTATGAATCGTCAGCACAAATGCCGTTTCAATACTTTTCGGCAAGCGGGTAGCGGGTACCCATTTTTCCAAACTTGGGAAATAGACCTCAAACTGCGATTGTCCATCTCGACTGCGTTTAAAACAGATCCCGATATCACCATTCGACAAGCCCAGTTGATAATCGTTATAGGTCATCATCACTGGACGACCTACATACCAATCCCCTTGCTTGCTCATCTGTAGTGATAAAGCATCAAGTAAGCGTTGTTCGATGTGTAGATTCAGCTGGGTCAAACCCAAAGCACCATGTCGAATGGCGGCCAAAATTCGGTAATCATCAAAAACTTTGACCACTTGTGGTACCCAAAGTTCCGGCTCATCGGCAGTTAAATAGCTTTTCAAGACTTCAATATAAGGTTGATACCCCAACATCAGTTTGTCGTAATAGGGGGTTCGATCAAATTGCTTGGACATATGCTGTGGCAGATATTCCAGTTGAATTTGATCCTCCATGTCAGATTGAAGGGATACAGATTTTATTTCACTCGGATGAACCACTTGCTCGGCAAACTTTTCTAACAATGCTGTGCCATTTTGAGTGGGTTGTTGCGCTTGAATAAATTCCGCCATTTGACCAATCAATGCACCCTCTTTAAAACGGCGACTGGTGACCAAATTCACTCGATTCTCGGCTAAAGCGGGGACTAGCTGTAAATCTGCCAGCACTGAACCGACATCGACTGCTGCCAACTGATCCGCATCGCCCAACAAAATTAACCGTGCCTGATCAGGCACCGCAGACAACAACATATTGGCCAAACTGAGATCCAACATCGAGGCTTCATCGACCACAATCACGTCATAAGGCAAAGGTTGTTTGGCATGAAAACGCGGTTGATAGTTAGTTCCCAAACCCAATAATCGGTGAATGGTAATCGGATTGAGCTGTTTTAAATCATCCGTGACCAAATCCTGCAACTTTTCGTCATTCAGCGAGTTTTGCAGTGCCTCTTTCATACGCTGTGCAGCTTTACCCGTCGGTGCTGCCATGGCAATACGGATATTCGGCAGCGCTTGATTCAGCACGGCAATAATACGTGCCAGCGTGTAGGTTTTACCTGTCCCTGGTCCACCGGTAATAATATTCAGCGCTTGCTTTGCCACCATACTTAAGGCTTGAATTTGGTGTTCATCTGTTAATAAATTGGGATAAGCCGAAATATCAACAGCTTCGATATTTTGCTGCTTTAAACGTGCAACTTGCTGAGCCAAAGACTGTTCCAATGCCCAATAGCGATATAAATACAAACGATTGTCTTCATAAACAAAAGGGGCAATCTGCTGCTGAATATTGGATACCGAAACCACTAAATCATTCAGGGTATCGGCTTGCGCTTGAGTTGCAGAAATACAACTATCACCTTGTTGAATCGCTTCCAGAACTTGCTCGATAATGTCGCTGCTATTTTCCTGCTGTGATGCATGACTAAAAGGTTTCTGGCGAATAAACTGACTCCAAGTGCTGATCCATTCAGCGCTTTGACCCTCTTTATATTGTTTATTTTCCACACATTTACCCTCAAGGTTATCCACAGCTTAATTTGTTGTTTAAAATCTACTAATTTCGATAAATCAGGCAATTTTGCTGCTTTTATCTTCAGCAAAGTAGCCCAAAATAGCATCAAGACGCAGGACAAATTCAGCATCCGGTTTCCAGTGATAGAAACCGTGGTCAGCTTGTCCATTCATGCCGCGCAAATACAGATAACTTGCACCACCCAAATGCATTTCAATGTCATAGTTCTGCATTTGAACCGTTAAATAACGATGCAACGCCACCAGATACAGGCCTGCCTGCAACCAGTAACTGGCTTGCGACATACTTTGCCTGATTTCCGTTCCGGCATAATGTGATTGATCGGTGCCTAAAAAGTTACTTTTATAATCGGCAATGTGATATTGCTGACCATCAAAATAAACCAGATCGATTGAACCTGTTAAATAACGTGCAGAATTGGCTTGGTTAAAATCAAGCATGTCTATGCCATATTCTGCGTACAGTTGATGAATACGTTGAATCGCCAGGACATGATCGGACAGAGACAAATAAAAGGGAAATTCAGCCAGATGCTCATGTTCAGTCAGTTGATTCAGCTGAAAATCCTGATGCAAAGGTGTGACTAAAACCTGTTGCAACCATTCACCCATCCAGGTAATCAGCTGTTCTTCATCCTGCTGCTGAAATTCCTGTTCATATTTATTTGATAATTCTAACCATAAACCTGGATAGTCATTTTTAAAACGGCGGCGAATCTCCAAAGGCCAATCCTGTTGATCTTTGAAATCGATATGTTCAAAAATTTCATGCAGGAAAGTCCCTGCCACGGTGCCCATCGGAAAGTTACGCTTGATCCATGACAAGGGTTGGTTCGAAACGGTTTCAACCGGTTCAATCACGTGGATTTCATCTGCCGCACTGAGCATTTGTTCGGTATTGACCGCTAAGGCATCCATCGCTTGTTTACGGCTTAAATGCTGTACCAGTGCACTGAAACTGGTTTTGGAACGTGGGTAAAAACGCTGCGTGGGAAATTCCAAAGCCTGTAATGGTAAGGGTTCCTGCTGTTGTCTGAGCTGTAATTTGATCGGCTTCTCATTCAGCAAAGCTTCATCTGCACTCCCTGGATGAGCAAAAATTTCAGGTGCTTGCCCGCGCCAGAACGCCAAACCATGATTTGATTTACCATCCTGATCCTGCAACATGGCATAGACACGATGACTGGCTCGGGTCAGTGCTACATACCAGAGCCGATGTTGCTCTGCGACTGCACGTGCATTGTGCTGATCAATTGCAGCTTGTTCCAGCAAGTTCTTGTCATTTACCGCAACCACACGCAGCACTTCAACTTTACCTGTCACCGGATGTACATGATCTACGGTGGAAAAGTTCAGGGTTTTGTTCATTTCCTTGGGTGGCTTGTCTGCCCCCAATAAAAAAACAATTTTAAATTCCAGCCCTTTGGACTGGTGAATGGTCATCAGTTGCACCCCTGCCTCATTCGACAGTTTGCGTTCCAGTTCCCACTCCCTTTCCGCCGGAGATTGCAGTTGTTTCAAATACCAGTAATAAAGTTTTTGTGCACCTTGATATTGCTCACTGTGCTGACTGAGTAATTCGGTCAGATGACGTAAATTCACTACCGTGCGTTCATTATCCCGGCTTTGGCTTGCCACCAAGTTTTTCCAAACTTGAAATAAATTCAGACAATATTGCCACGCGGTTAAAAAGCCCTTTTCCAGCCACATTTCACGAATGCAGTCGAAGTCGTAAATAAACTGGCTTAAACCATCTGCCTGAGCTTCAAGTTGAATCAGCTGCTGTAAATTGAAACCCAATAATCGGCTGAGTAAGGCACGCTTGATTTTACCTTCATCATAGGGATGCATGATGGCAGCCAGCACCGCTCCGACATCTTTGGCAACCTGATGATCAAACACGCTACGTTTCGACGGGCGATTGACCCGAATACCCAAGCGCTCTAATTCATATTGGACTTTATCCAGACCATCATGGTTTTTCGATAAAATTGCGATGTCATTTTCAATCAAATATTTCGGGCCAGTTTTTTCTGCCAGATAGAGTTTTTCTTCAATGCCCTGATTGAGTAAATCCCGAATTTTCCACGCGACCTGAATCGGTTCTGCTTTTTTATCACTCAATTGTACCCAGCGTAAGGGTTGGTGATTTTCACCTTGTCTATCAATCAGCGGTGGATGGGGACGAACACCGACTTCAACTGGACTGTAAAACACCTCTTCACCAAAATCCATCTGGCGCTGGAATAAAGCATCGACAGCTTCCACCAGTGCTTTAACTGAACGATGGTTGTGTCGCAAACTGTATTCCTGACCTTGTTTGGACAGTACATCGGCACGAGCCTTGTTATAGGTCAACATGTCGCCACCACGAAAGCCGTAAATCGCCTGTTTCGGGTCACCAACCATGATCATGCAGCCTTGCATATAGCGCTTCTGATCACGCCAGATCCGCGCCAGCATATCGTCCTGATCCTGATTGGTATCCTGAAATTCATCCACCAAAATCAAAGGATAATGTGCCTGTACAAACTTGGCAAAACGCAATCCTTGCTCGCCTTGCAGTGCTTCCGACAAAGTCCGAATTTGCTGGGCAAAGGTGGTCTCACTTTTTTGTTGTAGCACTTGCGGTAAACGCTTTTTCACTTCGCGGCTTAAATAAAATTTCAAATAGGCATCTAGTAAATCCAGATCCATATTCAGTTTAGACAAAGCCTCACAGAAACTTTTCAGCGATTGAATCACCACATGCTGCTCGAACTGATTCAGCACATCTTCGGCACATTTATTCAGGACTTTTTTGGTGGCGAGATCAGTCAGGTTTTTCAGTGTTTTTTCAAAATGCGGTGCAAATAAAGCATAGCTGCGCTGTTCAGCCAAAGCCTGAATAAAAGCCGGCAAATCATCACATAGCGTACGTTGCATCAAGCCATCGCTACGCCATTTTTTACCAATCACCGAGTGATATTGTCCATCAGCCGAATAATATTCGCTCAGGGTGGGAATCAGGCTTAAATCCAGCTGAATAAAGCCATCCACCAGCTGTTCAAACTGGTTTAAATCCAGTTCTGGCGCAGTGACTTCCTGAAACTGTGCTGAAGCGAAATTCAGGGTATTTTCCACCACAGCGACATAAGCGTCCTGCGACTTCAACTTTTGATTGAGCAGTAGATAATTGACCACATTTTGCGGTTGCAACTGAATCCATTCACGTAATACATCATGAATCAGCTGATGGGTATAACTCTTGGCATCATCGGTGATATCGGCACGTTCAATTTTGCCACTTTCAAATGAAAACTCACGCAATAACTTTTGACTGAAACTGTCCAGTGTTCCCACAAACAGTTCATCCAGCTGATCAAGCACCAGTTTTAAACGTTCACGGGCAAAATCCACACGCGTTGCATAATCGGTCAGGACTTTTTGAAATAAGGGATCGGTTTCAGCGGCAATTTTGGCCTGAATTTCAGCATCGGTTAATTTTTGGCAGCTTTCAAAATAACGTAAGGTTTCAACCAGACGCAGTCGAATCCGGTTTTTCAGTTCTGCTGCAGCTTTACGGGTAAAAGTAGTGGCAATCACCTGATTCGGCAGATACTGATTCAGTAAAATCCGCACCATCAAACTGGACAGGGTAAAGGTTTTCCCTGTACCAGCCGAAGCCTCAATCCAGTGCAAACCTTTGAATTGCATATCTACAATCGGATTAAAGGAAATCTTTCTTAAACTTTGAGGATGATTCATTTATTCTTATTCCTCAATCACTTGTTGATGCCAAAACACGGGCTGATAAAGCTGATAGGAAAATTGTGCGCAGGCATCTTCTAATAAAGCGGTGGCATCCTGTTCCTGCAAAATAAACTGCCAGTCACGGTGCATTTTGGTGGCTTCATTATCCGCGACCGAAAAACCGCTGAACTTGCCATCTTCATGCCAGTCTTTATAAATCACCTCCATATCATCTATGCACATCTGGTTCTGTTCATTCGGTTGCCAGTCATGCTGTTTGTCTTTTTCAGCAATTTTAAGCAGCAAGGCCGCAGGCAAAACCAGCGGTTGGCTTTGCCCGTATTTCCAGGCCGCCAGCCAATGATCCAGCCACTCGCGCGCTTTATTCGAAGTGACGCCATGACATAAAATGGTTCGGTCGCTAAACACCACAATCCGCGCCAGTTTTTCTCCACCTTCACCCATGTTCAGATAAGCCAGCCAGAGCAGATATTCCAGCCAGACTTTAGCGCGACGTTTGGCACGTGCACTTGATGCTTCCAGACTGACCCATTTTTCAGCACTATTTTTCGGCAGATTGATGTTCATATAAACATGATCATTCACCTTCCACACTTGCTGCGTGGTCGGCGTGACTTCAGGGGCATATTTCAACAATCGTGCCTTTAAACGTTCTTGCTCCACCACACTCATCTGCCAGCTACTCTGTTGCAGTTTTCCTATCGGTAGCTGATCCATCAATAATTCAGGTTGCGCGGCACCCTCCTGCTTTTGCAAGAACTGGCGCACGGCATAACGTCCCAAACCATCCAGTAACAAAGGTTCTTGTACCACGGGCAAATCTTCAGGATGCAAATTTTCCACGCCTAAGGTTTTTAAATAAAGCCGTGCTGGGAAAGTAACATCCTGAATCCATTGATGACTGTCCAGCACCTGAACATCTTGCTGCAGATTTTGATACGGCGTATTCACCCAGGATGAGCGCTGTCCCGTGGCATGCCGTAGCTGCCCCGCCACACAGAACCATTGATCCTGATAACGCACCGGTCGAGCCGATTCAAATCCCACCGGATCAAAAGGCAATAAAGGATGTACATGATAAAGCGACTGCAGTTGTTCAGGCACCTCCACCCCATTGATCTCCACGGTTGCATCCGCTTCTGTATCGGGCTGCTTGATCTGAACAATAAAGGCCAGATGCTGAATCAGTTCCTGCAACACGGTGGATGGATCACGCACTTCACCATCATTAATATCGAAGCCATTATAAAACAGCCACAGGTTATCCTGCGCCAACAGCAGATTATCTAAAAATGCCCCCTGATCATCTTCCAGGCGGGAACGATCACCCAATTGGGGTTTCAGTAAATCCATCAAATCAAAGGGTAAATGTTGGATTCGATTCGGAAACTTGCCGCTGTCGAGTCCAAGCATCACAATCAATTTATACGGCACAGGACGGATCTGTCCGATTTGGCTAAAAGTAATCTGCCCAGTCGGTTCAGCATGTTCCAGCTGCGCTTCCAAAGTGGTGTTAATTTCCGCCAGCAAATAAGGCAACGGCAAACTTAGACTGCGCAAGGCATGATGATCATGTTCATCATAGAAACTGGCCAGTGTCAGCATTCGTTCCTGTTTTTTAATAATTTTATAAACAGCCGTTAAGGATTCAACACCTGCATCTTCAAACTCGGCAATGTCCTGCATCAGGTATTTTAGCCACTGCTCGACAGGTACTGTTTTACCCTGTTCATGTGCAATCATCCAGTCACGGCGGGCATCAAAATCCTGATAAATCTGAATCAACTTGGCAATCAGTTCAAAGTCGCTTGGCAAGACTTTGGCAAAACTCAGCGTGCCTTGAAACAAGGTATGTTCGGGAATCGCGACGCCTAAAGCCAGACGGTCTAAAGCAAATTTAAAACTAAAACGATAGTCTTCATCACCTGCAGACAAACTGCGTTGTAAATGCTCTGCATCCAGTCCACGTTTAAAGCCGGCATCAATCAGCAATTCAATGATACGTTCAATCGAATTGACTTCTAAAGCGTAGAGCTGCTGGGTGGCACCCAGACTGAGCCAATCAGCAAAATCCTCAATAGTAAAACGCCCTTGAATCAGCTCAATGCGCCCCAGCACCGCTTTCCAGGCATTCAGGGCATCCAGCTGGGTCACGCCGGCAATTTTAATCGGCAAATACACACTGTCTTTGGAGAGTTGATGACTGCTGCCCGTTTTTTGCTGAATCAGATCACGTTCACTGGGTGGTGGCGCAAATACACTACGAATTAGCGGTTCAAGCTCACTCAAACTTGGGCTTAAAACCAAGATGTCACTTGGTCGACGTGGTGCATCTTTAGTGCCTTGCGCTAACCAGTGAATCAGCTGTTCCTTTAAAACTTCAAGCTGACGCAAACTGGAATGACAGACATGAATCTGAATCGAATCATCCTGCTCATCTAAAGCATATTGATGCTGCTCCGGTTCAACCAAATATAAAATATCCGACTGGATTTTACCGAGTAAATTCTGTTTATATTCATCGACAAAGGCATCTGCCCAAACCCCATCTTCACCTGAAGACAAGTTGGACAATAAAGAGAAATGATCACGTGCCTGTTTACCAAAACGGGTCAGTAATGGATGGCGTGACTCACGCTGTTCTGCATTAAAATTTAAGGTAAATTCCTGAAAAAATTTTTCAATATCGGCATCACTGGCTTTCGGGTTTTTGGCAATAAAGCGTTCTTTGACCCGTACGTCATAACGTGCTTTCCAGTTCGGATCGACACTGTCTGCCCAATATTCTTGCGAAGGGTTGTAATGCAGAATATAGATATCGATGTACTGCCCCAAACGGCGTAAAAACTCCAGTTGCATTGGCGGTAAATCGAGTAAAGTGAAAATCACCAATTGTCGCGGCAGTTTTTTTAAGGCCACTTTACGTGTCTCTGGATCATCCAGAATTTCCCAGAACATCGCATCAATACTTTGCATTTGCTCAAAGTCCTGATGAAACACTTCCTGCCATAACCAGCGCTGCCATGCTTCCAGTTCACGTGCCTGATTTAGGGTAAATTCAGAAATTTCAGTATTGGTTTTAAAGAACATATCTTCAATGGAGAGTTCTTTGTTTTGCCCCCAAGCCTGTAACCAGTTGCTTGGACAACTGCACATATTCGGTGGACAATTTTTCTGGCAATACCCGCGATATTCCATGTAATGGCTAAACAGACGTGATACCTGTTCCGCCACCCAATACAGCATACCCTGCTTTTTCAGCTGTTTTTCTACGCCTTGCTCTAAACGGTCAGCACTGTCATAAATCCGTTGCACAATGGAATGTAAAGGATGATCTAAGGCTAAAGGATTTTGTTCGGCCTGAATAAAGGCTTTCAGTGCCTGAAACACGCGCCACTTAATAATAATTCGGGGAATATTGGCTTTACGGACTTGTTCTTTTTGATCGACCAGCACCCATTGATAGGCTGACCACTGAAAACCACGAATACGGTGATGAAACTGGGTATTAGCACTGATGCCTTTTTGTTCTGCCAATTTTTGCGTGAGCCACGTTTCCATAGCATGTGATGGCACAATAAAATGCTGGGTTTGCAGAACCTGAAAAGGCGTATTGGCAGGCTTATTCACGGTCGTCAGCATGGCATGTACCAGTACATCAATACGCTGACTTTGAATCACATGAATTGCCATTAATTACCTACTCCTGTTTTTTCAAAATGAAATATCTACAAAACCACAAAGATTATTTACTATACATCTGCATCTGTCTATGTCACTTTTAGATTTCGGTTCGATTCAAAAATGCTTTGAAATTCGTACTTTAATAATGATTGAATAGAAAAACCAACACCAAGTTCAAGGTATTTACATGATGAAAATAGATAAAATTCCAGACTCAATAGACCCAGCATTAGATTTGGAAGCCATTCGTGCGGAATGCTTAGAACTTGTCAAAAAACGTGCTTACTGTTCTGCAGGTGCTGCAGTCGTACCTGTTCCGTTTCTGGATGTTGTCATCGATGTCGGAATTTTGTCACAACTCATTCCAGAAGTGAATGCACGTTTTGGTTTGGCCCCTGAACAAATCAGCGTCTATGATCCAGAAACAAAACAAGTGCAGTGGAATGAACTGCGTAAACGTGGGGTCGAGTTTTCTGGTTTGGTGGTTGCCCGTACCGCTGTCAAAAAATCCCTCAACAATGTGGCAGCCAAGGTCATCACCAAACAAGTGACTAAATTTATCCCCTTAGGCGGACAAATTGTTGCAGCAAGTTTAGGCTATTTTGTGATGAAAAAAGTCGCTGGAGCCCATGTAGAAGAATGTTACAAAATTGCCAACGACATTCAACAAAAACAAAAAGCACAGGTGGTGAATTAAACCATCTGTGCTAAGTGCTGGATGATCAAGGCAGATTAATCTCTCCGCTGAGAGCTTAATTCGCTCTCAGCTGTTTTAGGATTGCTCTTAATACTTCTAAACGTGCCGTATTTTTATCATTGGTGGCAATAATATACCAAGGGGCATGGGCTGTACTTGTTCTTTCAAACATATCTGCTGCGGCACTTAAATATTCATCCCATTTTTCACGATTACGCCAATCATCCGCGGTAATTTTGAAGCGTTTATGCGGGGTTGCTTCACGTACTTTAAAGCGCGCCTCTTGTTCATCCTTACTAATCGCCAGCCACAATTTAATCACCACCGTTCGACTATTGACTAAATCTTTTTCAAAACGGTTAATTTCATCATAGGCACGTTGCCATTCGGCCTCGTTGACAAAACCCTCAACACGCTCAACCAATACCCGGCCATACCAGGAACGGTCAAAAATAGTAATATCTTCCTCCGTTTGTAACTTGGTCCAAAAACGCCATAAATAGGGATGACGTATTTCATATGTCTCAGGTGCGGAGATGGGGTGAATATCATATTCACGTGGATCAAGATTCTTGACAATGCGTTTAATCGCTCCACCTTTACCTGCCGCATCCATTCCTTCCAAAACAACAATGGCCTTAAGATCATCAAAACGTAGGGCTTCTGCTACTTTAAGAGACAGGTTTTTCAGCTCTTTTTTATAATCTTCTTTGGTAATCGGCTGATTTTCAGGATGCAATAACAGTTCTGGAACAGCAGCTTGTTTCCATGTGGCTGTGCTTTGACTTAAATGTTTAGGACAATGCTTCATGGCTGCCAAAATGGTCTGCGCAAATTGTTGATCTCGCGTTTTTTCATCTTCACAATCGATAATCGTCCAGTCTTGGGTAAAGCGCTGACGTAGCTTTTGCACGTTGTCATATTGTTTTTTATTGCGCCAGTCCAGACCATGCAATTTGTGCCAATGCACTTCACTCGGATCAATATTGTCGAGTCGTTTCTGCAAAGATTTCCACGACAAGTCAAACCAGACTTTAATCACGTCAACATGATTGTTTTTTAAATCCTGCTCAAAAGCACGCATATCTTCAATGTATGCATCAAACAGCGTTTCATCCAAGGGCTTGGACACATGCAAGGCGGTGACCAGCAAATCAGTGTACCAATTACCAAACATCACCATAATTTCACCTTCAGCAGGAATGGAAGGTGCATAAGGTTGCCAAAAAGTTTGCTTCTGATCCAACATGATTGGTGGATCTGCTTTGACTCGCAAATAACGGGGATCGACCCATTCACGCAGTTGCTTGACTGACTCCCCCTTGCCCGCCAATTCAATTCCATTGACTAAAACCAGAACACTTTTAGCATTCTTTTGATCGCGGGTATTTTTTAAAAGATATTGTGCTTCAATCAGATTCAAGGAGAGCTCATCTTCATCCAGCAGCTGACTTTCTATTTTTTCTGAAGGCATATAATTCTCAAATCTATCGTTCTTCATGGCAGTATAGCGAAGCTGAATACGACACAACATAGCAAGATGTGCAGTTTATGTTGCTTAGAATTGCTTATTTCCAGATCAAACTGACCTGTTTAAAATCATTTTTTCATCATTTTGTCATAGCAGCTTTGTCAATCTAGCTCTAAGATTTACCCAACTGAAAAATAATAGGGACGCATAATGTCGAAACTGGCTGCATTCGATGACTTGTTAGAGTTGTACTATCAATTGAATTATCATCAAAACCCTGACATTTTCCAACGTCTTCAAGATGTGCAAGCCTGGCAAAAAAACCGCACGCAAAACACGCATGTCAAACAGTTTGCAGAAAAACACAATATTTTAATGTCTGAATATTTTCTGAATCGCCTGTATGGCGGTCCAGATTTCGATGCTTTGGCAGAGCAAATTGCACGTTTAGCGAAATATGCACATAAAGCCGAAAAAATCATTCCTGAAAATGCCATTAAAACCGGTACCTCTGGAGTTGAACTGGCAATTTTAGCGGTACAACTGGATGAACAAGTGGCGATGCAACTACTCGAAGATTATCATCCCTATGAAACTTTAACCGATGAAATGATGCGTCTGACTTATCTTAAACTGGATCAAGGACAACAACGCCTGAAACAGCTGGATTTACTCGATCAATTGGGCTTCAGTTTGGATAAATACATGCGCTCATTTATGGTTCAGACCGCATTTAAAATGTGTAAAGGCACTGCTCATAAATATAACTTTCAAGTGATGTATGAATTTATGCAGGATGGCTTTTTAGCGATGAAACCGTTAAAGTCGGCAGAGAAGTTTGTCAAAGATTTTACTGCGGTTGAACGTCAAATCATTCATAAAGTTCATGCAGGTGATCCGAATCCATTTCAATAACGTCATGCTGTGATGAAAATAACACAATGAGCTGCGAATAAAAACACAGAGCAAATTTCTGTATATTATTCATAACAATTGCATGCGGATTGCTGCACAACGTCTTAGAATCTGTCATCATGCAAGCACTGCAATATTAACCCTATTTTTATGTTAGGAGTGACTCTATGTCTAACGAAAATCAAACGCCTACCTCTACATCTGAGTCGGCACAAAATACAGACAAAGTGAGTCCATTCTTAACTGAACCATTACCGCAAGGGACAGCACAAGGTCAGCAACAAACCTTACAACAACAGTTGACCGATACGCCTGTCACCGGTTCAGTTCCTAAATACAATCTGCCGCGTGGCGCAAACACCGGCAATGTGGGCGAAACCACACACTTTGGCTTTCAAACTGTAAACAGCCAGGACAAAGCACAAAAAGTGGCGGAAGTGTTCCACTCTGTAGCGAGTAAATACGACATCATGAATGACTTGATGTCATTTGGTATTCACCGTTTATGGAAACGCTTTGCCATTAACATGTCTGGCGTACGTCGTGGTCAGCATGTACTGGATATTGCAGGCGGTACAGGTGACTTGGCTAAAGTCTTCAGTCGTGAAGTCGGTCCTACCGGTCATGTGGTTCTTTCAGACATTAACGAATCGATGTTGAATGTCGGTCGTGACCGTTTAATCGATGCCGGCTGTACCAATGTGGACTTTGTTTTAGCCAATGCTGAAACTTTAGAGCCATTTGCAGACAACAGTTTTGACTTGCTCACCATCAGCTTCGGTTTACGTAACGTGACCGACAAAGATGCGGCACTCGCGGCAATGTACCGCGTGCTTAAGCCAGGCGGTCGTTTATTGGTGCTTGAATTCTCTAAACCGGTGTTTGAGCCATTCTCTAAACTTTATGATTTATATTCGTTCACAGCTTTACCGATCATGGGCAAAATTATTGCCAATGACTCGGAAAGTTATAAATATTTGGCCGAATCAATTCGTATGCACCCTGACCAACGTACCCTAAAAGGTATGATGGAAAATGCCGGATTCCAAAACTGTGATTACCACAACTTAACCGGTGGCATTGTCGCGGTTCACCGTGGCTTTAAACTTTAAGGTTTCGCACTATGTGGTCGATTCTGGCACTCGGTGCAGTTGAACGATTAATTCATCATATGATTGATCTGGATGCGATTACCCGCATCCAGCTGAATGAACTGCAAGGCAAAATGTTGCGGGTGGTCATTGACTCACCGCAACTGTCTGTCGATGTATTCTTTGACCAAGACAAAGTTCGCTTAGAACCGACAATCACGGGTCAAAGTGAGACACCATCCATCTTCGAACAACGTCCATTCGATAAAAATGAACAGATTTCTGAAGCGACTGCGACCTTACAGTTTAAAAATGTAGTCGAGCTTTTGAAACTGTTATTGGCGGACGATGTCGGCAATATTCCGCTGCAAGGTGACTATCACCTGTTGCAGGATATTCAACGCATTATGCAACAGGCCGAACCGGATTTAGCCTCGCATTTAAGTCCGTGGATTGGCCCCGCCCTTGCACATGAACTGGGTAAAATCCAACTTGCACCGAAACAGTTAAAACGCACGCTTGAAAGCTATGCGTTCTTTGCCGAAGATGCATTAAAAGAAGATACCGGTCTGTTTGCCTCACGCTGGCAGATGGATGATTTAAACCAAGACACCCGAATTTTCAATCAAAATTTAGATCGTGCTGAAGCTAAAATTCAACAACTTCAGGCACAGATTGATTCAACTCAAAACCAGGTATAAGCATTTATGATTCCGCACGTTTCACGTTTACTCGAACTTTGGCGCATCGCCGCGCACTATAGACTCGACACGTTGTTTCCTGCGGAAGAATTACCTGAAAAAGCCCGTCATGCTTTAAGCCTGATTCGTATGCACCCTGCGGTATGGTCAAGCCGTGAACGTAAAAATCCACTTAAGCTGAAAGAAGCTCTAGAGGAAATGGGACCGCTTGCGATCAAACTGGGGCAATTGTTATCCACCCGTCGTGATTTGATTCCACCCGAAGTTTTACAACAATTGGTGCTTTTACAAGATCGGGTCAAACCCTTTGACAACAACGTTGCCAAAATGCGCATTCAGGAATCCCTGAAAGCCGATGTAAATACCTTGTTTGCCCGTTTCGATGAACAACCGCTTGCTGCGGCTTCCATCGCTCAGGTGCATACTGCGGCTTTGCATGATGGTCGTGAAGTGGTGGTGAAAGTCACCCGCCCCAATATTCGTCAGCAAATCTTACAAGATTTTGAAATTCTCGATTGGCTCGGTGCTGCCTTAGAAAAACGTCTAGAAGCGGCACGCGCATTACACCTTTCTGAAATTATTCAGGACTATCGTCAAATCATTCTGAATGAACTGGATTTGACCTTAGAAGCCGACAACACTCGTCGTATGCGCCATTATTTTACCGGCTCAAGCATGATGTATGTGCCTGAAGTATATATGGACAGCAAAGATGTGATGGTCGCTGAGCGCATCACTGGTGTTCCCATTTCCGACATCGCCACTTTCGATCGCATGGGGATGAATCGGGCGGACTTGGCAGAGAAAGGTTTAACCATCTTCTTTACCCAAGTGTTCCGGGACAATTTTTTCCATGCCGACATGCATCCGGGGAACGTGTTTGTCGAAACCATTAACCCGAGTAATCCACGCTTTATTGCACTGGATTGCGCGATTATGGGTGAGCTGTCCAAACACGATCAAATGACCGTGGCACGCATGTTACTGGCAGTAATGAACAGTGACTTTATGCAGCTGATTCTGGTGGTGCATCAAGCCGGCTGGATTCCACCGGGTACAGACCAGGATGCTTTAGCGCGTGAAATGCGTCGTACCGTGGGGCCAATGGTTTCCAAACCGATGCATGAATTGGACTTTGCCGGCATCCTGATTCAAGTGATGGATATTGCCCGTCGTTTCCATCTGGAAATTCCGCCACAATTGATGTTATTGCTGAAAACACTGGTTCATGTCGAAGGTTTGGGCACCGACCTTTATCCTGAACTGGATATCTGGAAACTGGCGAAACCGATCTTGACCGACTGGATTAAAGCACAAATGAATCCGCAGAAGAATCTGAAAGAATTGGGACAAAAAATTCCTGATCTTCTGCTCGGTGCACAGGATTTACCTAGCTTGATGATCGACAGTTTAAACGGCTTAAAGAACCAGTCGGCTTGGCATTCCAAACAGCTCAATGAACTGCAAAGCATGCGTTTGCAAATGGAAAATCAACAAAAACGTAGCTGGATTTTCGGCAGCATGATGGCAATCTTCTTGTCCATTGCGATTATTGCGCCATGGTATGTTTCGATTCTTTTGATTGCATTTTCCAGCTTACTTGCTGTTTGGCGTGTGGTGAAATAATAAAGTCCCCTTATTGCCTAGATCTACCTTTAAACAGCCTGATTATTTAAATCATCAGGCTGTTTTTCCATACAATGACTGATCAGTCACCCACTGATGACTCTCGCCATTGTTGCTTATATCTAACAGCTTAAAATAACAACACACTTGTATATTTAATCATAGATCATGACGCAAATCCTGCATAAACGCCCTCCTTCATTAAATATCCGTGCTGGCCGATTGGCACGCCAACTGATTGAAAAAGAAGGTTTGCAGGCAAGCTTTGTCGATACTGTTCCCGGTGCAGCAGGTGGCCCGAAAGGTATTGGTATCCAAGGCTTGGATCAAGCCATTTTTGGCAATTTCCTTGCACAAGCACCACAACGTAGAACCCTGATTGGTTCATCCATTGGCAGTTGGCGTTTTGCCAGTATTCTTGCTTGGGGTGCTAAAGAAGGGACTGAACGTCTTTCAGAACTTTATACCAACCTGTATTTTCACAAAAAAATGTCACGTCAAGACGTCGGTAATATTTGTCAAGGCATGCTAATTGACCTGATTCAAGGCAAAGAACAACAACTGGTTGATCATCCTGATTATCATCTCACTGTGATTTCAATTAAAGCACAGCATATTTTCCAAAGTGATAAGTCCTTTCCTCTCCTTACGTCTATCGCGGGCATTGTTGGTAGTAATGCACTCGGTCGTAAACATAACCGTCTGTTTATGCAACGCGTGATTAGCCAACCAAAAATGGGGACACAATTTAAAGTGGATGATGACTTTGTTACCCATTATCAAACTTTAAATAGCGACAATGTCACGCCTTGGTTGATGGCTTCTGCATCTATTCCGGGAGTTATGGCGGCTATTCGCGATATTCCGGATGCGCCTAAAGGCAGTTATCGTGATGGGGGGTTAATTGACTATCACATTGACCTACCTTTTGAGAGCCAAGGCATTGTGCTGTATCCGCACTTTAGCGACCGCATTACACCAGGCTGGTTCGATAAAATGTTGAAAAAGCGTAAGGCGAATCCTGAAAATCAGGCACGAACTTTACTACTTTCCCCTTCCGCAGAATATTTGCAATCGCTACCACTCGGACGCCTGCCCGATCGTAAAGACTTCACTTTAAAAGGCTTAGATCAGAAACAGCGCATTCAAATGTGGAACCAATGTGTAGCCGAAAGTCAGCGCTTGGGTGATGAATTTTTAGAAATGGTGGAAAAGCAAAACTTGCCGCAATTTATGCAAGATTTATAAAACTACTCTGAGTCGAGCTTATCCATGGATAGGCTTAATTTTAAGTGGCATATTTCAATCAGTGGATTTTTGATCCGTTTTACCCATAAAAATAATGAAATACATTTGCACGAAAAAAACATACAACTGCGTAATGAGCAAACCAAATGATCATGCGTATATTTTTTTCTCAAACACTCGCTAATCACGTACACTATGTAGTTGCGATTTTAATTCGCTCTTTTCCATTTTGAACATATTTTTGGTGAAATTCTCATGAACAACTTGCAATGGCTCGATGAAGTAAAATTTAACGAACAAGGTCTAATCCCTGCCATTGCACAGCATCATCAAAGCGGTCGTGTGCTCATGGTTGCATGGATGAACCGTGAAGCTTTAGCCTTAACTGCAGAAAAAAACCAGGCCGTTTACTTCTCACGTTCACGTCAAAAATTGTGGCATAAAGGCGAAGAATCTGGTCATTTCCAAACCGTGCATGAAATCCGTTTAGACTGCGATGCAGACGTGATTGTGTTGCAAATTGAACAACATGGCGGCATTGCCTGTCATACCGGTCGTGAATCATGTTTCTATCGTAAACTCACACCAAATGGTTGGGAAATTGTCGATGCGCAATTGAAAGATCCAAGCCAGATTTATGCTGAAAAATCTGCCCATTCACACAATCCACATACGCTTGCCATGAATGCCTCAACGGCTCAATCTGAACAAGTGGAAGTGCTGGACTATTTAGGTCAGATGATGACCGAGCGCAAAGCGGCAGATCCTGACTCCTCTTATGTGGCGAAGTTGTATCACAAAGGCTTAAACAAAATTTTAGAAAAAGTCGGTGAAGAAAGCATTGAAACCATCATCGCAGCGAAAGACTTTAAAGCTGAAGCGCATGAAGATAATAAAAATGACCTGATTTATGAAGTGGCAGATTTATGGTTCCATACCATTGTCATGTTGGGCTATTTCGATCTTGAACCACAAGTGGTTTTAAACGAACTGGCACGTCGCCAAGGCTTATCTGGATTGGTTGAAAAAGCCAATCGTCAACACTAAGCCAATGACTGTGTCTAATTCGCAAAAACCGAGTGCAACCTATGAGCAAGCCATTGCCATAGACAATGCACGTTTGGGCAAATCCTTTAAAGTGATTGCTTATGCCGGCACAGGTAAAACCACCACTTTAGAAATGATCAGTGATGCCATGCCCGAGCGGCGTGGCATGTATCTGGCGTTTAACAAAGCCATTGCATCAGAAGCACAAAGTAAATTTCATCGTGGTGTCGACTGTCGTACTTTTCACTCACTGGCTTTTCGTAGTGTGCCGCGTGGCGTGACCGATAAACTGCGTTTACCGCGTTTAAGTCCAAGTTTTATTGCCAAGGAATATCGACTGCAACCGATTACCCTGCGTCGTATGATGGGTGGACGTTATGAAAAATATGTGATGATGCCGAGTCGTTTGGCGAGCTTGGTGGCGAATGCGGTCAGTTATTTCTGTTCGACCAGTTCACAATATCCTGCGCCACGCCATCTACAAGCACCGAGCTGGTTGCATCCGGATGATATTGATGAGTTGCAAAAGCATCTTTATCCCGCGATTGAACGGCGCTGGTTAGAATCGATTGACCCCAATCATCAAGCCGGGATTGGTCATGATATTTACCTGAAACTTTGGGCTTTGTCTGAACCGAATATCCCAACAGATTATGTGTTGTTTGATGAAGCACAAGATGCCGACCCCCTGATGCTGGGAATTTTGCTTAGACAGCGTAATACCCAGGTGATTTATGTCGGTGATGCCCATCAACAGATTTATGCCTGGCGCGGTGCGGTCAATGCCATGCAGCAATTGCCCTTGCCTGAATCCAGATTAACGACATCATTTCGTTTCGGTGAAGAAATTGCCTTAAATGCCAATGCGATTTTGGGCGCCTTAAACGAAACCGTGCCACTATTGGGCAATCCGTATCTCAATTCAAAAGTAGTCAATAAACCGCATACCAAACAACGCGATGCGATTTTATGCCGTACCAATGCGCGGGCGATGGAGTTATTGCTTGCAGGTTTAGTGCATGGAGATAAAGTTAGTTTACAAGCCGATCATGTCAAGCTGAACCGTTTTGTTGATGCCGCCAGCATGCTGAAACAAGGCAAACGAGTGACTGATGTGCCTGAACTGGCCTGGTTTAATTCATGGCATGACGTACATGAATATTGTGAAACCAATGACGGCAGTGACATTAAACCCTTGGTGAAACTGGTCGATGATCACGGTACCGATCCACTCAAAAGAGCCTTGGCGAAAATCACTCCGATTGAACATGCCGACTACATTATCTCAACTGCACACAAAGCCAAAGGCTTGGAATGGGATCGTGTGCATATCGAAGATGACTATCAGTTTAAGGTCAATGAAAAAGACCATAAAATTAGTGACGAAGAGTTAAGATTGCTTTACGTTGCCTGCACACGTGCTAAAGTGAGTTTAAATATTCACCACATTTACGATTTGGTACAGCAACTCAAAAAGCAAATGCCATTATCGTTGCGTAAAGCCGTGGGAGAATAATTCAGCTCATTTCGCAATGCAGGTGTTTTATGAAAATCGAATCTGTTCAACTCAAACACGCCCTTCATTTTGCTGATCTCAAGCTGAAATTTAGTGATAAACCGATCACCCTGATTCTGGGTGATCAAAGCTCGGGTAAAACCGGCATTTTAAAATTCACTTATCAAGCACTGACCTGGTTTGCAGCACGTTATAAAGACTTTCGTGCTGCCGGTGTAGTGATGCTTGATCAAGACATTATGTTCACGCGCTTGCAATCCAAAATTGATATTCGGGTTCGAATTCCCAATGATATTGGCACTTTAACCGAAGCCAGTGAACCGCAAGACAAAGCACTTTCTTACTGTGATTGGCAGCTGTATAAAACCTTAAATAGTCATGGTATAGGCACCAGCAAAGCCGAGACCCAACAATTGGAAAACTTGGTCGAACTTTATCAAAATGCGATCAAACATGATCAGCTGCAAGGCTTACCCTTAATTGCCTATTATCCTGCGGAACGCTTCGTCAATGAAATGAATATTCTGAGCAAGAATAATCCTATCATTTTCCAGACCTCACACGCCTATGAAATTTCAACTATTCCTTACACTACCTTTAGCCGTTTTTTTGAGTGGTTTCGTGAAATCAGTGATATTGAAAATGCCCAGATTACCCAACTGTTTCAACAATTGCTGTCCAATCCATCCATCCAGAAAAACAAAGATAATGGCTTTCTGCAACAATTGGTCAATGCTCAAAAACAAATGAACGCACCGAGCCTGGATGCGTTAAAACAAGCCTTAAGCACGGTCATTCCTGCTTTAGAAGAAATTTATATCCAATACCAGCCTAAATTACAGTTGATGGTGAGCTATCAGAATAAAACCATGCTCTATCAACAATTGTCTAATAGCATTAAAAACTGGATCGCATTAGTGGGGGATATCGTGCGCCGCTTATGCTTGCTCAATCCAAACAGTTTATATCCATGCCTTGAAGGGGATGGAATTTTATTGATTGATGCAATTGACCACCAGCTCGATCAAAATACCTCGCAAGTGATTTTGCAACGCTTACATCAGGCATTTCCACAGCTACAGATTATTGCTACCGGCAATCGTAGTGAATTACTGGAACATGCAGCAGACTATCAATGTTTGAAACTGGAAAATAAACAGATCTTTGATATGCAGCTGCAACCTTTGCAAGACAAGTTTGACACGATTTATGAGAACCTGGTTTTTAACGAAGAAGTGATTGAAACCGATCCATTGCTTGAACCCGAATTAGAAAGCATCACCCCACAAAGCATCATGCAACAAATTCAACAGCATTTAAGTGCAGAACAACAAACTGAATTGCTTCATTTATTGAATCAGCAGGATGATAGGTCTTCGCACCATCCCCTGCCATAACCCAAAAGATTGAATTTAATTACCAAACAGATTCGATATTTCAAAGCGCCATTTTCAAGAATCATTTTTAAGTTTTCATCTGTCTAAACACTCGGCGCCTAGAAAGAATGGATGAGCGTATAATAGGTTAGCTGTGCGCAAAAATAATTGATGTTGTTTTCTTCATGTAATAAGATCAAGTATATTTAAAGTTTTATAGTAAAATCCGATTTTACTATCGCTTTTTACAAGTTGCGCAACACAGCTTGTTTTTCCATATTTTTAATTTAATTTGGCTTTCAAGATTGAGAAGTTTGGATGGTTCTTTGCTGTCCTGTAGTCCTTGAAAGATAAGATTCACCCTTGGTTTTTTACCAACCTGATTCACGACAATGGATATGAGTGTGCTACCGATTATTATATTGTTACCGTTAGTACTGGGCACAACCCTTGTCTCGTGGCTGAAGAAATTTTCACGCGGGGTAACGGCTCTAGCGGCCATTGCAGTCAGTTTAAGCAGCCTGATCTTGTTACTGACTCAAGCAAAAGATGTCTTTAATGGCGGAACAATCACCCAGACTTGGGCTTGGTTACCTCAATTAGGGATCGATTTAAGCTTCCGTATGGATGCCTTAGGCCTGCTGTTTTGTTTACTGATTAGCGGTATCGGTACCCTCATTTATATTTATGCCTATTATTATTTAAGCCCTAAAAGTTCCCTAAGTAAATTGTATCTATTGCTGATGCTGTTCATGGCAGCCATGCTGGGGATATCACTTTCCAATAATTTAATTTTATTGCTTATTTTTTGGGAACTCACCAGTATTTCCTCGTTCCTTTTGGTCGGTTACTGGAGTAATTACCAAGCTGCACAACGCGGTTCACGGATGGCACTTACCATCACCGGGATGGGCGGTCTGTCGATGCTCGGTGGCTTTATTCTGCTCGGTCAAATTACAGGCACCTATCAGATAGACCAAATTTTAACAATGAAGGATCAGATTCAAAGCCATTCGCTGTTTGTTCCCACCTTGCTGCTCATTCTAATGGGTGCCTTTACCAAAAGTGCCCAGTTCCCGTTCCATTTTTGGCTACCCAATGCCATGGCAGCCCCGACACCGGTATCCGCCTATCTGCATTCAGCGACTATGGTTAAAGCGGGGATTTTCCTGCTGGCACGTTTTACCCCCATTTTTGTCGGTGCAGCGCTTTATCATAATATTGTGACGTTTGTGGGGTTATTTACCCTGTGTATGGCAGCCTTTTTTGCCATTTTTAAAGAAGATTTAAAAGGCTTACTCGCCTATTCCACCATCAGTCATTTAGGCTTGATTGTCTGCCTGTTGGGGATTGGATCACCGCTAGCGATTGCCGCAGCCATTTTCCATATCATTAATCATGCGACCTTTAAAGCAGCATTGTTCATGATTGCCGGAATCATTGACCATGAAACGGGAACCCGTGATTTACGCAAGTTAAACGGGATTTGGCAATTGCTGCCGTTTACTGCAACCCTGACCATGATCACTGCTGCCTCGATGGCGGGTGTACCCCTGACCAATGGATTCTTGTCCAAAGAGATGTTCTTTACTGAACTACTGGCCAATCTCTCTGGGCCAGTCATGATTTTCTCGGCGGTTATGGCAACACTGGCGGGAATCTTTGCGGTCGCCTATTCGGTGCGTTTGGTTCACGGGGTATTTTTCGATGGTCCGCTGGGACGACAAGTTCCCAATCAACATGCACATGAGCCGCCTTTTGGTATGCGTGCACCCGCAGTTCTGCTTGCTGTTTTATGTATTTTAGTCGGTCTGGCACCTGCCCTTTTGGTTGAAAAAATTGTCAATTCAACTGCGCGTGCCAGCACTCAACTCCCTGACTTTACCGGTGCACATTTAGCCATTTGGCATGGCTTCAATCTGCCTTTAGTGATGAGTATTATCGCGCTATGCGGTGGGGTGATTTTATATTTCGCTTTTGCCAAAAACGGTAAAATTCGCGAGATTGATTTAGATCTGAGCTTGGGACAATTCCAAGGCAGAATCTTATTTGACTTATTCCTCAAGCATCTGTTACTGAATTCACGCAAGTTCAAACGTAAAACTGAAAATGGTTCACTGCAAAGCTATTTAATGTGGATTGTGTTATTTAGTGCCGCTTTGCTAGCCATGCCACTGATCAATCAGGGACTCACCACAGGTACGCGTGAATTAACCCATGCGCCTGCGCTTGGCATTGTACTGTGGCTGTTATTATTCTCAGCCTGCTGGATGATGTTGTGGTTCCACCATGAACGGATTAAAGCAGTGCTGATTAGTGGTGCTGTTGGTTTAGTGGTGACCATGGTTTTTGTGACCCTGTCTGCACCGGATCTGGCTTTAACCCAGATTACCGTTGATGTGGTCACCACTGTACTCTTACTCATGAGCTTATCATTACTGCCACAGCTTACACCTTATGAGTCCAGTGTTTCACGTCGTTGGCGTGATGCGCTGATTGCCATTGGCGGTGGTCTCGGTATTGGCTGGATTAGCTGGTTAATCTTGACCCGTGACCACAACTCGATTTCATGGTTCTTCATGCAGCAATCCATTCCACTGGGTGGCGGCACCAATGTGGTCAATGTGATTCTAGTCGACTTCCGTGGTTTCGATACCTTTGGTGAAATTACTGTACTGGGTATTGCTGCCATTGGTGCCTTATGTTTAATGGATGGCATGCGTACCCACGGTACCACCATCACTCAAGGCTTGACCTACCGTTTTAATCCCTCTCCCTTGATGTTCAGGATTACCGCGTCTTGGGTTTTACCTTTGGCACTGGTGGTGAGCCTGTATATCTTCCTGCGCGGTCATAACTTGCCGGGTGGCGGATTTATCGCCGGCTTGATCACCGCTTTAGCTTTAATCATCCAATATATTGCCCTGGGTCAAGATCAAGCAGAACAAATGCTGAAAGCCAAATCCGGACGTTTATATGAAATCTGGATTGGTTCAGGTCTGGTCATTGCCGGACTGACTGGACTCGGTGCGTGGTTCTGGGGACGTCCATTCCTGACTAGCGCACACATTTACATCTCACCACCCATTTTAGGTGAAATCCACCTGGCGTCTGCTGCCTTATTTGATGTCGGGGTCTATGTCACCGTTGTTGGTGCAACCATGCTGATGATCTCGGTCTTAGGCGACTCACGTCACTCCAGTATGGCTGGTCCGGTGCTCAAGGGAGAAGAAAATGATTAGTATCGAATTTTTACTCGCCTCGGCTATTGGCCTACTGACTGCAACGGGAATTTATCTCATTTTACGTGCCCGTACTTTTCCGGTGGTTTTAGGTCTCGCCATGATTGGTTATGCAGTCAATTTATTTTTGTTCGCGATGGGAAGGATTCAGGTCAATGCCCCGGCGGTGCTGACTGAAACCAGCAAAGCAACCGATCCCCTACCCCAAGCCTTGGTGTTAACCGCCATTGTGATTGGTTTTGCGACCACGGCTTTTATTGTGCAACTGGCTTTGCGCAGTCGTTATGAAACAGGTACAGATCACGTTGACTCCAAAGAAGATATTGTGCCGATTGACCCGCGTGAGGATGAGCCTTAATGAATGCTTTCATCCAGTTTTGGACTGAACACACCCCTATTTTTATCATTTTAATTCCAGCTTTTACTGCTTTTTTACTGGTTCTTTTGGGGAATCCAGGCGCAGGCGCATTATCACGGGATTGGCGTCAACCTTGGCGTCGCGGGATTAGTTACATTTCTTCAATTTTAGGTTTAGTCACTGCCATTCTTTATTTGAACTTGGCCAGCAGTGGACAAATCAGCATCTATAATTTAGGTGAATGGTCTGCACCCTTCGGGATTGTCTTGGTGCTAGACCAACTTTCCGCCCTGATGCTGGTACTGACCTATGCCTTGGCAACCCCAATTTTATGGTATGCCAGTCACGAGTGGGATGCACGTGGACGTTATTTTCATGCCATGTTCCATTTCTTGCTCATGGGCTTGTGTGGTGCATTTCTGACAGGCGACTTATTTAACTTATTCGTATTCTTTGAAATCTTGTTGATGGCATCCTATGTCCTGCTGGTACACGGACAAGGCAAAGCACGCTTTCAACTCGGCATTCATTACGTCACCATTAACTTACTGGCCTCTGCCCTGTTTTTAATTGGACTCGGCATCATTTACGGCAGTGTCGGTAGTTTAAACATGGCAGATGTCGCACGTCTAATCCCCCTGTTGGAACACGATCAGCATAAACTCGCAGTCGCGGGTGGCTTACTGTTATTTGTGGTGTTTGGGATTAAAGCCGCCATGCTACCGGTTGGTTTTTGGTTACCGAAAACCTATGCCGTCGCAACCACGCCTGTCGCAGCAATTTTCACCATTATGACCAAAGTGGGCATCTACGCCATCTTACGTATTAATGGCACCATTTTTGAAGATGACTTGAGCCACAGTATTTTGGCAAACTGGTTGCTTCCGATTGGTTTAATCACCTCTATCTATGGTGTCATTGGGGCGATTGGTGCAGAACGCTTGCGTCGTTTCGTCGGTTTTATGATTTTGTCCTCGATCGGAACCCTCTTAATCGCGATTTCCCTGTTTAATACCTTGGCATGGGCTGCGGCACTTTATTATTTAGTGCATAGCACCCTGATTGCAGCGGCGTTTTATTTGCTCTCGGGCTGGATTACGTCACAACGTGGAGCATTCAAGGACCATTTCAATATTGCACCGCAAATGAAACAACAAAAAGTGGTGTCATTAGTCTTCTTTTTAATTGCCTTGATGATGGCAGGTTTACCTCCATTCAGCGGTTTTTTAGGTAAAGTCTTTATCTTGCAGGCGACGTCACATTCACCTTATCAACTGGTGATTATTGCGGTTGTGCTGATAGTCAGTTTACTCAGTATTATTGCATTTACCCGAATTGGCTTTGTGTTATTTTGGCGTGCCACGATGCCTGAAGATAATCCAGATACGGATGAATTTAAGGCATATCAAGCTTTACCTGAGCAATCGCCTGCACGAAATGACAAAACCATCTATTTACTGCTTTCAGGTTTAATCGTATATATGGTCTGTGCGAGTCCTATTCAGCAATACATGTTTAAAACGGCTGAACAAATCCAGAATAATGCCTTATATGAAGGGATTATTTTACATAAAGATAATCTTAATCAGGTGATTAGCGTTCAACCCTATGATCCTGAAAACCTGCCTGAAACCAAATATGGCGGTGAAACGGTCGATCCGAATGCACACCTGATTCCTTACATTATTTCGGAAGATACCTTGGAAGGTGAGCATATTTCGGAATATAAGCAGCGCCAAATTGAACAGCAGCACATGCAGGAACCGGTTAATGTGGATGATGCCAAACTCAAACCTCAGGAGCCTTAACCATGCAAAAAACATCGTTTTGGGAAAATTGGCTACCGCATCCCTTTGTATCTGTGATTGTGGCTTTAAGCTGGATTATGCTGACGCATAGCCTCGATTCAGCAACAGTACTTATGGCTTTGCTCCTCGGAATTCTGATTCCGCGTTTGGTACAACCCTTTATTACCCGTACTCCCGATATCAACTGGGTATTGGCTTTAAAACTCTTCTTTGTGGTGTTGTGGGATATTATTATTTGTAATATTAAAGTGGCTAAACTGGTTCTTGGACCAACACGCAACTTACATCCCAAATGGTTTCGCGTGCCTTTAGAAACGCAACATGAACAAGTCAATGTGTTGCTGGCACTGATTATTACCACCACACCGGGTACAGTCACTGCAGGGATTGACCATGATCGTGGCGATATTTTGGTGCATGCCTTAAGTACGGATAATGCTGAAATAGACATTCTAGAAATTAAAAATCGTTATGAAAAAGCGCTGATGGCTATTTTTGCTGTGGAATTAGGAGAAGATTCATGACCATTTTGCCTTATGCACTCGGCATATGTATGGTAGCCATCACCATTTCAATGTTTCTCTGTCTGGTCCGCCTAGTCATGGGTCCCTCCATTGTCGATCGTCTTTTAGCCTTGGATACATTGTTTCTGAATGCCACCTGCCTTGTGGTGATTCTTGGCATCTACTGGGCAAGTACCGCCTTATTTGAAGGGGCTTTATTGGTTGCCATGCTTGGATTTGTTTCCACCGCAGCGCTTGCTCGCTACTTTACCACTGGCCATGTCGTAGATTAGGAGAAACAGTAATGCAACTCGTGATGGAAATCCTGGTTTCAATTTTTTTATTGATTGGCTCATTCTTTATGTTGGTCGGGGGTATTGGCATGGTACGCTTACCTGACTTATTTATGCGTCTGCATGCTCCGACAAAATCCAGTACTTTGGGACTGGGTAGCTTCTTAATTGCTGCAATGATTTTTTCAGCATTTCAAGGCCGTTTTGGTTTTGCCGAACTGTTATTGACTTTATTGGCGTTCATTACCGCGCCCGTATCTGCAAATTTAATGGCACAAGCCGCTCTACACTTACGGTTACGCTCAACCGGTGGTGAAGTGCCTGAAACACTTGAGCGCCCCTTACCTTGGCAACGAAGCCGCCGTCGCCCTCCTACGAAAGACAAAAACAACTCACATGATGACCTAAGCTAAATGCAGACTAGAGTCTTTAGTATTTTTAGTCCTTTGGCCATTTCCAGTTTGAATTCAGTCTACTGCATGCGCTGATATATTAATTTTGTCTTAAACAATATTTTAACGCACAAAAAAGCCACCCGAAGGTGGCTTTTTTATTACATCAATTATTCATCATCTTGCTTTGCTTCAGCAGGCGGTAAATCCTTCACTGCTTCTGCAATCAGACCAAACATATAATTGCCGTAAGCATTGGTTTTGTCATAATGGAAACGCAAACGTGGCGTAATACGTGTCTTGATACGACGACTCAATTCGTGGCGCAAGAAACCAGATGCTTTGTTTAATACATCTAAAGTTTCTTTATTCGCGGCTTCGCTTTGATCATCACCCAGTTCACGCCCCATTACAGTCACATAAACTTCGGCATATCCTAAGTCTGCGCTAACTTTCACCGCAGAGATGGTCACCAGACCACCTAAGCGTGGATCTTTAAGCTCTTGACGAATCAGTTCAGAGAGTTCTCTCTGAACTGTATCAGCCATACGCTTAAGACGCTGACTACCCGCCATTAAAGACTCCGTTTAATCAATTGAACATCGTACACTTCGATCTTATCGAGTGCTTTGATGTCTTTATAGCCTTTCACCGCAAGACCACATTCCATACCGGCACGAACTTCTTCAACCACTTCTTTGTAGCGACGAAGAGATTCAAGCTCACCCTGGAACACAACCACGTCATCACGTAATACGCGAATCGGTTTGTTACGATGCAATACGCCTTCAAGTACCATACAGCCCGCAGCCGCACCGAATTTACTTGAGTGGAACACTTCACGTACTTGCGCAACACCAAGAATCGTTTCACGATGCTCAGGAGCAAGTTTACCGCTCATTGCTGCTTTCACGTCATCAATCAATTCATAGATGATGCTGTAATAACGAATGTCGATGCCGTCTGCATCCGCTTTTTGACGCGCAGTATTATCAGCACGTACGTTAAAGCCTAGAAGTACTGCTTCTGAAGATTCAGCAAGTGTAACGTCAGACTCAGTAATTGCACCTACGCCAGAACCAATTACACGAACACGAACTTCATCTGTTGCCAATGCTTGCAAGGCTACAGTCAATGCTTCCAATGTACCGCGTACATCAGTTTTAAGCACAACGTTCACATAAGGAACATCTTTTTTGCCCATAGACGCCATGATGTTTTCAAGACGCATCGCACTTTGACGCTCAAGACGTTTTTCACGCTCACGCGCCATACGTGCATCAGCGACTTCGCGTGCTTTTTTCTCATCATTTACAACAAGAACTTCGTCACCCGCCATTGGCGCTTCAGGAAGACCCAAGATTTCTACTGGAATCGAAGGACCTGCTGATTTAATACGTTTACCGTTTTCATCTACCATCGCACGAACACGACCGTAAGATGCACCGGCAAGCACTAAATCACCGACATTCAAGGTACCGTTTTGTACAAGAATAGAAGCAACTGCACCGCGGTCTTTGTCTACACGCGCTTCAATCACAACACCTTGCGCAGCACCTTCTTCAGATGCTTTCAATTCAAGCATTTCTGATTGAATTAAAATAAGGTCAAGCAGTTCATCGATACCTTGACCTGAATGTGCAGAAACCATTGCCACAGGTACGTCACCGCCCCATTGTTCAGGCACGATTTCTTTAGTGGTCAATTCGTTCAATACGCGATCTGGATCAGCAGATTCTTTATCCATCTTGTTGATTGCAACAATGATTGGCGTACCTGCAGCACGTGCATGATCAATTGCTTCAGCAGTTTGTGGCATTACACCATCATCAGCCGCAACAACAAGAACCACGATATCAGTCGCTTTCGCACCACGTGAACGCATTGAAGTAAACGCTGCGTGTCCCGGTGTGTCTAAGAAAGTGATAATGCCTTTATCCGTTTTAACGTGATATGCACCGATATGCTGTGTAATACCGCCCGCTTCGCCCGCAGCCACTTTGGTACGACGAATACGGTCAAGAAGCGATGTTTTACCATGGTCAACGTGACCCATGATCGTAACAACAGGAGCACGGGTCGTTTGAACACCACGCGCTTCTTCAGCTGCTTCCAGCAAGTTATCTTCAGCTTGAGTATCAGAAACTAGAACTGGGTTATGACCCATTTCTTCAACGACAAGTGCTGCAATTTCCTGCTCAATGGCTTGGTTTTGAGTCACAAGCTCACCCATTTTCATGAGTGATTTGATTACTTCGCGAACCTTGATTGCCATTTTTGCAGCTAAGTCAGCAACAACAATGGTTTCACCAATTTCAACATCATAAACTTGTTTCTTAACAGGTTTTTCAAAGCCATGCTTGTTGCCCTGGCTAGTTTTCAAACCACGTTTAGGCTGTTTACTGAAGCTTTGCTCTTCCTGACCACGACGTCCACCTTTTTTCGGTGCACGTGCAGTTGTAGTGTTACCACCACGTTTAATTTCACGGTCTTCTTTGGCAAATGAATCTTCATAAGCCTGACCAACAAGACCAGCTGCCAATGGAGAATCATCGACAACACGAATCGTTGCAGTCGTATCTTCAGAGGTGTACTTAGAAGCCATCTGACGCATTTGTTCAAGCGTACGTTGTTGCGCTTCTTCAGCCGACTTACGACGTGCTGCTTCTTCAACTGCTTTTAATTGCGCAGCTTGAGCTTCACGTGCTTTTTTCTGTTCAGCTGTTTCAACTTGTTTAACCGTTTGTTTTACAATCGGTTTGTTGTTTGACTTACGCTTCACAACAACAGCAGCTTTTGGTACTTCTTGCTTAGCTGTTTCTTGCTTAGCAGCAGCACGCATTGCTTCAAAAGCTTGTTTCGCTTTAGATACACCAGTCTGAGGTGCGTCATCCGCTTTTTGTTCAGCATTCGCAGGAGATGCAGTTGCATTCTTGTCTGCTTGTGCTTTCGCTAAAGCTTCAGCTTTAATTTGTTCAGGATCAGGCTTAACAAACGTGTGCTTTTTACGCACTTCAACGTTAATTGTCTTCGCCTTACCTGATGTACTGGCCACTTTAGCAGTACTGGTTGTTTTACGTTTCAACGTGATTTTTCCTGCATGCCCATCGTCTTGACCATGAAGTTTCTTCAAATGGTTAACGAGGGTATTTTGTTGTTCAGTGGAAATAATATCTTCAGCTTTACGTTGCGGTAAGCCTGCGTCACGAACCTGCTCTAGGAGCTTCTCAACTGGACGTTCTACGCTGAGAGCTAACTCTTTAATCGACTTGTCCGTCATATATTTCCTCCTAGTTAAACCATGATTCGCGCGCTTTCATAATAAGTTGACCTGCTTTTTCAGCACCTAAACCTTCAATATCTTCAATATCGTCAGTTGCCTGGTCAGCCAAATCATCTACTGTTACCACACCGCGAGCTGCAAGTGCATACGCGATTTCCTGTGTCATCCCAGCCATTGCAACGAGTTCTGCACTTGGTTCCTGGATGTTTTCTTGTTGTTTTAATGCATCTGCCAATGTAATTTCTTTCGCACGGCTTTGCAATAATTCAACAGTTTCAGCATCAAGTTCAATCTCATCGAATGTTTCAGCTGGAACATAAGCAATCTCTTCAAGAGAAGTAAAGCCCATTTCAACCAAAGCCATTGCCAAATCTTCTTCAATATCAAGACGTGTTACAAACATGTCGAGGTATTGTTGAGCTTCATTTTGTTGACGCGCGTAGAATTCTTCTTCGAGCATCATATCCAATTTGTAGCCAGTCAATTCAGATGCTAAACGAACATTCTGACCTTGTGAACCAATGGCACGTGCCAACTGATCCGTTGCGGCAAAAATGATATCGGCGCTATGGGCATCTTCATCAATCACAATACTTGATACATCAGCAGGCTCTAAAGCGCTTGCAATGTACTGTGCCGGATCATCAGACCATACAACAACATCAATACGCTCACCGTTCAATTCTGATTGTACTGCCTGGATACGTGTACCACGCATACCAATACAAGCACCAACAGGATCAATACGATGATCGTTCGTTTTCACAGCGATTTTAGCACGAACACCCGGTTGGCGTGCAGCTGCTTTAATTTCGATGATTTCTTCAGAAATTTCAGGAATTTCTTTCTTCATCAAAGCAATCAGCATTTCAGGACGTGCGCGTGACAACAATAATTGTGCACCACGACCTTCACGGTTCACGCTATATAAAATGGCGTTTACACGTTGTTTCGGGCGAAGAATTTCTTTAGGAATAATTTCTTCACGTGAAAGATATGCTTCAGCATTGTCACCTAAGTCAATAATAAAGCCATCTTTGGTTTGTTTTTTAACTTCACCGTAGATGAGTTCACCAACTTTAGATTCGTACGCATCAGCAACCAAAGCACGTTCAGCTTCACGAATTTTTTGCACAATCACCTGTTTGGCAATTTGTGCAGCAATTCGACCGAAATCAATCGATTCAACTTCGAGTTCACGAATGTCACCGATTGACCATTTTTCAGGATCCAAATCCGAGATCGCATCCTGACATGCAGGCATTTCATGATCTTCGTCAGCAACCACCTCCCATTGACGGAAAGTACGGTAATCACCGGTCTTACGATCGATTTCTACACGTAAACGTGCTTCTTCCGAGTTTGTGCCTTCGTAAAATTTCTTTTTAGTCGCAGCAACTAAAGCTTGTTCAAGCGCTTCAAAAATTGCATCACGACTTACACCTTTTTCGTTACTAACCGTTTCTACTACGGTAAGAATTTCACGAGCCATAAGTCACCTATTCGTTCAGATTCTTATTTATTGAATGAATTAATCTTGAAAGATCAAATTTGATTTGTCGATATTATGACTGTCGATTTCAAGTACCTGTTGATTTTCAACTTCGACTTGAATGACTTCATTTTCAAGATCAACAGCAATGAGTTTTGCTTGAAATTTACGACGGTTATCTACAGCACTAATCAGACGTAAAGCAATTTTATGTCCAATATAGGCTGGCATTTGGTCAAGCTGAAAGAATGGTCGATCCCATCCTGGAGAAGACACTTCAAGTGAGTATTCGCCAGAAATTGGATCATGCACGTCAAGCATTGCGCCAACTTGCTGTGTTACGCGGACACAATCTTGCACGCCAATACCACGACCTTCTTCAAGTTCGCCATCTTCATTCATGACAGGTTGCGTGTTGTTTTCGTTGGTTTTATCAATATAGATACGTAATAAAGAACGTTTACCCTGAGGAAGGAATTCGATTCCCCAAAGTTCTACATTACAAGCTTGCACTGCAGGAGCTATAAGGTCTTGGAGTGCTTGAGTTTTATTTGATAGCTTCATTTACTCTCGTCATTGTTGTGCGATTCAATAGTCGCTGTGACCGGTTCAGACTAACTCAACTATATTAGTAGTGAAACATGACGATTTGACCAATGGATGTCGACACTACACGATAGCCAATAAAAAAGGGCGTAATCGCCCCTGTGTACACAGAAAAACCAAAGTCCACTGTGCAAAAAGGCCCACCATTTTTGTGAGCCTTTTAGAAACTTGGTAGCGGGAGCTGGATTTGAACCAACGACCTTCGGGTTATGAGCCCGACGAGCTACCAGACTGCTCCATCCCGCAACAACGTGCAAAAATTATATACAATTCACTGAGCATTTTCAATCAAAAACTGTTCAATGGTTGCTTGATTAAGTTGCACCCTAATCAAAAAGTGGTAGCGGGAGCTGGATTTGAACCAACGACCTTCGGGTTATGAGCCCGACGAGCTACCAGACTGCTCCATCCCGCAACAAAATGCAAAAATTAATCACCATTTAAATATTATTTAAATCGCCTATTTAGTTTGCCTCTAAATAGTATTGGTAGCGGGAGCTGGATTTGAACCAACGACCTTCGGGTTATGAGCCCGACGAGCTACCAGACTGCTCCATCCCGCATCAACAGATTTGCTGCTTACACCAACTTATGTTCTGGATTACAAGTTGGTGCGGAAGGGGGGACTTGAACCCCCACGCCCGAAGGCACTACCACCTCAAGGTAGCGTGTCTACCAATTCCACCACCACCGCAGCTGTGTCGCATTCTAGTCGGATCAGGTCCAAAAAGAAAGAACTAAATCAGGTTATTCACCTGTTTTTGGTGTGACTGGCGAAGTTTCATTCGAATTCGCCGGAGCAGTCGTGGTTGTTTGCACTGATTTTAAGCTATACGCATCAGTCGTTTGTTTTTTGGCAAACACCGCTAAAGTTAAACTGGTGACAAAGAATAAAGCCGTCAAAATGCCCGTTAAGCGAGTCATGAAATTCGCTGAACCTGAAGCACCAAATACAGTTGCAGCACCGCCACCACCAAATGATGCGCCTGCATCTGCACCTTTACCATGTTGTACCAGAATCAATACAATCATTAATATGGCTAAGATAATATGTACCACCAGCACAAAAGTTTGCATGCTGAACTCCTAATTATTTTGTATTTGCAAAAGCCTGAGCAATTTTATAGAAAGACTCTGCATTTAAAGACGCACCACCAACCAGTGCACCATTAATATCTGGACAGGCAGCCAACTCTACTGCATTTTCAGCCTTAACACTACCGCCATACAGAATGGCGATATTTGGACCGAACGACGTAATTTGAGTTAAGCCTTCACGAATCTTGGCATGCATGGTTTGTGCATCTTCGGGTGAAGCTGTCTTACCGGTGCCAATTGCCCAAATCGGCTCATAGGCAATGACAATCTTTTGCCACTGTTCAGCTTGAACAACTGCGGCAATGTCACAGATTTGTTGCAATACCACCTGCTCTGCTTGACCATTTTCACGTTGTTCCAGGCTTTCACCTACACAATAAATAATGGTTAATCCTGCATTTAAAGCATTTTTAACTTTTTCATTCAGTATTTTCGCAGTTTCAGCAAAGATTTCACGACGTTCTGAATGACCAATCAGTACAAAATCAATTTGATGATCTTTCAGAAGTTCAGCACTCACCTCTCCGGTATATGCACCTGTACCTGCAATACGCGAAACATTCTGTGCAACGGTATAAACCGATCGGACTGAACTTGCCAATTCCGCCTGAACACCGGCCAAGGCAAGCATGGTAGGCGCAACACCTAAATGACAATTTTCTTCTTTAATTTCATTATTTTGCAATAATTCTTTAAAACTATTTACCAGCTCTTTGGCATCTGCCTGCATTGGGTTCATTTTCCAATTGCCAACAACCCAAGGAGTAATAGCCGAACCCGACATACAGTAACCTATTAAAAACAATTCATTTAACCGCGCACATTCTACACGGAATTCAGTATTTTTTAGAAAATTTTCACATGGCTTTTTTTAAGCCATTCTTAATTTTTGCAAGTCATCACAGCATTCTCAAGAAAAACTTCAGCATGTAATTACGACCAGTTCAAAGTTTTATCTAATATTAAGTAGATGACAACGTTTTCAGATATGGTATTTTTATATAACAAAAGTATAATTTAAAGATACCAATTATAAACAAATTGATTGAGCAGGCATATTAAAGCATGACAGCATTACAAGGTTCACCAAGATTCACTGGTTTTATTCGCCGTTTGGTTGAAGACGGCTTAGTTTCTGCTGAGAACATGCAGAATGCAGTATTAAATGCAAAAAAAGCCAATCAAGATATTGTTCCTTTCCTCATTGATCAATTGAAAGTTTCCTCATTAGATATTGCAGAGAAAATTTCTCAAGAGTTTGGGGAACCGCTTTTCGACCTTAGTGTTTATGATTCTGCACAAATTATCCGTGAAGGAATCGATGATAAACTGATTACCAAACATCGTGTGCTGCCTATTTTTAAACGTGGTAATTTACTTTATGTAGCCACCAGCAATCCTACCAATATGGATGCCATGGATGCCATCCGCTTCAGTAGCAAAATGAATATTGAAGCCGTGATTGTTGAACATCCAAAATTAATAAAACTGATTGAACAAAACTTTGCCGAAGCAGATACCTTTGAATTCTCTGATGATGATATCGACTTAAATCTTGAGCAAGAAGATCTCAGTCAAAAAGATGATGAAGATGATAATCCGCAGGCTGATGAAGCACCAATTGTTAAATACATTAATAAATTACTGATTGATGCCATTCGCATGGGCGCTTCAGACTTACATTTTGAACCTTATGAAAAAAGTTATCGTGTTCGCTATCGAATCGATGGTGTGCTACGTCAAATTGCCACACCCCCCTTACAACTTGCTACACGCTTAGCCTCGCGTTTAAAAGTGATGTCCCAAATGGATATTTCTGAAAAGCGCTTGCCTCAAGATGGACGGATTAAACTTAAACTTTCCAAAAGCAAAGCCATCGACTTCCGTGTCAACTCATTACCCACCTTATTTGGTGAAAAACTGGTACTGCGTATTTTGGATCCATCGAGTGCGATGCTAGGTATTGATGCATTGGGTTATGAACCCGAGCAAAAAGAGTTATTTATGCAAGCCCTGGATAAACCTCAAGGCATGCTCCTCATCACAGGTCCAACAGGTTCAGGTAAAACGGTTTCTTTATATACCGGTTTGAATATTCTCAATCGTGAAGACACCAATATTTCAACCGCCGAAGATCCTGTGGAAATTAACTTGGAAGGAATTAATCAGGTCAATGTTAATGCTAAAGTGGGCTTAACCTTCTCTGCGGCACTCAAGTCATTCCTGCGTCAAGACCCTGATATTGTCATGGTCGGTGAAATTCGAGATTTAGAAACGGCCGAAATTGCGATTAAAGCGGCTCAGACGGGTCATATGGTGATGTCAACGCTACACACCAACAGTGCACCTGAAACATTGACGCGCTTAAGAAATATGGGTGTACCTTCCTTTAATATTGCCACCTCTGTAAACTTGGTGATTGCGCAACGTTTAGCTCGACGTTTATGTCCACAATGTAAAATTCCTGCTGACGTTCCAGAACCAAGTCTATTGGAAATGGGATTTCAAGAAGAAGATCTAAAACATCCAGATTTTAAAGTTTACCAACCTGTCGGCTGTTCAGAATGTCGTGAAGGTTATAAGGGTCGTGTCGGTATTTATGAAGTAATGAAAGTGACACCTGAAATTTCGAAAATTATTATGGAGGATGGCAATGCACTTGAAATTGCTGCAGCATCTTCAAGGTCGGGGTTTAATAATTTACGTCGTTCAGGATTAATCAAGGTCATGCAGGGGGTGACTTCTCTTCAAGAAGTCAATCGTGTGACTAGCGAATAGATCAAGCATTTAAAAATAAGGATAAATTCATGGCTGTCAAAAAAGCACAGATGATGCCAACCTTCAGTTATGAAGGGGTTGATCGTAAAGGGGAAAAACTTAAAGGAGAATTACCTGCACGTAACATGGCACTGGCTAAAGTGACCTTACGTAAGCAAGGGATTACCATTAAGACGATTCGGGAAAAGAGAAAAAATATTCTCGAAGGCTTAATGAAAAAAAAGGTATCTACACTCGATATCACCATTTTCACGCGCCAACTCGCTACCATGATGAAAGCAGGTGTACCGCTGGTACAGAGCTTTGAAATTGTTGCTGAAGGTCTTGAAAACCCGGCGATGCGTGAAGTGGTCTTAGGCATTAAAGGTGAAGTCGAAGGGGGGAATACCTTTGCAGGTGCACTTAAAAAATACCCTCAGTATTTTGACAATCTTTTTTGCTCACTCGTTGAGTCTGGTGAACAGTCCGGTGCTTTGGAAACCATGCTAGACAGGGTCGCGATCTATAAAGAAAAAAGTGAACTTTTAAAGCAAAAAATTAAAAAGGCCATGAAATACCCTATGGCTGTTATTGTCGTTGCACTTATCGTAACCATTATTTTGATGGTAAAAGTAGTTCCCGTATTCCAGGATTTGTTTACTTCATTTGGGGCCGATTTGCCGGCATTTACAAAAATGGTCGTGAATATGTCTGAGTGGATGCAAAAATACTGGTTTATTCTGATTATTGCGATTGGTGCCATTATTGCAGGCTTCATGGAAGCCAAAAAACGTAGTAAAAAATTTCGTGATTTTCTCGATAAAGCAGCGCTCAAAGCCCCTATTTTTGGTGACTTGGTTTATAAAGCCATTATCGCACGTTACAGTCGGACTTTAGCGACTACATTTGCTGCCGGTGTCCCCCTGATTGATGCCCTAGAATCTACTGCTGGTGCAACCAACAATTGTGTCTATGAAGAAGCGGTCATGAAAATTCGCGATGATGTCGCCACAGGTCAACAGCTGCAATTTGCTATGCGTGTCACCAATAAATTCCCCTCTATGGCGGTTCAAATGGTGGCGATTGGTGAAGAGTCAGGTGCGCTCGACAGCATGCTGGATAAAGTAGCGACTCATTTTGAAAATGAAGTCGACAATGCGGTCGATGGCCTAACTTCAATGATGGAGCCGTTAATTATGGCTGTACTTGGTGTTCTCGTCGGTGGTCTGGTCATCGCCATGTACCTCCCAATTTTCCAAATGGGTTCTGTCGTTTAATGCAAGAATTTATCTCTTATTTTATCAATAACCCAACTGCACTTTATCTTGCAGTTGGGCTTTTTAGTCTATGCATTGGTAGTTTTCTCAATGTGGTGATCTACCGCACTCCCAAGATGATGGAGCAGGAATGGCGTACCGATTGCCAATTGTTTTTGCATCCCGAACAACCGATCATTGACGAATCAAAACTAACACTCAGCCAACCTGCATCGACCTGCCCTAAATGCCAGACTAAAATTCGCTGGTATCAAAACATTCCTGTCATCAGTTGGTTAATTTTAGGCGGCAAATGCGGCTCTTGCAAAAATCCAATTAGTATTCGCTATCCATTGATTGAGCTACTCACTGCAGCATGTTCATTGGTCATTGTTGCAGTCTTTGGGTCGACCTTACAAATGCTCTTTGGTTTGCTTTTGACCTGGATGCTCATCGCACTGACCTTTATTGATTTTGATACTCAGCTTCTACCGGATCGTTATACCCTGACTTTAGCCGCACTAGGTTTAGGCATTAATAGTTATGCTATTTATACCTCTCCTACCTCTGCAATCTGGGGCTATATTATTGGTTTCTTGTGTCTTTGGATTGTGTATTACCTGTTTAAAATCATTACAGGCAAGGAAGGTATGGGCTATGGAGACTTCAAACTCCTCGCCGCTTTAGGTGCCTGGATGGGTCCTTTAATGCTGCCGTTGATTGTGCTACTTTCATCCATGGTCGGAGCAATCATTGGCATTATTTTGCTTAAAATCCGCAAAGAAAATCAGCCTTTTGCTTTTGGTCCTTATATTGCCATTGCGGGTTGGATTGCCTTCATTTGGGGCGAGCAAATTATGAAAGTTTATTTAGGTCAATAATTTTTAGGTGAGTACATGACTTTTATCTTGGGTTTAACAGGTGGTATTGGCAGCGGAAAATCTGCAGCAAGTACATGGTTCGAAACCCAAGGAATCACCGTTGTTGATGCCGATATTGTGGCACGTGAGATTGTAGAAAAAGGACAACCTGCGTTGCAACAAATTCACGCTGCATTTCGGGATTGGGTTCTTTTAGACAATGGAGAACTGAATCGCCGTGCTTTACGTGAACATATTTTCAAAGATCCAGATGCGCGTAAAATGCTAGAAAGCATCACCCACCCTGCTATTCGTCAATCGATTATTCAGCAACTGCAGGCTGCAACCAGTCCTTATGTGATTCTGGTCTCTCCCCTGCTGTTTGAAACTAACCAGCATGAACTGACCGATCATACCTTGCTGATTGATGCATCGATTGACTTGCAAATCCAGCGGGCTGCCATGCGTGATCACCAATCGATTGCTCAGATTCAGAAAATTATTCAATCACAAATGCCACGTGAAAAAAAGCGTAGTCTCGCTGATGACATTGTGCTCAATGATGGACATCTCGATCATTTATACAGCCATTTAAAACCCCTGCATGAAGCTTATTTGCAACGCAGCAAGCAAAAAAAAGCAGTCAATTAAGACTGCTTTTTTTGTTGATCGAGTTGCTGCTGCAAACTATCTTTATGCATGATCCAGCGCCATGGTTGCAAAGCACCAATCGCCATTCCAATCAAGCCACAAATAATCGCCAGACTTAATGGTTCACCTAAAAGCGGCACAGCTAAAATTGCTGCCATAAACGGTGCCAAAGTCACGATACTGCCAGTCTTAAATGCACCTAAGCGCTTGATCGCTTCCACATAAGTCAATGTCGCCACAATCACCACAAAAATGCCGTGAAAAATCACCTGCATCAGTAGATGCACAGGCTCAGGTTCCGTTAAATCTTTCGGTAAAAATAACAGATAAATCGGCACATAAACAATTGCTGACCAGATCGCGACACCTGCCATGGAATGCCATGCAGAGAGTTTCCAGTGACGCAATAAAACGGTAAATACCCCCCACCAGATTGCGCTCAAGAAGAACAGCAGGTCGCCAAAACCAAAGGCGATACCTGTTTCCTGATACATTAAAAAACTCATTGCGCTAATCGCGGTCAGCATAATGCCCAGACTGATCCAGGTATGCTTATCAAAAGGCTGTTTAAACAGCAAAAATGCAGCGACTGCTGTACACAAAGGAATACAACCATTCAGAAAGATGGCTGCATGGGCTGCGGGCACATAGTGAAATGCGCTATATGATGTCAAACAGTACCCAACCCCGCCAATCATAGCCAAAAGAAAGGGTTCTTTTTTCCATAAAAAGGCGAGGTCTTTTTTATAGATCAGGATCGGCATTAAAATACAAAATGCCAAAGCAAAACGTAAAGCCGTAATATCCCACGCGCTGATTCCCCACTGTGCATTCAGGCGGGAAGTAATGGTAAATCCCCCCCAAATGCACATAGTAATGGCGATATAGAGATAACCTTGAGACCGGGGAGACATAACAAACAACTTTTAAATTGAGATAATAAAATTACACATTACGCTGACGGCAAGCTTCATATAAAGCCATACCTGTTGCCACACTCACATTCAAACTTTGCAAGTTTCCTGCCATCGGGATGTAAACCGTCTGATCGCACTGTGACTGGGTAATTGGACGCAGGCCGGTATCTTCAGCCCCCATCACTATGCACACACCGGTTCCGGTGAAATCAAACTGTTGCACGGGTAATGCTTTTTCATCCAGCATGGTACCCACAACACGCACATTAAATTCATCTTTAATGTTACCCAAGGTACGTGCAAGATTGGTCACTTGAATAAACTTCACTTTCTCTGCACCGCCTGCAGCAATTTTACGTGCTGTCGGGGTTAAGCTTGCAGAACGATCACGCGATACAATCACAGCTTCAACACCCATAGCCGCTGCTGTACGGATACAAGCACCTAAGTTATGGGGATCAGTGACTTGGTCTAAAGCCAACAACAGTGCTTGAGGATTCTGTTTCAGCAAATCATCCAGATCTTGTTCATTCAGGGTTGGATGCGGACGAACTGCGGCAACCACCCCCTGATGAAAAGGCTGACCCGCCAATTTTTCCAGTTTGTCACGACTGGCCTGTTGTACACTGATCCCAAAAGGATCAGCCAAAGCCAAAACGTTTTTCAAACGTTGATCGTCACGACCTTTTAGCGTAAATAAAGTAAGTACACGCTCTGGCTCAAGCTCAAGTAATGACTCCACTGAGTGAACGCCATAAAAATATTCGGTTTTTGCCATGAACGGCCTCTAAAAAATGTATATACAATGCAAAAAAGAAAAATCCTGCAAAGCTGACTTTACAGGATTGATGCTTAAATCTAGTTTAACTGATTCAGGCTAAAATTTCTTTGCCTTAATCCGACTTATGCTTAGCCTTCTAAATGGCAAACATAATCGAGTACTTCATCGGTCTCGATTTTAAAACGGCTATTGCCCGGGACATAAAAAGACTGTCCTGCGCGGAACAATTCACTCTCGATTTTATCCGCGATTTGTACACGGCATTCCCCTGAAATAATTTCCATACGTTCAGGGACATGCGTTTCGAAAGTGAGTGCCTGTTCAGTCGGTAAAATCACCCCTAATGTCTTTTTTGTACCATCTTCGAATTGCACGGTATGACTAATACATGAACCGCCGAAATAAACATTCGATTTTTTGATAACAGAAACATGATCAAACTGATTTGACATGCGTATTCTCCAGATAATGCGCATTTATAATTTTTGATTGATGTAGTTTAAAGGCCTGCATTCAACTAATCAATCGGTGTTTCATACGGCTAAATCAATATTTTACAAATTGTTGCAGATATTTTTCTGCATCAATCAGAAGAAGATTTACCCCGAGTTTGCGAGAGTCTAAATCAACATTAACATAAGCACAAATAAGTTTTTGTATTGTATCGACTAAAAGTTAATCTGCTTTTCCAAGTAGCAAATCTTGTACCAAAACAATGACGATTAATCTGGCAATCCTCTACAGATCCAAAGCCTAACTGTATGCCTAAATTCAGTATGTAAATCTCAACCCAAAACACTCTCTAAGAAATGCTGATCCATGATTTGCATCAACCGATATTTAGCCATTTTTGTATCATCATGATGCATGTTTTCAATCTTATGAAAAAAATCGCAACTCTAAAATATTCCTAAAATTAACGGGGCATGTAGATAAAAATCACGCAGACTATTCAAGCAGATGTTGTTTTTATAGCGTATCTTCAGTAAAAGATATTTTCATCTTGAATATCAGGTAAAATAGTGATGTTTTACGTCATCTTAAAATTAAAAGCTGGCTTGTGACCAAAACAGAATTTCACTATCTTAGATTAAAACTTTTCGCAGCTCGGATGCGTTTATGCTGACACATTTAACTCTGATCAATTTTGCTTTAGCCGATCATTTAGCCATTGATATTGAACCCGGTTTCAATGTCCTGACCGGTGAGACAGGTGCAGGTAAATCTTTATTACTGGACGCTCTTTCTGCCTGTTTGGGTGAGCGCACCGATACTAATTACGTCCGTTTTGGTTCTGATAAAGCCGATGTCACCGCTGTTTTTAGTTACAAAGACCAAAGTCCCGAAGCTGAATGGCTTAAAGCACACGAGTTGGATGATGAATCTGGCGAGATTCATTTAAGACGGGTAATTTTTGCGACTGGCCGCAGTAAAGCGTGGATTAATGGTCGCCCAAGCAGCCTGGCTGAACTGAAAGAAATTGGTCGTTTACTGGTGCAACTGTATAGTCAGCACAGTCAGCAACAATTATTGGAACATCCTTATCCCAAGCATTGGTTAGATCGTTACAACAACTTTTATCAACCTGCACAAGATGTCCGTGATGCCTATAGCACCTGGCAAAAAGATATTCGTCAGCATCAAGCGGCATTGGATGCGCAAGCGACCCGCAAACAACGGATCGAAACTTTAGAGTTACAGCTTGAAGAACTCGAAGAAATTACTCAAATTGACTATAAAGAGATTGAGCAAGAGTTCGACCGTTTAAGCCATCATGAACATATCATGCTGGATTGCAGCTACAGTTTAAATGCCTTGGATGAAGCGGAACAGAATATCACCCAGGAAGTTTCGTCGATTATCCGCCGCCTTGAATCGCATGCCGGTCGCAGTGAGCAACTCGCAGAAATTTATAATTCGTTAGTGAATGCACAAAGTGAACTTGATGATGCAACCGCCAATTTGCGTCAATTTATTGACCGGCAAAGTTTTGACCCTGAACGCGTCGATGAACTAAATGTACAACTGGAAATTTTCCATCGTTTAGCACGTAAATATCGCACTCAACCGGAAACATTAAAAGAAGAATATCAAACTTGGCAATCTGAACTTGAACAGCTGCATCAGCTAGAAGATCCGGAAACTTTAGCGGAACAAGTTGAATTGTCTCATCAAGACTTTTTAGCCAAAGCACAACACTTAGATGAAATTCGTCGTGAAGCTGCGACTCCTTTAGCTAAAAAACTCACAGAACAAGTCAAACAACTGGCATTGCCTGAAGCCTATTTTGAATTCAAGTTTGAACCTTTGGAACAGGCATCATCAGAAGGGCTTAGCTTTATTCAACTGCTGTTTACTGCAAATAAAGGCATTCCTGCACAGCCCTTGGCACGTGTGGCTTCTGGTGGTGAACTGTCACGTATTGCTCTGGTGATGCAAGTGATGAATGCTGAAAAAACAGAATCTGAAGTATTGGTGTTCGATGAAATTGATGTCGGGATCAGTGGTGGTACGGCAGAAATGGTCGGACGCTTATTGGCAGATTTAGCCCAGCATGTACAAATTTTATGTATTACCCATCAGGCGCAAGTGGCGGCACAATCAGATCAGCACCTGCTGGTTAAAAAGCGCCAAACGGATCCCGCAAGCAGCACCATTATGGACCTGAGCGAAGAACAACGTATTGATGAATTGGCGCGCATGACCGGCGGTGTCGAAATTAATGACACCACCCTGCAACATGCCAAGCAATTACGTCAACTTAAGTTTCATCAGGCTTGATCATCGTACTTAAAAAAATCCCTGAACATTTGTCAGGGATTTTTTTAGATAAAAGCTTAATTCAAACTCGATTAACTCACCATTTTACTGGCTGATCACTTGAACCTGGAGTCATCTCGTAGCCCGGTGACAGATCATAAGACTGGCGCATCTGCGATTGGACAGGCTGTAGTTTTAAACCCTGCAAAATTTCCGGGTTTAAACCTTGGGCAATCTTATCAGCTGTGCTGTCATTTAAACTATTCGTTAAAATATTCTGAGTCATTAAATTAGACAGCGTACGATTAAAAGTACCTGCCGCGACCACTTTACTGGTATTGGCTTCAATCACACGCCAGGTCAAACGCACCTGTTCCGCACCTGCATTCAGACCATACATCTGTTGACCATTATTAGCGGATAGATCATTGATCCGTCCCACCAATAAATAGTCCGCCCCAACTTTCTGGCCGATACGTGCCAATTCTTGTGGTGCGCCATCCCAATACAGGAAGTCATTTTCAGACTGCATTTCGTCTAGATAATGACGATCGACCACACTGAGCTGCCCGCTTTGAGTCAAATAAGTACCCAAAGTATCCGACAATTCCTGACTAAACTCACGTGCTGAGGCATCGCTGGCCAAGCGATTATTTTTCTCAGCCATCTGAAAAGGTAATACTGCGATCCGGCGTAAATGTTGATCTTGTACGGTAGATTCAAACTTAACCACATGCGCACGTACTTTGGCACGGTAATTGTTTTTCGCTCCAGACACACTCAGTACCTGAAACTTGGTCACGGAACCTGAACCCTGATTGGCCACACTGAATACCGGTGAAACCTTACCGCTATAGCTCCAACCCTGGTTATTGACAGATAAAGAAACCGTTTCCTCATAATTCATCTGAGAAGAAACTGAAGCCCCATTTACCGATTGCACGGCTATCAACAAAGCTTCAGAAATCGCTTGATGCTGTGTGGGGCCATTACCGCTCGCTTCTTTAATCACTTCTTTAATCGCAGCAAAGGCTGAAGAACTCAGTAATCCAGACAACAGACCTGCAAGTAATATTTTTTTCATGTTGTATTCTTCTACAGTCACTGCACCAAAAGTACAGTGACCTCAATTTAAATTACAGACCAAAAGTCGAGCGTTTTGCAGCTTTACGAATTTCTTTCTCACCGGTCCACTCTACAATGCCTGTTTGCAGGTTTTGCAATTTAAAGGTGAATTTGTAATACACATCGCTCTTGCCGCCCGCATTTTTAACAATACTCGACAAGTTACCATTCAGCATAAACTCGGCACCAATATGACCACCGGTACGTACCGCAGTTGCCTGATTGACCATGCCACTTTGTTTTTGATAAGCCAGTTGCTGTGCAACAGCATTTACAGACTTCATATCGACAAAGCGGAATTTTCCAGAATTGATCAACTTGTTCTGAATGCTATCTGTAATTGATTCAGTATCAATATGTTCTTGGGTTTTATTATGAATGCGGTCAAGCACAATCACAGGACGACGTGTTTGGGTCATTTGCACGACTGGCGGGAACATCAACATGTCATCTACCATTTTAGCTGCAATCATTTGCAAGTCGGTTGAACCAAAGTCTTTGGTTAATGTTTCTACAGCTTGCGCATCACCATAGCTCACTGAGCCTCCTGTGCTGGCACAACCAGTTAGCAAAGTTGAAGTTGCCAATACAGCGAATATTAATTTTGCATTCATGTTCAATCTCTCTTATTTTTTCAAATACACAACAACATCTACAGCAGACGGATTTGGTGCTAAGGACTGCACCCCTTTTGTTTCACGTCCAGTCAATTGGATTGGCTTCCAGATCGCGCCTTCAGGATTCACTTCTGCACCCTGTGCATCGACCCAAACAATCTTGTAGCTAAAATCTTTATTGTTAAAACGGCGGTTTTTGATCGCAATCGATGCGCGTTTCAAATCACCCGACAAACTCATATTCACGCGTTCCACAAAAACTTCTGTGGTCAATACCGGATTATTGGTAATCGTACGAATACTGATTTCATTGTTTACATTGGTTTGCGTCGATAAGGCATTTGGTGCGGTACACCCCACCATCAACAACGCACCTAAACCAAGTACAGCAAAACTAAATTGACGTTTCATATATTTCTCTGATTTATCATTAACGTGGAATCGCGCTCACACTGGCAGTAATTTTGTCATTGACATGATGAGCATAAACAAAGACTGTCTGATTGGCTTTTACATCCAAGGTCACAGGTGAACTGGATAAACTTCCGCTGGAAAGCTGTAAATTATGTTTGCCTGGGGTTAAATTTAAGCGGGCAATCTGGGCATTACTTGGCAAAGTACTCCAACCCCGTAAGTCAGCACGTTCTGTGGACATGTTTAAAACATTGCCAGCCAATTGGCCCAATACACCAAATTGATTACCGAGTTCTTTTTGTGCAGCATATTTGGCAGTCGCACGTAGCACTTGGCTGGTCAGATTACCCAGTACTTTTTCTTTTAAATCTTTAACGGCCAAAGCACCGATATCACTGATGACATAGCTGTCTTGCAAAGGCTTATTGTTCACTTTGACTTTCAGACTTTTCGGTGCCACATAAGTGCTTGGCTCATAAGTAGCAAAAGCAATATTGATCAGGCCACCGGGAGTTGGTACATCGATTTTATTTTCAACCTTTTGCGGCACAATACCTTGCTCGATAAATACAATCACCGGCACGCTGCCGCTCTTTGGCTGTACCACTAACTGGTTCAGACGTTTCACATCCTGGGCAATTTGAGCATCTGGCTGCAATTCATAGGCTTTTTTATAGTCGACTAAGGCATCGTTATATTCGCCTAAAGTTTCCCATAAATTTGCCGCCATATAGAAAGCATAGGCATTTTGATAGCTATTCTTAATCTTGCCAGCAATTGGGTCTAAGCCGACAAAAGCTTCATCCAAAGCGCTAAATGCCGTTTCGCCAGATGATTGTTTAGTGACTTTATCTTTTTTCTTTTCCAGTTGCTTTTGATAAGACAGCTCAATTTCACGCTGAATACCTTGTGCGACCCGCATTTCTACTGCTGCAGCTTCTAAATCCTTGAGAAAAATATAATTTTTTGCTTGGGAAATATGTGCCAACACCTGCTCATGTGGTGGCACCAGATAAGGAACAATCGAATCATTACTGACCAGCGCCAATGCTTTAAACCCCATCCGGGATACACTGACTTTGGCCCTGTTTTGTTGTTTATCTAATAAAGTAAATGCCTGCTTATAATAATCCTGGCTTTGTTCATATTGATGGTTGACTTGTAGTAAACGTGCTTGCTCAAGCAAATATAAAACACCATCTTTTGAATCTGCTTTGTCTTTAAATTGAGTCATTAAGCTGTCTGATAACTGACTATTTAAATGACTACGAAATAAATTCCCTTCTTCATTATAAGTACTGAATACTGCAGCCTGTGATATTACGGAAACTGAAAATAAAGCAGAAATTAAAGTCCCTTTTAAAAAATTATGCATAATTATCCATTAAAAAAATAATAAAAGATGAAAATTCATACATCTTACAAATAAAGCAATAGTGTTACAATATGTATATAAAGTATATTTAGTGAAACAATTCACGCATTATTCCGAACATATTTTACATATAAAAACAAAAATTAAAAAATAATTACAATAATTCATCGTTTTTTTATCTAACTAAAATCATGAACTGCACTCAATTGAAAAACCTACAACCAAGATATAAATTTTAAAAATATTTAATATTTCTTTAGAAAAAATTAAGTTACAATGAAAATCCATAAAATCAATTTATTGTTAAAACGTAAATATAGGTAATATAAGTTATTTTGATGAACATTATTTATATTTATTCAGTATTATTATTTTAACTGTATTTTTTAATATTTTTAGATTTCATCTAGAGAATTAAAAAATTAATCAGAATAATGAAATTTACTATGTCTTAAAATAAAATATGGCTTAACAACCTCTTTAAATAAACTTTAAAATCATACTTTATTTTTCTATCTACTCAGTTTCAACAAAGCCAAGTTGTCAGCAACTTATTTTTATGGGATAAATACAATCAAGGAATAGTCAGTTTGAGTGATTGAAATCAGGTAACTTACCGCCATTCATCACTTTTGCAGACTGCAAATTATACTGACTTTAGGAGAACTGCTCAGATGACCAAACAGTTTCTGACACATCGCTGTCTGATTGCACCTCCTGATTTAGCCGATGATTTTTTTGCCAACACTGTCATTTATTTGGCACGACATGATGAAGATGGTGCTCAAGGCATTATCATTAACCGCCCTTCTGGTCTTTCAATCAAAGAATTATTGAATGATCTGGAAATTGAAGCGGATAATGTAAATCCCCATGATGTCTTACAGGGCGGACCGTTACGCCCGGAAGCAGGCTTTGTGCTGCATACCGGTCAACCGACTTGGCATTCATCCATTGCGGTGGGTGAAAATGTCTGCATCACCACCTCTAAAGATATTCTAGATGCCATCGCACATAACGAAGGCATTGGACGTTATCAAATTGCCTTGGGTTATGCGAGTTGGGGCAAAAACCAGCTTGAAAAAGAACTATCACGTGGCGACTGGCTCGTCTGTGATTCAGATATGGATTTAATTTTTAATTTACCTTACGACGACCGTTGGGACGCTGCCTATAAGAAAATGGGCGTAGACCGCACCTGGCTTTCATCAGAGATTGGACATGCCTGATTTATCACAACCCCAGCTGATTATCGCATTCGATTTTGGTACACAAAAAATGGGCATGGCAGTCGGTCAATCCTTGATTGAAAGTGCCAATCCCCTTGCCCTGTTTCCCATGAAAGACGGGATTCCCAACTGGGATGAATTACTGAAAATTGTGAAACAGCATCAACCCACCTTATTTCTAGTGGGTTTGCCGCTGAATATGGATGATAGCGAATCCGAACTTTCGACACGTTCACGCAAGTTTGCCCGTCGTTTGCGCCATCAGACCAATATTGAAACTTTAATGGTCGATGAACGCTTGACCACCCGTGAAGCGCGTGATGAATTGGGTCATTATCAGGCTCAAGGTCGCGCTAAAAAACTGTCTGCAGATAGTGTTGCTGCTGCACTTTTTATTGAAAGCTGGTATCGCAATCCTGAAGGGCTTACACCTTAATTTTGTGAAAAGCCATTGATACAAAAAAGCCATTCAAAACTGAATGGCTTTTTAATTGCTTAGATTCTCAGATGAAGTGCAACAAAGATAAATGCTATTGATCACGTGATGATGGCCGATATATCTATAAGGCAAGGCATCTGATCGAGCACTTTTTGCCAAGCTAAAGCAGTATCGTGGTATTGCCACGCGCTATGACAAACTGGCTCAAAACTTCCTGTCAGCGGTCTAGCTTGCCTCAACGATGATCTGGCTTAATGGATGACCTACCCTAAGTATAAAATAGTTTTAAATGCGGACAAATACAGCATTGCCCCAACAAAAGCTCTCCTCTGGCTAATTTTTTGTTATAAAGTAATACTTGTTACTTTCTCTTTTTATATGCTTTGACCAAGCAGGTACTTATGGCAATTTCTAGTTTTGGTAAGATTCTCACCGTTTTGGATCTATTTTCGGTGTCTCGCCCTATCATTAATGTCGATATCATTAGTGAGGAATTAGGACTGTCTAAACCCACCAGTTACCGGTATTTAAAAGAACTCGTATCCTCAGAATTATTACAACGCTTAAGTGGTACTTCAGGTGACTATACGCTGGGTTCCAAAATTGCAGTCTTGGACTACATTTCCCGTACCACCGATCCATTGGTGCAGATCAGCATTCCATTCATGCAGCAAATTGTGGAACGTACTGAATTCAGCTGTCTGCTCACGCATTTGAATTATGATTCGTGTATCGATATTCATCATGAACTGTATAAAGACATGACCACGCTGATTTATGGTCGTGGTTGCCCTCGCCCCATCTATAAGGGTTCGTCTGCCAAAGTAATTTTGGCGCATTTACCCAAACAGCGCATTTTGGATTACTACCAGCGCTTTGCAACTGAACTGTCTGAAATTGGATTTGCCCATAGCGAAGAAGCGTTCATGTTGCAGATGAAACAGATTAAAAAGCAGGGTTATTATTTTTCCAATGGAGAAGTAGATCCAAATTTGGCCAGTCTTTCTATTCCGGTAAAATTTTCCAGTAAAGAACCGCCTTTGGCCTTGACCTTATTAGGCTCTAAAAATCGCTTTGAATTTATTAACTTTCAGAAGCTAATCGAGATTTTGCAGGAAAATGCTGCACTGGTAGAGAAAAAATTTGCTGAATTAGCTAAAGAAGATGATCTTTAAAATTTTGCGTAGATTCAACCAAATATCAATTTATGCAAAATAAAACCTGTTTCAAGCATTGTAATGTTAAATTGATTCTCATAATATGATTATTGTTCTTCATGTGGCCAATTGTATTCCATGACAATTTGTGCAACATCCTCAGAGAAAAGCTCGTGCCTATGCATGAGCTTTTTTTTGGCTTTATTTTTAGCCTGTTAAATACAGCACTTTAGAAAAAATAACGGAAGGTCAGATTAATCCGTGGTTCTATAATTCGTGTCGATTTCATTAAAGCATGTTTCCAGTACTGTTGGGTTTGGCCTCGCATCGCAATCAGCTGTCCGCTATGTAAAAGCAGATCGACTTTTTCTGCCTTGTGTTTATGCTTAAAACTAAATTTACGGGTTGCACCGAAACTCAAAGAAGCAATAACAGTTTCCTGATCTGTAGCGGATACCAAAGCAGCCTCATCATCACTGTGCCAACCTACGGCTTGGGTGCCATTTTCATACAAATTGGCTAAGCACGAATTAAAGCTATGTCCCACCAGTTTTTCGATATGCTGCTTTAAACGAAAGAGTGCAGGATTCCACCGATGTGCCTGCTTAAAGGTACCTGAGTAGCGATAGCGGTAATTTTCATCACCATACCATGCCACTTGACGTCCGGTTTTATGATGTTGACCAAACAAAATGACTTCATCATGCTGCCATGCCAAAGTGGCTAAAAAATAAAGGAAATATTGTTCACTCTGCTCAGATGTTAAAATTAAACCGAAATCTTCCACCACCCCATCACAGGGCAACACATTAGCTTGAGCTTCAGGCGCAAATAAATCAAAGTTCATAAGCCGATATAAAGAGAAGATTAACTTTTATTTTAGCCGATTGTGTCTGGACACAATTCAAAACATTGTATGCGCTTGTGACATCGAATCATCAGGCTTAGACTGAAATTAAGCTTAACAATAAAAAAATTGCATATGAATTTATGGCTCTTATTCCAAAAGCTTCGACCTTTTGTACGTCCCTATCGTTTATTGGTTTTCGCAACGCTGATTTTAACCCTGATCGGCTCTTTCACCGCACAGGTCAATGCACTAACTTTACAGTATGCAGTTGATAGCATTAACAGGCTGATTGAAGCGGGTTTGGGACTGTCTGAAGGCTGGCATATTCTGATCACCATCTCTGCCATTTTATTGGGTAAAGAAGTCGTTAATGCCTTCGTACAGTTTGGACAAAAATTTTATGGTGAAAAGCTGCGCATTTTTGTTTCGCAAGATTTAGCCCAAGGCATCATTGAAAAATTTCTGACCTATCGACTGGCTTTTTTTAATGAAGCCAATAATCAGGCCGGTAAATTGCAAACCCGTATTGACCGCGGTATTGGTTCACTGACGCGTCTGGTACAAATTTTCTTTATTGATATTTTACCGTTATTTACCAGTGCGATTGTGGCACTGGGCTTAATGTTCTATGCCAATGTTTATGTCGGACTGGTGGCTTTAAGTATTGTGCCAATTTATTTTTGGCTGACCTATAAACAGGCACAGAAACTCGGTGGATGGCGACGCAACCTGCGCGATGGACGTGAAAAAAAGAGCCAGGGTATCTTAAGTATTATCAACTCGATTACCGTAATTAAATCTTTTAACCGTGAATCGATTGAATCTGAGAAACAGCTTAAATTACAAAGAGAACTCACTGCCAACCAGATGCAGACCCGTCAAACCAGTTTTCTGTTTGACGGTTTAAAAACCTTTATCGAGCAAATCGGTATTGTGCTGATCATCATTTTAACCGCATATTTTGTGCTGGATGGTCAGATGAGTATCGGCATGATTATGTACCATGTGCTGTTGTTCAATAACGTTTCTGCCCCGATTCGTTCCTTGCATCGTATTTATGATGAAGTTAATGATGCGATGATTTACTCGGAAAGCTTCTTTAAAATTTTGGAAGCCGATCATGAAATTGAACCGAGTGGCGCAAAAAAACCGGTCATCACCGGCAAGTTCGAACTGAAAAATGTCGAATTTTATTATCCTAATGGCCATCATGCCTTAAAGAACATCAACATGGTGATTCAACCGAATAAAATCACCGCGCTGGTCGGTTTATCCGGTGCGGGAAAATCAACATTGATCAGTTTACTGGATAAATTTTATCAGCCTGCATCAGGGCAGATTCAACTCGATGGCATCAATCTGGAAGACATCAACACGCAATATCTACGCGATCATATTGGTTTGGTGCTACAAAAAAATCATATTTTCCAGGGTTCTATTTTTGAAAATATTCGCTATGGCAAAACCAATGCCAGTCTTGAAGATGTCATGAATGCTGCCAAAAAAGCCTCGATTCATGAGCAAATTTTACAGCTTCCGCATGCTTATGAAGCCGATGCGCTGATGCTTTCAGGCGGTCAACAACAACGAATTGCGCTTGCCCGCATGTTTCTCAAAAACCCGCCGATTATTTTTCTGGATGAACCGACGGCCAGTTTAGATGCGATTGCCTCGGAGAAAATCAAACAAAGTCTGGATCAAATCAAACAAGGGCGAACCGTGATTATGATTTCACATAGTCTGTCGCAAATTATTGATGCCGATTACACCTATGTGATGAAAGAAGGCTGCATTGCCGAACACGGCGAACATGATGCGCTCTATCATCAAGAAGGTGTGTATAAAGAAATTTTTGATGCGATGGCCAAGAGCTTAAACATTGAAAAGATTGCTAAAACTTTTGAAGAAGATCCCGAGGAAGAAACGCATAGTTAGTGAGCCTGTAAATTATTTTGTGTAAGTTCCATTTTTTATAAATGATCTTTTAATCGATCATCGAACTGAATCGTAAACCAATTCATTGCTAAACGCCAATTTTGAATTGGCATGGTCCATTTTTTAGCAGCATTTGAAGTTGCTAAATAAATGACCTTTTTCACTGAATCATCAGAAGAGAAGATCTTTCTCTTTTTAGTTGAATGGCGGATCACGCTATTCAATGATTCAATTGCATTTGTTGTATAAATCGCATGACGTATTTCAGCAGGGTAGCTAAAGATCGTTCGGATATTTTCCCAATTTTCCCGCCAGGATTCTCCAATTTTTGGATACTGGTGATTCCATTGATCGCAGAAGATATCTAGGGACTTTAAAGCATTTTCCTCTGTACTTGCCTGATAGATCGCCTTCAATCCTGCTGTTACAGCTTTGTAGTCCTTCCAGCTCACAAATCTCAGGCTATTGCGTACAACATGCACAATACACAGCTGGATGTCAGTATGAGGATAGACAGAGGCTATCGCATCAGGAAAGCCTTTTAGCCCGTCTACACAGGCAACAAGAATATCTTGCACTCCTCGGTTTTTAAGCTCTGTCATGACTGACAGCCAGAATTTGGAACCTTCTGTTTGAGCAAGCCACATGCCAAGAAGTTCTTTTTGGCCATCTAAGTTAATGCCTAATGCTAAATAAACTGATTTATTGATTACTGTTGAATGCTGACGAACCTTAACAACAATGCAATCTAAATAGACAACAGGATAAAGACTATCGAGTGTTCTATTTTGCCATTCTGTCACTTGTTCAATGACAGCATCCGTCACCTTACTAATAAGGGAGGCAGATACATCGGCATCGTACATTTCTTTAAAGAAAGCAACAATTTCTCTATTTGTCATTCCTTTCGCATATAGCGAAAGAATTTGATCATCCATGCTAGTAATGCGCGTTTGATGCTTCTTAATAATCTGTGGTTCAAAAGAGCCGTCACGATCACGAGGGATATCTAAAGCAAGCTGCCCATCTTGTGTTAGAACTGTTTTGGAGCTAAAACCATTACGTGCATTAGATCCTTTCTTAGGTTGATGCTTTTCATAGCCTAAATGTTCAGAAAGCTCAGTATTCAGAGCGGTTTCGATCATGAACTTTTTAAATATGGCTGTCATTTGGTTTAAATCTTCAGGAGTTTTTAAACCTTTAGCTAATTCAGCTGCCATACTTTTGATTGTAGCTTCATCCATGTGAAGTACCTCTTTTTATTATCCTCAGTAGGATAAATGAAAATTAAGTACTTACACAAAATTTAGAACAGTCCCATATTATCTGGTTTATCGGAGGCTTTTTATTTAAGTAGACTGCCACCATTCTCCTAGATAAACTCTTTTTATTTCACTTTTAAATGTGTATTGGCTATCAGGTAAATTACTTTAGGTTCTTAGCAATATGTTGTTGGGACAAATTGATCTAAAGCCATCAATAGAGTTTAACTATGGCTATTCAATGCGGAGTTTGCTGAAGTATGAAATACTGCTCAAATTCATCAATCGGCATCGGTTTACCAAACAGATAGCCCTGGTAATGATAACAACCCTGTTTTTCTAATACATCGCGTTGAGCTTCGGTTTCTACACCTTCAGCCAGCACAGAAATTCCCAAAGTTTTTGCCAAAACAATGATCATTTTGGTAATTTCAGCGTCATTGGCACTCACCATAATATCCCGAACAAAACCTTGATCGATTTTTAATTGATCAATCGGAATCCGCTGTAAATAAGTTAAAGAAGAATATCCTGTACCAAAATCATCTAGAGAGAACATCACCCCGTAACGTTTAAGAACCGTCATTTTTTCAATAATGTCTTCTACTCGGATCACTAAGGCGCTTTCGGTAAGTTCAAGTTTTAGTAAGTGTGCTGGAGCTTGTGTACGTTCCAGAATTTCGAGCACGTCTTGGACAAACTCATCACGAGCAAATTGGCTAGCACTGACATTTACAGCCATGCTGAGGTGAGCAGTTTGCGGATACTTGGCCCAGTCACTCAATTGTTGGCAGGCACTTTCCAGTACCCACTGACCCAGAGTAATAATGAAACCATTTTCTTCTGCGACGGGGATAAAACGAGCAGGGGAAATCATTCCTTTAACTGGATGCAGCCAACGTAACAAGGCTTCTACTCCTATCACCTGTTGTGCACCATTCACTTGTGGCTGGTAATACAGCACCAGCTGATTTTTTTCTAGGGATTGACGTAGTCCGGCATCAATCTCCGCACGTTCCTGAACCTGAGATTGAATCAAAGGGTCGAAAAAGCGATAGGTATTACGACCATAATTCTTTGCTTCAGACAGTGCCATGTCAGCACGTTTAACCGGATCCTGGACATTTTCATACGCTTGTAGCCCAAACAGGCTGATTCCTATACTGGCAGAACTACGATATTCTGAGTCTGCAAAAAAGTAAGGTTGAGCGAGTGTCTGTAAAATACGTTTTGCCGTCTTTTCTGCGCATTGAATAGTCTCCGTCTCAGAAGCACTAAGCTGATCCAACAGCACAACAAACACATCACTACCCAGTCGGGCAACCATATGATTCGCTTCAACACACTCTAACAGGCGAGTTGCAACTTGCTGTAATAAGCTATCACCAGTTTCATGACCTTCGGTATCGTTTAAAGCTTTAAAATTATCCAGATCAATACACAAAATCACGCCGAGCTGCTTTTTATTTTCTGCGTCTCTCATGCTCTGTTCAAGATGTTCCAAAAATAGGCTACGGTTTGGTAATTTGGTCAGAGAGTCATAAAACGCTAGCAAGTGTACTTTTTCTTCTGCAGCTTTATAGGCAGAAATATCGGTAATGGAAGCTACATAATGCGTCGTTAGGTCATTTTCATCCCGTACACTGGCAATCAAGATGTGCTGTGGATACAGTTCACCATTTTTGCGTTTATTCCAGATTTCACCCTGCCAGGATCCGGTGGTGCGAATATGGTTCCACATGCTGGAATAGAAGTTTTTGTCATGCATGCCTGATTGCAGGATTTTAGGCGTGTGCCCAATCAACTCTTGTTCGCTATAACCCGTAATTTCTGTCAAAGCACGATTAGTACGTAAAATAACCAAATGAGGGTCTGTAATCAACATCCCGACTTGAGAGTCAAATGCAGTCGCGGCAATACGCAGGTGTTCTTCTGCTTTTTTACGCTCGGTAATATCACGCGCCGAGCAGAAGAACACCTCATCATCATCAAGATGTACCAGAACTGAACTGACTTCTACTGGATAACACTCACCTTGGGCATTTCGATAACAGGTTTCGAAACGAATGCCCCCAGACGTAGAAATACCTTTATTGATGAGCTCTTGCAGCTCCGCCTTATTATAGCCGTTATCCCAGTAACACAGGGTTTTGCCCAAGGCTGCCTGCGGAGTGCTACCAATCATGCGAAAAAAGGAATCACTGCCTTGAAGAAGCTTGCCTTCGCGATCTAGAACATGAATACCATCTTGTGCATTACGTAACAGCATCCGACTACGACGATTGGTCAACATATTCGCCCGAATTTGCTGCCAAAGTAACCATCCAGCAATCGTGGTCACCGCAATGAAGAGTAATCCCAGCAAAACGGCTTTAATAACATCTTCATACCATTGGGCCAGATAGTCTTTTTCACCGAAGGCAACAACAACAAAAATAGGCATGCTGCTTAGCTTGCGAAAGTTACCAATACGCGGGATTTTATCTGTAGTTCGTCGGGTATAAATAGTGCCAGACTGTGCGCCGGAGTGAACCAGTTGTGACAGTTCCGGTGGTCCCCCCAGAAAACCCACCTGACCGTTCAGTGTTTTGAGCATGGGATTACGTGCAATAACTCGCATATCCAGGTCTTGTACTAGTACCACTCCTTTAGGACCTACATCCAGTTCTGCAATCAGATGATTAAAGTAGCTAGCAGGTAATGCAGTGATAATCATGCCTGCAAAAGTTCCATCAGCCTGATTGTAACGTCGTGCAAATAGATGAACCCAGCCTTGGCCATTTGGATCTCTGATCAGCTTGGTGACAAACAGCTGATCCGTACTTTTTTGTTGAGCATCTTTAAAAAAACTATAGTTTGCATAATTTGAAGTCTGACCGCCAATATCATGATCAGCGAATTGGACTTGACCTTTTGCATCGGTAATGTGTATTCGTGTAACAGAGCCGATCCAATCTTTTTCTTTCTGAATAAATAGATTTATTTCTCTATCATTTATTTGTTTTTTATCACCTAATTCTTTTTCTATATAAGTTTGTAAAGTATACAAAGACAAATCGATTTCTTGTGAACTGCTGCTCACACTTTCTTCAAGCAGTGATGTTAAATTTTCTACACCAGTCCTGGCTTGAGCTTCTTCGCGCTCACGTGAAGTATGTAAGGTATAGGCCAGTAAGCTGATCATGAAAATATTCATGATCACCGCGGTAAGGACAAGAAGAATAAAAATAGATCTATTTTTGTGTAGCATATTTACTCTGTGAAATAGAGTGCTCTTTACGCTGCCAATGCAACTCCCAAATTTTAATCTTTTTATTCAATAATTAGACTAAAAATTATTCAAAATTTAACATAAAATACGACACAATAATATTTTTAAATTATATTAAATCATTGAGTTAATTTTTTGATGATTAATTTAGAATTGATTGAATATCCATCAGTTTTATAGAGATATTCCAACCTAGAATATCTTTTTTATTTAACATAAAATCTCTTATACGAGATTTAAATGTAAGCCCAAAATAGAAATGTCCGGTTTCTCCAAAGTAAAAATGTCCGCTTTTAGAATATGCACTTTTGCGATTATTGAAGCGGACGGTTTGATATGTTGGTGTCTATGTCGGATAAAGAACTTAAACGATTGTCGGTCTTGCAGGAAATCTGCGATCAACGCAT
>NZ_SJXH01000050.1 GCF_004336635.1 Acinetobacter sp. ANC 4862
ATATCGATTTAATTACTTATCCTAGAAAGAATATGCGAGTAAGTCTATTGCCTTTTTCTGATGAATACCACTTGAGACAGCGGAAAAGAATTGAAACTTTAATTGGCTTATTGAAAGAAAAATACCATTTAGTAAGCAGTAAACATCGGGCTATTTCCGGTTTCCTAGCAGGCATATTTTCTTCTCTATGTGCCTATCAACTCTGTCAGAAGAATAAGCCAAAAATTCATGTCGTTAGAAATTTAGCTTATCCGTAACTAGGGTTAGATAATTTCCGACTCTATCAATTTCTAAATTCGGATGTAATTTTTCTCCTTTTAATAGAAAATTTGTTGCATTTTCTCCGGTAAGAAAAGATAGTAATGCTGTCGCCAATAATCCTTTATCATCTTTCGCCTGCGTTTCCTTAAAAGCCTTAAGTAAACTAATAAAGAGTGCTTGACCCGAATCTTGATCAAAAAAATGATCATTGCATAATGAGGCTCTTTCTACCCAAGACTGATCTTGAAGGATCTGATTAATAATCTTACTGCTAATTTTTTTTTCTTCTCCAGCCAAAAATTTTGCCAAACCTCTTTGTGAATCTAGCTCAACACAAGCAATATCTAGCGGTTCAATATCAGCACCATCCGTGACCTCAGCCAATAATTTCACCGGTTTTTTTAAGCCATCTAGCGGTTTTTCGATATCTATAACCGATTTTTGTTCTTTCTTGGTTTTAACCACAATTCGTTTACGCTGAATATTATTTAAGGTACTACGCCACAACGATAAAAATTGTGTATCAGCATCAGTTTTTACGGGTGTTGGATCTGTTGATTGCTGTGAGAAATCTGACTCAGTGGTGTGCTTAGCATTCTTAAGAAAGTAGGCTGTTATTAAATTCCAAATATCATTTAACGAATAAAAATCCGATCGATGTAATATCTCTAAGTCCAGCAATGATCTGAAATTTTCATAAACCGCTTTCTCACTTAAAAAGAGCAAACGAAAATGTGCGAGCATTCGTTCTACTTTTGATCGGCTTTGTTTAATCGTACTTAAGTGAATAACTATACGTAAAGCTAAATGCATGAGTTTTTGTTTTTGCTGGGAAGGTAATTCACTTTTAAGATATGCTGCAACAAATGCATAAAATGGATATTTACCAATGCTGCCTTTCTTAATCAAAAAAGTATTAAAGAATATTTTTTGAAAAGTTGTTTCTATTTGCCAACTTTTTAATTCATCACGAATGCTTGCAAAAAGTTGTTCATCTTTTACAAAATAGTATTCAAAGTTTGATTCATTTTGCTTAATTTCTTCATCTTTTTCTTTGTGAATAACAATAGTTTCACTCTCACCGTTGGCAAGCTCATCTTTTTTGTATTGCTCCAGCATCTTCATTAATGAAGACTCAAAAAATTCATGTTGCTGTTGCATTCTTTGTTGATCTGAAAATTTTAGTGCTAATTGATCTGTATTTAATTCAATTAATTTTTTCAACGTCTCTTGCGATAAGTTTATTTTAGAAATATCAGACATAAAGACTCAATCTCTGGACAGATTTTTAATAGAAATATTTAAACTTGAAGAAGGTAAATTCAAAAAATTTGCATATTGACTGATAGAAATTTTCGACATTTTAAATGCATTCATTAAATCTTGATCTTGAAGACTATTACTGTCTAAAAATACATGTTTAAAAAAATTAGCTTTATCGTCTATTTTTTTTAGTCGTTTTACGCAATCAGCCAAATATATACATGCAATATTTTTATGATCACTACCTGAATAATTAATGATATTTATTTTTTTAATAAAATCATTTGATAATAGAGATAACTCAAAATAGTTAATTAAAAATATATGATTTTCAATATAAACCGCCTGAATATCAAAATCTAAATAATTAATTCTTTCGATGTCTCTACCTTGAATTAAATCATTCCAAATAAAATAAATTAAAAAAACAGATTCATGTATATAATACTGTTTTAACTCTGCAATTTTTTTATCTATTTTCTTGTGCATAAATTTCAATCTAAACAATATAAAAACACAATTAATACAATAAAATTTTTTGTCAATTAAATTTACAATTTTAATACATTAAATATTGTATTAAATATGTTTGATTTTAAATTGATAATTTTTTCATCAATTCCTAATATAAATCATAAGATATTGTTTTTATATATATTTTTTAAATACAAATATTGACATATTTCACGATGGCTATGTATAACTTGATGATATCTCCTCCCCTTCTTAGATTTCCTGATCAGTCTTAAGTTCTGTTTTCTACGACCCTAGCTTTTATATCAAATTTGAAGATCAATCTATGTTCATAGAATTTCATCATAAATGTATTATAAAATCTAGACTTCAATATAAATTTCAAAAACTGAATTTAATCTGTTTTTAATTGATATAAAAGATACGATCTATATATATAAATAATTATCCAGACTAGATATTTTTAAAATTTCAATCCAAGCATGTAAGGTTTTTAAATGCTATTTAAGATTAAAATATAAAATTAAATTTTTTAATAAAAAAATAATCTTTAGGATTTTCATTAAATTTTAAATAACTTATTCTCAATAGTTTTTACTTAAACAATAAAAAGCCGATCATTTGATCGGCTTTTTCCCAAGCTATGGCTATATTCGATTAACTAAGCATTTACAAGCGCAAGGTATCAAAATCAGTACGTATGCTGTACGTCAAATAAAAAAGCTCAACCAGCTGTATTGTAAGCGTCATAAGCGTTTCAAAAGAACTACGAAGAGTGATCATAATCGAGCGATCTACGCAAATTTACTAGAGCAACAGTTTTCAATGACTAAGCCCAATCTTGCATGGTCAAGCGATATTACATACATTTGGACTGCTGAAGGTTGGTTATACTTGGCAGCAGTAAAAGACCTGTACACGAAACAAGTGGTTGGCTATAGCTTAAATGAGCGTATGACCGCACAACTTGTTTGCAATGCACTGACTATGGCGATTCGTAATCAAAAACCAACGAAAGGCTTAATTATTCATTCGGACAGAGGCAGCCAATATTGCGTAAGCGTCCGCTGAGCCCCACTTTTTCTAACTCATTAATACCGCGATAGTGTCCACTAAAATTTAAGTGGACACCTATTTATGGATTTAAAGACAGTTATAGACAGCACACCAACGCTAAAAAAGCCCCGTCGAACCTTCACAGCTGAATTTAAACATCAGCTTATTCAGCAATGTCAGCAGCCAGACACATCAGTGGCCAAAGTAGCAATGCAACATCAAATCAATGCCAATCTGTTGCATAAATGGATTCGTCAGTCCAGATCAATGCCCTCTGCATTAAAAACCCCATCCATTCCACAGACTGACTTTCTTCCGGTCATTCTTCACCCGACTCCAGTCAAACAAGAAGCACCTCCGCCATCTGTGCCGGAGAAGAAAGCTGTCGCTCATATCAGAATTCCACTGCATCAGAAACAATGTTCCGCAAGAGATCAGGTGATCGAAATCGAATGGCCAGTGGAGTCTGCAACTGAATTACTGTTACTCATCCAAGGTTTGACTCAATGATCCATATAAATGAAATCTGGCTCTCTACCCAGCCGATGGATATGCGTGCAGGGATGGATACTGCCATGGCTCAGGTGGTGAGAGCCTTTGGTTACATCAAACCGCATTGCGCTTACCTGTTCTGTAATAAACGTGGCCATCGCATGAAAGTGCTGGTGCATGATGGATTGGGCATCTGGCTGTGTGCCCGGCGGCTGGAACAGGGGAAATTTCACTGGGCGCAGGTTCATCAGGGTGAAACCGTAGCCCTCAGTCCGGAACAGTTACAGGCATTGATCCAGGGTTTGCCCTGGCAGCGCATTGGACGACAGCAGGTGGTGACTATGCTCTAAACCAAGCTCGTGCATTCTGCTATTCTCCAAACGTTCTATTTCCTCTGCATCATGACCTCAGGCATACTGCGGTCATGAATACGCTGCCTGATTTAAGCCAACTGACCTATGAGCAACTGCTGGAATTTACCAGACAGTTGGCGATTCAGCATCAGTCTCTAGCGCAATCAAATCAACAATTAGATACCAAGGTTCAACATCTAGAAGTATCAAATCAACAATTAGATGCCAAAGTTCAACATCTTGAAGTAACCAACCAACATCTTTCCATTCTCACGCAAAAATACGAGCATGAGCTCGCACTATTTAAACAGCACAAATTCGGCAGTAAAAACGAACATCTAACAGCAAAACAAATCCATCTGTGGGATGAAGCGGTTGAAGAAGATATCGCAGCAGTCGATTTGGAACTGGAACGGCTGAATGCAGATAAAATCGATGCAGCGACACAGAAAGCTCTCGTCAACAAACCTAAACGTCGACCGCTCCCAGATCATCTACTCACTCTCCGTATTGAGCATGAACCTGCATCAACCCAATGTGCTTGTGGATGCCAACTGCGTCGTATCGGTGAAGATGTCAGTGAAAAACTGAATTTTAGACCGGCACAGTTCTATAAGGAACAGCATGTACGTGGTAAATGGGTCTGTGATCAGTGCGACACCCTGACTCAGCAAGCGATGCCTGCTTATGTGATTGATAAAGGAATCGCCAGTCCTGAATTGCTCAGCCATGTGCTGGTTTCCAAGTATGCTGATCATTTACCGCTGTACCGTCAACGTCAAATCTTTCTACGCGCAGGTATTGATCTGTCCAGATCCACATTATCTGACTGGATTGGTCGCTGCGGGGTGGAACTTGAACCCTTGACGGATGTCTTAAAACAGGTGGTGCTGCAGCAGCGGGTGATCCATGCAGATGAAACGCCGGTCACCACCATGCAGCTTGGTGATGATGAAAAAAAACCGAAGAAAGGTTATGTCTGGGCCTATGCCACGACACAGTACAATCCGGTTCAGGCGGTGATCTATGACTTTCAGCCGAGCCGTTCAGGTCAGCATGCTGAAGCCTTCCTGAAAGGCTGGCAGGGTCATTTGGTCTGTGATGATTATAGTGGTTATAAAGCCCGCTTTAGATCAGGCGATGTCATTGAGGTGGGCTGCATGGCACATGCACGTCGTAAATTCCATGAACTGCATGTGACCGGGAAAAGTCAGATCGCTGAACAGGCATTAGTGCTGATTCAGAAACTGTATGCCATAGAAGCAGAACTCAGGAAAAAGACGGATGGTACAACGCAACAACGCTGCGAATACCGGCAACAGCATAGTCAACCGGTGATGCAACAACTGTATGAATGGTTAAACCAACATTATCTGACGGTGCCATCGAGTTCTCCAACCGCCAAGGCAATCAATTACAGTCTGAAGCGTTGGCAAGCCTTAAGCCGCTATCTGGATGATGGCAATCTGCCCATTGACAATAATTGGGCTGAGAACTCAATGCGCCCCTGGGCCTTGGGACGAAAGAACTGGCTGTTTGCTGGCTCGCTGCGCAGCGGCCAACGAGCTGCCAATATCATGACTTTAATCCAGTCAGCAAAACTGAATGGCTTGGATCCGTATGCCTATTTAAGTAATGTGCTGAAAAGGTTGCCGACACATAAAGTGAGCCAAATAGAAGAATTGCTGCCGCACCGCTGGAAACCCGACCAAAATTAAAAAATAGCTATGGGGTTCAGCGCACGCTTACTTTTGAGAACGATTGCGTTTGTTTTGTTGTTCCAGTTCTTCATGCTGTTGTTGAATATGCAGCAATACAGAACTTAAACGTTTATTCTCAACAATCTCTCGCTGGTTGAGCTGACTTAATTTATCGAAGATGCTGTAATTGATCTTCCGTCCTTCATACATGATGGCCACAGTACCATCCGGGTATTCTAGAAATTCAAGATATTTACCGATTAGCCTCTGATTTTCCTCTGTATTCTCCAGGAGATATACGCATTTATCATAAGTAATGGTCAAGCTTCGTGACTCTACGGGGTTCACGCCAGGTAAAAACATCATCTAATTCCTCAGCCGATTTGTACCAGTTCACCATAACAATCCCGGTTATAGCGTGGCTGATACGGGCGTTTCAGGCGCTTGGAGCGAGGAATCCACAAATCGGCATCATCCAGCAACGCAGGGTTTCTACTGAAAGATCGAATCCATGCACGGTGGTGAGCTTTTCATGCGCTAAAGTGGGTCCGAAACCATGGAGTTGATCCGAAACAATATTGAGGCACTTGAGTCTGAGTTATTCAGGAAGTTTGCAGTTGCTGGTTTGGCCACGACCAGCATGGGCTAATGCAGCTGGGCCTTGAACTTTGTATTTCTGCAGTAAGCGTCTGATCTGACGTTCTGAAATATGAAGTAGCTGAGCAGCCTGGGATTGAGTTATGCGTTGATCGCAGATTTCCTGCAAGATCGACAATCGTTTAAGTTCTTTATCCGACATAAACACCAACATATCAAACCGTCCGCTTCGATAATCGCAAAAGTGCATATTCTAAAAGCGGACATTTTTACTTTGGAGAAACCGGACATTTCTATTTGGGGCTTACAATTGAATTTCGTATAAGCACCATTATGTTAAATAAATGGTTTCACAAGCTAAAGATTTGGAAAACGAATCTTTGTTTCTGCTTTTCTAATTTCATTACTAGTGAAAGAAATAGTTGTGCCTAATGAATATGCATAGATTCCTTGGATAGAATCATTAGAGGATTCATATGAAACATAAAACCCATTATCAACCCTATCCACCCATTCAAAATTATTTTTATATTTTTCAAAAATATAATCACTTAATTTCTTTTTTATTTCTATATCATCAATATTAATATCATAAGCAATACAATGAAGTTTACCTTGCCATTCTTGAAGGGAAATAAATCCTACTGGGGTTTTTAATCTGTACCAGTTTGACTCCTTGATGAAATTTACTCCTGAAGTCTTTGCTTCTAAGTTAAAATTATTTTGAATATCTGAAAAATTAGAACCAATTTCAAAGATAAAGGGTTCTAATATTTTATTTGAGTTCAACCTATTGGTCTCTGCATGTAATAGATGATTGATAGAAGTTAAAATTAAAGCCATAACTAACATGAAAGCTTTTAACATGAGTAATTTTTAAAATTGAGATTTCCTAAAATTAACATAATACACCTTATACGAAATGCTTTTGTTAGAACCCATTTAAAGTGTCTATATTCTCACCAATAAAAATGTCTAGTTTATGATGGTTTTTATCACCATGGACTGGATATAAAATATAGATGCTGATCACTATGTCTGACAAAGAAATTCAACGTCTTGCAGTTCTGCAAGACGTTCGAGATCATCGTATTACCCAAGTCCGTGCTGCTGAAATCCTGAATCTTTCTACCCGTCAAATTACCCGGTTATTACAGAAGCTCAATCAAGATGGTGTTTCAGGCATGACTCATGCAAGTCGTGGTCAACCGGGCCATCATCGCCATGATGATTTATTAAAATCGCAATGTCTTTCAATTATTTCTGAACATCTGCTTGGATTTGGACCCACCTTGGCCCATGAGAAGCTCAGTAGCATATTTGATCTGAATATCCCGATAGAAACAGTTCGGCGCTGGATGACGGCCAATGGGCTCTGGATTCCGCGATCCAAACGAATGAAACGTCCATACCAACCACGCTATAACCGTGATTGCTTCGGTGAGCTGATCCAGATTGATGGCTCATATCATGACTGGTTTGAAGGCCGTTCCGCCAAATGCTGCTTGCTGGTTTATATCGATGATGCCACTGGAAGGTTGTTACATTTGCGCTTTTGTGAGGCGGAAACGACCTTTGACTATATGCTTTCCACTAGAGCCTACATTGAGCAATATGGCAAGCCTTTGGCCTTTTACAGCGATAAACACTCGGTATTCCGAGTGAATCAGAAATCGAGCCAAGACAGCAAGATCACGCAATTTGGGCGGATTCTGAATGAGTTAAACATTGATATTATCTTCGCCAACTCACCGCAAGCCAAAGGTCGCGTAGAACGTGCCAATAGAACCCTTCAGGACCGTCTGATCAAGGAGATGCGCCTGGAAGGCATCGGTTCGATTGCCGAAGCAAATGCCTGGCTGCCCTGCTTTATTGAGCATTTCAATCAGAAGTTCGCCAAGTGTGCGAGAAACTCGAAGAACTTGCATCGCCCTTTAACGGAATCTGATGCTGAACTAGATGATATTTTTACCTGGCAGGAACCACGTAAGGTCACCAAGAATCTGACCCTGACCTATGACAAATGTATTTATATGCTTGAACCGGCTGAATTGAACCAGAAATTAGTTGGGCAATACATTTCATTTCTGGAGTATCCGGATGGGACTGTGGCCCTCATGCATGAAGGACGAAAGCTCAACTACAGCATCTTCAATAAATTGGCTGGGCTACAGCAGAATGAAGTGGTTGAGAATAAACGTTTAGGTTCAGTCCTGGCGCATATCCAGCAACAGCATGAAGAGCTGGAACAACAAAATAAACGTTCTAGATCCAAGAAAAGTATGCCGAGTCGTAAAGCTCAGAAAGCTGTTATTGAACAAAGAAATTTAAATCCTGTGCTTGACTCTTGTGGTTAAAAACAGGACATTTTAAATGGTTTATCGCATAGACATTTTAATTGGTGAATAACAGCCTATATCTTTTCTTTAATTTTCAATGATATAGTGCAAACTTAAAAGCCCCTTTTCTCCAATCGGGGCTTTTTTTATGATTTATCACGTTCCACGCTTACTATTTGATCATTGTTCCACGGTTTTTATTAGCCCAGGTGAATAATGCCCTTAGCCATTCGGCAGGAAAAAACGGCTCAGAAAGCCCCTTTTCTGTGGTTCCGGCTCGACATGTTCCGGAACAGGAATGCGCTTATTTTCTTTTTGAGTAGAAGTAGTCAATTCGTCATAGTTTGGCTCAGCCTCTGGCCGAGGATCTGTTGCTATATTTGAATCAGTAGATTGATTTATCTTCCCAATATCTTCTTGTTTTGGCTGTTCTAGGGTGCCTTTAAACTCAATTCTATGTGTGAGATCTTCTATATGTTGCATCAAAGACTTTTCTCTTTGATTGGCTAAATCCAACTGATTTTTAAGAAGAGAAATTTGGTCTTTTAATACATTTTCAACTTCAGATTGAACGTGTACCTGTACATCCTTCTGAACTTGTTCAGTACGTGTACTGGACTGAACACCGACTGGATTGCCATAAACTCTGATAAGTTCAGATAAGTCTATAAGTCCATCATGATCTCTTGATAATTCACCATTTTTTAAAGCCTCATATATTGTTGTACGTGATTTTTTAAAGGCTTTACTTGCGTCCATAACGCTAAATTTTGTTGTGTTCAATATAGTCCCTCAGTGCATGTACACGGATGTTTAGATGAACATCCTACCTGAACATGAAGTTTATTTTGCGTTAAATCCTACTTTTTTAAGATACGGTAATAGTTCTTCAAATTTCTCTTGATTCTGTAGCATTTCAGCAATTCGAACAGCAAATTGTGCATAGCTTTCGGTACCTTGAGAGTACTTACTCATATCAGCAAGTTCTGACAGTTTATTAGCAAGCAAATGGCGTTGTACATCTGTCATTTTCGCGAAAAGATTAAGGGTATTTGAACTCTTACTATTTGCATTAGCTGGAACTACTTTCTTTTGTTTGAAAGAAAATGAAAAACCTGAAATGTTACGTCCCTTTTTATGCTGTTCGTATTTAACAGTAATGTCGGTCTCCTTATTAATTTGAGCAATAGCTAGAGTTAGTACCCGATCTTTAAAATTCCCCATTCTTGTGTATTCATCATCGAGAACACCTATCTTTTTTCTAAATTCTGTTAGTTCAATAACTGGTGTTTGACCTGTACTGCGCCAAGCAATCAATAACTCGTATAAACGTACAGCATAAGCACTACTGAGATTACTAATTTGCTGTAGCTCATACTTTGTGAACTGTTCTTCCAAACGTGTAATAAGGGGCACAATAGCTGGTGCAAATATCAGCTTTACTGTTGCTTCATCATCGATATATCTAATTTCGCTAACCCAACGACTTAGAACATTCTCAACATTCCCTCTTTTGTTAATCTCTTGATAGCTAAATTGTCGGGCGAATAAATCTTTACAAGCATCTTTCAAGGCCTGGTAGGCTGTTTGTCTTGCAACATTAAACTGGTTGATATAGCTCTCTGCATGGACTTCTAAAGGATCATTTGCATTGATGCCTCTACCACTACCTCTTGCTTCGACAATAGCCAATAGGATTAAACGTTGTTCTACTAAATCTAAGTTATAGCTTGCATTGATTAATGCATTATCTTTAACAACTAAATCCCGCATCTTATTTATCTACATTATTATTTATGAATATAAATCTATATTAATAATTATGTAGAATTATGCAAGGTAAACGTAGTTAAATCTACTAAAAATATTTTGTAGATTTAAGGTAGGTAAACGTAGTCATATTGGTAGGTAAACGTAGTCATATTGGTAGGTAAACGTAGTCATATTGGTAGGTAAACGTAGTCATATAACATCTGTAACCATTGTTAATAAAGGCTTTCATCGTGTCTAAAAGCATTTAAAAGACTTAAAATAATTAAAAACCCAGGTCATGAAAAATTGCCCTCGGTTTTCGCTACGCTCAAACTCTATTGAATCTCGCTTTCGCTCGATTCGTCGGGGCAATTTTTTGCTTAATTTCGTTGTGACTTAAATAAACAGCAAAAGCTCTATCGTTCGCGCACTTCGTGACGCTCTGATTCTAAATCACGTAAGTAAAGGGAAGCATGTAATCAGGGAAAAAAGCGGGTGAAATTTTAATGATGTCAGTTCGCTCGTAGACACTCGCTCTGTAAAGTTAGGTGATATTCCAAAAAATTTCGCTACTTAAGTAATAATACTTTTTGAATATTCCATATGCATAGGACATAAAATGTTTTACACATATTATGGTAGTTTTAATTTTTATAAATTGAACATTATTTAACCAAAAGTAACTTTTTTTCCAAAAATGCAACGTATGAAATCATGAAAAATTAAAAATTGTTATGCTCCAATTTTCTGCCCAAAAGAGAGAGTTCACATGAACTTTTTTAAAGAAAATGAAGAACATATTTTATTGTATTCAAAAATTAGTTATTTCGATAAGACGGCATATTTACATTTACTATTTTTAAAGGGTGAGCTGACGTTTAAAAGTACTGATCTGATAAGTGTTAGTTATGAACAGATATATTTGCTCAAAGAGAATAAAAACATGGCCATACAAATAGATCCTAGTTCTGAAAAAGAAATTCATAATTTACAGCTTCTTTTTAAAGAAGCTGTAAATTATGAATCGACTTGCTAATCAGTCGATCGTAGCACACGCTCTTTATATACCTACAAGGTATATAGAAAACATCAAACCTAGGGACCGCCAAAATCATAATCATCATTCTTTGGTTTAGGCTGTATGGATGACAGAGTAGATTCAGCAGGTTGGTTGGTTTGAATAACTTTCGATTGTTCAGCCTGAGATTTTAAGACAGGATTGAACTCGATTTGTGGATCTGGATATTCGAGTGAATTTTTCAGCTGGTAATCCATCCTGTTCAGGTTCCAATGTTCAGTCTGAAGCATTGGCTTCTGTGTTTTGATGATTTCTTTGAAATCTTGATTGAGTTCTTTTTGGTTTTTGGCTTTTTTGGCCAAGTAATTCAAGTAGTGCATGACTTCGAGTGAGGTATAAGGCTCATTCAGGCATGAATAGAAATATTCATGCGTTTGCGTCTGTTGCCGCTGCTTTTGTTCCATTTCTCGTTCTTTGGCATTGTGCAGCCGGATTTTCTGGATCTCAGCCAGGTATTCCACGGTTTCATTCTGTTTCCCAGCACCTAATTTGGGTTCCGGGAGATACAAGGTGCCATGGATCTCGTTGTATTTCTCATAGTTGTCGGCTGATACCTGGTTCTTGATGGTGATATCTTGGCCGTCGATCTGGTAGGTCACAGTAGGGCAGTGCTCGGCCAAAGCATCATTGAGGTGATTTTCCCAGGCTTTGCGGATGTGCAGTAAGAATGTGGAATAGTCTGCGTGGCCATCCTGCAGCTGGATTTTTTTGGCACCAGCTTTGGCTGGATCCTGTGGATTGTAGCGCTTGAAGTATTGTTCTGCGGTTCGTTCGAGCCCATCATCGGCTTTGAGGGAGAACATGAGGTGGCAATGGGGCTGTTCTTCGCCACTGAGACGCGATTTAACGTTGTGTATGGCGTATGAATGCGGATATTGCTGTGGAGCTATATGCTTGTCTAAAAACGTCTCTATGAGCGTTTTACGCTGTTCTGGCGTGAATTCATTCGGTAGGGCAATTTCATACTCCATGTAGACCTTGGCATTTGCTCGCTCAAACGTATCTGCTGCTTGCCAAAATTCGACAGGATCTTTCACCCACGACGGCATGCAGCGTCCAGGTTCTACATGTTCTAGGACTTCTTCGCTTTTTTTCCTGATGCCTTCGTACTGCATCAACCGGGCAATATAGAGGTAATGCTGGGTGGCGTAGCCTTTATTCTTGCTTTTGATGCTGAAATGGTAGGTTGCCATGTGTACCGCCTGGGATGCTGGTCTTGTTTTTAACCGAGTGAAACGAGGGTGAAAACCTACGAATCTGGAATGCCTGAATGGCTGGAGGATTCGTTTAAAGGGGGTCAAGGGGGAATCGCCCCATTGCGTACTAGTTTCTCCGATGAGGAGAAACTGTCAAGTGCGAATTAATTAAAATTAAATTAAAAATTCTTTTCAAGAAATTTTATTTTTATTTTAATTAATTCTTTTCAGACTGCCCTCTTTAAATATGGTAAAACCATATTTAAAGAGGTTGCAGTTCTGAAAATAAGGCGGCAGATGATATGACTCAGGAAAAAGCAAAAAAGCGTGGTAGACCAGCTCAACTTTTACAAATGGCAGAGTTGCATGCTTTTGTTGAGTTCTTATCAGAAAAAGATCCACGGACAGAATTGCAGAATCAGGTCATTGATGCGCTACAAGCTGAAGATTTTAATTTTGAAATGTTGTCTGAAGCTCAACAAATTTTGGTGAAAGAGGCATTAAAACCTTACCGTGAACATCTAAAATTGCAGTTGCTGTTTGATGAACTGGTTAGAAATCCTAGAAAGACTGAGTATGAAGAAAAATTCCTGAATCTGTACCAGCGTTATCAAAATAATGATCTAGAACTAGCTGAAACGAATATTTTGAAAACAATGTGTACCCGTTATCTGAATTTTAAAGCTCAAAAGCTTGAATACAGTGACTTAGAGTTGTATTTGAGTCAGATCCAGAAAAAAGATGCTGGGAAAAAACGCAAAGCCGAAAATCATCGTAAATTTGAGTTGGGCGGTGCTGTGTTAGCTGCTTTTAAAGAATTAGGAATTGATATTAGTGAATCGACTCCTGAACAGATTAAGAACCGAATTAAGAATACAAAAAAATTTCACGACAATGTAATGAAATCTAAGGTATATGAGGAGGTTATAAAATATAAAAGTGATTATTTTGAATCAAACAAACTTTTTATTCAGGTGTTAGAAGGATTACATACATGGAAAAAGGACGGAGAATTATTGTCAGTAATTGAAATTAAGAAGGCCTTAAAGAAAGGCGAAGAGTAGTTTATTTAGTAGGGATTTTGGAGGAATTGGACATTTCTATTTTGGGCTTACATGTTATTTTCATATAAGAGACATTATGTAAACTCAAGTACACCCCAAAGTAACGTCATGGCAACCAAAATCCTGAACCTAAAATCAATGTTTTAGAAGCCGTGGAACATCAATTTTAGTATGCTCAAAGAAAGTCTTAGATTTATACGCGACGCTAAAAAGCTAGCTGTTTTAGATTAATGGGCTAAGTTTCTGAAAATAAGTTTAAGGTTTTCTAACATTTTTTCAATTTGTAGCGGTGTTAAACCTTCAAAAGATTGATCTAAAACAATGTGGCTCAAATCATTAATCTTTTGCGCCATTTGCTCTCCTTTATCTGTTAATACAACCCGCGTCATTCGGCCATCATATTCACAACAATAGGTATTAACTAACCCTTCATCTTTTAAACGATAAACAATTTTCGTAGTGGTCGACATTTTGCAAATTATCATTTCAGATAGTCTAGAGATACTCGCTTGGGGGTTAGCTTTTAAAGCCTGTAAAATACGACGACGAGAATAATCTAAACCATATTTTTTAAGTGCATGATCCAAGTTGTGTACATACTGAGTATGTACTTGAGTGATCCAGTAATATGGAGAATTATCTAGATTAAAATCGGCTGCTGCAGAAAAAAACTTATTATACTTTTTCGTCATAAACTAAAACCCCTAATATATTGATTTAATTTAAATTATTTTAAAAATAAATGTTACTTGAAAACTTATTATTTTAGCAATACATATTAAATTATTTTTATTTCTTATTCAGATATCAAGTTTCTTGTAAGGTTCTAACAGCTTGTGTGTGTTGTTGTTGTTGTTGTTATTCCCAAGTAGAAATGTCCTACCTAATAACCAAATAGAAATGTCCTATATGGACATTTCCAAGTCAAGCACAGGATTCAGATTTCGTTGTTGAATTGCTGTTTTCTGTGCACGTCTGCTTGGCATCTTTTGAGAACGATTGCGTTTGTTTTGTTGTTCCAGTTCTTCATGCTGTTGTTGGATATGATTCAGAACAGCACCCAACCGTTTATTCTCAACAATCTCTCGCTGGTTGAGCT
>NZ_SJXH01000051.1 GCF_004336635.1 Acinetobacter sp. ANC 4862
AACGGTTACTAAGAATGATCCAAGTAAATCTGTTTGAGAGAAAAACCTTAAAAGCTTTATTCATGCCCGATAAAATACCGATAAAACAAAAGGAAGCTCAATTGAGCCTCCTTTTATGAAAAATTGTGGGACAGCAGTGGAGGTTACCCTCCTTTTTTTAAAAAATTACTACGAATTAACCACGGCAAGAAGATGGTAAATATTTCGTAGGAATTGTACCATTACATACCCATGATGTAACATTACCTGTTCCTACACCTTGAGGTGTAAGTGTAATAGTTCCACCTTTCGCAGTTTTTAAGCTGTCTTCGTTTGTTGCTGTCACAATAATTACACCACTAGCAGATGTTGCGACCGATGCAACATATTTCGAAACTTGTGTCGAAGATTCGCAGCCATATGCACCAGCAGCCGGCATTGATGTACCACCAGTTGTTTGAACTGCTTCAGTTACTGCTGTACGACAAGTTGAGGCAGCTAAAACAATTTCTGATACTTTTGCACGTACGGTGTAGTCTTGGTAAGCAGGTAGTGCAACAGCAGCAAGAATACCGATAATCGCTACAACGATCATTAATTCAATACATTCCATAAGTCACTTTATATGGACATGCATCAAACCATTGAATTATCTTGATTTACTTCATTCTTAATTTTGTCCATATGAACATGCTTTTATAACGACAAATTTTTCACGTTTGTCCATATCCTCAAAAAATGCTTAAGGTGTTAAAAACGTGTTTTAGTCTGCCTAATTAAAATGAGCAGTCACCAAAATATTTTTTGTATTCATACCGACCTTAAAATTTTATGTTTGTTATGCGTCATACAAAATATAAAAATTTTCTGCTCAAAAGGAGATGAATTATGACCAACAACGAGTTTATAGAAATACATCTAGATGCTGAAACAAAGCAATTGGCAGAACGAACTGCCGCTACTCTAGGCTACGCTACACTCACCGAGTTTTTTATTTTATTCAAAAATCACGCACCACAAGTTTTACAAGAACACTCTCATATTCAGTTAAGTCATACTCAGTTCGAGCAATTTATCGAAGCATGTCGTACTCAAAATACAGTTCCCACCCGATTAAAACAGGCTACGCAGCTTTTAGATAAAGAAAATTTTTAAGTAGCAGAAATGAAAGTCATTACATGTGCTGAGCTGCAAGACAATTTAGCGGATATACTCGATTACGTTATAGACGATCATGCACCTGTACTTATTAATAGAGAAGATAAACAAGCCGTGGTGATAATAAGTCTAGATGATTGTAATACCTTTAAAGAAACAGCGTACCTACTCAAAAGTCCTGCCAATGCAAAACGGTTACGCGACTCAATCGCGCAAATTGAAGCAACTGAAACAACGTGTCATAAACTCAGTAAAGAGTGAGATTGAGATGTACTGACGATGGTAGAAATAGCGCCCTACTATACCCCGAAAATTTCAAGCGATAGACTTCAACATAAAGAACGACATCACAACACCTAAAAAAGAACAACCAAATATATGTGATACGCATCACATAATGACAATATTTATCCAAAGCATAAAATCCAAACTGACAATAATTGTCACTTTTTAACAAAAATATACAGTAAAATTAAAAGTCCTAAATTTTTTATATGTAAGGTGCTGTTTTTTTGTGAGAATTGTCTATAATAAAAGTTGGCACGTTTAGTGCTAAGTATAAAATAGCTTACAAAGCTTATAATTAAATTAACAAACATTTGTGGAGAATGTTTATGAATGCTCAAAAAGGCTTTACATTGATCGAGCTTATGATTGTTGTCGCGATTATTGGTATTTTGGCTGCAGTGGCACTTCCTGCATACCAAGATTACACAGTACGTGCGAAAGTATCTGAAATTGTACTTGCTGCGTCTACATGTCGTACAGCTGTAACTGAGGCTGTGCAAACTGGAGGCGGTACTTCATTACCAGCAGGAGGCGATTATGGTTGTGAATCGGCATCAGGTGCAAGTGGAGTATCTAAATATGTTAAATCAGTTGAAACAGAGGATGACGGTGTTATTACAGTAACAGCTTCTGATGATGATAGTTTAAAAGATGCTAAAGGTGGTACTGTAACTTTAACACCAGTAATTGATACTACCGCAGGCAATATTACTGAATGGAAATGTGAAGGTGGTACAATTCCTCCAAAATATTTACCATCTTCTTGCCGTGGTTAATATGTAGTATTTAAAAAAGGAGGTTTTACCTCCTTTTTTTTGGGGTGAATGTTGAAAAAGTATCTGTATTTGGTGATATTTCTATTGGGGTGTTTGGCTTTTGTATTGCCCAATCGCTATTATCCTTGGCTAAGTGCCTATCATGAATTTTCAATCTATTTATTATTTTTGGTCGCATTTTTAATATTAATCATCAAGAAAAATAAAATAGTGATAGATCGATATATTGCGCTTGTCTTTTTTATTGCATTGATACCTTTAGTGCAGTATTTCTTTGGGAAAGTTTACTTTTTTGGTGATGTTCTAATTGCAACTATTTATTTAATTAGTTTTGCCTCTAGCATTATGCTTGGCTTAAATCTAACAACTCAAATTAATAAAAAACAAATTTTAATCTTTACTAGTTGGATTTTTATTGTTTCAGTATTGTTATCTTCGTATATGATGCTTCAACAATGGTTATTGCTGACAAATGGTGGTATCTGGATAATTGATGTTCCACATAATCGACCTTTTGCGAATTTTGGCCAACCTAATAACTGTGCGACTTTTTTGATTCTAAGCTTATTGGCAGTATTATATTTATTTGAAAAAAAACAAATTAACTATATCGCTAGTACAGGTTTAGCATGTTTGTTGTTACTTTGTCTTGCATTAACTCAGTCTCGTTCTGTTTGGGTGTATGCAATATGTTTTGTTGTGTGGTGGTATTGGAAATATAATCCCTTAAATACACGGTTAAAGAAAAACAGTATTTGGTATGTTTTAGGGATTTTTGCTGGTTTTGTTTACGCACTGCCAATTGTGTCTCAGTATTTAGGTCTAATTAGTATAAATAATGTTGTTGAGCGTACGACATCTGGCTTTACACGTCTTCCTATGTGGCACCAATTAATTCTAGCTTTAAAACAAGAGCCAATATGGGGCTATGGTTGGAATCAAGTCAGTGTTGCTCAAATTAGTATTTTTTCAAGTTATCCAACGACGGAATGGACGGAACATAGCCATAATGTTTTACTTGATTTGCTGATTTGGAATGGCATTCCTATAGGGACATTGATTATTGTTTTCTTTGCCTATTGGTTATTTAAATTAAGTCAGCTTGCTTATACGGTAGAAAATTTTATTGCGCTTGCAATGATTGGTGCTGTGATTAGTCATGGTATGCTCGAATTTCCTTTGGAGTATGCGACTTTTTTATTGCCTGTTGGTTTTTTAATGGGATATGTATATGTAGATAGTTCTTTCCAAAATGTTATTAATTTGTCTAAGAAAAAAATAATTATTTTTTATGGGTGTGCGATTGTTTTATATGTGACCATCTTCTATGAATATGTAAAGATTGAGCAGGATACAAGATTGGTTCGAGCTGAAATTTTAAATATAGGAAAAACGCATGTAACACAGGCGGCTCCAAATCTATTGCTTATGACCCAACTAAGTGAAAGAATTCGTTATATACGAACAGCTCCTGAAAAAAATATGTCTAAAGAAGAATTACTGTGGATGAAAAAAGTAACGTATAGGTATGCCACACCAAATAACTTATACAAATATGCACAAGTTTTGTTGTTAAATAATCAAGAAGAAAAATCTAAACATTATTTGGATATTTTAAATAGGTTATATAATAAAAATATTGAAATTGATGCTTTATACTCTATTCATGACTCTAATGCTTATCAATGGAAAAAGTCGGAGTAGCATTAGTTTTTTATGCGGGTATAGATAAAATGTGTTTATTTTTGAATTTTGAGCTGTTTTAACATTTATTGAAAATAATAGGAGCAATAAATATGATTGATTAAAGAGGTTTGTATTCGATGTAATTTCAAATTTTTCAATTGAATTAAATAGGTCATGGTAGTTGAACTTTCTTATGTCAAAACGCCTAAAATTTTTTCTCAGTCATTTATCACTCTCCTTTCTAATTGCTTTATTGGTGATTGGACTTGTCTTTTTTATTTGGTATCCATCGCCACTTGCTACAGCGGTTGGCGTAACGCATATCTTTTTAATGTTATTGGTCATTGACGTAATTTTAGGACCATTTTTAGGCTTATTGGTCTATAAAGAAGGTAAAAAAACACTCAAATTTGACCTCAGTGTCATTATTCTCATTCAAATCGCGGCTTTATGTTATGGCGTATTTAGCATTGAACAAGGTCGTCCTGCATGGTTAGTATTCCATGCAGATCGTTTTGAATTGGTTAGAAAAAATGACATAATTTTGGAAAATATTGACCAAGCGCAACCTCAATTTCAGCAAATATCATGGACTGGTCCGCAATTTGCTGCAGTGAAATTAGCAGTAAGTCCACAGCAACGCCAAAATGATATGTTTACTGAGGTATTAGGCGGTATTTCTCTTGCACAGCGTCCAGAACGCTATGTAGAGCTTACGCAAGCCAAAAACCAAATTCGACAACGTGCATTGCAGCTAAAAGAATTAGAACAATACAACTCAAAAACACACGTTGAAAAAACTTTAGCCGAATATCCAAAAGCAAATGCTTGGCTACCTTTAAAAGCCAATGCAATAGATATGGTGGTTTTAGTCAATAAAGAATCTGCAAGCATCATCAAAATAGTAGACTTAAGACCGTGGGAATAATTTTAACGGCATATTTTTTAACTCCATTTATTAAAAAGCCACTAAGTTCATAAACTGAGTGGCTATATCAATCAAATAGTCCGAGTACTTTGCCTCAATTCAAAATTTTCCAGCAACAGCGAATTGCACTTTTCCAGCAGTATTTCATAATCTTCTTTCAGCTGCTCATAATCACTTTTCACCGCCTTGGTCTTAGTTTTCGCTTGCTCAATTTGCTGGGCAGGCGAAAGAACATTTTGCCCTGCTGCCTGTGCAGCTTGCTCAATTGCCTCAATTAATGCTGCATGACGGCTCTTCTTAATCGAACCCCGTTTACGCCCTGCTTCAAGTGCGACAGTGTCGTTATTTATTGCGGAACCTTTCGGTAGAACAATCGGTTTGTTGGCTTTTAATCGCTCTAAAGCAGCGTAATAATCATTAAGTGCACTCATATTTTACACCTCAATATTAATCGTTTTAATTTTTTGAATCATTTTGTTTAAAGCCAAAATTTCACTGTCCATTTGCCCGTATAGCAGACTGTTCTGTACTTGCATATCTCGCTGCCGTTGTAGTCGATGAACCGCTTTTTGCATTTTTTTAGCACTTGTTGCATCAAACACAGCATGGGCACAACTCAAACAACTCGTAATCGCAGTAAATGAAATTTTTTCGCAAGAATCAGGATTAGTACAAGCACCAAAAAGACTTGGTTTATACGCAATTTCCCCTTTTTTCATACGCTTGATGGTTTCATCACGGCTTGGAAATACTGTGAGTAATTGCTCGCGGTCTTTTTGTAGCTGCAAATAGGTTCCTGCCCCACCAAGTAAACGGCTAGCACTATTAATTACACCATCTTCAAACTGAGCATAAGAATGCACCAAGCGCTGATATTCCAGTTCTTGAATAAACTCTTTTTGACTGTCACTCACTAAAATATTTGGTGCAAATACCGCATTATTACGGTAATACAACGTCATAGACTCTGTTAGATGCTTAAATTGGACTGACAAAGCGCCAAGTCCGATCATGCCTGAACGAGCGCCATAAACTGCAAGTGAACGCCTGAATTGATGGGTACAGATATTCCAGTACTCACCAACTTGGCAATCTTTTTCTTCTCGCCAATTGCGGAAACCATCAAAAGCTTCAAGCTCGGCGATATCACTTTCTGTGATTTTCAACCCCTCTCCAAGCAATACAGAAATACGGCTTAAATACTGATTAAAATTAGACTGTGTACGAGTCGGAGCACCCTCAAAATTAGAGATAAAATCGGTTTCATGCTCAATATTGCGGTTATTTTTATTTCGATGCTTTTGCGAGTTTAGCGTTGGGAATAATGGGTATTCAGCAGAATTAGACATATCATAATGTGGGTTGAGCAGGGCGTAGACTTCACCAATACTTTGTGCTGCATTTACGCCTACTTGAATATCTGCAAACGTGATCCAATACGTCGATTTATTTCCACCACCATGCAACTTGGAGGTATAACCCATAATGACATGCACAAGATGCTCATTACTTTGAATAGTTTGATAGCAATCAGAAGACAGCTGATTCACTTCATTATCACGCATCCCTGTAAACAGATGAATCCACAACTTGGCCATACCTTGAATCAGCGTCATATAACGGGTGAGGTTGGCATGTTTTTGAATCTGATTATTTTCAAACAGTGCCGTTAAACCGAGTAAATCTCGAGCATCAGCAAAACTTACCGCATTTTTTTTACGCTTAAATTCTGTCGGCATCAAAGCAAAATTTGCAGCCTGCTGCTTGCGCTGAAACCATTTCAGAAGTGCTGAAGCATTTTGATTAAACTCGTTTAATTTATCTGCTAAAGCATTAATTAAGGCTATATAAAGCCGTGAAGGAACAACTTTGGTTTGTGGGCCTACTTTGCCTGACTGCAACCTGAGTTGAGCAGCCAACTTTGCTAAATGCTCTATTGGCTTATATGTACTAAACGCAGGAATGAGCAATGGGTATTGCTGTTGTAAGGCAAAACAATCCGTTATAAATGCTTTAATGTGAATGGCTTTTTGATAGCTTACCCCAACATAAGCATCATTTACTTTTGACATATAAGAAACATCGCTAAATAACTGCTGCAATGTACAGCCATTTTTATATGCAATTGCTGCAAACTGGCGTAAAACCGTATGCCGCTGTTCGATACTTTTAATAATCGACTTACCAGATTTTATATAAAGCAAAGCAAAACTGATTTTTTTCATTTCTGCCCGAATTTGACAGTAAAGAAAGTCATTTTCTCGGGCATTTTCAAGCCAACTATCAAAATTCAGGCGACAATCACACTTCGGTAAATATGGAGAAAGATCCCAGATATTGTCTGAATAAACTGACAATATCTCACCACTCTTCATTCGCGATAATACAAAAGTACCTGGAACAGTCAGCTGATTATTCAGTAGATTGTACTCATCAGGTAAGAACTGCTCAGCAATACCCAATGAATATAGATATGAATTAAATGAACTCATGATATCCACCCCAAATCAATTAGCAATTCAAAATGATTGAGCCAATAGGCATCTAAATCACCGCTTTCTACTTCTTCTTGAATTGAAAAAATATGATCACGTAAATTTTCATAAGTATCTGATAACTCCTTGAGTACTTCGTCAATTCGATGTAGCACAACCCCAAACTGCTGTTCCCACTTGATTAAGTCCGTGGCTTTTTGCTTAACGTAGCCGAGCAGGCTTTTCAGTGATAAAAGCTTACGCATATCTTCGTCATCAGCGTGGACTGCATAGTGTTGGCAGAATAAGCAATGCTCAAATTGCTGACAATTGGGTGTAGGGGCTCGTTCAGTAAACCCAATAGCTTTTTCAGGCTGTGGATGGATAGAGGCACATGCACCGACAGGTGAGGCTTGAGCATCAATAGTTTCATCTAGCATTTGCACAGGAATACGCTCAACGGTTCGAGTTTGTGACACTGCAACTTCTCGCAGTTCATAAAAGAATTGTGAAATCTGTTGGCTTGCATCTTTAAATGAAGTTCGACTGTAGTTTTTCTTCGCAGTATCGAGTGAGTGTCCCATTTTTTCGACTTCAAGCAATAAATCGCCATCGCTTAGTTCGACATACTGACTACTGACGTGCTTACGCCACTGTTGTGGAGTAATCCAAACCATTTGAGGGAAAATGCGTTGTAAAAAGCTTTTGAGTAATTGCAACTTACCATTCCCAATCGGCACAAGTCTTTGAATTTCATTACGTTGTGGAAAGACAAAAATACAGGTTTCATCTTGGATATACCATGCTCGAAGTTCTAAAATTTGTCTAAAAACAGGTTCAAATTTCACCCCAAACTCAGGCTGAACTTCTTTCCCACCAGCACGGCTTTTTGTGCCCGAAAATCTCCGTCCCTGAGTTGAGGGCAAGATTTCCATCGTATCCAGCTGTAACTGCTGAGCTGTGTCTAAATTAGCCCCCGTTTGTGCAATAAAGAGTAACATACCGATGACTAGACCATATGAAGCAAGTCGCTCTCGCTCCATATGTCGTTTGTCTTTATTACGTTCCTCAAGGTTGCGAATAGCTTGATTACGATTTTCACGTAAACGTTTTCGATGTTCACTATCCTCAGCAAGCCCGAAATCCACCAGCATTTTTGAAAAATCGGGAATAGCTGAATATTTAGATAAATAGCTGTGCATATCAAACTGAATATGTTGTTTTTCAGTTTGATGATGAAAACCTGAGTAAAAATAGAACTCTTCCTGATCCACGGACTGAAAATGTGCTGGAAAATCTGCGCCTTGCATCACAATACGATAAATTTCAAGAAAGACATTCAACAAAGTTGCATACGTCTTCTGATGATCTTCCTGTGCAATCGGTAAAACAGGAACATCATAATGCTGTGCTTGTACTTGCATCGCTTGACTAGAAATATCAATTTCATGACAATCAAATACATATGCAATCAGTTTTGCAACATAACGCTGATACTGCTTTGCGGTATGCGCAGCCAAGTTATCTTCATCAGTGTCCGCAAGCAAAGTCCGATCAACCAGAGATTTACTATAGCGACGATAGGCATCGATCATGCTGTCCTTATCGGATAAATCAAAAATTTTCTTTTGTTGATCAATCCAATCCAAAAACATCTTGATGATGGAATAGAACAACCCTTTTGATAGGTCCGATCCATCCATTTGCAGTAGATAATCTGTAAAATATTTTAAAAAATAGCGTCTTTTTTCATCAAAAGAAGCGACAAGCTCATTGTCTGATATATCGGAAGAACATGCTCTTTTAGCAAAAAAGAATGTACCAATATCTAAAGTTCTAAAAGAAAATGAGGCCGTTTTATCTTTGAGCACGAGTATTAAACGCTCATGCTCAGTAATCTGTTTATGAATATCAGTGATATGTACAAACAATGGAGTACGAATAAAATTCATGACAAATCTCCTGCTAAATCCACAGAGGACTTGACGTATTTCATCAAGCTAGACTCATACTCATGCTGAATTTTACTGCGCCATTGCAACCGTGATTTATAGTTCAAATATTGCAAAGTCGTACTAATATTACGATGACCCATCCGAGCTTGCACATATTCAACTGCTGTCATAGCTGAATGCCCTTCAGGTAAATGCTGTAACTGGCTTTCCAGTAGATTCATACCAAAACTGGCACGTAAATCATGAAATTTAAAGCTTGGAAATTGCGGATCAATCAGGCGAATTTCGGGTAACAACACGACTTTTAAGTAACTACGAACGGCTTCACCTTCATACAGTTTAAGCCTCATCCCAAATGAGTCAGAGCTTTTGATCTTTTCGGTCAACTCTTGCTGCTCTACTTTACTTGTATAAAATGGTGTCCCTAATTTTGTGAGAAACACATAGTTTTCATCCGATTCGCCATAGTTTGACTTCTGTCTACGCTGACTCGCTTGCTCACTATTGATATAAATTTTAAGATCTTGCGCTAACCAATTGGGGATCAATAAGGTCATTGGCTTTTGAAATTTGCTATCAATGCCTGTCCCTGCTCCAACAGGCAGACGAATAAAGCCATGACTATCAAGCTCACAACCAATTAAGCTTTTTATTCGTAAAGTACAAATCGTTTGTAAACGGGCACCTGTGAATAATGCTAGATAGAACATCAGCTGATATTCACGTGATGATTTTTGCAGTGCTTTTAATATGACAGTTTGCGATTCAACGCTGAGAGGGCTTAATTCACCACCATCCACAATCGCTTCAGAATTTGGAGCTTTGGCTGGAACATGAATTGCAAAATCATGTGACTTAATTGCCATTTTTCGACGTGCACCAAATTCATTATCTACAGCAATATATTTGTAAACGTCTTTAAACGGTATGCCATAGCACTGATGATCGATCAAATCTTCTGTAACGAGAAATCGGTAAAAATTCACTACCGCATTAATTCGATTACTTGCAGAGCGAGCTGAAATTAGACCTGCATTTGCCTGCTCAATAAGACGAGTACGATATTTAAAAATCGCATTTGACTGTTTTACTTTATGGAACTTCAAACAGTTCAGTTGCTCATCTTCTAAAAAACGCTGAAAATCAACAAGCTGATTGGCAATAGATGAAAATGTTTTAAAATCATACTGTATTGTTTGCTCAAGTTTTTTCAGCAAATATAGATTAAAAACATCAGAAGGGCTACCATCTCCCTGAACAATTACAGGGAATTCAAGGTAAGCATCACCATGTTTTTCAAACGCTGCATCATTTAAACGATCAGTTGCCTGTCTCAACGTCAATAACTGAAATTTTTTAATGGTCACAACTTTGGCTTTTGATTGGTAGCGTGACTGACCATTTTTAAGTTTAGTGCTCATTTTGAGCCTCCTGTTTATTAAAAAACAGGCAAAAAGTGACCTTGAGATAGGATTGACAAAAATGCCCCTATCGATCAAAATCGAAGTGTCTGGATGCCAATCAAGACATTCATAAGAGCTCATGTTCCCGCATGGGCTTTTATACTTTTTGCCGAATGAAAATAATTGCTCTACGGAATAAGTAGTGAAATTATTTGGTTAAGCATTTAGCTGCTGCTTGAATAATTTCAGATAGAAGCTCTTTCTTAGGTCCAGATGGATCACCAATGATTCCTGCAATATTTTCGCTATCCAGTATCCAAGAATTTTTTGAAATAAATGATACTTATGGTTTTCCAAGACGGCTATTAAATGTAAATGACATATTGTAGGTATGGTGATTTCCACCATACCTTGTGCAAAACACTGTTTTAGTTTGACGAATTGCCTTTTCCAATCCAAGCCCATACCTTCAACAATAGTTTGCATGAGGGTGTAGGGTTGCCCTTTATGCTCAACAACATATAATTCAGCATTATGGAAAGGTACTGCGATTTGGGTTAGACTTCTCATGGTTTCGATTCCTTTGGTTAGGGTTGAATGTGGGCAGATTGGTTACTTTGGCGAGTGCAATCTGCTTTTTTGTTGTCTGGACTTTCTAAAAGACCTTCATGCTGAAGGATCAATTTTAAATAGTGGTTGAATTGACCGCGATATGTGCGGTTTTCGCGTTTTGCAGCAGCCTTGACAATATCTGCTAATTCGTCATCATAAGAACATGTGTACATGATAACTCCTTTCATAACTTCAAGATAGCAATTGATAATTTATGATAGGTTTTGATAGCTGTCAAGGATTTTTTTATGGTTGCTGATTTCTCTGAGCGTTTAAGGTTTTTTCGATCACAGCGAGGGCTATCTCAACAAGAATTGGCTAATGCAGTTGGTATTTCAAGAAAACAAATTTCTGATTATGAAGTTGGTACCGCAAAACCACGTCAAGCTACATATATGAAAATCTTAAAAGCGCTTGATATAAGTGATCAGATTTTCAGTAAAAGTGATCTTTGTTCTCTTGATATAAATGATTTAGATGGCGATCAGGTTATATCTTTTAGCAATAATGATGGAGATAAAATTATGCTCTCTAAATCATTTTGCACTAAAAATCATTTAAATGAAGTAGATATACTAAGCGTTTTTAAGATTAAGGGGGATGCAATGCAGGAAACCCTTTTTAATGATGATTTAGTTTTAGTTGATACGTCAGATAAATACTTTATATCGGGATTAATTTATTTAATATATTTCTATGGTGAAAGAATGGTTGTTCGTTTACACCGTAGTGCTAATGGGTTGATTGAAATAACTAAAGACAATTCAGCTTATCCTGACAACACGGTGAACGAGTCAGAAATAATAGTTTTAGGTAAAGTAGTATACAGGCAAGGGTTGATCTAAATAATAGTTATCAAGTATGAGGGCAAGAGTATTGCCTAATACATTCAGACTGTTTGAAATGATCCTGAGTTGTATCTAAAACATCCTATTGAGCTTTAAAAAAAGAGATGACATTTTACTAGGTGTCATCCCTTTCTTCATCCCCATTAGTATATTCAAATAGATCTTGCATATTACAATCAAAATATTTACACAAAGTATCAGCAACCGAAAGTTCAATTCGTATTGCCCGGTCATAGTAAAGACTCGTTAGCGTATTGCGATTAATACTGGTCGCCTGAGCTACCTCACTTAACTTTAAAATTTTTCGTTCACCCATTAAAGCTGACAATCTACATCTAATCATAGCAACCTTCAAATCAGAATAATAACCTACAGTAAGTTAATTTAACTTGATAAATAATTTTTAGAATGATAATTTAACCTATAGAAGGTTATTTTGTTTCATAGTGAGACAATTTAACCTTTCTAAATATCATTATATAATTTCTATGCGAGTTCAGCTATGAATAACTATTTTTCTCCAAAATTCTCTGTTTCAGAAGAAGTCCGCTCAACTGCTGTTGCTCTAATCAAAGAGTTTAATATTGACCGTACATTTGATTTAGCCTTATTTCTGAATGTTAATCCTAACTTAAATGACCAAGATGCAACTTTAGCTTGGGTTAATTACTTTTCAAAAACTCAAAATGACCTCAACGACTTCAATCATGTTAGACGTCATTTCATGAAAAACTTTCCTAAAATTATGTTTGCAAACTTCAGTGAATAAAATAATCAAAGGGAGATATCAAATATCTCCCTTAAATTTTTATAGTAATGCTCTTATGGTAATCTGAACAAGAAATAAAGCTTAATTTAATTGGGTATAGAAATATGGAATCATTTATAAAAGCAGGCCATATTGAGCCTTCAGTCATTATTTTTGACGTATTTGGCACACTTGTGAAGATAGGGGAAAGACGCTCCCCATATAGAAAATTAATAAAATGGCTTAAGGAAAATGGGCGACAGCCAAAACCTGATGATGCCAAATTCATTATGTCTCAAAATTTAAGTTTTACTGAACTTGTAAAATTACTAGGAATAAATATTCCAGACCAATTATTACAAGAACTTGAGCATGATTTAAACGATGAATTACAATCCATTGTTCTATATGAAGATACGCTCTCAACTTTAGAAGAATTAAAAGAATTGGGATTCAGATTGGCATTATGCTCAAATTTAGCCATGCCATATGGAAAAGTTGTTTCTTCATTATTACCTAACATCGATACTTATGCTTGGAGTTATGAAGTTGGTGCAATTAAACCAGAGTCACAAATTTATCAATATTTAATAGATCAATTAGAATGTCGTGCCAAAGATGTTTTGTTTATCGGAGATACACCTTTAGCTGATTATAGTGGTCCAAATGAATTTGGTATGTCAGCACGTTTAATTGATCGTAAGAATGGTCAAAAGCTAGCAGATGTTTTAAACGACATACTTTAATAACTCATGGACGCCACCTAATAGTGAATACTCACAGCTCCTCATTTTTCCATTTTTTAAATTCTGCAATTCGTTCATCAAGCTCCAGAACCCATGCTGGTTTTATATGTGGCACATTTGGACGCTCAACACCTTGATGGTCAAAAAACTTATATACCATTGCCGCCAACTTGATAAACGCCTGTTCAAACGTATTTGCCCAAACATCTAAACGATAATCATGATAATGCTCTGGGTATAATTTACCACCATCTTCTACTTTATTGAGATGTGAGCCAGTTTCTAAATAAATCACTAATTGTCCATTATCTTCATCATTATATGCACCGTGATAAACATTTTGGCAATGCCCCCCTGTATTCCAGTGCCATGATGGTACATCACCAATAACCGTCCAAAAAGCTGGCTGTGTATCAATAAAATGATAAGCAGTTAAAAAGTCTGTTGGATTTGCGAGATATGCTTGCTCATTTTCAAAGGCAGTCTGTAAAGCAGATTGTAAATGCTCAAATTTTTTTTATCGGTGTAGGAAAAAAACTACTAGGAAGATGCTCAGAGGTTTTAAAAAATAGGCAACCACTCTCTTTATCCTCACCAAAATATTGATAACCCTCTGGTAGAATCTGTGAATCTTTAGGTTTGACATGATGGATCTGGTGTTGTACGTCTTTTAAGCTTTCGTGAATTGCTTCCATACGATCAGGGTAAGTGACCACAAGTTTCGTATCCCACAGTGATAAAATTGCTGGTTCAGTTATTTTGGGTAACTGTTCTAATAACCAGTCTGGTAATTGTTTTAATTCAGTCTGTTGCATTTTTAGTTATAGCTAAATACCAAATAAATCATTACAGTAATCTTTAAACAATTTATCAATATCTTTAACTCTAAACTTATTGCGAATCATTTTTACTCGTGACCACATTTTTTCTATAGGATTTAAGTCCGGGCTATATTTAGGAAGCCACACAATGTAATGGCCTGCACAGCGTATCAACTCCTGAAGCCTTTTTCCTTTGTGAAAGGTGGCATTATCCATAATCAATACACTGGTTTCTTTCAGCTTCGGCAATAAATCCTGTTCAATC
>NZ_SJXH01000052.1 GCF_004336635.1 Acinetobacter sp. ANC 4862
TGGACGGTTCAACGGTTACTAAGAATGATCCAAGTAAATCTGTTTGAGAGAAAAACCTTAAAAGCTTTATTCATGCCCGATAAAATACCGATAAAACAAAAGGAAGCTCAATTGAGCCTCCTTTTATGAAAAATTGTGGGACAGCAGTGCCCCGAAGGGTGCTTTTTACAATTTAACTCATCAATAGATTAAGCGTCGATATCTGCATTTAAAGCATTTTCTTCAATGAAGGCACGACGTGGTTCTACATCATCCCCCATCAAACAAGAGAACATACGATCTGCTTCAATCGCATCATCAATGGTGACTTGCAACATGTTACGGTTTTCAGGATCCATAGTAGTTTCCCAAAGCTGTTCCGCATTCATCTCACCCAAACCTTTATAGCGCTGGATCATCATGCCACGACGTGAATCCGCTAAAATGTGCTGCCACACTTGATGGAAAGTGCTGACATTAATTTTGCGATCGCCTTTCTGCAAATAAGCACCATCTTCAAGCAAGCTAAACCAGCTCTTCGAATTTTGCAGTAAACGCTTATATTCACCTGAAGCCAATAGTCCAGAATCAAGTAAATACGAGTGCGGCAAGTTATGGACATATACGGTCACGCGTGGCCAGTAATGTGCAACTTTTTCACCGTTGGCATGTTCTTTTTCAAACATTTCCAAAGTGATTTCAGGACGTAAACTTGGTTGATATTTTTCAATCGCAGCACGTAACTGTTCAGACCATTGTTTCACATAATTTTCATCATGATTCTGATCAAGTTTGAATGCTTCCAGACCCAATAAACCATCCAGCAAACTTGCAGGATAGCGTAAGGTTAAACGGTTCAAACTTTTCTGTGAAACCTGGTAATCTTCAATGACTTTTGCCAGTGCTTGTCCTGTAATCGCAGGAGATTCAGCACTGATATGCAAGGATAGATCATCAATCGCATTTGAAATCAGGAAGGTTTCTAAAGCATCATTATCTTTAAGATATTGCTCATGCTTGCCTTTTTTCAATTTATACAACGGTGGTTGTGCAATATAGATATAACCGCGTTCCACAAGTTCAGGCATTTGACGGAAGAAGAAGGTCAACAGGAGCGTACGAATGTGCGAACCATCGACGTCAGCATCGGTCATGATGATGATTTTGTGATAACGCAACTTGTCTGGATTGTATTCTTCACGACCAATACCACAACCGAGTGCAGTAATCAGCGTACCGACTTCTTGCGAAGAAATCATTTTGTCGAAACGCGCACGCTCCACATTCAGGATTTTACCTTTCAGTGGCAGAATCGCTTGCATCTTACGGTTACGACCCTGTTTTGCAGAACCGCCCGCAGAGTCACCTTCGACCAAGTACAATTCAGACAATGCTGGATCTTTTTCTTGGCAATCGGCCAATTTACCTGGAAGACCTGCAATATCAAGTGCACTCTTACGACGTGTCATTTCACGCGCTTTACGTGCCGCATCACGCGCACGTGCTGCATCAATAATTTTGCCGGCAATTGATTTTGCGGCTTGTGGATTTTCCAGCAAATAGGCAGAAAATTCCTTATTCATTGCCTGCTCTACAGCAGGTTTAACTTCACTTGAAACCAGTTTTTCTTTGGTTTGTGAAGAGAATTTTGGATCTGGCACTTTAACCGAAACAATCGCAGTTAAACCTTCACGTGCATCATCACCCGTAACCGCGACTTTTTCTTTCTTCAGAATATTTTCGCTATCCAAATACTGGTTTAAACCACGGGTTAATGCTGCGCGGAAACCGGCTAAATGCGCACCACCATCTTTTTGCGGAATATTGTTGGTAAAGCAGCGCACGTTTTCTTGATAGGTATCATTCCACTGTAAAGCGACTTCAACAGTAATCCCTGTTTCCGGCACTTGGCTGGTAAAATGGAAAATATCATTTAAATGGGTTTTGCCTTGATTGATATATTTTACGAATTCGGACAAACCACCTTCATAATCAAATACATGTTCAGCATCGATACGTTCATCACGTAACACAATACGAACACCGGCATTCAAGAATGAAAGTTCACGCAAACGACGCGCTAAAATATCAACATTGAAAATGGTTTGGCTAAAGGTTTCTGCACTTGGATAGAAACGAACCGTTGTTCCAGTTTCGTCAGTATCACCAATGGCACGTAACGGATAGACAGGATCGCCGTGGCAATACTCTTGTTCGTACACTTTACCGGCACGACGAATATTCAATAATAATTTACTCGACAAGGCATTTACAACAGAAACACCTACCCCGTGCAAACCACCGGATACTTTATAGCTATTATCATCAAACTTACCGCCAGCATGAAGAATGGTTAAAATTACTTCAGCGGCAGATACGCCTTCTTCTGGGTGAATATCAGTTGGAATACCACGACCGTTATCTGAAACACTTACCGATTCATCTTCATGGATGGTGACCAGGATTTCATCACAGTGACCCGCCAAGGCTTCATCAATTGCATTATCGACAACCTCAAACACCATGTGATGTAAACCTGAACCATCGTCAGTATCACCAATATACATGCCTGGACGCTTACGAACAGCATCGAGGCCACGTAATACCTTGATACTAGAGGAATCATAAGCCTTTTCATTGGTTGGTTCTGTTTGAGAAGCAGCTTGATCTTCTGAACTCATGGTTTCTCCCTAGTGAAATATAGGTCTATCCAAAGATGGGTAAAATCTAAAAAACTATTGCACGACAACTTGAACTTGACCGTTTTCAACATTGAATAATTGATATGAAATAGACAAATCATGTAAATGTTTTTTTACTGATTCATGCTCTAAAGTGGTAATAAAAACTTGACTACCCAGTTGGCTCAATCGCTCAATTAATCGTCGTTGTGCAGTTAAATCTAATTCTGCTGTCACATCATCTAATAATACCACAGTTTCCTTATTACAGGCATGCAGCATTGCAATCTGTGACAGTTTTAAGGCGACAATCAGCAGCTTTTTTTGACCGCGTGAAAGCACCACATCCGCATCACCCAGCGTTGTTTTTAAACGTAAATCTGCACGATGTGGACCATACTCGGTATAGCGTCGATCCAGGTCTTTTTGATGATGTACAGTTAAGTCATGCAGCAAGCCGAGTTCGGTATGAAAACCGGGAATATATTCCATTTGAATATCGAGATTGGGCAATAACTGTTTTAAATCCTGTTCAAAATAGACTTTCCACTGTTCCACAATTCCACTACGTTGTGAATGCAGCATTTCGCCATATTCAGCCAGCATTTTATTCCATGGCTCTAAATCATTCAGGCTAAGATTTCGTCTCGATTTCAACAAACTGTTGCGTTGTTTTAAAGCGCGCGAATAATATTGCCAGGCATGATAAAAATCCGGTTCCACGTGGAACATCAACCAGTCAATCAGTTGCCGTCTGGGTTTGGCACCATAGTCGATAATATCGGTACTTTGTGGATCAATATGCTGCAAAGGTAATATTTTAGCCAGTTGCCCCTGGCTCGCAATATGATCGCCATTGACTTTAATCAGTTGCTCACCGGATAAAAATTTTTGCATGCCAATTTTTTCAGTCGCAGATTGCGCAAAAACAATCACGTCGCTTGTTTCATTTTGAATATAGTTTTTCGGGATATGGGTTCGGAAAGAACGCCCGGTCGCCAGCAAATGAATCGCCTCTAGAATCGAGGTTTTACCTGAACCATTCTGACCATAAAAGACATTAAACGGCTGCAACCCTTGGAGTGCAACCGCTTTTAAGTTTCGAACACGTTCTATATTTAAACGCGTGATAAACATAATCTGATCTTGTAAAAAATCAGCAAATTAAACACGCATCGGCATCACAACATAGGTCTGGTCTTGTTGTGCCGGATCGTGTACCAAGACAGATTGGTTGGCTTCAGTCATGGTCATATAGACATCATCACCATCCAAAGCACTTAATACATCCAATAAATATTGCGCATTAAATGACATTTCCATCGGTGCATCCGCATATTGAATGGCTAGATCTTCAATCGCCTCATCTTGCTCTGGGTTATTGGCGCGAAGTTGTAAACAATCAGCACCAAAATTCAGGAACACACCACGTAATTTTTCGTTACTCAAAATCGCCACACGCTGTAGAGATTGTTTAAATACATCATGTGCAATCAATACGTTTTTATCGCCACCACGAGGAATCACACGACGATAATCCGGGAATTTCCCATCAATTAACTTGGTGGTGAAACGAACAGTTATATCACCCTGCTCTTTGTCACGGCTTGGTGTACTAATGGTGACATTCAACAATTCACGGCCAATCAGCAAAGACAATTGCTCATCTTCAATACTGAGTAAGCGTTGTAATTCCGCCACTGCTTTGCGTGGCACAATCGCTTGAATGACTTGAGTTGCAGTTGAAGTTGCTGCTGTTTCACACAATGCTAAACGGTGACCATCAGTGGTGACTGCACGAAGCTGATTTTGATCAATTTCAAGTAATGTACCGGTTAAATAAAAACGCACATCTTGCACTGCCATCGCGAAAGCGGTTTTTTCAAACAGGCGTTTTAACTCGCGCTGAGTCACGGTCACTTGGGTACCTTGAGCATTTTCAGTGCTCAATAACGGATAGTCTTCAGCAGGCAAAGTTCCCAACACAAAACGGCTATTACCCGATTTCAAAATGCAGCGATCTTCAGTAATTTGCAGGTCAATCAATGCCGCAGTCGGTAAAGATTTACAGATGTCCATCAGCTTGCGTGCAGGAACAGTGGTCTCGCCCACTTGCAAGCATGCACCTTCAGCCAGCGTGGTACTGGCAACCAGTTCCACTTCCAAATCTGAACCGGTAATGGTTAGCGACTCGTTACTAACCTGAATCTTTACATTAGAAAGAATGTTTAAAGTATGGCGACGTTCAACCGCTCCTACGACATGTGACAGAACATTAAGTAAGCTTTCTTTCGCGATTTTCAAACGCACGGTACATTCCTCTAACTACTGAAGATAAATAATAAATAAATGTGTTTTTAGCAGTGTACTATGCGGCAGAATATGCCGCATTGCAAGAATAGAATTTGATCAAATTCGATCAACTTTGCAACAAACGTTGCAAGTTTTTATAGTCTTCATTGAAGATCGGATCTTCCTCACGAAGGCTGAGTACTTTCTCACAGGCATGCATCACGGTACTGTGATCACGACCACCGAAGGCCATGCCAATTTCCGGAAAACTATCACCGGTCAATTCACGCGCAAGCCCCATGGCCAACTGACGTGGACGGGCATAAATACGGGTACGTTTCGGCCCCACAATTTCTTTTAGCGGAATACGGAAATATTCACTGACCACACGCTGGATATTTTCAGTACTGATGGTTCTGGCACGAATTGCCAACACATCTTTTAACGATTCACGTACCACATCCAGATCAATGGGAGTGCCTTTAAAACGTGAAATAGCCACCACTTTGTTTAATGCACCTTCAAGTTCACGAACATTGGCCACAACTTGTTGTGCCACAAATAAAGCACAATTACGCGGCAACTCAACCCCGATGTTTTCAGCTTTTTTCAACAAGATTTCAATACGGGTTTCAATATCTGGGGGTTCCACACCCACCGACAAGCCCCAAGAAAAACGTGAAACTAAACGCGCATCCAGTTCCGTCAATTCTTTAGGATAACGATCTGAAGTCAAAATGATTTGCTTGGACTCATCCAACAAGGCATTAAACGTATAGAAGAACTCCACCAAACTGGCTTCTTTACCGGCAAGCAAATGAATATCATCAACCAACAACAAATCCAGCGAACGGCAATTTTTCTTGAATTCTTCCACTTTGCCTTGCTGCAATGAGCTGACAAAATCCTGGACAAAACTTTCCGCAGTCATATACATCACACGCGCATTCGGTTTGGCTTGTAATAAAGCGTTCCCCACTGCTTGCATTAAATGGGTTTTACCTAAACCTGTCGGACCATATAAAAATAAAGGATTATGTTGAGAAGCGCCCAATTGGGTTAAAACTTTACGACAGGTTTCCGCTGCCATCTGATTCGAGCGGCCTTCCACAAATAACGAAAAAGTAAATAATGGGTTCAATAAACGCTTACGGCTATTTTTAACGCCTGATTCTTCTTTTTCTTTTCGCGGTCTAGCCATCGGCGTGGCAACGGATTGCAAAGCAGCAGTCGTGGTTGCCGGTTGTTCATTGGCGGACAGAATCGCACCAGGACGTGAATCCACCAAAATTTCAACTTTACGCACCCGACCTTCAGACATTTGCTCTGCTAAAATCGTGATCAGCTCAAGATGATGTTCCTGAATATAACGGGTCCAATAAGGATTGGGTGCATAAAGTTTTAATGTGTCGTTAAGCTCTTCAGCAACCAAAGGGCGAATCCACATGGTAAAGACATTCCCCGAAAGCTCTTGTCGCAAACGAGTTAAACAGTCAGTCCAAAGCATGTGAAACCCCTATTTATTCCATTAGTTATAAAAAAATCATTTGAGCCCGACCAAGCGGGTCGCCATTCTATCGAAGTTATCCACATCTGTCATGGCAAAATTAAAGAAATATCACTCAAAAAAGCAATTTTCCGATTAAATTTAAATTTAAATCACGGTGTGGATAAGATTATCCGCAAGCTGTGGATAAAATATATCACAAAGTTATCCCCAATTTAACAAGATTATAAAAACATAGATATCCACAATATAAATTATTGTTTATATAAATTTAAAATAGCTTTTCCACAGAAAAACAGCTCCCTAATAGTAATAAATTTAAATTTATAAATTTGAATTTATTTATAAGAGCGATTGTTGATGGGGATAACTTTCAATATTTTTAAATTTAAATTCAAAAGTGAGGAAAATAATCTTATCAACACTAAGTTGTGGATAACGTTGTTAATATTTCTGTTTATAACTTATGTTGTATTATTAATCAACAACTTATATTGTGTGTAAAATTAAAACAGTTTTTAATGAGATAAAAAATCTCAGATTCTTGGTTTTTTAAAAAAATGCCTTATTTTGAAAGAAAGTTTGTTTTTGATTGACAGCTCACCGAATGAACACTAAAATCGCGAACCTTCATAGAAGATCATTTTTGGAGTTTCAATATGAAACGTACATTCCAACCATCAGAATTAAAGCGTAAGCGTGTTCATGGTTTCCGTGCTCGTATGGCTACTAAAGCTGGTCGTCAAGTATTAGCTCGCCGTCGTGCAAAAGGTCGTCATAGCTTAACTGTTTAATTAGTTAAGTTATTACGATTTTGGGTGTCATGACACTTTATGGCTTCAGCACAGACGTACGTATACGCTGTGCTGCCGATTATAAAAGTGTGTTTGATGGTGCGCTTTTTAAAGTGCATCAACCCCATTTCTTATTTTTGGCAAAAAATTCCGAACAGCCTTCAAGCCGTTTGGGTATTGTTGTTGCCAAGAAAAAAGTGCGTCGCGCACATGAAAGAAATAGAGTAAAACGTCTTGCTCGCGAAAGTTTTCGCCTTCATCAACAGCAATTAGATTTATTAGATATTGTGGTCATGCCTAAAGTCGGCATTGAAGCAATTCCTAATGCAGAATTGCAACAGCAATTACAATTTGCTTGGCAGAAATTGCAACGCCTTGCCAATAAGCATAAAAAGATAGCTCCCTCCCCACAAAAGTAGAGATGGCCAATGGTACGTTTACTGCATTGGTTGATTCGATTCTATCAGATCGCGATTAGTCCTTTATTGGGACCCCGCTGTCGTTATATTCCAACATGTTCTCAATATTCTTTAGAAGCAGTCCATTCGCATGGTGCTGTGCGTGGTGCGTGGTTAGCTACTAAACGTATTTGCCGTTGTCATCCTTGGGGTGGTTCGGGTTATGACCCAGTTCCCCCAAAAGCAATTCGTTTTATTTCATTTCAGCAAATGGATTCTCAAACGCTTCACGTTGCTGTACCCTTTCGTGATCGTTTATTGAACCGAAATCACTCTAACTACTTGGGATAATAGATATGCAACAATGGGCCAGGTTTGCAATTCTAGGGGCTATGTTTGTCGTCGCATATTTGCTTATTTTGGCTTGGCAAAAAGATTATGGTCATGCAGAGACTAAACCGCAGCAAGAAGCTGCCGTGGTTTCACATGAAGTATCTGCAGATTTGCCAAATGCTCAAACAGCTCCAGCAGCGTCTGACGTGCCTCAAGCAAATATTGCCACTCAGCAAACTACAACAGATGCCACTGCACCTGTAAGTCAACAGCTTATTTCAGTACAAACTGACCTTTATCATCTTTGGATTAATCCTAAAGGTGGTGACATTGTTCGTATTGAATTATTGAACCACGATAAAAATAAAGACAGTGATGAACCGTTTGTCATGCTGGAAAGCGATGCAAAACGTACTTACGTTGCTCAGTCTGGCTTGATTGGTTTAAATGGACCGGACAGCAACCGTAATGGTCGTCCGGTTTATGAAGTTGAAAAAACAGCTTATAGCTTGGCTGATGCTAAAGCAGAAAAAAGCAAAGATGGTAAAGCGGTTAAAGTTTTATCTGTACCGATGGTTTATAAAACGGCTGATGGTGTCGAAATCATCAAAACATTTACCTTTAAGCAAGGTGAGTATCCGATTATTGTGAACCACAAAGTTGTGAACCGTAGTGCTCAGAACTGGCAAGGTCAAATGTTTGGTCAAATCAAACGTGACAATTCGGATGATCCAGGTAAATCAGACCAAGGCATTTTCACACTAGGCACATTCCTGGGTGGTGCTTGGGGTACACCTGAGGAACACTACAACAAGCTTAAATTTGACAACTTCAATGACGAAAAATTGAATGTTGAAGCAAAAGGTGGCTGGGTTGCTGTAGTGCAGCATTATTTCGTCAGTGCCTGGATTCCAGGTGATCTTAAACTGACTCAAGCCAATGGTCAGCCGTATAGTGCGAAATTAGAATCGCGTCAATCCACTGATAATATGAATATTATTGGTTTCACTTCACCGATGATTAATGTACCTGCAGGTACTGCCGCTGAATTGGATGCGACGTTCTATTCAGGTCCTAAAATTCAGTCTGAACTGAAAGATTTGGCGATTGGTTTAAACCAAACTGTTGATTATGGTTGGTTGTGGCCAATTGCGAAGTTATTGTTCCTGGGTCTTCAATTTTTCCATAACATTGTGGGCAACTGGGGCTGGTCAATTATCTTGTTGACTGTGCTAGTGAAACTGATTCTTTGGCCATTGTCGTCTAAGAGCTATCGCTCTATGGCGAAAATGCGTGTGATTGCACCTGAAATGCAACGCATGAAAGAAGAGTTCGGTGAAGACCGCATGCGTTTCTCTCAAGAAATGATGGCGCTGTATAAACGTGAACAAGTCAACCCATTATCAGGTTGCTTGCCACTACTTTTACAAATGCCGATTTTCTTGGCCTTGTACTGGGTATTGATGGAGTCGGTAGAACTTCGTCACGCACCGTGGTTAGGCTGGATTCAAGATTTATCTGCAATGGATCCGTGGTTTATTCTGCCGTTATTAATGGGCTTGACCATGTTTGTTCAGCAGTCTTTAAATCCGCAACCGGCTGATCCGATGCAGGCGAAAGTGTTCAAAATCATGCCGATCATGTTCACTGTATTTATGTTGTTCTTCCCTGCGGGCTTGGTAATGTACTGGATTGTCAATAACAGTATTACCATCTTGCAGCAAAGCTTGATCAACAAGAATGTTGCGAAAGAACGCGAAAAGCGTGAAGTTGTTTAAGTAACGACTGATTGCGAATAGCTGAATAAATCCGCTTAAGATGGTAATCTTAGGCGGATTTTTCTTTGGCTGTAATTTAGGAATTTTTAGGTGAATTTTATGCAAAACCGAACAACGATTGCTGCAATTGCAACTCCGCCCGGGCGTGGTGGTGTGGGAGTGATTCGTCTGTCTGGTCCAAAATCCTATGCCATTGCAGAAGCATTAACGCAAAAGGCTTTACCGAAAGCCCGCTTTGCCGGTTTCCGTCAGTTTTATGATGCCGCGGGCGAAGTCATGGATGAGGGTTTGGCCATCTGCTTTCCCAATCCAAACTCGTTTACCGGTGAAGATGTAGTTGAGTTGCAAGGTCATGGTGGACCTGTGATTCAAAATGCCCTACTGGGTCGTTTACTTGAATTGGGCGCGATTGCGGCTAAAGCGGGTGAATTTTCCATGCGTGCCTTTGAAAATGGCAAGCTGGATCTGGTGCAAGCCGAAGCGATTGCCGATTTGATTGATGCCACGTCACAAGCCGCCGCCCGTTCAGCAGTCCGTTCGCTACAAGGGGCGTTTTCGACCCGAGTCAATACCGTTTTAGAAAAATTGATTCATCTACGTTTACATGTGGAAGCTGCCATTGATTTCCCGGAAGAAGAAATTGATTTCTTGGCCGATGGTAAAATTTTGGCTTTGCTTGAAGATGTGCAAACTTCAGTGACTGCAGTACAAAAGTCTGCACGCCAAGGTCAGTTATTGCGTGAAGGTTTACAGGTGGTGATTGCCGGTAAACCGAATGCAGGAAAATCTTCCTTATTGAATACGTTGGCCGGAAATGAACGTGCCATTGTGACCGATATTGCCGGTACTACCCGTGATGTCCTGCATGAACAAATCACCTTAAATGGCTTGCCGATTACCCTGACCGATACTGCCGGACTGCGTGAAACTGGTGATATTGTCGAGAAAGAAGGGATTCGCCGTGCGATTAAAGAAATTGAACAAGCCGATTTATTGCTGTTGGTCTATGACTTAAGCCAAGGTGAAGATCCGTTGCAATTGGCACAAAACTATTTTGCTGAACATCTTGAACCGCGTCGGTTAATGTTGATCGCCAACAAGTGCGATTTAACTGGTGCAGCTGCTGAAATTGGCGATTATCAGGGATTTCGTCATATTACTGTCTCAGCCAAGCATGAAACTGGTGTTCAGTCGCTTATAGATGCGATTACAGCGCATGCAGGCTTCCAGCCAGAAGAAGATACCTTTATTGCACGTACACGCCATTTAGACGCAATGAAACGCACTCAAGTGTATCTTGCAGAAGCACATGAGCAGTTGGTGGTGTATCAGGCAGGTGAATTGGTGGCTGAATCTTTACGTCTGGCGCAAAATGCCTTGGCGGAGATTACCGGTGAATTTAGTGCAGATGATTTGTTAGGGAAAATCTTTGGATCATTCTGTATTGGAAAATAATCCAGTCGAAAAGCAATCCAGTGGATTTGAAAAACCGCCTTTATGAAGGCGGTTTTTTTATGATGAAATTTTCTTATGCCAAAATATTAGCGAAAGACAGAGTAAACCAATGCCTATGCAGAATCCTAAAACCCCAATGGTTAAGCCAAAATGATCGGCTAAATATCCCACCGCGATAATTGGAATGATCGTGCCTAAATAACCAATAAATAAATAGGTCGACATCACAGCTGCACGGTTATCCGTGGTCATCATCTGGTGGATTAAACCGAATGCACCCAATAAGCCCAGCCCATGTCCTACACCCAGCATAATGTCGCTGATAAAGAACAAAATACTCCATTGCATACTCATACATAAGCCGAGTAAAACAAAGCTCACCACTAAAGTCATCAGCCCTAAACTCAGGTTTTTTGCTGTAGGAAGATGTTTAGCAGAAAATTGTACGACAGCAGAAACAAGTAAAATACTGGCAATCGCTGAACCACTGACCAATGGTCCATGCCAGGGAATCAGATCCTTTACGAAAGATGGCGAAAGAGATGCAAATAAACTAAAGGCCCCAAAAGCGCTGAATGCAGTTAAAGCAGCAATAAAAAATAATGATTGATGTTGGGCTGCTGGTATTTCTAAACGTGGTGCAATTGAAAAAGGCTGGGCTTTGAATTGTGGAACTTTAACCAGAAACAAACCCAAAAAACATAAAATAGCAGCGGCAATAATGGGTAAATAAGGTGTAACTAACGGCTGGCTAGAAAACTGAGCAATCAGCCCGCCAATAAAGGGTCCCAAGCCAAAACCAATCACGGTAATGATGGAACTTAATTGCGGTGCATTTTGTTTATGACTGTCTGGAATGGTGGTAATTAATCCAAGCATTGCAGAGGTGCTGATCAGCCCTGATGCAATCCCAATAATAAAGCGACCCAAAGCCAGCCAAAGTGCATTCGATGCAACAGCGGAAAGCGCTAGGCCTAAGATGACAAACACGATACCGATTTGTAAGGTACGTAGGAATCCGAAACTGTTGCTGGTTCGACCTAAAAATAGCAAGGTCGCCAGACAGCCAAACATATAGGCCACAAAGATATAGGTAATATGGCTAGGCAGTAAATGCCACAGTTCTTGATAGATCGGATATAAAGGACTCGCGAGTGCGGTGCCAATGGTTCCAATACAAAGTGCCAGGCTGACCATTAAAAATGGTCGCCATGATTGTTGAGTCGTCATGTAGAGTCACAGAAACACCCGCCATAGGGTTGAAAATAGCGAATATTTGGAGAGAAAAGAAGAGCTGTAGATTAATTCTTATCCACCTAGGGCGTCAATTTATAAGATGTAAATCATTTAACTATAACGCTTTAATAATTTTAAAAATTCAGCAAGTTCCTGTTCATTAATTTCAGTTTGTTCACCAATCACGTGATGACGTAAATGTGATTCGATCAATTCATTCATTAGACCATTCACAGCGCCTTTAATGGCAGCGACTTGCTGTAATACCGTAATACATGAATGCTCAGGGCTGTTTAAGGCTTGCTCTACAGAGTTAATTTGCCCTTGTAAGCGTTTGACTCGATTATGAATTTTCTTATCTTGATGTAAATGACCCAACACAACTCTCCAAAAATAAATATACTGTGGGGGAGTATATTAAAACATTAAGATTATGCAAAAAGCCCCATTGACCAGAACACATGCTCATCAGTTTGATGAAGGTAATCCCCTCGCCCAAAAACGTATTCTATGGGCGACTATTCTAACGGCAGTGATGATGCTATTAGAAGTGGCTGGGGGATGGATTTACAACTCTATGGCATTACTTGCCGATGGTTGGCACATGAGTTCACATATGTTGGCCTTGGGACTGGCTTATTTTGCCTATCGTTCTGCACGTCGTTATGCACAAGATAGCCGTTTTAGTTTTGGCACCTGGAAAATTGAAATTTTAGCCGGATATAGCAGCGCAATCTTATTGATGGTTGTTGCGATATTTATGGCATTCCAATCAATAGAACGACTAATAAATCCCATAGATATTCATTATAACCAGGCCATTCCAATTGCAATTCTCGGATTGGTGATTAATTTAATCTGCGCATGGTTACTGCATGATGATCACCATCACCATCACCATCACCATCACCATCACCATCACCATCACGAACATGAAAATGAGCATGCTCATGGTCATCACGACTTGAACCAGAAAGCGGCATTTATGCATGTGGTGGCAGATGCAGTGACTTCAGTGTTTGCGATTATTGCCCTGTTTGCTGCAAAGTATTTAGATTGGGGTTTTCTGGATGCGGTACTCGGGATTGCAGGCTCCATTCTGGTGGCAAAATGGGCAATTGGCCTGATTAAAGAAACAGGAAGAACTTTACTCGATGCAGAAATGGATCATCCCGTAGTGGAAGAAATCCGGGAAGTGATTGCTGAATTTTCTGTGGTGGAAATCACTGACCTGCATGTCTGGAAAGTAGGCAAAGGGAAATTTTCCTGTATTTTAGCTTTGGCAACCGATTCCAATTTGAAAGCGGATCAAGTTCGTGAAGCACTGTCTATCCATGACGAAATTGTGCATATTTCGGTAGAAATAAATCCGCTGTAAATCATGTCAATGTTCCACGTGAAACCTTGATGATGAAATATGTGTGCTTTCAGTAAGGACTGCTAAAATTAACTGAATCTGTCGTTAAATTTTAAGTAGAATCACGTTGAATAATTGGAATCGATGAGCAAAAAAACATGATTAAAAAAATATTGGCATTCACCTTGGTCAGTGTTATTTCAAGCTTAAGTTTGGCGAATGTTGATACGGTCAAAAGCAACCTCACCAAACAACACCCAAAATTAAACATTGAAAATATTCAAGCTACCGATATGAAAGGCATTTATAGTGGTTCAATGGATGGTCAAGTGGTGTATGTCGGTGAAGATGCGCAACATATTCTGGTTGGCTCAATGTACCGTTTAAGTGATCAGAAAAATTTGACCAAAGACTTAGTGCTTAAAGAAAACAGCATTGATTGGAAAAAATTGCCTTTACAGGATGCAGTGAAAAGTGTGCGAGGTAATGGGAAACGCCAGATCGCGATTTTTTCTGACCCAAATTGCCCGTATTGCAAACAACTTGAGACTGAATTAAGCAAGTTGAACGATGTCACGATTTATACTTTTATTTATCCTATCAAAAACCAGTCAATTGCTGTTTCAAAGCAAGTTTTCTGTGAAAAAGCTCCTGCCTTGGCTTGGTCAAATTTGATCAGTAAAGGGATTCAGCCAAGTTCTAAAAAAACCTGTGCCAATCCGATTGAGCGTAATTTGAGTTTAGGAAAATCATTGGGGTTAAATGGAACACCTGCCATTATTTTCTCCAATGGTTTTAAAGTGATGGGGGCCCATCCTGCTCAAGAAATAGAAAAAATGTGGAAAGAGCTGGATCTATAACAGGTTTATTTCCTGATGAATCAAACCCTAAAAAGCACCTGAACAGGCACTGCTGTCCCATAGTTTGATTTAAATAAAAAAACCTGAGTCCGAACAGTTAAAATATGAGTGCAAACAAACACTTTAACGACCAGGATTCAGGTTTTGTCACATCAGAATACCGTATTTCATCAGTTAATTAAACCAGTCTTACGACAAGATTTTGAACGGCTTGCTAAACAACATCATGTTGGGCAGAAATTCAGATCTGCTTCTCGATGGGATCA
>NZ_SJXH01000053.1 GCF_004336635.1 Acinetobacter sp. ANC 4862
GTTTAATTAACTGATGAAATACGGTATTCTGATGTGACAAAACCTGAATCCTGGTCGTTAAAGTGTTTGTTTGCACTCATATTTTAACTGTTCGGACTCAGGTTTTTTTATTTAAATCAAACTATGGGACAGCAGTGAGGTCAAGGTTTCTTTTAAACTCATTACACCCATTGCCTGACCATCTATCAATACAATCACGGTATATTTGTTTTCTTTCAGTCAGATGTTTAGAAAGTAATGGTTTATGTCCCCACAAGCTAACAATTAGTTCATCGTTGGAACTAATTGAAGATACCGACCAATTGGGATTTTTAAGTTCGGCATTAAACTTTTTGAATTCATCTACAATTCCCACAAAATAATCCTTATTCAAATTAATTTTCTCGAAGATATTATTGATAATTGTTAATTACAATGGATTTGTTGCATAAAAATTTAAGAAAAAATAAAGTGAGATTTATTGAAATTCAACCTTAAAATGTAAATAACCATTTTAAATAATTCAGCTTTTTTATTTTCAACAAAGCCCCTATGAATGATAGAAAAAAATGATCATTCATTTAAAAAACCATATAGTTAAACATCCATATATTTATTATTTTTCAACTATTTAGAACAACACCATCATTTCATCTGTTTTCTTTTCATTCAAGATATCTACTATGGCATAGCTTGTTTAGCCCCTCAATTTCACCGTTAATACACTTAAATGTGAATTGATTGAATGGACATTCGCTATGAGCAACAAAACAAATTACACCACTGAAGTGGCAATCTTGGGCGCAGGTCCTGTTGGTTTAACAATTGCGAACTATTTAAGCAAACAAGGCGTTCAAGTCACTATTATCGAGCAGCTGGATAGTTTGATTGACTACCCGCGTGCCATTGGTATTGATGATGAATCTTTACGTACCATTCAATCACTCGGTTTAGTCGATCAGGTCTTGCCGCATACCACACCGAATCATGCGATGCGTTTCTTGACCCCTAAAGGTCGCTGTTTCGCAGATATTCAGCCACTTACCCGTGAATTTGGTTTCTCACGTCGTAATGCATTTATTCAACCTCAAGTAGACAATGTGTTACTGCAAGGTTTAAAACAATACGATAAAACTGAAGTGCTTTTTTCACGTCAGCTCAATGAGTTTAGCCAGGATGCCAATGGCGTAACGCTTAAGATTCAAGATAAAAACCAGAAAGAAGAAACCGTTCAAGCAAAATATTTAATTGCCTGTGATGGTGGTAACTCAATTGTACGTCGTACTTTGAATATTGGTTTTGAGGGTAAAACAGCACCAAACCAATGGATCGTCATCGACATTGAAAATGATCCATTAGCGACTCCACATATTTACTTATGCTGTGACCCAGTACGTCCTTATGTGTCTGCTGCGCTTCCGCATGGTATCCGTCGTTTCGAATTCATGGTGATGCCAGGTGAAACTCAGGAAGAACTCAGCAAACCAGAAAATATCGCAAAATTGCTGTCTAAAGTTTTACCGAATGCTGAAAATATTGAAGTGATTCGTCAACGTGTCTATACACACAATGCACGTATTGCCGATAAATTCCGTGTCGACCGCATTTTACTTGCCGGTGATGCAGCGCACATCATGCCGGTATGGCAAGGTCAAGGTTATAACAGCGGTATGCGTGATGCCTTTAACCTGGCTTGGAAAGTTGCGCTAGTGGTACAAGGCAAAGCAACTGCAGATTTATTGGATTCTTACCAGATTGAACGTAAAGACCATGCCAAGGCGATGATTGATCTTTCTGTAATGGCCGGTCACGTGCTTGCTCCACCGAAAAAATGGCAAGGTTTTGTTCGTGACGGTATTGCGTACGCATTGAATTACATCAAGCCGATTAAACAGTATTTGCTTGAAATGCGTTTCAAACCGATGCCGAAATATAACGATGGTGCATTGCTAGCAGATGGTAAAAAGGAATCTCCTGTCGGTAAAATGTTCATTCAGCCGCATGTGAAACTTGAGTCTGGTGAAAAGGTTTTACTGGATGATGTGATCGGTAACGACTTCGCGATTCTTGCCTGGGGCGTGGATCCACAATGGGGACTCAGTGCGACTACCATGCAAGTCTGGAAAAAATTAGGCGTTAAATTTATTCAGATCATTCCTGAAGTTCAGTTTGGCAATGAAAATCGCAAGAAATTTGATGGCGTGATTACCCTTGGCGATATTGGTACAGATATCCGTACCTGGTTTGGTAAAACGTCTGAATCGGTTGTTATTTTACGTCCTGACCGTTTTGTCGCAGCGCTTGCAATTCCACAAACTCTGGATCATGTCAGCCAGCAGTTGTTTAAAAAGCTGCATGTAAAATAATGCAGATATAAAAATATATTCACTGAATCATATTCAGAGGCCTGACCACGCGAAAGCGTGGTCTTTTTTATTTCCATTTCTATTAAGTAATTAAATTAGATCCTGTTTATAGATCAAATAATTTCAATATTAGATTTTTTTCATAAATCATTTTCAATGACTACAAGTTATTCATCATGCCAAAATAAAAATAGATTTTAGTAGGTATTGGATTCATGAGTGTGGCATGGATGCCACACGTTTCCCATCACGACAAGGAAGTCGTGTATGGGAAACAAAAGGTTTTTCTTGCGGACTCAAAATATATTTTGAGTCCTCATTTTGACCTTTCAAAAGTAGAAAGATTGCCTACGCGAAGGCAAAAAAATTAAATCAATCAAATGAGGCCGTGCTGATTTTAAAAAATCTAATATTGAATAGTTTTGATTTATGAAAGAAGTCAATTAATCATTGATTTTCTGCAACCATGGTACACCTTTCATGGAATCACGCTGGGCCAGAAGCTGAATAAACGGCTTGAACTCATCCAGATACGGCAATATTTTCAGATAGATGGCAAAAATCACCCAATAACCCAGAAATAAATCTGCTGCTGAAATTTTCTCACCCAGCAAATACGGATTTGCTTCTTGCATACCCTTTTTTAGAAATGCCAATACGCTCTCTTCATGACCAAAAGTCAGGCTCCGTTTTCTTTGTTCAATTTGCTCGTCCGGTATGTTAAGCCCTTTTAAATCCATAAATTCAGTCAAAGGACCATGAGCAAAGAACATCCATTTCAGATAGGCACCACGCTTGGGGTCATCCAGAGGGGGCGCTAAACCTTTTTCACTATATTTGTCGGCCAGATAGGTAAATATGGCCGCGACTTCGGAAATCATGACCCCTTGATCGATCAGGCAAGGTACTTTCCCCATGGGATTAATCTTTAAATATTCAGCCTGATGCATATTTTCATAGGGCACGTTTATTTCTTCAATCTGGTCTTCTATACCCAACTCTTTTACTAAAAGCATCACCGTCATACCACGGGACTGGGTATTGTTATACAGCTTCATCATTTTTATTCGACCTATCTTGTTGTTTTAGATTTTAAGTATAAATCGTTTTAGATGATGTGTTGATGATTGTGATGTGAGGCATGACGTTGCCTCCGATGCTTCTACTTTATAAAAAGCATCGGTTCATCATGACAATTCTTTAAAAGAAGCCCATATAAAACTGTTCTTTCAAGATTTTTAAAATCAGTTCAATCACTTCATTTTTTTGACCTTTACGGTAACTTACGTACAGGTCAATCATCGGTAAAGGCTCAATGGTATTTTTCACCACAATTTTGTCGCCCAACAATGGAATGACATAAGTAGGCACCAAGCTCCAGCCCACGCCCATTCCGACTAAATTGACATTCAATAAAATATTGGTCGATTGCTGCACCACATTGACATTCAATTTGGATTGCTTAAAGAAGTCGGTAATAATTTTATGTAATTGCGGTGAAGCAATTTCATCACTGATAATAAAATCTTGGTTGTTAAAACTCTTAATACTGACGTGACGCTGCTCGGCAATCGCGGAATCTTTAGGCACAATTAAAGCCAAAGGCTCACTAAAAATTTGTACATGCTCAAGTTCACTGGACTCATCAATATAGCGAGTAAAAGCGATATCAATATCACCTTTTTTTAAGGCCTTGAACTGATTTGCATCGGTCATACTGTGAAAGTTAATTTTAATGTCTGGAAAATGCACCCGAATATTCGGCATGATATAAGGGAAAATTTTCATTTCAGCCACAGGCACAAACCCAATATTCAGTTGGTCTTTGTTTAAGTTGGCAACCTGACGTGCATCCTGAATGGCTTTTTCAGCATGCTCCAAACTTAACAGTGCCTCTTTTAAAAATGCTTTACCTTCTTCCGTCAGTTCAACTTTTCGATTCGATCGAACCAATAGCTGAACTCCAACTTCCTGTTCAAGGTCTTTAATCTGCTGGCTTAAAGAGGGCTGTACCGTACACATACGTTGTGCAGCCTTGGTAAAATTCAGCTCTTCTGCCACTGCAACAAAATAGCGTAAATGACGTAATTCCACGGCCGTACCTCTTTATTTGGGGTGTTTAAGTGATGCTGAAACGGTATATTTATAGACACATAAAGTTGCCACAGTAATGACCGCACAGAATAGATAAGTCATTTGATAACCATAATAGGCAATGATCAGACCCAGAATCACTGAACCCAGGGCCATCCCTAAATCAAATAATGTAAAGAAGGTCGAAATCGCATGTCCCATTCGCTGCTTAGGCACAGACTGAATCGCCAAAGTTTGAAAGCATGGAAATAATGAACCATAGCCAATCCCAATAAATATAGCAGATAGCCAGAGAATCCATTGGTTTGAGATAAAACTCACCACCACCAAGCCTAAAGCAAAGAAAATAAACGAAGGATAAATGACGGCGCTGGCACCTTTACGATCATAAATTTTCCCAACCCAGGGCCGTACCACAATCATGGAAATTGCAAATACAATAAAAAATAAACTGGTATAGGCCAGTAAATCCTTAGATTCACTATAAGCAGTAATAAAGCTCATAATGCTGGAATAGGCAAATGCAGCCAGTAATGCTACAAAACCAATCGGAACTGCACGCATTTCAATAATGTCATGAAAACCTAAAGGTTTTTCTTCTACTTTATTGGTTAATTTGTCGAGTTTATTTTCTTGTACAGGAACCATTAAACAGAAAATAAAGCCCAGACAAATCACGGCGGTCAATATTGCAAACAAGCTGATAAAGTCTGTAAATTGCAGCACGGTTAAGGCAATCAATGGTCCAAATACCACGGCAAGGTTGGTCGACATCACGAAATAACCCATCCCCTCACCCTTACGATGATCCGGAATGAAATCATTGGCAATCGGCACGGTCACCGTGGTCAATATGCTAAACCAAATACCGTGGATAAAACGAATCACCAATAAAGCCCACATACTATCGGCAAATAAATAGCTAAAAGCAAAAAGAACAAATAAAAACTCTGAACCTCGAAAGGATATTTTTTTTCCGAGTTTTTCAACAATCAATCCGGAAAATGGACGAACTGCAATTGAAGACAGCAGAAATAAAGTCAGTGCCAAACCTGCTTCTTTGACCGTTCCCCCTAAATTTTTCATGATATAGATGGGTAAAACGGTCAGTAGCGCATAATAATAAGTAAATAAAAACAGGTTATTGAACAGACACAATATGAAAGAGCGATTCCATAAGCGCTCGGTATTCGTGGTAGTCATAACGATCAACTTTCTGTGTAGCCCTAGCTACTTTTGAACAAGCGCGGGTTGCGTGAGTAGATGTACCAAATTTTGAATGTAGGTTGCATCAGGCATACGATTGAAGAAAATAATTTGATAATGAATCGGCCCATAAAGCGCATCCAGCATCAGCTCAAAAGGATAATCCGCAATAATTTCATGACGCTCAATTGCAATTTGAATCAGCTTACGGGTTTGCTCACGGCGCGGTAATAAATACTGTTCAAAGAATTCACCCGCAGCTTCACGATGCTCAGCCATCACCACCAGTAAGGCGCGTCCAACCGGATGATTCAATGCATGCGATAACTTTAAAAGTTGCTGATTCAAATTAAATTGCAGACTTTGCTGAAAATCCAATTCAAATACTGAAGCGGTTTGTTCTTTGAAGGCATCAAAGACCAAATCAGACTTATGCTTCCACCAGCGATAAATCGTGGATTTTCCAACCCCTGCCCGTGCCGCAATATCTTCTACAGTTAAATGACTGTAGTCATATTCTTCTAATGCTGCGATCACAGCTTTCAAAATACATTGCTTACGGCGTGAAGTTTTCTCTACCTCTACTTCAGTCATAGCACCACCCAAAACGAAACGATACGTATCGTTTTCATATTATGCCGATTTAGGGCTGTTGTATAGACCAGAATCACATTTTCATATTAAAAAAAAAGACCGCTTCAAAGCGGTCTTTTTTCATTCAATGCTGATTAGCATTGTGAAGTTTTTTTATAAATACTGCATGATGGATGATGACTTTCTTGTAGACGTGCCACTTTGCGATGTTCAGCCGCTTCAAAACGGCAGCGCTTCCAATCATTATCTAAATTTAGAGCTGGAATTTGTTGTGGCTTGCCATTTTCATCCACAGCCACCATGGTGAAATAACAACTATTGGTATGACGTACTGTACGCTTTTGAATGTTCTGCGCTTCTACACGAATCCCGATTTCCATAGAAGTACGCCCAACATGGTTCACGCTGGCAAGGAAAGTGACTAATTCACCGACATGAATCGGTTCTTTAAAATTGACTTTATCGACCGACAAAGTGACCACATAGCTACCTGAATAACGGCTGGCACATGCGTATGCGACCTGATCCAACAATTTTAAAATTGTTCCACCGTGAACATTACCTGAAAAATTTGCCATATCTGGAGTCATTAAAACCGACATAGTTAATTCAGACTGGTCATCTAATGCTGGAGCAATTTGATCTAATGGGGACATCGCGTTCTCTAGTCTCTTGGATAGACAATAGTATTTAGTCATTATTATATCGTTTTTCGACGAAATAGAATGTCCAAATCGGCAATAAAATCATCATTATTATTTATAGTGATTTCACCATCATTCAAAAAAATATATATCAATCTATTTAACACACTGTATTTGCTATCTTTTTAATTTATCGCAGTTTTTATAGAATAAATACTCAAAAACCTGATTACAAAAAATACATCAACATTCATTTAAAAGCATTCCATCTTAAAATAAAAATGTTGTCAATCTGATGAAAACTCAATGCAAATCCATTTGCAGATATTCTTTTAAGTATTTAATTGCTTAAAATAAAATACAGCTTATTAAATAAAATTAAGAAGCTATTTTACGTAACATCTCTTTGGAAATATTGCCGTAACTGAGCACATTTTGCTGATCAAGCTGTGTTTCAATACTTAATGTACCGTCCGCATTTTCTGCAATCACAGTAAAAACAAGATGTTCCATAGTGGCCATTTTGACTTTATGCCCGATGCTAATTTTTTCTATATTCATACTGCTGTTATTCATTTAACGATCCTTACAGAAATATGTTTTCATATCGATTTTAATGAAATGAAGTTTATTGACTTTTCACCCAGCGGTAAACTTAAATCATTGAACAAAAATACATTAATATAAAAATAATATAATATAAAACCTTTAACCACTTAATGGATTTTATTTAGCAATATCAATTGATTAATTTATCTTTACAATAGAATGAGTCTTCATTGGATTGTTTTTTAATCAAAATCCAACTCCATATGACACTATTGCAAGCAGGAACAAGACTTAATTAGATAAAAACATGGATGCCTTGTTCTTGGCTCACTCATTATTTCAGTTTATTTACAGCTTCAATCATGCGCACTCAATTGCTGAATTTTATTCAATGGTGAATAATGCTTTTGATTGAATACTGTTGAAATGGAATTTAATTGATTTCGTGCTGCTTCAGCACCCGCTCGCATGGTCATTTCACGACCTTTTACATCAAAAATATGTGCTTTTTCTCTTAAATCGGGCTGAATCACAATATCTGCATGTTTAAGTTCTTCTCTGGCCAAATGGTTCTGCATGATATTAATATTTTGGTTAAACAAGCCCCAAACATTGCTGGTTTCCGTATACACCGGTTGAGCCAAAATATCTACAGCAATAATAATATCTGCACCTAAATCGCGCGCGACATTCACAGGTACAGGGCTGACCAAACCACCATCTACATATTCATCTTGACCAATCTTAGTGGGCACAAACATACTTGGAATGGATACGGAAGCCCGTACTGCCTGACCAGTGTTTCCATAATTAAAGACCACTTTTTTGCCTTCTTTTAATTCTGTCGCCACTACATACATGGGCGTTTTAAGCAATTCCAACGGTGTATTATTCACTTGCTGATTAACGTAGTTTTCAACTTTTTTACCGTCAAAAAACCCTTTCATATCCAGTTTTACATCACGGACATCATTGGCTTTCATATTTAAAGCAATATCACGCAATTCAACCGCAGTTTTGCCGCTGGCATAAATTGATCCCACAATACTTCCTGCACTGGTACCCACAATAAAATCAGGATGAATGCCTTGTTGTTCCAATACTTGAATGACACCAATATGCGCATAGCCCCGCGCACCACCACTACCCAGTACCAAGGCTACAATCGGACGATTTTGCTGTTTTTTTAATTTTTTAAAATCAATGCGGTCAGCATGTACTTGGGCATCTACACTTGGGGATTCAGATAAGCCTGTAGAGCCAACAGTAAGCTTAGCGTGTGGAACACTTTGGCATCCCACTACACTCACTACCGCTAAAGCAATATAACCAAATTTGATATTTATCATGAACCACCCAAAGATTAATAAGCTTATCTTTTAAAAGTCGTACAGTTTAAGAACTATATGTTTTTCACATTGTAGTATTTCGTTAAACTGCCATCGAAAAATATTAGACTTTAAAAAATTAACCCTAGTGAAATTGCCAATGCCATCTCTTCATTATCGCACTATTTTCCTGACTTTTCTAAAATTAGGTTGCCTCGCATTTGGTGGTCCAGCGGCGCATCTGGTATTTTTTCATCACACTTTTGTGAAGCAGTTAAATTGGTTAGATGACCAGCAATACGCCCAACTGGTTGCTTTGGCACAAATTTTACCTGGCCCAACCAGCAGCCAAGTCGGCTTGGCGATTGGTTATGTGAAAAAAGGCTATTGGGGTGCCATACTCGCATGGCTGGGTTTCACTTTACCTTCCGCACTACTGATGACCCTAGTGGCACTATTAGGCAAACAATTTTTCCCACTGCTTTCTTCAGCGTTTTTTCATAGTATTCAATTGATTGTTTTGGCTGTGGTGGCCTGGGCTTTCTGGCAAATGCTACGCAGCTTTTGTAGCCAACTTTGGCAATATATTTTAATGCTCTGTTCCACCCTCTTTATTTATACGGTTTCGCTGCCGATAAATCAAATCATGGTGATTTTTATCGCGGCATTATTGGGGATATTCTTCGCACAAAAAATTACTCCCACAAAAGAAAATAAAGTGGGAACCTCTTCTTTAACAGACGCTATTTCTTCTACAAAAAAATCATATGCTTATCTTTGGTTAATACTTTTTATTCTGCCTTTTTTTATCTTTCCCGTTATCAACTGGCTACACAGCAGTATGTTCACTCAAAGTGTTGAAAGTTTTTATCGTACAGCTTCGCTGGTATTTGGTGGTGGCCATATCATTCTGCCTTTTTTACATCAGGATTTTGTTGCCACAGGTTTACTTTCAGCAGAAAAATTCGATTTAGGTTATGCCTTTGCCCAGCTGATGCCAGGTCCTTTATTTAGTTTTGCCAGCTATATTGGTGCGTTAACACCTTTAACTCCATTTCCTGTACTCAATGCATGTATCGCTACCTTGGCCATATTTACTCCTTCCTTTTTGCTGATTTTTGGAACCCTGCCTTATTGGTCATGGCTGATGAATCAAACTTATATTCGTCATGCGGTTATAGGGATTAATGCGGCTGTGGTGGGATTGCTGCTGTGTATAGTCATACAAATGGCGCAGCATTATATTGTACAGCTGACTGATCTTTTATTTGTTGCAGTGGTCATTGGATTACTTAAAACCAAACTTCCCGTCTGGTTGTGCCTAATTGGCAGCTTCCTAGGCTATCAACTTATTCTGACCTTTTTATAATATTGAGGGATAAAAAAGCCCTAGTCAGCTAGGGCTTTTTAGACATATATTCAGACTTATACAAAAAACTTAAGAATCAGCTGAATGACGGTCGCATTAATTAAATCGACAAAGAATGCCCCACACAATGGAACAATCAAGAAAGCTTTATGCGAAGGACCATACATATTGGTAATGGCCTGCATATTAGCTACGGCAGTAGGTGTTGCGCCCATACCAAAACCACAGTGCCCTGCAGAAAGTACGGCAGCATCATAGTTTTTACCCATAACGCGGAAAGTCACAAATGCCGCATAAAGTGCCATGGTTAAGGTTTGCGCACCCAGAATGACCACCAATGGGCCAGCCAAATCTGACAATTGCCATAACTTCAAAGAAAGTAAGGCCATAGCGAGATAAAGCGATAACGAGGCATTTCCGAACACATCAATGGCACGATCGAAAATTCCAACTTTAAATACCCCTTCCAGAACATTTCGCAGAATTACACCACCGGCCAAAGTCCATACAAAGGTCGGAAGCTCAAACCAGGTATCTTTACTAAAGCCGGTCATAAATTCAGCAAAGGCCAAACATGCTGCGAACATGCCCAAAGTGGTAATCGCATTATCAGCCGTAATTAAACGCACCTGATGCGGATATTCAAATTGAGTAAATTCAGTTGAATCGGTATCAGCATTGAGTGTTGAGTCCCGGGCTTCAATTTGCTGATTACTACGCGGCTGAGCAAGTTGATAACGGTTAATCAACATTTTGGCTAAAGGACCGCCAATGATGCCACCAATGATCAAACCAAAAGTTGCGCTGGCCATACCCAAGGCTAAAGCACCCTGAATACCGTGTTCAACTTCTAGAATTTCACCCCAGGCACCCGCTGTACCATGCCCACCAGTCAGGGTAATGGAACCAGCAATTAAGCCAATTAAAGGATCAATTCCCAATAAAGTTGCTAAACTAATCCCGACAAAGTCTTGTACGACAATAAATGAAGCCACACAAACCAGGAAAATTACCAGCCCCAAACCACCTTGTCTTAACTTGGCAAAGTTTGCACTTAAACCAATAGAGGCAAAGAAAATCAGCATAAAGCTAGTCTGTAGTTCACTACTTGTAGAGATGCTGAGACCCCAAATATTGTGCACAAATAGTGAAGCAATCGCCGCGACTAAGCCACCTGCCACGGGCTCGGGAATATTGTAGCGTCTTAAAAAATCAATTTTATTGACAAGAAACCGTCCTAATAAAAGAACGATTACCGCTGCAATGAGCGTATAAAAGGCATTAAAAGTAAATTCCATCATCATTGTCCATAAAATGGTTGGATTCTTTTTGTTCTATAGCCTTGTTATTTTCTTGAAACAAAAAAGCTCAAGAACCATTTGATAAAGATCAAATAAAATAAAAGCTGTACAACAAAAAGGAATAAAGAAAATTCATTTTTGATGAAACTACGGACAAGGAGATCATTTTTTCATATACATGAAAAATATCAAAAAAGACGATGCAAGTTATTATATTCCTGGAATTCAATGAAAGAACATTTCCTTAAATCCCTACTAACCCGCTTACTCATGAGAGATCGTCTCAATTAAAGCTTCTAGTCCATATCATGTTTATTTCTGCAGGATATGCAGAAATAAACATACATTTTTAGCAATGATAATGCTATCACGCCAGGCAATGTTCAAAAGAGCGTATATTATCCAGATTTGGTAATTAATGTCTCTATTTATTTACAATTTTGCCTATTACTAAAAATTAGGTTTTCACGTTTTAATTTTTTAAATAAATAACTTGTATAAATAACTATTCATATAGTCAAACTTTAAATAAAAAAAAGAGGCGATTTGTTCGCCTCTTTTTCAAATTTCTAGTATTTAATTAGAAATTGTATTTTGCCATCAAGCCTACACGATTATCTTTAAATGACTCGCCAGCAAATGTTTCACGCTTACCATTCACGTATTCAAGACCTAGGTCAATTGGTGCAGCTGGTGAATAGATAAAGTTAATCCATGCCTGTTGAACCTTTTCATTTGCTACAGTATTAAGTCGTGCGTAGTCAGTACCATCATCAGCAAAGAGTGCACCATACGCTAAAGTCGAACGTAATGTAGGTGAAATTTTATAGGTTGCACCCACTTGAACAGCATTAAATTCATTCTGCTCAATACTATTATTCACAGTATCAACTGCATAAGCTGAATTGCTGCCATATAAGTAATTACTGTTACCAACGACATGTGAAACATCAGCGGAAACTTTTAATGGCTCAGATACTTGATAATTTACACCTGCTGCAACACCCCAGCCCGTTTGATCATCATCAGCTGCTGTTGATTTATAATTTTCAACTAAAGCACGAGCTGATAACGAACCTTTACCATCTGCAAAACCTTGAGTTAACTTAGCAGTAAGCGTTGGTAAACGATATTTCACATCAGTTGCTGTACCGGCAATCTGGTCAACAGCAGCTGTAGTCGCCAAAGTTGCTAAGCTATTCCCTTCTTCAGCAGAGAAGAATAATTGAGTTGCTGGAGCAAGTTTAAGACCATAACGTACTTGAGGAATACGAGTCGTACCACCACCAATGTTCGTCGCAAAGTCAATCATTTCTGGTGCATGATTCGACAAGAAGTTCGAAGTCGTTTGACCAAATAACCAGTCGTTATAAGTCAAATAAGCATGACGAATACGGAAAGCTTCATTAGAGCCTGCAAAGTCAGTTTCAATTTTACCACCGACTTTCGCATCGCCAACGTTAGTACTAAAATCTAAACCAATACGAGTGGTTTTAGCCGTCGCACGCAACTTATCATTTACAGTAGATGAACCTGTCCCCACAGTACCGGCTTTAGCAGCATTACCAAAGTCATCATCAGCACCTTCAATGATGTAGTTCGCATCACCACGAACGAAACCATATAAGTTTACACTTGAACCCGCTTTAGTTTTAAAGCCGGTTAATGCTGATTCAGGTTTAGCTGCTGGTGCTGGAACAGGCTGCGCTTTAACTTGCTCAATTTGAGTTTGCTGCTGTTGTTGAACTTGATGTTGCTGTTGAATTAAAGATTTTAATGCTTCAACTTCTTGACGTAGTTCTTGAATTTGTTGTTGCTCAGCTTTACCTGCATGCGCTGTGCTTACCATTACAGCTGTGACTGCCAATGCTAAACTTTTAGCCATAAATTTACCGTTGAGTAAACGACTCATTCTAATCTCCTATTTAAATATTTCGCATCCGTGCATAAATGACCCTTAAAAACTCAACAAATCAATAAAAAATCATGATTCAAAATTTAAAAAAGCTTCAAAAATCATTGCATTTTCTGCTTATCAGTAAAGTGAAAAAAGCTTAAAATTTTATAAAAGTACAACATATGTAACCCATATGTAGCCATCAATCTACCAAGTTCTCTACTTGATTAAAATCAATTTTATTGAACAATGATTAAAAAATAATCTTAATTTCAGATTTATATTACAAAATTATGAATATATTCTTTAACTTAGCAAAAATTTACACAAAGTCTTACGTACAAATATTCGACTAATGTATATAGTCATAAGCGCTAAAAAACTCATTTCAAAAGGATTTTTTATGAATTTGGAACAAGTTCGTTATGTTGATGATGCCATTACTTCACGCCATTCAGTACGGGCTTTTTTGAATAAACCAGTTGATCTGCAAATCATTAAAGACATTTTAACTGTCGCAAGTCGAGCACCTTCAGGAACCAATACACAACCCTGGAAAGTCTATGTGGTGACTGGGAAAAAACGTGATGAAATGGTTCAGCGGGTATGTAAAGCACAAATTGAACTGTTTACCCAGCCAGAACTTGCTAGAGCCTGTCATCAATTAGCTTGAGAAAATCTAATCTGTCCTCATTATTTTTTCATGACTAAACGCTATGCATTAAGAGATGATCAGTGGGAACAGATTAAGGATCTGTTGCCCGGACGAGCGAGTACTGTTGGAGTAACTGCCAAAGACAACAGGCTATTTGTTGAAGCAGTATTGTATCGGTATCGTTCAGGTATTCCGTGGCGAGATTTACCAGAACGCTTTGGGGATTTTAGAGTCGTGCACACTCGCTTTAGCCGTTGGGCTAAAGCAGGCGTA
>NZ_SJXH01000054.1 GCF_004336635.1 Acinetobacter sp. ANC 4862
TCTGACAAATATTTCTCAAATAAACTTCGAGTAATTTCTACCATCAATCAATGAAAATAATTTCGATCGATCAACCAGTAAAAATCCACACAAGTTGTTCTTCATAATCTCTTAATGATCTTCTTGCTCTTCGTCAGAGACAAGTCACTCAACGCCATAAACTCAACAACTCAGCGCTTCGCGCTTCGTTCGTTTCCGTCTATCTCGTCGGGATGCAGCGTATTCTATACAGTTTCTAAATGCGTGCAACCCCTAAAATGATATATTTATCACGCATGTCTGTTTTTTCTACAAAATCAGTGAAAAATCATGTTTTTTAGTCATTTTTTATACTTTTTTTAATAAAAAAATTGGTTTTTTTAAATTTTCTTAGAATTTTATATTTTAACTACAGCCATAAATCATCAATCCATCACTTCTTTCTACACCTATATCTATCTTCAAAATTTCAAATCAAGCTATAAACGCTATCTACTTAAATCACATTCCCACAAACAAGCCAACGATCCACATGAATACCCCTTACCTCTAACCAAATAGGTTTAAAACCAAATATTCATCAAGAATCATTCCCTTCTCTCAAAGAACGATCATTGCTTCAAAAAGTGATTTTTATAATTATTCACTGAATAGCAACAATCAAAGAGTCGTTTAAACCTGGTTTTATTTACTTGTTTGAAAGCCAACTCAATTTCCATTGCAACTCTTATTATTATTTAGTCGACTGCCCTTTATTAGCCTTTACGCCATCCAATTATTGTTATGCTTATTGAGCTGTCTGATCACGGCTTTTGGAGTGTGCATAGTACTAAAAAGTAAATTTAGTCTTCCTGGCTGAGGAAGGTTTGTATCAAGCATTTGCGATTCATCTTAATTTCACTTTCCGCTCATGCAAAATTTATGGCGATATTATTTTAGTTTTAATTGCAGTGGTCAGCGCTTATTTATCTCTACATAGATTATTGGGGTGCGAGAAGAAACCCTTATAACCGACTTATTTGTCGGCAGCTTAGTCAAAATATTTTTTCCCAAACTCAATTTCATTCACCTTAATGCTGCAAGACCCATAACTCCTGAAAAACAATCAAGCTCAGTAATATCTTATAAAACATTGATTTTTTGCTATTTAAGCAGTAAAAAAGATCAAGTAAATTAAAATTGACTAAATTTTAGATAGAAAAAAAGAAAGAGATCTCTCCCAAAATCTCTCCCTTGGAGTTGAATCTATAGCTCGATCCATGATGTCATTATTATAGTTATTGGTAAAAATTTAAAAAAAGTCTCTTGGGGAAGAGACTTAAAATTGTGGAGCTTTTGTTATACACGTACCCTCTAGATATGTTTTCTACACGATGTCTAGATGAATAAATCCTATACTTAAGCAAAACAGAATGCAACAGATTTGGGAAAATTTAACTGTTGTTTTTATAAGGTTTTTTTTGAATTTGCTTATTCGAAATATTAATATACGATATAAAAAATAAAAGCAGGCCAAAGCCTGCTTTTATTTCAACAACTTAAATAAAAATTCAAGAAACCCTTAGTCTATGAAGGTCACTTTAGCAATCGCTTTTTTACCTGCCTGAATGATGTATGTTTTGTTCTCATTCACAGAGAAACCCGCATCAACCACTTCCCAATCCACTTTTACAGCACCACGCGCCACCGCATCTTTGGCTTGTGCTGCATTTTTGGTTAAACCGGCCGTACGTAAAATAGAGGCAATAAACATTTCACCGCCAAATTCAGCACGTGAAATAGTCACTTCTGGCGTACCTTCTGGCAGCTCACCTTCAGTAATAATATTACCTGCACCTTTATGCGCATTTTCAGCTGCTTCCGCACCGTGGAAACGTTCTACCAACTCTAATGCAAGGATCTTTTTAATCTCTTGAGGATTACGACCTTCTTGCATTTCTTTTAATAACACTGCAATTTCATCCAGTGATTTAAAGCTAAGCAGATCAAAATAACGCTCGATCAAAGCATCTGGCATTGAAAGGACTTTTTGGTACATCGCGCCTGGTGCATCAAACACACCAATATAGTTCCCTAAAGATTTAGACATTTTATTCACACCGTCTAAACCTTCCAGAATTGGAACCGTAATACAGACTTGCGCTTCCTGATCATAACGACCTTGCAGCGTACGACCCATCAACAAGTTAAAGGTCTGGTCTGTGCCACCCAGTTCCACGTCTGCTTCTAACGCAATTGAGTCATAACCCTGGACCAATGGATACAAGAATTCATGAATCGCAATCGGCTGATGGTTGTTATAACGCTTGGTAAAGTCATCACGTTCAAGCATGCGCGCCACAGTTTGCTGAGACGCCAACTGAATAAGATCGGCTGCGGTTTTTTGTGCAAACCATTCAGAGTTAAAACGAACTTTTGTTTTATTCGGATCAAGGATTTTAAATACTTGTTCTTGATAGGTTTTTGCATTTTCCAACACTTGTTCACGCGACAATGGCGGACGGGTTGCACTTTTACCTGTCGGGTCGCCAATCATGGCAGTGTAGTCACCAATCAGGAAAGTTACATCATGACCCAAGTCTTGGAATACTTTTAGCTTGTTAATCAATACAGTATGACCTAAATGTAAGTCAGGTGCTGTTGGGTCAAAACCCGCTTTAATTTTTAAGGGACGATTTTCTTTGAGTTTCTTTAACAGATCCTCTTCAGAAATAATCTCATGAGTGCCTCGTTGGATGAGGGCAAGTTGTTCTTCAGCCGGCAGGAAATTTGACATCACAAAACCCAATACATCAGTTATACAATTTGTGCGATATACTAACACTTTTTCAGCATAATGCAGGCTTAACTATCATCATGACAGCGATCTATATTGGGGTAATGACTGGCACCAGCATGGATGGCGTTGACATTGTGGCTGCTTCATTTGATCCATTGCAGCTTCATGCCACCCTTACCTTGCCATTTGATCTGGACTTACGTGACGAACTGATGGCGCTGACTTTACCCGGTGACAACGAAATTGATCGCATGGGCAAAGCCGATGTGGCGCTGGCACAAATGATTGGTGATGGGATTAATGAGCTGATTGAAAAGAACCAGCTAGATCGTAGCCAGATTAAAGCCATTGGTTCGCATGGGCAAACCATTCGCCACCGTCCTGAACATGGTTTTACCTTGCAAATTGGCGATCCCAATATCATTACTGAAATGACCCAGATTCCAGTAATTTCAGATTTCCGACGTCGTGATATGGCTGCGGGTGGTCAAGGTGCACCTTTAGTTCCTGCATTTCATCAGGCCTTGTTCCAGCACCCAAGCATTCACCGTGTAATTTTAAATTTGGGTGGCATTGCCAATGTCAGCATGTTACCTGCGGGTAATCCAGATGCTGTATATGGTTTTGATACCGGACCTGCCAATATTTTGATGGATGCCTGGTGTCATCGTTATACCGGTCAACCTTATGATGAAAATGGTAACTGGGCAGCATACGGTCATCCGATTCGCAGCCTGCTTGACCGCCTGCAAGCTCATGAATATTTTTCTAAAGAACCGCCAAAAAGTACCGGACGTGAAGACTTCAACCTGGAATGGTTAGATGAACAAATTTCCGATTGGCGCAATGATCTTGAATATAACGAGTTAGAAGACACTCCTGAAAATGTTCAGGCGACCTTATTAAAACTCACCACACGGGCGATTAAAAAAGCCATTTACCGCTCCGACATGGATACCGGTGAAGTTTATGTCTGTGGCGGTGGTGCCTATAACTCACATTTACTCGAGCAATTGCGCTGGCGTTTGCGCAAACACAATTGGTCAGTCCAAACCACCTCCGCAATTGGCTTAGCGCCGACTTGGGTAGAAGCGACCGCTTTTGCATGGCTGGCGATGCGTTTTATGAATCAACAAAGTGGCAACCTACCGACCGTTACAGGTGCGGCAGGCTATCGTGTTTTAGGTACCATTACAGCGGTATAAACATAAATTATAAAAACATTTCACAATAAAAAGGTCTGCTTGAAGCAGACCTTTTTATTTCTAAAACATGATTATTTCATCATTTTCTGGGCATTTTCATTTCGAAATGCACGTAAAATTTGCTGGCCTGCACGACCTGTTGGACTCAAACCCAAACGATTTTGTTCTTGACGAATGGCTTGACGGGTTTTATCACCAATCAAGCCATCGGCTGTACCAATGTCATAACCTTTATTGAGTAAAAATTGCTGAATTTCACGTCGTTCTGCACGGGAAGTTCCTGGATCATCGGTTGGCCAGGCTTTACTAAATCCACCCTGACCCTGTAAACGATCGGACAAATGCGCAATCGCCAAAGCATAACTTTCTGCCGCGTTATAACTATATATAGCATCGAAATTTTTAAAGACTAAAAATACCGGGCCATTTGTACCTGCAGGTGCCATTAATCCCGCCGAACTGCTGTCAGATAAATTTCCCTGGATTAAGGGACTGCCATCGGCACGAACCACACCACGACTCACCCAGCTACTTAAAGATTTTTTATTGCGACGCCCTTCTCCATTGAGGGACATACCTTCAGGAATACGAACTTCAAAGCCCCACGGCATGCCGGTTTGCCAGCCACGTTTTTTAAGGAAATTAGCCGTTGAAGCCAAAGCATCTGCAGTGCTAGAAACCAGATCACGACGACCATCACCATCAAAATCAACTGCCAGCTCTTCATAGGTTGAAGGCATAAACTGGGTGTGACCAAATGCCCCAGCCCATGAGCCTTTCATTTGCTGCTCGGTTAAATCACCACGTTGTAAAATTCGCATCGTGGTAAAAAACTCTCCACGGAAAAAGCTTTGACGACGACCTTCACAACTTAAAGTGCCCAAAGCCTGTAATAAAGGATAACTTCCGGAAATATCACCAAAATTACTTTCTACACCCCACACTGCCACCACCGTTTCAGCCGGAACACCATAAGTTGCTGCAACGCGATTGAGTACATCTCGATGCTGGGCTAATTTTTGACGTCCCAGTTGCACACGTTCCTCATCAACCAGACCGGATAAATAATCCCAAATTGGCGTAGAAAATTCAGGTTGATAATTTAGTTTTTCAATGACGGAATAATCAGGTGTTAAATTTTGCGTATAGCGGTCATAGGTCGACCCATTCACCCCCGAAGTCATGGCTTGAGTACGTAAATTGGCAATACATTGCTGAAAATTATTTTGCGGGCTAAAAATTTGATTTGTAGGCGTGGTTGGAGTCACTGTGACACGTTGGCCATTAATAATCAGCTCAGCATTGGCTTGAGTCATTGCAAGAAAAACTGAACCTAAAACGAAAGCTAAGCGACGCATAGTATCCCTGATGGCATTTGAATTTAAATTATGTTTTTACCATACCACCATCAGTCGTTAATTTCTGAATCAAATCGTAAATTTAAATTCATTTCCCTTCATTTTAAATTCATATTCTGTTTTTAAATTTAAAAAGTTATCCACAAGCCCTGTTTTTAAAACTTTTAAATTCAAAAATACTCAAAATATGAATTTAAATTTATTGTTTTAAATTTAAAATGCGTTTTTTTAAATTCAAACCTACTGTGGATAAGTTAATCTCTTTTGTTTTTTTGTGCTCTTAAACACCTAAAACTTTAAATTCAAAACTCTATTTTTAAATTTAAAAGTTTAAATTCATATTTTCCAAAATACTTTGAATTCATATTTTTTAAATTCAAACACACCGGTTTAAATTTAAATTCATATTATTTTGAATTTATTTTTTATCTTTTGAATTTAAAAATTTCTGCATTTTTTACAGCATTAAAACTTAAATACAGCACAATTCTATTTGTTTGTTTTTTATGCAGTCTATCTATAAAGTATTGTACAAATTACATACAGTTATTTTTTATTCTGTTCCGATAAACGGTGCATAAGCTCAAAAGAGGCGCAATCATGCCCGAACTTCAGGCATAAAAAAAGCGGTCATTGGCATGACCGCTTTTTTATCATTCAATCGAAGGATTAAATGCTCATATCTTGAGTTAATGCCAAAGGTTCTGGCAAAATTTTCGCCAATTGACGGCATAAAGTGGTTAATTCAGCGCTGTCGTTTGGCATCAGCGTGATATGACCAATTTTACGACCTGTACGTTCAGTTTTGTTATACAGGTGCAAATGGGCGCCATTTAAAGCCAAGACATCTTCAGATTTTGGATGCTTGCCAATAATGTTCACCATCACTGTTGGACGAACCACTTCAGTTGAGCCGAGGGGTAAACCCGCAACTGCACGAATGTGGTTTTCAAACTGCGAGCAGACAGCGCCTTCAATGGACCAATGACCTGAGTTATGCACGCGTGGTGCCATCTCATTGGCATACAAGCCTTTATCGGTCACAAACAATTCAAGCGTCAACACACCGACATAATTCAAATGATTCAGCAGGCGAGTGATGTAGTCTTGCGCCATCGGTTGTAAATCTGTGCTGTTTGGCGCAGGCACGATCGAATGCGACAAGATCCCATTGTGATGGTGATTTTCAGCCAATGGCCACGTTTTCACATCACCATTTTGACCACGCACCGCAATAATCGACACTTCACGCGAAAACGTCACAAAGCTTTCAGCAATCAGTGAACCGGCTGGACCGAGTTCCGCCCAAGCCTGATCAATTTGCTCTGCGCTACGCAACACAAACTGACCTTTACCGTCATAACCGCCAGTAGCAGTTTTTAAAACAATCGGCAAACCTAATTCAGCAACCGCAGCTTTTAAACTCTCTAAAGAATTAACTGCTTTATACGGCGCAACAGGAATCTCGAGTTGATCGAATAAAGCTTTTTCCAGCAAACGGTTTTGCGCAGTAGCCAAAGCCTGACGTGGCGGATGCAGTTCTTTTTGCTTGGTTAAAACATCAACATCTGCCAGCGGTGTATTTTCAAACTCCAGACTGAATACATCTGCACTATTGATAAAATCTTGTAAGCCATTTTCAGCTTTGGTCGAAATCACCTGACCCATCGCGGCGGAAGGGCAATCTGTATTGGCTTCAAAGAAAGTGCATTGAATATTCAGCGGTAGGGCAGCTTGTGCCATCATACGGCCGAGTTGACCACCACCAAAAATACCGATGGTTTTATCCATAACGTGTGTCCCGTTTTAAGCTTGGCTTTAGATTTGACCAGGAATATTTTTGCTCGCCACTTTTTCAGTTTGCGCAGCACGAAATTCAGCAACATTTTTTGCAATTTCAGGACGTGTTAAACCTAAAATTTGTGCTGCCATAATCGCGGCATTGGTTGCACCAGCAGGACCAATCGCCAAGGTACCCACTGCAATACCTGCAGGCATTTGCACAATTGAAAGCAATGAATCTACACCATTCAAGATTGAAGATTTTACTGGAACACCTAATACAGGTAGATCAGTTTTTGCTGCACACATCCCTGGTAAATGCGCTGCGCCACCTGCACCGGCAATAATCACCTGAATACCACGCTCACGTGCTGTTTCAGCATATTCGAATAAACGATCTGGCGTACGATGCGCAGAAACAACTTCCGCTTCAAATGGGACGCCAAGTTGTTTAAGCATATTGGCAGTGTTTTCGAGAGTTGCCCAATCAGATTGAGAACCCATGATAATTCCAACGAGAGGTTGAGTGTCTGCAGCAGCCGCATTCATTGCAAATATTCCATAAACGAATGTAAGGAAGGATAAATCTCGACAAGTGCCAAGCTTTAAATGAATCACAAGCCCGATATTATAGACTGTTTTTTCATCTCACCAAAATTTAACAGATACTTTACTGCTATATTTCCGCTGCTTTTTAGGTAAATAATAAAGAAATCATCATCAATTCTAAAAAAGTATGAAATTATTATTTCCAACCATACTATCGCGTAAAGGCGACATGGAGGTCGCCGTTGAGCTGTGATACAAGGAAGTATCATCAGCTCAACAAAGGATTTTTGTTACTTTTGATCCCTCAAAAGTAAAGCAATGCCTCCACAAATTATTTTGGATCATAACTTGAGAAGAAGGCCATGAAGTAACTCAAATTCCAAATAAAATCATTAAGTTTTACTGACTTCTAAAAACAAAATATACACAACCTAAAAGACACAATCCTGCCCATAAATAATCCAGTTTAAAGGGCTGTTTAAACAGAAAAATCATAAAAGGTACAAACACCAGTAACGTCACCACTTCTTGGGTAATTTTCATTTGCCCCAACGCCCAGCCTTGTTGTGCGAGCAGGCGAGTAGCAGGAATCATAAAACTGTATTCGAGTAGGGCAACCACCCAGCCAAATAAAATGGCTTGCCAAAGCGGTGCACCATGTAAAAACTTCAAATGACCATACCAAGCTAAGGTCATAAAACAGTTAGAAATAATTAAAAGCAGTAGCGGAAAAAACATAGTCAATTTATCTGGAATAATCGTGAATATTTTACGTTTTTCCACTAAAAAAGCATGTCATTTCATCCATGATTTTTCCAGCGAACCATAGCTATATAACAGCGATATAAAACGCATGATGCAATCCTATGAATAGATACAAGAAAGACTATCTTTTCCACAAAACCCTTGATATCGTTGCTTTCAAATTGAATCAATAATGACACCAACAACACCGTGATGTGTCAAATAAGCAGTGGAGTTAAAACGAATGCATCTGCATATTTTGGGTATCTGTGGCACCTTTATGGGTTCGCTGGCACTATTAGCACGTGATTTAGGACATAAGGTGACGGGTTCAGATGCGAACGTCTATCCACCGATGTCGACCCAACTGGAAAATGCAGGTATTACCTTAATGCAAGGCTATGACCGTAGCCATTTGCAGCCACATCCAGATTTGGTGATTGTCGGAAATGCCATGAAACGTGGCATTGATGCTGTGGAATATATGCTGAATGAAGGTTTACCGTATATTTCAGGTCCACAATTTTTGGCAGATCATGTATTACAAGGTAAGCATGTCCTTGGCGTAGCCGGTACGCATGGCAAAACGACCACAACGACCATGTTGGCTTGGGTGCTTGATCAGGCCGGTTTAAACCCGGGCTTTTTGATTGGTGGCGTACCGCTCGGTTTTAGTGAAAGTGCACGTTTAGGCGGCGGCAAATACTTCTGTGTCGAAGCCGATGAATATGATTCTGCATTCTTCGACAAGCGTTCCAAGTTTGTGCATTACCATCCTAAAACTGCAATTTTAAATAATCTTGAATTTGACCATGCCGATATCTTTGATGATCTGGCTGCAATTCAAAAACAGTTCCATCATCTGGTACGTACCATTCCAAGTGAAGGCCGCATTATCGCCCCAATTACTGAAACCAATATTGATGAAGTTTTGGACATGGGCTGCTGGACACCTGTGGTTCGCACTTCATTAGATACCAATAAAAAAGCATCATTATCTGCCGAGCAACTGTCTGCAGATGGTTCACACTTTAAAGTGCTAGAAAATGGTGTGGTCAAAGGCATCGTTAGATGGAATATGACCGGTCAGCATAGCGTTGCCAATGCCTTGGCGACCATTGCCGCAGCTGAGCATGTGGGTGTATCCATTGAAACTGCATGTGAAGCACTTTCAAACTTTGGCGGTGTAAAACGCCGTATGGAATTGCTGGATACTGTGAAAGGTATTGAAGTTTATGATGACTTTGCCCATCACCCAACCGCGATTGAAACCACACTAGACGGCGCACGCAAACGTCTTGGTGAACGCAAACTTTGGGCAATCATTGAACCACGTTCTAACACCATGCGTATGGGGAGCCATAAAGATGGTTTGGCCCATTCTGCACGTTTGGCGGATGAAGTGATTTGGTATCAACCTGAAGGTCTGGACTGGGATTTGCAACCGGTGATTGATGCTGCACCAAACAAAGCCATTGTGGCACGCTCACTGGATGACATCATCAAAACTGTAGCCAGTGAGGCAGGCGAGGGCGATGCTGTAGTGATTATGTCGAATGGCGGTTTTGGTGGTTTGCATCAGAAGTTAATTACTGCTTTAAAAGCGTAACTATTTAGTATTTGAAAATTAAGGACTATTTTTATAGTCCTTTTTTTATTAGACTCAATAAATCCTCTATTTTTTATAATAAAACTTATGACACAAAAATATTATCCACCTACATATCAATCACTAGAATTTCACTGCAGTTATTGTAATGTTTATGCATCTCAACATTGGAGTACTACTAGTTATTTCAAAATAGAAACTATTTCAAATAATTTAATGAAATTTTCTTCATCTCAGACAGAAAAACTAGAATTAAGCTACTGTTCTCATTGTAAAAAAAGAACATTATGGCTTAGTGAAAATATTTTATATCCTCACGTAGATGCTCTTATAAAACCGCACGATGATATGCCTAAAAATCTTATAAAAGATTTTGAAGAAGCAATTAGCATAGTGAACAAATCACCACGTGGTGCAGCTGCATTACTTCGTTTAGTTATCCAAAAGTTAATGATTGAACTTGGAGAAAAAGGTGAGAATATCAATCAAGATATTGCTAGCTTAGTAAAAAAGGGCTTAGATCCTCATATTCAGCAAGCTTTAGATTATTGTCGCGTTGTTGGAAATAATGCTGTGCATCCTGGTGAAATAAAATTAGATGATTCGCCTGATATAGCAAATACACTTTTTGAAATGATTAACTACATTGTAGAAGATTTAATTTCTCGTCCTAAAAAAATCCAAGAACGTTTCAATAGTCTTCCTAAAGGGGCTCTGAATGCTATTGAAAAAAGAGATGAAACTTCTAAAACCATTTAAAAGTTATGATTCACGAATGGCGACATGAAGTCACTTCGTTGAACTGATGGTATAGGGATATACCATCAGTTCAACGAAGGATTTTTGTTACTTTTGATCCATCAAAAGTAAGGCAATATTTACTCTATATATTTTAAATATTTCTACAAATTTGAAGCTATGCCATAAAATTTAACTATCAAACAACAATATCTCTTAACTCTTACCTTCCTTATACATCACCTCAACATTAAAAATTTTCAGGTATAAATTTTTATCTTGAATCATTTCAGTCTGCATTCAAATCAGATCATTCTGTAAGCAAAACTGTCTAAGTAATGACTTCGTCAACAACTATTGCTAGCTTAGAGAGCGAAGCTCTGTGTATCCATACGCCACAATTAAACAAGCGACAAATACCGCAAGCCTCCAATATACTTCTTTCATGCTACTGCTCATATTTGGTTAGACTCAATTTAAAGCAACAGGTTTCAGTTTTGAGAAAAATTTAAAATATATCAATACGTAATGAAAGTAGACGAATACTAAAAGGAACAAGCTAATGACAACAATGAAAGCAATGGTTTACTACGGCGAAAATGATATCCGTTTTGAAGACCGTCCCATCCCCCAGATTATTGATGCAACGGATGCGGTCATCCGGGTCACCAAAACCACCATTTGCGGTACAGATTTAGGCATCTGGAAAGGTAAAAACCCCGAAATTCAAGAAGAGGCCAAGAAGAAGACCGGTAAATTTGACGGTCGTATATTAGGTCACGAAGGGATTGGTATCGTTGAAGAAGTCGGCTCGGCCGTCAAGAACGTGAAAAAAGGCGATCGGGTGATTATTTCCTGCGTCAGCCGCTGCGGGACTTGTGAAAATTGCCAGAAACAACTCTACGCTCACTGCCGTAACGGAGGTGGCTGGATTATGGGCTACATGATTGATGGTGCCCATGCAGAATATGTGCGGACTCCTTTTGCCGATACCTCGCTTTATCCCTTACCTGAAGGCTTAAATGAAGATATCGCAGTGTTTTTATCCGATGTATTGCCGACATCCCATGAAATTGGCGTGCGGTATGGCGATGTCAAACCTGGGGATAGCATTGCAATTGTGGGAACAGGACCAATCGGGATGGGTTGCTTACTGACTTCACAATTCTATTCACCAGCACAAATTATTGCAGTGGATATGGATGATAACCGCCTCGCACTTGCCAAAGAATTAGGTGCTACCCATACCATTAATTCCGGCAAGGAAGATGCGATCGCACGTATTCTAGAAATTACCGAAGGTCGTGGTGTCGATTGTGCGATAGAGGCAGTGGGTGCAGAGGCAACATGGAATATTTGCCAGAACGTGGTAAAAGAGGGTGGTCATCTGGCCAATGTCGGAGTGCATGGCAAATCGGTTAATTTTGAACTGCAAAAGCTCTGGATTAAAAACCTGACCATCACCACCGGTTTGGTGAATACCAATACCACCGGCATGTTGCTGAAAACCTGTTGTTCTGGAAAACTGCCTTTGGAACGGTTGGCCAGCCATCACTTTAAATTTGCTGAATTTGAGAAAGCCTATGATGTGTTTAAACACGCCGCAGATGAAAATGCAATGAAGGTGATTATCGATCTTGCTTAATTGGCTCAAAAAATAAAAAGCCCAGTTTTTGGGCTTTTTTAAATCACGACAAACTTAAGCCACAACATCTGCAAAGCTTTTATCACGTTTGAACATGACGTCTACATAAGAACAGGTTGGGACAATTTTCAATCGTTTTTGACGTGCAAATTCCACCAAAACATCCAGTAACTGACGCGCTACTCCATGTCCACGCAAAACATCATCAACCCAGGTATGATTGGCGATAATTTGATGCTCACCTGTCCAGATATAACTGATTTCTGCAATCCGTTGACCTGAATCGTTCAAAGTAAAAAATTCGCCTTTTTGACCATTATCATCATGTTGAAACTGCATCGCTATCCCTCAATTTTTTACTTGATTGAAATTAGAATACTTTAAAAATAACTTATTTCAACACATCATGAATGGATGAATCTTTATCAAAAACTGACTTGGCAAAAGGGCAGAGCGGAATGATTTTGATATTTTTCTCTCGTGCAAAAACGACTACACGCTCAAGTAACTTGTTACCCACACCTTGTCCACGCAGAGAATCGTCTACATCGGTATGTTCAATAATAAAGACACTTTCACCGGCCCAGGTATAGACCATTTCCGCTAGATGCTGATGATTGTCACCGATATAAAATTCACCTTTTTTGCCATCATCTTTGTGTTTAATTTCCAAAATTTTTATTCTCTCATTCGTGTGAACAGGAATAAACATGCCATAAATAGCTGCTCAATATTGTTAAGTTTTTTGGCTATTTCTATATAGGATTATCTATTTTCATGCGGATGCAACCGATGTCGCCATGGCGATTTATTCAGGCCTTTATAATGTCGGGATTAGCAGTGGGGCATTATTAGGTGGAATGGTCACGGCAAAGTTACGGCTTAAGTCAGATGGGGATCGTGAATGGCTTTCTTGCTGTTGTAGGTACCGTATTGGCATTCATTTTGGTGCAAGGTAAAGATTTTATTAAAATGTAAGTCGCTAGGGCCTGTCATCAATTAGCTTGAGAAAATCTAATCTGTCCTCATTATTTTTTCATGACTAAACGCTATGCATTAAGAGATGATCAGTGGGAACAGATTAAGGATCTGTTGCCCGGACGAGCGAGTACTGTTGGAGTAACTGCCAAAAACAACAGGCTATTTGTTGAAGCAGTATTATATCGGTATCGTTCAGGTATTCCGTGGCGAGACTTACCAGAACGCTTTGGGGATTTTAGAGTCGTGCACACTCGCTTTAGCCGTTGGGCTAAAGCAGGCGTATGGCAGAAAGTTTTTGAAGTGCTATCACATGAAAGTGATAAT
>NZ_SJXH01000055.1 GCF_004336635.1 Acinetobacter sp. ANC 4862
CCCCGCTCGACTTGCATGTGTTAAGCCTGCCGCCAGCGTTCAATCTGAGCCATGATCAAACTCTTCAGTTTAAAATCAATAGTGCTTTATTCAAAACACCAAATCTGGCTCATCAATTTTCTGACAAATATTTCTCAAATAAACTTCGAGTAATTTCTACCATCAATCAATGAAAATAATTTCGATCGATCAACCGGTAAAAATCCACACAAGTTGTTCTTCATAATCTCTTAATGATCTTCTTGCTACTTCGTCAGCAGCAAGCTAGGTCGGCTATATTACTCTCTATCTCTAAAAAGTCAACAGGTTTTATTGATTATTTTTAAACTCATCCAAGACTTCCAGATTCACACCACTCAGGCTAAATCCTTGTTTCTCAACAAGTTTTAATCAACATCACCGCCGATGGATGTGCATTCTACAGCATTTCAGGTCAGACACAACCCCTTTTCCACATTATTTTAGAAATAACGCTTCGACTGTTTATTTATTCTTCAAAATATAGGGATTTTCTTATTTTTTGCACGCAAAAGGTACTGTGTTGACCAATTCATCACGCATTTTTTCTTCTTTATCTTTTTCCTGCCAGTTCAATGAACGACAATCGATATATTCGCAGTAGCCACTTTCGCCCATTTCTTCATGATGATTAATTTTGATTTGATATTTAAAGCTACCTACATAGCCGGCAGCCAAACCAAATTTAAAATCTCCGCGACTTTGTGCCTGAACTGAAATACAGGTGCCATCTTTTCCTTCATAGCCCCACTCAAATTCACGCGGCAAATACATATATTGTCCATTTGGTGTTTTCACCTTCGGATAAACACGATGGACTTTAAAACGGACATTATCGTCAAACATTTGTGCCATGCCCGTCTTGGCATCCCGTAAATACAAACGGGATTGCACAATGCTATTAAAAGGGTCACGAATTTGTGCTAACAAAAGCTGACGATTATTTTCCAGATTAATAATTTGATAAGTAAAAAATGCTAACGGCAAATAGGAAAAGTTAATCGAACGTGCATATTCGAAACAGCCCATTTGCTGAATTTCAAATTTCTGCCCTTTATAGACAATCCGGCCTTCACATTGACACAATGCAGACCAGTGATCCGCCAAGCCCATACGTAATTTGGTAAAATAAGAAATAATATTACTGGTGGTCACCGATAAATCAAAACTCAGTTCTTTATCTTCGCGCTGAATCCGAAAATGCGGAAAACGTCCTGAAATCAATTCTCGATCTGCAAATTTGAAATATTCTTTTTTAAACTGACATTCTTTTTCTACAGAATAGGAATTTAATTGCCCCCTCATATGTGGGCTGACACTGGCAATAATGGTCGCTGTATCTAAAGCAGTGGAATGAATTGCACTTTCATTGCGAAGCATGGGGACATTGGGCTGACCAATCACACTCAAAAAGTTTAAATAATGTAATGGCGCTGGCAAATTCGGAATCATCAACCCTTGATGAATAATTTTATATCGCCCTTTTTGCGCATGATAAGCCAATTGCGCCTGAGATGGAGCCTGATTGAGTTGTTTAGACTGGTCAAATAAATCTTGAAACAACTGCATATCATGCTCCTTTTTATTTTCAGTATAGAGGTCTCATTTTTATATGGGGGTGTTTTTTCTGGCCATGAATGTCGTTACGAAACCAGAGAGTGCGTAGATAATAGAAATCACTAAAATCCCTACTGGAATATTATAAGTAATCGCGGCAAAGATAAATACAGCGATCGGTAACACCACAAAAGGCACGCGTTTACGGTCAAAAGTCTTAAATGAATAATATTTAATATTTGAGATCATCAACAAGCCGACTGCAACAATAAGTACAGCATTGATGATTTGAATACCGACTTCACGCAAATCAAAAATTGCAGGGAAATCACGTCCAACCCAAACCATGGTGATAATCAAAATGGCGGCTAAGGGACTTGCAACACCAATAAAGTAGCGTTTATCGACCACGCCAATTTGTACATTGAAACGGGCTAAGCGGAATGCCGCACATGCGGTATAAACAAAGCAACATGCCAGACCGATACGACCTAAATCATGCAAGCTCCAGCTATACATCAGAATAGCCGGTGCCACACCAAACGCTAACAAGTCGGATAAAGAGTCATATTGTTCGCCAAAAGCACTTTGTGCGCCAATCGCGCGAGCAACTCGGCCATCTAAACCATCTAACAACGCTGCAAGAAAAATAGCGTAAATCGCTTGGGTAAAATCACCATTCATACTGGCGATAATCGAGTAAAACCCCGACAGCAATGCTGCTGTCGTGATCAGATTCGGCCACAGATAGATGCCACGACGTTTCACCTTTTGTCCCTCATGGGTTTGCTCTTCTTCTTCCACTTCAAAAGTGATGCCATCAAAACTATGTTCATCACGTGTAGAAGATTCACTTTCAGGTTTATTTATACTTGTCATTCTTGTCGATCCTAACTGTAACCGTATCTCTCTTAAAGGTATATCTTATTCGCCAACTAACCAGCGTACAGCGGCATGCCCACCATTTTCACTCATGCGTAAATGCGGGAACAACCATTGTAGTGCTTCATCAGCATCCTCAGAAAACTTCCAAGGTGGATTAATCACAAGTAAACCACAACCATTTAAACCGACTGGGGTGTCATCGGGCCATACACAAATTTCACACACCAATTGACGGCGAATACCGGTTTTCATCATTTTCTTTTCAAAACGATCAATCATGGCACGGTCTTTAATTGGATACCAAACTGCAAAACAACCTGTCGGCCATTTTTTGTGTGCAGCAGCAAGCAATTCTACCAATTGAGGGAAATCTTTACGTTCTAATTCGTAAGGTGGGTCAATCATCACCAAACCGCGTTTTTCTTTCGGCGGAATAACCCCCAACAAACCTTCATAAGCATCACGTTCATGCAGACCGGCACGGCGGTCACGAATATTGAAATACAACTCTTGAAAAACTTCTTTTTGCATTTCGAAGATTGTCGCTTTATCAATATCGCGCATACCTTCTAGTGCAAACCAAGGTGAACCTGGATAAGCGCCTTTGCCTGAACCGGCACGCATATCTTCAACGATTTTAAGATATTGCTTCACACCTTCAGGAGCATTACGAATGATGGAATCATCAAGCTTTACCAAACGATGAATACCGTTTAAAAACTCACCTGATTTTTGTGCAGCAGAGGTAGATAAATCATATTTACCTGCACCACCATGCGTATCGATATAGCGATATGGTTTATCTTTGGCATTTAAACGTGCTAAAAGTTGGAGCAATAACACATGCTTCATAACATCGGCAAAGTTGCCTGCATGGAAATGGTGACGGTAATTCATGTTTCTTTAATTCCTATAATCAACCGACATTTTAGCATGAAAAAATGTTTCATTCCGAAGGATATCTTGCTCTAGAATACGTCACCTTTCTCTAGATTGTATTTGAGTACATGTGTATGGATGCAATTCACCTCCCAAAGTCATGGAATGTTGATCAGATTATTGAAGATTTAGATCAACAAGGTTTTACCCTTATTGACAATGCCTACCCTCAAGACTATGTAGATGCTTTAGTTGAAGAATGCACTTCTAATTTAAATCGTTTTCGCGATGCAGCCATTCAAAATGGTGTCGTCAGCAAAATCCGCAGTGACCATATTCTATGGATTGGCGAAGAACTAGAAATCGCACAACATCACATTGAAACGCTTCAAGAAATCTCTCAACTATTAAACCGTAATTTCTATTTAGGCATACAAGAAGTCGAAGCACATTTTGCCTGCTATAACGCGGGAGAATATTACGCTTTGCATCGCGACAATCCACAGGGTAAAAATGGTCGTATGATTTCTACGGTCTATTATTTACATGAAGATTGGCAAGATGACTGGGGTGGAGAATTGCATCTAGAGGACAAAAACGGGCAATGGCACACCATTCAGCCCAAACCGAATCGCATTGCCATGTTCCAAAGCGATTTATTGCATGAAGTGATTAAAGCCAAGCATCAACGCTTGTCGATTACCGCATGGTTACGTAGTGGTAATGTCTTGTTCTAATTGTTTATTATAAAAGCAGGATGCTGCATTTGCCTTTAAATTCCTGGTTTTGCCCCTATATACTGATTATTCATCAATGAGGTATTGGCTAATGTTTGAAAATACAAAAAAAATTATCGAGCGTATCGGTGAGACAGATCAATTGTATTTGGAAAACAATACGCCGGATCTTGCCTTAGAACGTGCTGATTTACGTTTACAACTGGTGGTGATAAGCAATTCACGTCAAGAACAGATTCATTTTCTGCAAGAGGCCGTGGTTCTTTTAGAGCAGGCACGGATTGAATATGAAGAAATGCCGATGCGTTTGTATTTGAATCTGTCTTTACATCTGGCTAAAGCCTATATGCTGTATTTCGAAATCACCAAGGAACAGCGTTTTGCTTTAATTACCCAGCAGATTTTAAAACCGCTATCGCAACATGAACACAGTGATATCTATTTTTTCCTTGCATATGCATCGGTTTCTAAAAATCAAATCGCATTAACTCGACATTGGTTAACCAAATACAGTAAATCTGCGGACTTTGATTTAGAACTATTACAGCAGCATCCTTCGTTTAGGGTGGTACGTGAAGAAATTTGGTTTGTGAAACTGCTGCAAAGCAAATTGCACTAATTCCACAAAATAAAAAACTCTCCTAAAATGGAGAGTTTTTTATTTGAGTATGCTTTTAAAAAATTTATTCCAATTTTAAGCCATTTGTAATTTATTGGCATTCATATGCAATTGCTGATTCAGCTCATCAATCCAGATGACCCATTCATCCGCATCTTCAACCAGATAACGAATCAGGAATTCACGCTGAGATTTACTCCAGAAAGGTGCATCATGTAAATTTTGATTTGCAGGTAACTGATGGGTACGTATAAAAAGCTCAATGGCTGCAGGGCTATTGGCCAATCCCAACTGCGAAAACAATAATTCTAAGGATGGTTTATTACTCATCATCTTTGCAAACTCCTTATTCGTTAAATTGTCATTTATTATTCAATTAACTTATAAGAAATATCAGAAAAATAATAGTCATCCCTTTAATTATGTTGTTTCAATTTGTGATTAAAAATTTATCTTATTTATGTGGCTGATATTCAGTATGTAATTGCTCATTTAAGATATCCACCACCATCGCCCAGTCATCATCCTTTTTCCAATGACTGATCAGGAAATCATGTTGTGCTGGGGTCCAGAATGGAGCGTGATGCAAAGCGACATCCATCGTCAATTGATGTGTTTCTATGAACTGATCAATGGCTTCTTGGCTCGCGTCGAGTCCCAATTGTTCAAATAAGAGTTCCAATGTAGGTTGCTGATCAAACATGTCATTATCCTTAAGCCGTTATTATTAGTCTTCAAATTAGACTAAAACGCCTAAAAATTCAGTTATTACTGCATCACAGCTTGTTATTTTTTGTTCAACTGTAAATTTCAAGCATAAAAAAAGCACCCCAAATGGAGTGCTTTTTTAACTTAATCTAGAAGATTAAATTATTTAAGCATGTCAGCAATTGCTGCGCGCTCTTCTTCAAGTTCGTTCAACGTGAAGTTGATACGTTCTTGGCTGAACTGGTCGATTTCAAGACCTTGAACGATTTTGTATTCGCCGTTTTCAGTCGTTACAGGGAAACCGAACATCACGCCTTCAGGAATACCATAAGAACCGTCAGAAGGAATACCCATTGTTACCCATTCGCCGTTTGTGCCAAGAGCCCAATCGCGCATATGGTCGATTGCAGCATTTGCAGCAGAAGCAGCAGAAGACAAACCACGTGCTTCGATGATCGCAGCACCACGTTTACCAACAGTCGGAAGGAATGTGTTTGCATTCCATTCTTGGTCGTTGATCATGTCTTTAACGCTTTCACCGTTGATTGTTGCAAAACGGTAGTCAGCATACATTGTTGGAGAGTGGTTACCCCAAACTGTAAGGTTTTTGATGTCTTTAACCGCTTTACCAGTTTTAGCAGCAATTTGAGATGCAGCACGGTTGTGGTCAAGACGTAACATTGCAGTGAAGTTTTTCGCTGGAAGATCTGGAGCAGATTTCATTGCGATGTAAGCATTCGTGTTTGCAGGGTTACCAACAACTAGAACTTTAACGTCACGGCTAGCAACTTCGTTTAGTGCTTGACCTTGACCGATGAAGATTTCACCGTTTACTTTTAATAAGTCAGCACGTTCCATACCTGGACCACGTGGACGTGAACCTACCAATAACGCGTAGTCAGCATCTTTGAATGCAACTTTAGGATCATCAGTACCGATCATGCCTTCTAAAAGAGGGAATGCACAGTCTTGAAGTTCCATCATTACGCCTTTAAGCGCTTGTTGAGCTTTCTCAAAAGGAACTTCGAGCAATTGTAAAATAACCGGTTGATCTTTACCTAGCATCTCGCCGCTTGCGATACGGAATAGTAAGCTATAACCAATTTGACCTGCAGCACCAGTAACGGCAACACGAACGGCTTGCTTCATCTAATTATCTCCAATTGAGGATAGTCAATGCGATTAAATAGTTAGTCCATTTAATCTAATAATCATAAACGCCGAAGATTGTACTCCAATCATTGGACTGATGCATGCAAAAGAGATAGAACTTCAACAAAAGTCTGATAGGAAATATAAATAAAATATGCCGAAAAGCTTAATAAGAACCTTTTATGGTGAAAGAGTTTGGACAATTCGTTTCAACTGTTGTTGGACACTGTTTGTACCGCCCATTAGATTTATAACAAAGTTTGACCTCTGTCAGAATGGGCGTTCCATTCACAGCTGCGCAATTAAACTTAATCGCACTCACAGGCATAGCCGGATTTAAACGTAAAAATTGCAAGCGAAGATTGCTGATATGCATGGTTCGACTTTCAGGACTGGTGAGTTCAGCAGGTACTTTTAGACGTTCTGCATAATTAATTACAGTACGAAAATATTGACTTGCATTCATCGGCACACACCCCCCTATCGCATGCCAGAGCTGAACTCGCGTACTCTCATCCGGCATGATGCGTGCCACGACTTTCGCTTGTAAGGGTGATAAGGCTGCTGAAGCCGCCGTTTTACACTCCGGTTCTGACGTTTCGGGCAATAAACCTGAAATATTAAGAGAATAACCTTCTAAACATTTTCGTTTTTTTGATTTTTGATTATCCAACATACACACCGCAGGCGTCATTTGTACCACCATCACATACCCTTGCACTGGCGCTGCAAAAATATGAGATGAAGACAGCCCCAGTCCTGCACCGCTCACGACGAACAGTGCCAACCTGGTTAAAACTGGCGTGTAGTCAAAAACAATCATTAATAACTCAAACCCCATCAACAAAATTAAAATTTAAGGATTTATTCTCAATGGAATGATATTCATTCTTTTTTCAATAGATTGTGCCCCTTGTCCAAGCAACACCCCATAATGCGTTGCGTTGGTCATCACATGTTTTACATAATCACGTGTTTCCGTGAGTGGAATGGTTTCAGTATATTGATCCGCAGCAATCGACTGCGAATCGGGCTGCCAACGACGTGCCCGGTTTGGACCTGCGTTATAACCTGCTGTGGCCAGAACAGAACTACTGCTCAACTGACTTTGAATCATGGATAAATAAAAGGTGCCATAACGAATATTGGTATTCATATCCGTTAATGCCGCCGGGTTATACGTTTCTCCCATCTGACGTGCTACCAGTTTTGCGGTATCCGGCATAATCTGCATCAGCCCCCCCGCGCCCACATGGGAACGCGCACCGGTATTAAAACGGCTTTCTTGACGCATCAGCCCATACGCCCATGCCGGATCGATCCCTGCATTACGACTATGGCTCACCACATAGTTTTGGTGCGGCATGGCATAACGATATGAATAATTATGTTTATTTTCAGTACGTTCGGCCGCATAGATTGCCCGGTCATACCAGCCCATATCCGTGGCACGTTTCGCTGCAGCGAGCAGTAAGCCATCATCATGTTTTAAATAGGCCTGACGGACCGCCCAGTTCCACTCGCGATTAATATAATTATCCGGTGCATTGACACGGCGTAACGCAAAAGCACGACTAAAATGAATATCCTGGCTTAAGCGCTGCACATCACTATTGGAGGGTTGAACATTATTGGGAATATTGTTGTAACTTTGCCCCAGTTTATCTTTGGCCAATAAATTGTGGTAATCATCACCTTGCGCCAATTTTTTAAAGATTTCCTGTGCAGTACGTTTAGAGTTGGCATCTCCGCGCTGCTCTGATGCACGTGCCAACCAATATTGCCAACGATCTTCCTGTTTTTGGGTCACGCTCATGGCATCAATGGCACGAATTAAACTTTCCCAGCTACTAAAACGAATGGCTTGGCGAGCATAAATTTCCGCTTCTTCTGAACTGAATGGCAATCCATAACTGGCATCCAGATAATTCAGCACTTCACGATTGAAGTTATTTTTCATCACCGTAGTGCCGCCAATATAGCCTACCGCCCGATATAAGGCTTTTTGCACTTGTAGCGGTGTGCCTTGTGCAGCGTTTTGCACTGAAGATATTGCAGTATTTAAATCACTATCTGCTAAACGTCCCATCGCAAAAACTAAATAGGCATGATCAGCAGTTGATGCCTTAGGCGCAGACCATAAGTAATTTAGAGGATTGGCTTGAATTTGATTGAGTTGCGCGAGCGATAAACTCATACCCAAAGTCTGTGCTGTAGCCAAAGCCTGACCAGACTGACCTGCACGAAGCTGTCCCCACAAACGTTGCTGTCTATCCTGCTCGGTCATGAGTGGACTAGAAAGCATCATGCGTCCCAAACCGGTACATGATTCAGGTTGTGAATTGGTGGTGAGCCAAACATCCTTATATTCAGCAAAAACCAGCGGATCGCCTGACTTTGCTCGAACTTGTGCCACTGCACAGCTTTCAGCCTGATCCGGATTGGTCACATACTGCAAAACCGGTTGCGCAGTTGCAAAATCGGCTTGTTTTACTTTTTCTTCGACATAATCCGCTGCCAGTTTTTCAGCCATGGCGGATTGCGGATAACGCTGTGCAAAATTAACAATATTACTGGAAGGTTGTGCAGATAAATTCGCGTTCAGTGACCAATATTCAGGGTAATAACCCAGCACATCATTTTGCATAGAGGCTTGGTATTGTTGTAATAATCCAATATTTCCCGCATTAGCCGCTTGTAAAGCAGCATTAAATTGTTCATCTGCCGCATGGGTAATAGAAACGAAACCTGTCGATGCGAGACTTAAAGCAAGCATTTTATAATATTTTTTATTGATTACCCGATTAAACATATGCTTACCTTCTGTCATATTAGTATTGCCTTGGCCGCACCTAATCATTTTTAACTAGTTTAATTATTATTAAACTACTCTACTGTTCTGTTGTGTAACCTTATGATTAGGCAATATTAATTTTCAAGCATTTTTACTGTATAAATCAATCTTATTGTCAGTTTATTTATATCTATAAGTTTAGCCGCGATTCCTGCTAAAATATGCGCCTTTCTTGTATTCGAATCGCAACTTTTAAAGATTACAGCCAGCATCATCTTCCTGCATGACTTTCAGCTAACTGTTGAAATAAAATAGAAAATACTGCTAGCACTACCCCACGTAGGGGAAATCTTAAATTGCGATTTCATCGATTTATCCTTTAGGAGCCTACATGACGGTTCAAACCTTCATTCCAAATAGTGCCCAAGCTGCTTCAGAAAACACTGTTACCCAGCCACAGCACACCCCAGCCGACGGATCAGTGAAAAAACTGTATATCGAAACGCAAGGGTGTCAGATGAATGAGTATGACAGTCATCGTATGGCAGACCTGTTGGGCGACTCACACGGTTATGTGTTAACGACTGATCCGAAGGAAGCCGATATTCTGCTAATGAATACCTGTTCGATTCGTGAAAAAGCCCAAGAGAAAGTGTTCTCTGAACTGGGTCGTTGGCGCAAACTGAAAGAAAAAAATCCTGATCTGGTGATTGGGGTTGGTGGTTGTGTGGCTTCGCAAGAAGGCGACAACATTCAAAAACGTGCACCTTATGTCGATATGGTTTTTGGTCCCCAAACCTTGCACCGTTTGCCGCAAATGCTGGATCAGCATAGCGATCAAATTGAAAAACCAAAGAAAGATAAAATCAAGCTGGTGGATATTTCATTCCCAGACATCGAAAAATTCGACTTTTTACCTGAACCGCGCGTTGAAGGTTACAAAGCTTTTGTTTCGATTATGGAAGGCTGTTCAAAATACTGTTCTTTCTGCGTGGTGCCTTATACCCGTGGTGAGGAAGTCTCGCGTCCTTTAGATGACGTACTGGCTGAAATTGCCGGTCTGGCTGAAAAAGGCGTGCGTGAAATTTCACTTCTCGGCCAGAACGTCAATGGTTACCGTGGTGAAACGTTTGAAGGCAATATCTGTACCTTCGCCGATTTACTGCGTTTAGTCGCTGAAATTCCGGGGATTGGTCGTTTGCGTTATACCACTTCACATCCGCTTGAATTTAATGATGACCTCATTCAATGCTACCGTGATTTACCACAAATGGTTTCACATCTGCATTTGCCCGTACAAAGTGGTTCAAACGATGTATTGAAAGCGATGAAACGTAACCACACCATCGATGTCTATATCGAAAAGATTAAAAAGTTACGTGCAGTCCGCCCTGATATGCATTTATCTTCAGACTTTATTATTGGCTTCCCAGGCGAAACCGACGAAAACTTTGAAGAGACCTATCAATTCATTCAAGATTTGGATTTCGACCATTCATATAGCTTCATCTATTCAAAACGTCCAGGTACACCAGCATCTGAATTACCAGACAGCACCCCTGAAGATGTGAAAAAAGAACGTCTTGGCAAAGTACAAAAATGGATCAAGCGTTCAAGCATTGATAAAACAGATGCCATGCTGGGAACGATTCAACGTGTCTTGATTGAAAATGTTTCTGACAAGGATCCGAACCTGCTGGTGGGTACGGCCGACAACACCCGTTATGTCTCCTTTATTGGTGATCCGGCTTGGGTTGGGCGTTTTGCAGAGATTGAGATTACCGAAATTAAAACTTTAAATTTTGTTTACGGTGAGCTATTGAATCTTGAGCCTGACGTGGCGTAATGTAAGGTGATCAGTAAGATCATTTTATAAGGAATTCTCTTGACTGCAGCGATTCGACGTACAGTAAATTTTCCTGGTGTTTCAATGGAGCGTTTAAAAGGCATGCTGGGTGCTTATAACGGTCACTTGAAACAAATCGAACAACGTTTAGATGTCCAAATTTCCCATCGAGGTGATGTATTTTTCATCGATGGGGAGCTCGATGCAGTAGAGAGAGCTGAAACCCTCTTGATGCGTCTGTATGAAGAAACTGAAATTAGCCAGCAAATTAGCGCTGACACATTGCATTTGATGATTCAGGGCAGTCAAACTGACCGTGAATTACAGATTGATGAACACCAAGAACATACCGGACTGGATGAAGTCTGGTTACAAACCCGTAAAGGTCGTATTAACCCGCGCGGCGCGAACCAAAAACGCTATGTGCAACGTATTTTACAGAGCGATATTTCATTCGGTATTGGTCCTGCCGGGACAGGTAAAACTTATCTGGCCGTGGCAGCGGCAGTCGATATGCTGGAACGCAATGAAATTCAGCGTATCCTGCTTGTGCGTCCTGCGGTTGAAGCCGGTGAAAAACTCGGTTTTCTACCGGGTGATTTAAGCCAGAAAATCGACCCCTATTTACGCCCCCTTTACGATGCCCTGTATGAAATGCTGGGCTTTGAAAAAGTCGCCAAACTGATTGAACGTCAGGTGATTGAAGTCGCGCCCCTCGCCTATATGCGTGGTCGTACCCTGAATCATTCTTTCGTCATTCTAGATGAGGCACAAAATACCACTCCTGAACAGATGAAAATGTTCCTGACCCGTTTAGGTTTTGGTTCTCGTGCAGTGATTACCGGTGACGTGACTCAGGTCGATTTACCGCGTGGTCAGCAATCAGGTTTATCACACGCTTTACGTGTGATTGATAAAATTCCGGAAATTCATATTACCCGTTTCCACTCTCGTGATGTGGTGCGTCATCAATTGGTACAAAAAATTGTTGAAGCCTATGAGGGTTGGGACAGTGAACAACAGCGTTTAAGTGCTGAAGCTCGGGCAGAACGTAAAGCGCGTCAAGAGGCCTTAATCGCTGAAAATGATGCTGCTGCCGATGCACAGCAGTGAGCTTTAAATAAGGATTCATTTTGAAACTTAGTCTTTCCCTACAACAGGACTTTCAAGCCCCTGAACTGGTCTTGAAACGTGCCTACATTAAAAAAGTTGTAGAAACAGCTTTACGTTATATCGGTACACAAAGTAATTGCGAAATCGGCATTGCCTGTGTCGATAATGACGAAAGTCATAAGCTTAATCTGGAATATCGTCAAAAAGATAAACCCACCAATGTGTTGTCTTTCCCAAGCGACATTCCAGATGAAATGGCTGAATATTTAGATGCCTTCCCCATTGGTGATTTAGTGATTTGTATTCCTGTGGTTTTGCAAGAAGCCATTGATCAGAACAAAACACCAATTGAGCATTTCACCCATATGCTGGTTCATGGCACATTGCATTTAATGGGTTATGACCATGAAACTTCAGATGAAGACGCTGAAGAAATGGAAGGTCTGGAAATTCAGATTTTAGCAAAGTTAGGTTTTGAAAATCCTTATACCGAGCAAGATTAAAATTCATTCAATAAAAAAGCGGGCTGAGGCCACTGCTGTCCCATAGTTTGATTTAAATAAAAAAACCTGAGTCCGAACAGTTAAAATATGAGTGCAAACAAACACTTTAACGACCAGGATTCAGGTTTTGTCACATCAGAATACCGTATTTCATCAGTTAATTAAACCAGTC
>NZ_SJXH01000056.1 GCF_004336635.1 Acinetobacter sp. ANC 4862
TCCAAGTAAATCTGTTTGAGAGAAAAACCTTAAAAGCTTTATTCATGCCCGATAAAATACCGATAAAACAAAAGGAAGCTCAATTGAGCCTCCTTTTATGAAAAATTGTGGGACAGCAGTGCCCTAAGGTGCTTTTTTTATACAACATATTGCTGACTAATTAAACATTTGCCCGAAAGCATAAATTACCAGCATCAACATCAGAACGGATGAGGAAGTTAATAATAATTCTAGTTTGCTCATCATATACCACTCCCCTATATAAAGTGGATTACTTTTTATACCTTTATAATACTCACCAATAAATGACAAAAAGTGACAAAAAGTACTCACAATCATACAAAATTGTAAAAATTGATTTCTTTAGGCTTCTCTAAGAAAAAAACTTCTTCTCGAATAAAAAGGATATGAATAGAATCCTAAATCCCTTAATCACTAAGGCACATCAACTATTGCACATAAAAAACAATGTTTATTGTTATAAAAATGGCACGTTGAGAGAGAATTTTTATTGATACAAAACAGCAACTGTAAATGGATAATCAGATAGCAAAAAACCGCCATCAAGGCGGTTTTTAATTTAGATCAGTGATTATTTATATGTTTAATTCACACGTGAGGTGAATCGGAACATCTCATTAACACCTGTATAGAAGCTACGACCATCAAGGTTCAAATCGATTTCAACACCAGACTGAAGCAAAACTTTCTTTCCAACTTCAACCCATTTAAACCCATCGCGAGTACTTTGCATTTTTTTTGAAGGGACCAGCGATACAACAATTTCACTACCATTTACAGATTTTGCTACTAAATTTTCAATTATATTCAACATTTACACCAATTTTTTCAACACATACAGAAACGCCACCATTGGCATTTCAAAATAACAACCTTAACTTTGATAACGCAGATTAAATAGACTTATATCAATTTTAAAAAAAGAACACTTTCATGTCATTTTTATTGTTGAATCAATTATAACAGAAATACTGATTCAAAGACTAACTATTTATCAGTCATACCACTGTCAATTGCATCAAAACATTTCAAAGAACCCGTTGATAAATTAATTGATATATTCTTAAATTTACTGATGTTGCGCAATCAAATAGTCTGCAATCAACCGTGCTGACCATGATTGCGTGTGATTTACACCTTCATAAAAACCGCAATGGCTACCCTTTTTCGTAGTTACCACCATAATGTTGGACATTTGTTGAATGGCTTCTTTATAGGGGTCAAAATTCCGAATATGGCAAACTGGATCATCCTCTGCATTTAAAATCATCAGTGGAATTGTGACATTTTCAAATACCAAGATAGGGTTGGTTGCCTGATTATAGTCTTCAAAACTGCTATAGCCTGCCAGTTCAAAACACTGATATTGAAATTCCAACAGGCTTGTACTCGCCAGTACTTGTGGTAGAGATTCTGTTTTTTCCCATGTTGTCGTATAAGGGTAAATAAAAGACTTAAATAGCTTTTTGGTCATGACCTTGCTGTAAAAAGGATGAACATTTTTAAAGCCATGTTCAGTGTCATAACCCGGACAAAGTGCAAAAGCGGCTTTAAATGGGGTTTGTTCACCCTCTTCACCCAAATAGCGCACCAACAATCCTGTACCTGCAGATGAACCTACAGCATATAAAGGAGAATCTGGAAATTTTGTCTGAATATGCTGAATTTGTTCACGCAAATCATCGGTTGAACCGAATATAGAAATCTTCGGTATCGGCATGGGTAAATTGGCATGGCCACGGCGCAAACACAACGCTACACGCCATCCTGTATGTCGATGCAAGTCACGTACCAGTTCTGACATGCTTTCTGGTGTGCCAGTCAGGGTATGCATTAATATAATGGTCGGGGTGTCTGTGGGAAGATCAAGTCCATACCAGGCAATACCAGTGACACCACCATCAGGCATCTGTAACTGTTCAATGGCATCATATTTAAGCTGAATGGTTTTCTTTTTAATCAAGTCAAAATACATCAAATGCAAATGCGTATTTGACAACCACGGCGTCGGACGATATTTCTGCTTCAGTTGAGGCAAAACATCGAGCATTTGCCGTGCTTCACCTTCTGGATGGAAATACAGTGTGGGGAATTCTGCACCAGTCATCTGATCAACTATTTCTTGTGCCAACAGACTGATTTTTTTGACTAAAGATTTCATATTCGCTCCACCTTACAATGATGCAACTCAAAATACTTAGTACGTGTCATTCCATTAACAGTTTATATCTTTACTATACTCCTTATGCTTTTGGCATAAAAGCAGCCATACGCTGTCCCATCTGTGCTGCCAATGCTTCCAGACCACTCTTTGGTCGCAGCATCACTTCAAAATCAATAATTTGACCTTGTTCATTAAACTGAATCATGTCTATGCCTTTAAGTTTTTTTTCACCGACATGGGCTGAAAACTCCAGTACCACATTCAATCCATCTTCCGAATAAAATTCGCGGTGATAAGTAAAGTTTTCAAAGATCTGAATCACGTTGGTCAAAATAAAAAACACCACTTGCTTACCCGGATAAGGGTTATAAGCTACCGGTGAACGAAACACCACATCTTCAGCAAGCAGCTCATTCAAGATAGACATATCACCCGTTGCAAGCATTTCATGCCATCGTTGTACCGACACTTGAGTAGTTTTTAAAGCCATTTTTATTTCCTTATGATTTTATTATTTCACTTCAGGGATTAGAGCGGTATTTTCTTTTTACAGCAAACCTATTTAAGCCCTCACCTAAATCCTCTCCCTAAGGGAGAGGACTTTATACCTTTAAATTACCGCTGCAAAATCAGCACCTTGACGAATTGCACGTTTCGCATCCAGTTCACCTGCTTCTTTTGCGCCACCAATCAAATGCACATTTTTTCCATCCGCTTTCAGTTGATCGAACATCGCGGTAAATGGTTCCTGACCGGCACAGATCACCACGTTATCAACTTCTAAAACTTTGGGCTGACCATTAACTACGATATGCAAGCCTTGATCATCAATCTTTTCATAGCTTGCACCTGCCACCATTTTCACATTACAGTGTTTTAAACCGGTACGGTGAATCCAGCCCGTGGTTTTACCCAAGCCTGCACCCACTGATTTTGATTTACGTTGCAACAGATAAATTTCGCGCTTTGACTGTTCTAGTTCTGGTGCTTTCAAACCACCGACATTTTCATAAGTGGTATCAATGCCCCATTCATTGTAGAATTTTTTAGGATTCAGGCTTGCACTATCCCCTTCATGGGTTAAATATTCAGCCGTATCGAAACCGATCCCACCCGCGCCAATAATCGCAACGCGTTGACCCACTGGTTTACGTTCTTTTAATACTTCCAGATAGGTCAGTACTTTGGGATGATCAATACCTTCAATCTCTAAATGACGTGGGGTCACACCGGTTGCAACCACAATCTCATCAAAGTTTGATTCGCTCAATTCTTCATAAGTCGCCTGATGATTTAGATGCAATTGAATATTGGGTTGTAATTCAATTTTACGTTTGAAGTAACGCAAGGTCTCATAAAATTCTTCTTTGCCCGGAATCGTTTTGGCAATATTAAACTGACCACCAATTTGATTGGCCGCTTCAAAGATAGTGACTTTATGCCCACGTTCAGCTGCATAGGTTGCAAAGCTTAAACCTGCCGGCCCCGCACCAATCACCGCAATATTTTTAACAACCGCTGTTTCTTTAAAGATCAGTTCTGTTTCATAGCAAGCTCTTGGATTAACCAGGCAAGTGGCAATTTTCATTGAGAAAATATGATCCAGACAGGCCTGGTTACAACCGATACAGGTATTGATTTCATCACTACGACCTTGTTCCGCTTTTTGCACAAAGAATGCATCGGCAAGCATTGGACGTGCCATGGAAATCATGTCGGCATGACCAGAAGCCAATACATGTTCTGCCATTTCTGGGGTATTAATACGGTTTGAAGTAATGAGGGGCACATTGACCAAACCTTTGAGTTTTTCTGTCACCCAGGTAAAGGCAGCACGCGGCACTTTGGTGGCAATGGTCGGAATACGTGCTTCATGCCAGCCAATACCGGTATTAATAATGGTTGCACCGGCTTTTTCAATTTCTTTCGCCAGTTGCACCACTTCTTCAAAGGTTGAACCGCCTTCGACTAGATCCAGCATCGATAATCGGTAAATGATGATAAAGTTTTCACCGACTTCTGCACGGGTACGTTTTACGATTTCAATCGGGAAACGAATACGGTTTTCATAACTACCGCCCCATTCATCATCACGATGGTTGGTACGAGCAGCAATAAACTCATTAATCAAATAACCTTCCGAACCCATGATTTCTACACCATCGTATCCTGCATATTGTGCCCACTTGGCACAATGGGCAAAGTCATCAATGGTTTGTTGTACTTCAGCGCTGTTTAATGCATGCGGTTTGGTAGGATTAATCGGTGCCTGAATAGCTGACGGCGCAACCAGATCAGCCTGATAAGAATAACGCCCGGTATGTAAAATCTGCATGGCAATTTTGCCACCTGCATCATGCACCGCTTTCGTAATCACTTGATGCTTTTCAGCTTCTTCACGGCTGTCTAATTTAGCTCCACCGGCAAATGTCAATCCTGCATCATTTGGTGAAATTCCCCCAGTCACAATCAGCCCTACACCGCCTTGAGCACGTTCAGCATAAAATGCGGCCATACGATCATAACCACTGGGTGCTTCTTCCAGACCCACGTGCATAGAGCCCATCAAGACACGGTTTTTGAGTGTGGTAAAGCCTAAATCTAAAGGTGCTAACAAATGAGGGTAATTAGACATATGATCTCCTTGGCGTGCTGTCTGAGCTAGCGGATACGGTGCTTAATGCAACTTGTTGCACAATTTATATTCCAGATTTGATTTTTATGCAACATGTTGCATAATGATCGGGTAAATTTTTACTGACTGAGTCGTCTATGTCTTTAGCCCATGTTTTATTGACCAGCTTAATTGAAAAACCCAGTACCGGGATTGATTTAGCACGTCGCTTTGACCGTTCCATGGGCTTCTTCTGGAATGCAACGCATCAGCAGATTTACCGTGAACTCAGCGGCATGCAGCAAAAAAACTGGATTTCCACACTGGAGGACAACAACTCTACGAGTCGGAAAAAAACCTATCAGGTGGAACAGTTGGGTCGTACTGAATTAGCAGACTGGATGGTCAAACAAAGTCCGCCTGCGCAATTACGTGAAGAGTTGATGGTGCGTCTGCGTGCCGAAGCTCAACTGGGCGGTAATACTGTACTCCCTGAACTGGAACGGCATCTGATTTTACACAAAGAAAATCTAAAAATTTACCAAACAATTTTTGCAAAAGATTTTGCCCATGGGCAAGATCAAGACCGAACCCAGTTTATTCATAAAATGATTCTACAACTTGGGATTGATTTGGAAATGGGCTGGATTACTTGGCTGGAAGCTATGATTCCACAATTAAAAGCATTCGATGAACAATAATAAACCAAGGAAATAACCATGTCACATTACCGCATGCCTGATGGAGAACAACTGTTTGTCCGCGAATTTGGACAAGGCAAACCTGTTTTAGTCCTATCAGGTTTGGGTATGCAAAGTTGGCAATGGCTTCCTTTCTTATACCCCCAAGCCAAGAACCATAAATTCATTATTCCAGACTGGCGCGGTTTTGGCGGCTCAAAGGGCTGCCGCATTCCTGAACTGGATGCCATTTCCAGTCACTGGCGGGATATAGACAGCTTAATTGAACAACTTCAATTAGATCAATTTTCGGTGATTGCTTATTCCATGGGGGCAACAACCGCCATGCATGGCATGCATTACAGTAATTTAAATACAAAATTAACCCGTTATCTGCATATTGATCAAACCCCAAAAATTTCGGTAGATAAGACTTGGCAATACGGTTTATTTAGCCAGCAACAACCCAAATTTAAACAACTCTTGGCGGAGATCTCGCAACTGCTTGCATCCAAACCTCATGCACTTCAGTTGTCTGATCTAGATTCAGCATCCCGACAACATTTATTAGAACTTTGGCTCGGGTTTCTTCAACTCCAAGCGAGCAATAAGGTTACTCCTTTACTGTTCAAAACAGCATTAAAACAAGCTAAATTACAGTCCCTTATTTTACCGATGCAGCGTCTGGACTATTTGGCCTGGTATGTAAATAATTATTTACATCATAACGAAGACTATCGTGATGCTATTGCCCAGCTTGCTTGCCCAAGCACTTTTTTCATTGGTGAAGAATCCAAACTATATCCTGCAGCAGGACAAAAAATAATTGCCAATAGCGTAAAAAACTCCAAACAGATTATCTTTGAAAAGTCTGGGCATACGCCGTTAATCAGTGAACCGATCAAATTCGTTCGCGAAATTGCTCAATTCTTAAAACAAGGCAATTAAATGAAGTTATTCAATATCGAACAATCTTAGAAAATTCGACGATCATACTTGATCGCTTCCAGATCATAGACTTGATAAACACTATCCAATAATGAACGGATATAGTCACTGTCGTCAGCGTTCCGGATAATCAGAAACACCGGACTTACGGCGTCATCATCCAATATAGGAATATAATTCAGATGCTTAAACTGCATGGTTTTCGCACTCTCTGGAACAATGCACAGACCTTCTCCTGCAGCCACCAAACCTAAAGCCAGTTGAATATCCTCGACTAGGGTTAAATTCTTAGGCTCTAAACCATACTCTGAAAATAGACCTTTCATTTGGGTCGAAAAACTCGGCTTGGGTTGATTGGGATACAACAACACATGTTCCTCAACAATTTCCTCGAGTTTGACTCCTTGTTTTTTTGCGGCAAGAGGATGACTAGAATGTACGGCGACCATTAACGGTTCTTCACGCAATAAAATTCGCTTGATTGCAGGGTCAGAAATTCGGACCCGACCAAAACTGGCATCAATACGACCCTCTTTCAGCGCGTCTATTTGCTCCATCGCATTCATTTGAATTAATTTAATTTTCAAATAGGGTTGTTGCTGGCGAAATAAATACACCACACGAGGTAATAATCCATACAACAATGAACCACCAAAGCCGATGGTCATGGTTTTTTTTATAATGCCTTCACGCATGGTGATCGACTTCATCTGGTCCGCACTGGATAACAGCTTCACCGCTTGCTGATAAAAAAAATGTCCTACAGCGGTAGGCTTTAATGGACGACTTCCACGCTCAAACAGCAAAGCACCCAGCTCAGTTTCAAGGTTTTGAATTTGACGACTTAAAGGAGGCTGGGCAATAAACAGTTTTTCAGCAGCCTTGGTAAAGCTCTGCTCCTCAACAACTGCAACAAAATAGCGTAAATGTCTTAATTCCATGACATTTTTCCTTTATTCAAATCCATATATTTATAAAAAGTCATAATAAGAATGGAGAAATCTAACCTTGTTTAACTCAAAGCAGCCACAGATTAAATTAAAGAAAAGCCCTCTATATAGATATTCCACTTTAGCCTTGCTATCTCAATAAGATAGCCAAGTAAAATCTGAAAAATTAAACAAATTTAAAATTGACAAACTGAAACGATAAACCTTTAATCTGCAATATTGTTGCATAAATGGAATTCTTAAATGCTATCTGATCTTGATGATTTTTATTGCTTTGCATTGGTGGTCGAACATGGCGGCTTTAGCGCAGCAGAACGGGCAACCGACATCCCCAAATCAAAATTAAGTCGTCGCGTTTATAATTTGGAAGAGCATTTGGGGGTTCGGTTAATTCAACGCAGTTCGCGCCATTTTGCAGTCACCGACATTGGCATGAATATTTATCGCCATGCACAGGTCATGATGAATGCTGCCCAAGCTGCACATGACTTGGTTGATCATCTGAGTATCCAGCCACGTGGCGTGATTAAGGTCAGTCTACCTGTCTCCATTGCGCAAAATGAAATTGCAAAAATTCTGCCTAAATTCCTCAAAACCTATCCTGAAATCAAAATCCAGCTCATTGTGAGTAATCGACGTGTGGATATCATCAATGAAGGGATTGATATCGCATTACGTGTTCGTTCAAATTTAGATGACGATCCGAGTCTGGTAATACGCAAATTTGAAAACATCGAACAGCACTTATTTGCCAGTCAGGCTTATCTAAATGAATTTGGTGAGTTAAAACAACCGGAAGATTTAAGCCAGCATCAAATCCTGAGTATGGGAGATGAACATTTAGATCAGCATATTGTGGTACACGATGAACACAATCAGCAGAAAAAAATCAAGGTGAACCCGATGGTGATGGGTTCTGATTTAATGATGCTGGCGCAACTCGCAAGACAAAATTGCGGAATTGCCTTATTACCTGACACCATTGTCCAAGACTACATTCAAAGCGGTGAATTAGTCCACGTGCTCCCCAACTGGAAAGCACCCCATGGTATTTTCCATGCGGTTTATCCATCTCGCCGTGGACTACTGCCTGCTGTACGTGTCTTTATCGACTATTTAGTAGAACAGCTCGGCAAACATTAGTTTTTTTGATGATTGGGCGTAAAAAGATGATGGCTGAATATTTAAAGTGACCTGTATACACATTTCAGCCATCGCTCGACAAAACAAAAAACGAGACGCATAAATAAAGTATGAAATATCACTTGATGTAGATAAAATTTTAGACAAAAAAAAGCTTACCCGAGGTGGGTAAGCCTATAAACTTTGAAAAAGAAACTACAGCTAGAATCTATATGTATATAGTACGAAATAAATACAGCTAAATCTAATATTTAATTAATATGACAAAAAAAATCAAAAAACTATTTTTTCAATTAAAACAGATATTTAAATTTGTGACTAATCGTTTTTAAAACTTTATTAGTACACAAAATAAACTAATTTTAACCAAAATATAAAACAGTCTATTTCATTTAAATCTTATTCGTTAAATTTCAGGATATGCACCTGTGCCTTCCGGCCAAGGTGATAAAAGCTCAAAACCGGTGTCCGTCACGGCAACCATATGTTCCCATTGTGCAGTTAACGAACGGTCTGCTGTCACTACTGTCCAGCCATCTTTAAGTTCTTTCACACGCGGTTTACCAGCATTGACCATCGGTTCAATGGTAAAGACCATACCTTTTTTAAGTTGAAGCCCCTGACCCGGTTGGCCATAATGCAAAACATTCGGTTGTTCGTGGTAAACTTGACCAATACCGTGACCGCAATATTCACGCACAATGCTATAACCTTCACGATGTGCAACCGACTGAATGGCAAAACCGATATCCCCCAAAGTTGCACCCGGTTTCACTGCATGAATCCCCGCAACCATAGCCTCATAGGTGGTTTCAACTAATTTTTTAGCTTCAGGCTTAACCGTACCCACGTAATACATACGACTGGTATCGCCAAAATAACCATCTTTAATAATCGCAACATCAATATTGATAATGTCACCATCCTGCAAAATGGTGTTTGGCGATGGAATACCGTGACAAACCACTTCATTGGGTGAAATACAGGTGGTTTTGGTATAACCATAATAGCCCACATTGGCCGGAATCACTTTTAAAGTGTTTACAATGAAATCATTACAAATATCATCCAGATATTCCGTACTTACGCCCGGCTTGACATACTTCCCTATCATTTCTAAAACCTGAGCAGCCAAACGCCCCGAAATACGCAGTTTCTCGAGATCTTGCTCAGTTTTAATGGTAATAGTGGAAGCTTTCATCGCATCATCCTCATAAATAAGGCTTATGATTATAGACCTTTTACTATTTTTTTGTTTAATTACAGTACAGAAAGCAAAAAGAGTTGTGCTTTTTTAGGGTTTTAATGACTGATTTACATACATTTAAACTGTCATTACAAAAAAATTTAACAATTGGTAAATTTTAAAAAAAATAAGAATATTTTTCCTTATTTTTTATTTTTAATTAAATAATCAATAATATAAATCTACCAAAATTTATCCAGTTGTTCATATATTTGTATATGCATATCAATAAAAATCATAACCTGCAGGAAATAAAGTACCAAAATGCTTTTCTATCCTCTAAAATTGCCTCTTTTGTTCAATCCATCTCCCCTCTATGACAAGTCTCCGTACAAGGGATATTATTGCCTTAGGTTTTATGACCTTTGCACTTTTCATTGGTGCCGGCAATATTATCTTTCCTCCGATTGTCGCTCAACAAGCGGGTGAACATGTATGGTTAGCTGCTTTAGGTTTTCTAATCACTGCAGTTGGTCTGCCTGTTATCACCATTATGGCATTATCGCGTGTAGAAGGATCCATCCAAAATTTAAGTTCGCCTTTAGGTAAAATCGCCAGTCTGATTTTAACTATCGTGTGTTACTTAGCTGTTGGTCCTTTATTTGCAACTCCACGTACAGCAACCGTTTCTTATGAAATCGGTTTTTCTTCTTATTTTGGTACATCAAGTAGCAGCCTGCTCATTTACAGTGCAATTTATTTTGCCGTGGTGACTGTTGTATCTTTATACCCAAATAAACTGCTCGACACTGTAGGTCACTTCCTTGCACCTTTAAAGATCGTTTCTTTAGCTGTGTTGGGTATCGCTGCGTTTGCAATTCCTGCTGGATTCATTCCACCTGCAATTGATAATTATGTGACAGCTCCTGTTTCTGAAGGTTTCGTGAATGGTTACTTAACCATGGACACTTTAGGCGCATTGGTCTTTGGTATTGTCATTATTCACGCGATTCATTCACGTGGTGTAACTGACAAAAAACTGGTGACTAAATATGCAGTGATCGCAAGTTTGATTTCTGGTGTGGGTTTAACGCTCGTTTACTTAAGCCTGTTCAAATTAGGTTTAGGCAGTCACGAAGTTGCTCCAAATGCAGCAAATGGTGCAGTGATCCTGCATGCATATGTGCAACATGCGTTTGGTGATGTTGGCTCTCTGTTCTTAACTGGAATGATTTTCCTTGCCTGTATGGTTACAGCCATTGGTTTAACCTGTGCATGTGCGGAATACTTCTCTGAACTGACTAAAATTCCTTATAAAATCTTGGTTTTTGTTTTGGTTGGCTTCTCATTCATCATTTCAAACTTAGGTTTAACCAAACTTATTGCAGTGTCTGTACCTGTGTTAAGTGCAATTTATCCACCAGCCATTGTCGTTATTCTACTGAGCTTCTGCTGGAAGTTTTTCAATAGACCTGCTTACGTTGTTGCGCCAGTAACTGCGATTGCATTTTTATTTGGCATACTGGATGGACTTAAAGTTGCAGAGTTTAACTTGCCTGAAATCGTTCAACATTTACCTTTAAATGCACAAAATTTAGCATGGCTTATTCCATCTACCCTTGTGCTGATTATTGCTATTGTGATCGACAAAGTTAAAAAATAACTGAAAACTGAAGTCATTAAAATCAAGTTTTACCCAAACATGATTTTAAGCGTGATCAATAAAACCTCCTGTTTTACCCAAATAGAGTTTTATTGTTTACATCTCTTTTTGACACCGTTTTCTGTATATAGCCCACTAAAAACGATTAACGATTCATCGTTATTTCCCTCAGTTTCTTTTCCTTCAATATGCCGTACCGTATGCGACTGGCATCAATATTGCTTGCTTATCTCTCTATCTACTATTGTTGAATAAAGCTTATTTATGGCAAAGTGATACCATAGATTCTGGTCACTTTATGTACTAAAAATTACCTAATGTTTACATTTTGAATTAAAACAGCAAATGAATTTATGCACTAACATGGTTTTATTACAAAATAATGACATTTGCTATTGAAACAATATTAAATAAGCAGTACAACAATAGAAACTAATCTGACTAAAACAATTAGGTTTAGGTCAAAAAAACCACAGGAGGGGTGGAGATGTTATCATTACATTTCAATAAAGAAATCTTCATTAACGCTCTAAAAGCAAATAAGAACATGGTCACTTATTTGAGTACAACGGTTGCTCTGCTTGTGACACTCATTATTCATGGTTTAATTCAAGGCAATTTAAAACCTGAATACTTTATGTATGCTTTTATTGTTTCAGTGGCCTTTTATATTTGGGCTGTGGTCGATCAAAAGTACCGTCAGCAGAAACACAGCAATTCTACAGAATAAAAGATGGGTGACTCTCACCCATCTTTAAAAAAAAAGAAAAAATTATAAATATTATCTAGTTAATCTTCTTAATCAAAATCCCTTCAAACCCTTTATTGCTCCAAGCAACAACCCTGCTGTCGCTCCCAATTCTCCAATGACTAAAAAAATCATCGCACTGCTGAGCATCCATTTTGGCAAGTGCCATCGCCCCATCTGATGTGGTTGTCTAAATTGATTATTAGTATCTTTCAGCCAGCCATGCAATACATAGCTTAAAATTGAAAAACTAAAAAAGAAGAGATTGATCAATACAAAGATGAAGTTAAGTCCCTCAGCCCAGACTGAAAAATATGCCAATACCGCAATAATTAAACTGGCAGGCGCGTACAACAAACTGCTTCTATGGGCAATATCGACATAATAATGTGCTCGAGCCTGTTCAGAATGGCGGATCTGATAATATTTCCATACCCCAGTCAGCATACCAACCCAAAGAAAAACACCGCTAAATATAATTGCCAGCGAAACAGACTGATTTAAACTTCCAATATCCATTGATTTATATCCTTATTTTTAGAATGCCATTCTGACTTTAAAGTCATGATTTATGCAAGTTTCTTTTTTGAACTTGGGTACAGTGGTAACACGTTAAATTCAATGCATGTTCTAAATATGAGTGTTTTTGAAACATTAGAAATCAGCTGTAAAGATGGATATTCTCTCAGCGGACATTTTTACCCAAAACAAAATTCAAGTAAAAATAATCACCCCATTTTAATTTGTCCTGCCACTGGAATTACTCAATATTTCTACCAAGCTTTTGCAGAATGGCTAAGCACACAAGGTTATGATGTTTTAAGTTTTGACTTCCGTGGTATTGGTCGCTCGCTACATGGTCCTGTGAGTAAGTTTGAGGCCAGTATTATCCATTGGGGACAGTTTGATATTCCTGCGGCAATTGATACCTTGTTATGCAAGACACAAGCAGAGCAAGTCATTTTACTGGGTCATAGTGCAGGCGGTCAGCTTTTAGGAATTGTACCAAATTATCAAAAAGTTGCTAAAGTTATTGCAGTTTCCGGCTCAACCGGACATGTGAAAGGTCTAAAAGGAAAAACCAAACTGCTCGCGCCGGTCATGTTCAATGTCATTTTCCCATTAGCGCGTATTACCAAAGGTTATGGTCCAACCCAAGCCATTGGTATGGGTGAAAACCTACCCAAAGATGTGGCTAAACAATGGGCGCAATTTTGTAGCAAACCAGGTTATGTCATGAACGCGATGGGTAAAACTGTTTTTGAAGATTATCACGCTAAAATTGATTGTCCGATCACGGTGCTTTGGTCATCGGATGATGAAATTGCAACCGCTGCAAACGTAAAAGACTTGCTACGCTTATACCCCAATGCAGACACTCAAATGATTGAGTTAAAGCCTAAAAGCTATGACTATAAAGCGATTGGTCATATGCTGATGTTTAAAAAATCACATCAAAATTTATGGCCGGTGATTGAACAGCAATTGGCTGTTTAAATCAGATTTAGATGGTTATTTTATGGTTGCTGTGTTCTAATACACTCAGTTTGAGATGAGCCTCTTACAGTATATGGGCTTGATCTATATACGACTAGCCCCTAACCATGGGGCTTTTTATTACCTAAATGTTGGGACTGTTCTAAATTTTGTGTAAGTACTTAATTTTCATTTATCCTACTGAGGATAATAAAAAGAGGTACTTCACATGGATGAAGCTACAATCAAAAGTATGGCAGCTGAATTAGCTAAAGGTTTAAAAACTCCTGAAGATTTAAACCAAATGACAGCCATATTTAAAAAGTTCATGATTGAAACCGCTCTGAATACTGAGCTTTCTGAACATTTAGGCTATGAAAA